>JAZRIM010000024.1:0-3041 GCA_045645265.1 Candidatus Onthomorpha sp.
TATATTATATTGCTACTTTCATAGCAATGGAGATTGGTTTCCAAAAACTGATAAAGAACAGTTTCTCAAACACAATCCACTCTGCCCGTAGTTTTCTATCAGAGCGCTTTGGTACAAAGCAGTAGGACATTTTCATCCTCACCAAACCAACAGAGCGGCACCAACGTGTCGCTTTGTTGGTATCCTACATTATCACCTTATCACCTCCCGTCTTTACACTCTACATCAAAAAAATCGCCCTTCAAGGCGATTTTTTTTGCTCAATTCAAAATAATTCACTACCTTTGCAACGGAAATATAACAACATACAATAATAGCGTTTGCTATTTATTCTAGCAGCTCTGAAATCTGGAAAATTTATATAGTTGCTAAAATTAGAATAAATGTGTAAACGTCCGCGTTTGGCGTGGGCGATACATATCTAATTTTAGCGGTTTTTCCAGAACCTCAGAGCGTAGATATAAGTCGTCTGCGCTTTTTTTTATATAAGCCAAGATAATATTAACTATAAATAAATATACCATGCTAATCACTACAACCAACTCAATTGATAATGCTAAAGTTGAGAAATACTTAGGTGTCATTACAACTAATTTGGTAATCGGTACAGGTTTCTTTTCCGATTTTACAGCAGCGTTTTCTGATTTCTTTGGAGGTATGTCTGGAACTTATCGTGAGCAAATGGACACTCTCTACGAAAAAGCATATGAGGCTATTTCACAAAAAGCAAGAACTGCAGGTGCAAATGCTATTTTAGGTTTTAAAATGGATTTTGACGAAATATCTGGTAAAGGTAAACAGATGTTTATGGTTTCGGTATCAGGAACAGCGGTTAAATTGATATTTGATAAAAAAGAAGAGCTAAATCCTATTTTAAAGGAATATAGCGTTTCTTCTATTAAAATCGCTAAGGAATTATTTAAAGAGCGTTGGGAGAAAAGAGGTAACCAAACTCCTGAAGGAACTGAACTAGACTTTATTATGGAACATGGGTTGTGGGAATTGGCACCATCCTTATACGATTATTTTGTAACCGATCGTTATGGAGAGACTCGTCCTATAGATGAAAAGTTCCCAATAATATTATCTACATTATCATATGACGAGGCTATTGCCTTTATATATAATGACTACGAAAATCGCTGTAGATGCGTATACAACTTGCTTCAGAAAAATAAATTGTTTAATGCAGCCAAGGTTTTAGAAATCTTACGTAATAATCTTGTACTGGGTATTGAGTTACTGGAAATAGACAAGAAGGAATACGATAGAGAGGATTTAAAAACCATGAAGGAAATTTTATCGTATCTTGATAACCTTCCAGACAAAGGAAAAATTGAAATGACAAAAAGTAGTATACTTTCATCTAAAATGACTGAAATGTATATTTGTCCTGACGGACATAAAAATGACAAAGAAATAGAGTATTGTGAAGGTAATGGCGGTTATTGTGGTTTAAATATAAAAGGTTTGAAGAAAGAACAAGTTAATACCATCAATACCTTCAGAGATAAAGTAAGAGTGCTTGAAAATTTGCTTTAAGGGTTAAATTATTAACAATAAAAATTATGAAAAGGAGTTATTTTATTTTTTCTATGCAAAAGAATGTATTTTTTGCATTTTTAGTATTTACTTTGATTGCATGTGGACCTTCTAATAAAGAGTATAATGATTTAAAACTAGAGAATGTATCTTTACTTTCGCAAATAGATTCTCTAAATAATGAACTAGATGCTTATAGATATGCTCCAAGTAAATTGTTAGCAGATGCGCGATTAGTTGCACAAAATAAGGATAAGGTAGGTGTTGTTCAAATTTTAGATCAAATTAAAAAATATCATCCAGAGGCAATAGAGTGTGCTGAAGTACAAAAGTTATTAGATAGATTAGAAGCCGAAGAAAAAGCTAAAATAGCAGCAGAAGAACGTAAAAAAGAACAAGAAAGACAAGAGCGTTTGCGCGCAGTGAAAAAACTTAAAAAAGAAGTAGATGATGTTCAACAAATCACTTGGTATTATAATCCATATTTCACCCACTATAACAATACTAATTTGACTTCACTTTATATGGGCGAGCGCAATGGAAATATTTGGTTACGTTTGAAAATGTCATATACAGGTGATGATTGGATTTTCTTTGAGCAGGCATTCTTATCTTACGATGGTAATACTCAACAAATTTTCTTTAATAAATATGATGATAAAGAGACAGATAATGCATCAGGTGATGTATGGGAATGGATAGATGTAAGTGTCTCTGAATCACATTTGGCATTCTTAAAAGAAATGGTAAATGGAAAATCAGTTAAGATGCAATTAACTGGAAAATACACCAAAACAAGAACTCTTAGTGCAAATGAAAAAAGAGCTATTAAAGAAATGATTTTAGCTTATGAAGTTCTACAAGCAGAAAATTATTGGAAACAATAAATAGAATTTCTAAATTTTTCACTACAATTTTCAGTATACGAAAACTTTTTCCAAATAAAATACATTTACGCGGGAAGCTTAATAAGTACAATACTTCCCGCGTGTTGTTTATATCATCTTTTATTTACTCCCTTCCCCTGGAATTAATTAGGGTATTCTTTGTTTATCCGCCACCTGTCTAGTGCTCGGCGGTAGTTCGCCGAGTTAAGTTCCCACTCATCAGTTTAGCCTTGCGGTTCCGTCCGCAAGAAAATACCTTACTTTTAGTACTCCTAAAACTTTTTCTACACAAAATTTGCAAATCCGCAAACTTTTTAGTACCTTTGCACCCAAATTTCGCAAAAAAATAAAATATATACGATTATGACAATTAACGATTACAAATTCGCTGGAAAGAAAGCGATTGTTCGCGTGGACTTTAATGTGCCATTGAACGAGAACGGACAAATCACAGACGACACCCGTATTCGTGGTGCGTTGCCAACCCTCAAACACATCCTCGAAGAGGGTGGTGCGCTCATCATCATGAGCCACATGGGTAAACCAAAAGGCAAAGTAGTTGCTAAATATAGCTTGAAGCAAATCGTTGACGCTGTGAGCGCTGCACTTGGT
>JAZRIM010000025.1:0-9710 GCA_045645265.1 Candidatus Onthomorpha sp.
AAAAAAACCTTGATTTAATTTTTTCTATCCTTGATTTAGAAATTTCTATCCCTGATTTAGAAAATTCTAAACGAGCTTTTCGCAAAAAAACTCCAAATTTGCGAAAAATTAACCCCAATTTTCGTCAATTTTTCGCAAGAAATTTCACAAAAATCCCAAAATGAAATTTCCGCAAAATAAAAGTTTTTATCTGTAAACTTTGCCTTAAAAAAATTAAGAGTTTGTATAAGATTTTTTTGTGCTTTTAAAAATTTGTTATACCTTTGTGGTGTGAAAAATTATCAACGAAAAATTATGCCTATGGTAAAATAAAAAGAAAAATAATTTAGACTGAATAAATTTTAATACGACATAAAAAGCGTTTTTGCTTATACTTGATAATGTGAAACCTGCAAAATTTCATGTAATTCTATCAAAAGATAAGTGTAAGACGCTCACGAGAATATCGTGGGCTTATCTTATTTGATAGAATAGGTAGTTGCAGGACCTCACATTATGATAAGAAAAAAGTCCCACGTTTTTTTATGCCTTAAAGTCAAAGGAAAAAAATAAGTAATCGCCATTTGGGACTTGGGCAAAGAAAGAAAAAAGTATTAATTTAAATTTTAAAAAAATGAAAAAGGTAATTTACTTTATGTTTTTTGCATTTGCTTTATCGACAAATGTGGTTTTAGCAGAAAACGACAATGATAAATTGAATCAAAGCGAAATGTTGCCAATTCAAATTGAAATGTTAGATGCAAATGATGAGGAAACGAAAAAATTATACATCAATTCATTTATGATGCAGAATGGTAAAAAATTCACAAACGCAGATGTAATGATTGTTAAGCAAAAATTAGAATCTTTAACCCCTGAACAAATTCAATTGCTTGCAACAGGAGATTACTTAGACCCTACTGTAAATGTAGTAGTTTCTGTTTTAGTTGGTTCTTGGGGCGTTGATAGATTTTTAATTGGTCAAACAGGTTGGGGAATCCTTAAATTACTTACAGGCGGAGGTTTAGGAGTTTGGACAATCGTTGATTGGTTTCAAATAAGTAGGCTTACAAAAGAATCAAATATGGAAAAATTTAACGAAAACTTAATGTTGATAAATAATTAGTTAAATTTGATTTTTGACTTCAAATAAAAACGCTCGTGAGTCTTTGTTTTCTTTTGACTTACGAGCGTTTTGTTTTTTTATTTCTTTGAATTATTTTTAAAAAACAATCGTATTGGAAAATGATCGCTTGCTCCGCCTTGGTAGTGCATTCCTTTGTAGGTGGAAAGTGGTTGAATTAAACGATTGTTTTTGTCTTTGTCTATTAGAAAATCAGGGCGGAATATCATTTCTTCTTCTTTGCCCTCTATTTCTAAATGGTTTAAAAGTGGTTTTGATACTAAGAATTGGTCAAAACTGCAATAATCTCCGCTATAAACGTAAGAGCCTCGTTTGTTTTTGTTGTTTCGCATAAGGTTTACAAGAAATGGATCGGGGTTATTGCGATGTGCAACTGTTTGAAAGGCGTCTTTTATTGAAGAATCCCAAGGGTTGTCGTTCATATCTCCCATGATAATGAAATTCTCCTCTCCTTTTTCTCTTAGTTGCTCTATATGGCTATTGACCATTGTAAATATTTTGGTGCGAAGTGTTTTCTTTATGTTGTGTTCTCGGCGAGAGGGTGCGTGAATGACGTAAATGTTTAGTTTCATTTCTTGCATCATTCCTTGTACATAAAGTACGTCTCTTGTTTTTTCTTCTGTGGCTTCGGTTTCTGCTACTAATTTGCAATGAGAAATAGGTGAAAATTGCTCGTTGTAAAGAAGTGCAACATCTATTCCTCTTATGTCTTCCGACGGATAGTGAATGTATTTGTAGTTGCCTTTTCTTAATGGACTGTCTTTACAAAGGTCGTAAAGGACTTTGTCGTTTTCTACCTCGCATAGGCCTATTATTGCTGGCATATTGCCTTTTCCTGCTGCTATATAGGTCTTTGCAAGTAGGTTTTTCTTGCTATTGTATCGTGAAAAGCTCCATCGTTTTTTGCCTTCTAAAGTAAAGTCATCGTCAAGTGCTATGCTGTCTTTAGTAGGATAGAAAAAGTTTTCGCAATTGTGGAATACAATTACTCCTTGTTGTGCTAATACCATATTAGGTATTAGACTTAGAATCATCGCAAGTTGTTTGGTGCGTTTCGATGTTGGAGTTTTGTATTTCATTTCTTAATTTTATTTTGTAAAAAAGCCCACAAAACTTTTTTTTGTTTTGTGGGCATTGTGTTTATTGTAAGAATTAACCTTTGTAGAAAGGCATTTTTACTACTATTGCTTTTAATAGTTTTTCTCTTACTTTAATAAATATTTCTGTATCTTTTTTACTGAATGCTGTTGCAACGTGTGCTGTTCCGATTGCTACTCCGCAAGATGGAGATTGTGTTCCTGAACAAACTTTTCCTATTACATTACCTTCTGCATCGCAAACTTCGTATCCTTGACGTGGGATTCCTTTGTCTATCATTTGGAATCCTACTAATTTTTTGCTTACTCCGTTTGCTTTTTGTTCTTCAAGTCTTGCTCTGTCTATGAAATCGTTTCCGTCAACGAATTTTGTTAGCCAATTTAATCCTGCTTCTATTGGAGATGTTTCGTCATCGATTTCGTGTCCGTAAAGACAGAATCCCATTTCCAAACGAAGAGTATCTCTACATCCTAATCCGGCAGGCATTATTCCGAATTCTTTTCCTGCTTCAAATACTGCGTCCCAAATTTTGTCTGCATATTGTTTGTCAAAGTAGATTTCGCATCCACCAGCTCCTGTGTATCCTGTTGTAGAAAGAAGAACGTTTTCAATTCCTGCAAAAGTCAAGAATTTGAATGTGTAATATTCCATATCTTCAATAGGAGTTTCTGTAAGTTTTTGCATTGCTTTTAATGCTAAAGGACCTTGTACTGCTAATTGTCCGTAGCTTTCGCTTTCGTTTGTGAAGTCTTGTCCTAATACTAAGCCCATTTCTTCTGCTATTTTGCTCATCCAAGCCCAGTCTTTGTCAATATTAGCAGCGTTAGGTACCATAAAATATTCTTCTTTTGAAACTTGGTAAACTAACATATCATCTACGATACCGCCTTGTCCGTTTGGAAGAACTGTATATAATACTTTACCATCAAAAAGTGTTGCTATGTCGTTTGAAGTGCAACGTTGTACAAATTCAAATGCTTTTGGACCTTTTGCTCTGAACTCTCCCATGTGAGAAACGTCAAATACTCCAACTGCATTTCTTACATTGTTGTGTTCTACTACCAATCCTTCGTATGAAATTGGCATATTGTAGCCAGCGAACTCAGCCATTTTGGCTCCTAATTCGATGTGCTTTTGTGTAAATGGTGTGTTTTTCATCTCTATATTTTATTTAATTATGAATAATCTTTTATAAAATTTTGCGTGCAAAGTTAAAAAATAGTTTTTTCTTAATCAAATTTTTTTAATTCCAAGTTTTCTCCGTCCCATTCTGCATAGTAGCCATAGGTATCCCAATATCCAAGATTTATATAGCGAGAGTAGTCTTTTAATTCTTTGTTACATGCTAAATGACGATGTCCAAAAACAAAGTAATCTATGTTTTGTTTTTCTAAGGTTTTAATACAAAACTGATAAATCGGCTCTTTCTCTGCTAAATCGTTTTTATCACTTTCGGAATGTGAAGATCTACTACTTTTACTCCAACTCTCACCTAAGGCAATTGCCCAACGAGGATGCAGACTTGCAAAGGCTTTTGTGCAAATCTTATTTTTAAAAATCGTATTTATGAATTTATATTTTTTATCCTTTGAATCCAATCCATCTCCGTGCCCAAGCATAAAGTTTTTTCCGTAAAGGGAAATCACTTCTTTTTCTTTGTGAACAATAAGTCCTAATTCTTCTTGAAAATAGTCTCTTAGCCACAAGTCGTGATTGCCACAAAAAAAGTGTATTCTTACTCCTGAATCTACAAGTTGAGCAAGGGTTCCAAGAAATCTTACATATCCCTTTGGCACTACGTGTTTGTATTCAAACCAAAAGTCAAATATATCTCCTAAAAGATAGATTTCTTCTGCGTCTTTTGAAATATGATTAAGCCAACGCAGAATTAATTTTTCTTTTCTTTGATTTTCTTCTCTTGAACTATTTCCTAAGTGAAAATCTGAGGCAAAATATATCTTATTTTTTCGTTGCTCCATTGTCGCTTAGTGTTTTTTCTTTTTCTATTATAAAGTTTTTAAGAATTAGCGTGTGTTGATTGTCAGGCAAGGTTTGCTCTAAGGATTGTAATACTTTTTTGTGCATTTCTAAACTTTGACGATAATCAAATAATGGTATGCCGTCAAAGGTGCGATGTAGAGCAATAAGGGTTGTTAGTGAGCCTAAATTGTTGGTTATAAAGTCTGTTGTAAGTTTTTCTTGATATTGTTTGGTGGAGGTATATTTTTCAATTATACTTGTGCGAATAGAATCTAATTTTGCTGTATCTGCTTTGGATAATTCTTCGCTCATGCTTTTCAAAAACAGACGTACATTGTAGTTTTCTTTATTTAACTCTTTTAATTGTGCAGATTCGGGCGAGCCCTCTATGGTATAGCTTCCCGAAAAGTTATTATCTACGGCTTTTATTGAGATTCTCTCCCCTATTGTCGGACATATTATAATGTATTCTTTACCTAAGGCAAGTGAATAAAGGGTTGGTTCTTTCATTTCTATGCTTTTGGAGAAATTACCTTTTTCATCTATTGGTATTGTGTCATTTTGAGTAAATCCACTTTTGCCTACTTCGCTCAATATCAAGTGTGGTTGGGTTGAGTTACTAATTACTCCTGATAATTCAAAGGAATAATTTTTTAATTCTTTGTTTTTGTCGCACGAAACAGCGATTAAAAAAATTAAAACAAAGAAAAAAATCTTGTTTATCTTATTCATATTTTTCATTATTTTATTTCGCTCTTTTAATTAGGTCTGCTATTGTTAGGGCTGCCATTGATTCTACTATAACTCTTGCTCTGAAAAGATTGCAACAGTCATGTCTGCCATTGTTTTCTATTTCTGCTATTTCGCCTTGTGAATTTATTGCTCTTATTTTTTGAATTGATGCAATAGGTTTAAAGCCTACGCTGAAAACTATGTCCATGCCGTTACTTATTCCACCTTGCACTCCTCCGCTGTGGTTGGTTTGTGTTGTAAAATCACAATTCCAATGGTCAATATCTTCACTGCCAAAACGTTTACAAGATTCTAATCCATCGCCTATTTCAAAACTTTTTGCAGACGGAATACTCATCATTGCTTGTGCAAGAAGGGCTGAGAGTTTATCAAAGATTGGCTCTCCAAGTCCTTTTGGTGTATTTTTTATTGTGCATTTTATCACACCTCCCAAGCTATCGCCATTTTCTTTTGCTTGCAAGAGTGCTTCTTCTGCTTGATTGCGTTGGGTGATGTAGTCAAATTGTCCTATTTTTGTTATTTCTGATTCTATATTTATGTCAAATTGAGAAAGGAATTGCTTGGCAAGACTTCCGCCAACAACTCTGCAAACAGTTTCTCTTGCAGATGCTCTTCCACCTCCTGAACTCGCATTTATGCCGTACTTACAAAAATATGTATAATCAGCATGCGAAGGACGAAAACAAGTTTTTAGTTTATCGTAATCTTGTTTTTTTATGTTTTTGTTTTCAATTAAAAAGGTGATTGGAGTACCCAAAGAAATATTGTTTTCAATTCCAGAAAGAAAGACTACTTTGTCTTCTTCTATTCTTGGAGTAGAAAATGCAGAGGCAGATTTTCTTTTTTCTAATTCACTTTCAATCAGAGCATAATCTATTTTCAGATTAGCAGGAAATCCCTCTATTATCCCACCTAAGCAGTTGCTATGACTCTCTCCAAAGGTTGTTAAACTAAAACTTTTTCCAAAGGTATTACTACTCATTATTCGTAAAATTATTCTTGTTTTGAGTGCAAAGTTATTGATAAATGTGTAGAATAAAAGAATAAAAGAGTGTTTTTTTTTCTTTAAATGGAATAAACTTAGTAAATTTGCAGATTATTTAGTGAAAATATAGAAAAATAAAATAAAACTCAAAGTAATGACAGCAAAAGAAGTTATTAAAAGAGAAGACGTTGTAATCAAATTCGTTGGTGATTCCGGCGATGGAATGCAACTTACAGGTACACTATTCTCTGACACTTCTGCTTTGGACGGTAATGATATTGCTACATTCCCTGACTATCCAGCAGAAATCAGAGCTCCACATAACACAGTGGCAGGTGTATCAGGCTTTCAAGTTCATATAGGAAAGAAAATCTATAGTTCAGGGGATAAAGCTGATGTTTTAGTAGCAATGAACCCTGCTTCATTGAAAGCAAACTTAAAATGGGCTAAAATTGGTGGTATAATAATCGTAGATGCGGACACTTTTGAAGACGAAGCAATTGAAAAAGCTGGTTATTCTTCAAACCCACTTGAAGATGATTCTCTTTCAAATTACAGATTGATAAAAGCACCTATCACAAGTTTCACTATGGAAACTGTAAAAGACATTTTCGCTGATAGAAAATCTGCTTTGAAATGTAGAAATATGTTTGCATTAGGTATGATTTTCTTCATTTTCGGAAAAGGTCTTGAACATACAGATTCTTATTTGGAAAAGAAATTTGCTAAAAAGCCAGAATTGGTTCAAGCAAACAAAGCGGTAGTAAGAGCAGGCTACAACTTCTGTGAAAATACAGACATTTTGGAAAGCCAAATGATAGTTGAGCAAGCTGTTATGCCAAAAGGAAAATATAGAAACATAACAGGAAACATAGCAACTGCATGGGGATTGCTTGCAGCAGCTGAAAAAGCTGGACTTCCTTTATTCTTAGGTTCTTATCCTATTACTCCTGCAACAGATATCTTGATAGAATTGGCAAAACACAAATCATTAGGAGCAAGAGTATTCCAAGCAGAAGATGAAATCGCAGGTATTTGTTCTGCAATAGGAGCTTCATTCGCAGGAGCAATGGCTTGTACTTCTACTTCTGGCCCTGGATTGTCTTTAAAGAGCGAAGCAATCGGCTTAGCAGTTATGACAGAATTGCCACTTGTGATTGTAGATGTTCAAAGAGGTGGTCCTTCAACAGGTTTACCTACAAAAACAGAACAATCTGACCTTACACAAGCTTTATTTGGAAGAAACGGAGAAGCACCTTGTATAGTTGTTGCAGCATCTTCATCTGCAAATTGTTTCTATTGGGCATTTGAAGCAGCAAGATTATCATTAGAAACAATGACTCCAACAATTCTTTTAACAGATGGTTATCTTGGAAACGGATCTCAACTTTTCAGAATTCCAAAGATGGCAGATCTTCCAAAAATCAATCCACCTTTTGCAACACCTAACGATCCTAACTACGCACCTTACAACAGAGATCCAGAAACTCTTGTAAGACAATGGGCAGTTCCAGGAATGGACGGATTACGTCATAGAATTGGAGGTTTGGAAAAACTATCTGGAAAAGGAAGTGTTTCAACTGACAGTGCTAACCACGAACAAATGGTTAAATATAGAAAAGAAAAAGTAGAAAGAGTAGCAAATCGTATCCCTAATCAAGAAGTTGAAGGACCTGAATCAGCAGATTTATTGGTAGTTGGTTGGGGAGGAACAGAAGGAGCCTTACGTTGCGCAGTACAAGAACTACAAGCAGAAGGAAAAAGCATTGCATTTACTCAATTTAACTACATAATGCCTCTTCCAAAGAACACAGAAGAAATGTTGAAGAGATATAAAAAGGTTGTGGTTTGTGAATTAAACATGGGACAATTTGTAAATTATTTGAGAATGAACTTCCAAGGAATGATGTTCCATCAATATAATAAAGTACAAGGCCTACCTTTTGAAGTAAGTGAATTAAAAGAAGTGTTTAATCAAATTTTAGGAGAATAAGAAATGGCTATAGAACATTCAGCGGTAGAATTAACAAAAGCGGATTTTGCCAGCGATCAAATGGTTAAATGGTGTCCAGGTTGCGGAGACCACGGAATATTAGCATCAGTTTTAAATGTATTTCCTAAAATAGGATATAAAAAAGAAAGTTTCTGTATGGTATCAGGAATTGGTTGTTCAAGCCGTTTCCCTTATTACGTAAACACATACGGATTCCATTCTATTCACGGAAGAGCAGCAGCAATAGCAACAGGAGTTAAGATTGCAAATCCAAAACTTTCTGTTTGGATCAACTCAGGAGACGGAGACGCAACTGCAATCGGAGGAAACCACTTCATTCACTTTGTTAGAAGAAATATGGACGTTAATTACATATTGTTTAACAATCGTATATATGGTTTAACCAAAGGACAATATTCTCCAACAACAAAACAAGGACAAATAACAAAAACATCTCCTTTCGGAGTTATTGATTATCCTTTCAATCCTGGTGAATTAGTAATTGGAGCAAGAGGAACATTCTTTGCAAGAGCGATAGATAACCAACCAGCTCAACTTCAAAAAGTTTGCTTACACATGGCAGAGCATGATGGAGCAGCAGTAGTTGAAGTATTGCAAAATTGCGTAATCTTTAACGATGGAGCACACAAAGAAGTTACCGATAAAGAAGTTAGAGACGACCGTCAATTGTGGTTAGAACATGGAAAACCAATGATTTTTGGTAAAAACAAAGACAAAGGTATCGTTTTAAGAGGCACAAGCCTTGAAGTAGTAACAATAGGCGAAAACGGAATAACTGAAAACGATATTCTTGTTCACGATGAGACTACCGAAAACACAGGAATCCACATGATGCTTGCTCAAATGCGTCCTCCACAATTCCCAATGGCCTTCGGAGTAATCAGAGCTTATAAACAACCAACATATAACCAACTATTCGAAAAACAAATGATAGAAGCACAAGAAAATGCTAAAATAAAATGTGTAGATGATTTGTTGAATAGCGGTGAAACTTGGGAAGTAGAATAGTTTGAGCGTTTTTTGCTTAAGCCCACGAGTGCATGCAGGTTTTTTTAGCCTGCATGTTTTTTTTATTTATAGGATTCACTAATCTTAAAGCAAGATAATCATAAACATAATCTTCAATACCTTAGAAGGCAATCCTTATATTCAATGGGAAATACAATACAAAGAACGCTTAGCAGTTAATTATACCTCCGCTATGGTTTCGTTATATCCTCGTTTTACTTTGAGAAATCTTGATATGGGACAACAATTCGATTTCAGAGTAAGAGCAATATGTTCGGTAGGCGATACTTCTTCTTGGACAGAAGTAGTTCAAGTAACCGTAGGCGAACAATCGCTATCACCAGACCAATATAGTGGAAAATCATTGAAGATATATCCTAACCCAAGCGATACAACACTCTTTATAGAAACCAATGCAATAGAATTAAAAGAAGCACAAATGATAGATTCCTATGGAAGAGTAATCAGAGCGTGGGATATACTACCAAGAGAAATAGATGTTTCAACCATAGAAGCAGGAACCTATGTGCTGAAATTCATAATGGACAATCAGCCTGTAAGTAGAAAAATAACAATTCAATAGAAATAAAAAACCAAAACACTTTTCTCTACATTTAATGCTAAATGCGTGCGATATTTTCATAATATTGCACGCATTTTTCTTTGCTCTTATAAATTAGATTCGCCACGAATTTTCGGATGTAAACAAAATTTCTATAAATTTAACGCCGAATGCTTGCGATATTTTC
>JAZRIM010000026.1:0-95317 GCA_045645265.1 Candidatus Onthomorpha sp.
AAATGCTTGTTTTTTTACAAAGCCTACGAGATTACTATTCTAATACATATTACAGAATTAAAAAAGTATAGTCTCGTAGACTTGATTTAATTATTTCCTTTCATGAAATAAGATGTAATAAACATTGTTTTCTTCATACATAGCCTTTACAAAATATTTCTCTTTGTTTTTTTCTATTTTGTTTTTCAAATCTTCTACGCTGTATGCTCTTGATGTTATAGAGCCTTCTGTCATTTCCGATTTGTCAAACTTTAATTTTTTCATTTTTATCTTGCTTTTTTCTCCGTCTTTTGTTTGAATCTCCAAAGTTTTGTAATCATTTGGATTTTCTTCATCAACTCCTATCTCTACATATTTTACATCTTCTTTATCTATTTTTGTTTGAGAAAAAGCAAATGTAGATAATGTCATTAATGATACAATTAAAATAGCCTTTTTCATCTTTCGTTTTTATTTGTTAATAATGTTACTCCTATACTTAACTCTACAATTCCACAAAAGCGATAGGAGTTAATAATTACTTTTGCGAAATTGTGCTTGTTTTTGGCACCAAAAATTTAGCTTGAAATTTCGTTTGCAAAAATATAGTAAAAATCTTTAACTTTTTTTCCGTTTTTGAACGAGTTTTTTTCTTTTTTTACTATGTTTTTCCGATATAGAACAGGAATTTTCCTGTTTTGAATATTTGTGTTTTTTTATTAAAATAAAGTATGTAAATTTGTCGCAGAATTTAGTTGTTGAAAAAGAAATGAAAATTGCAGTTGAAAGACTTTCTTGGAAAGAAATGTTCGACAAAACAGAACAGAATAGAATAGGTTATGATGTAATGTATTGTGAGGATATTGAAATTCTCAAAAATGATTACAAAAGATATACAATGGGGTATTTTGTTGATATTTTTTTTGAAAGTGGGGAATTTTGTTTTGAGTTGAATGCAGAAAAATATCATCTTACATCTCCAACTGCATTGGTCTTTCAGCCAGATAGCGAGTTTAGGTTTATTTCTTGTGATAATCCCGTTATTTATATACTTATTGTTTCTAAAAATGTAAGAGGAGAACTTTTAGAAACTCACGCTAAGAATGTTTCTTTTCACTCTAAGATGAAGATTCAACCTTTTAGTAATTTGGTTTTAGATGAAGATATAAGAGATGCAAAACATTATGTGTTTGGAGCAAAGGAAATTCTAAATGCAATTGACAATCCTTACAGATTAGAGGCGTTTACTCATTTTAATATCTATCGTTATTATTTCTTTTTCTATAAAATATATGCTGTTAATTCCGTAGAGGATTATGGAAAATGCGAAAAGTTCTTACTTTTGTTGGAAGAGAATTATTTTAAAGAAAAAGCAGTTGATTTTTATGCTGAAAAATTAGCTATTTCTAAGGGGCATTTAAATCTTCTTCTAAGAAAAAAGACAGGAAGAACCATAAGGTCTCATATAGATGAGCGTATTATTACTGAAAGCAAAAGATTGCTTTGTAAAACTGATTTATCCGTTGATGAAATTGCTGTAAAAATGGGTTTTAATTCTCTTTCTGCTTTTTCAAAATTCTTTAAAAGAGTTGCAGGAGCAAGTCCAAGTCAATTCAGAAGATAGACTGTTTGTCTTTATTTTAAACAAAGATAAACCTGCCATAGCATAATTCCGCAAGAAACCGATACATTAAAGGAGTGTTTTGTGCCAAATTGAGGAATCTCCACTGCTTTGTGGCAGAGATTTATCACCTCTTGATTTACTCCCTCTACTTCGTTGCCTAAAACTATTGCAATTTTTTTTCCTTTCTCTACTTTGAGTTCATCAAGCATTACACTATTTGTTGTTTGCTCCAAGGCAAGAATAGTCCACCCTTCTTTTTTTAGTTGATTTATCACATCCAAGGTGTTTTCCACGTATTGCCAATCCACGCTTTCGGTTGCACCAAGAGCAGTCTTTTGAATCTCTCTGTGAGGAGGGGTAGGAGTGATGCCACATAAATAAATCTTTTCCACAAGGAAAGCATCGCTTGTGCGAAATATGCTTCCTACATTGTGCATACTTCTAACATTATCTACAATTACGATAAGAGGGAATTTTTCGGAAGATTTAAACTCATCAACACTTATTCTCCCTAATTGTTGCATTGAAAGTTTCTCTCTCATTTTTGAACTCTATTATAGATTCTAACTCCTAATTGACTATAAATCTTATCATCATATTTATATAGCGGTAGGTAGAATTGCACCACTTTGAATATTTCTAAGGTGTAGGGGTTTATGCTCCAATTCTCACCAATTCTGATTGCAATTATATCTTCTGGCACAATATCTGAATAGGATTTTTGTGCTATTTCCGAATCTGTTTCCTCGTTATATATTAGAAAATTGTTTTCTGTAAAGAATAAATTATCTATATCCTTTTTTGTAGGAAATTCATCTCCGTTTACTTTGTAGGATTTTATTTCTCCATTTTTTATTTTTGTGAAAAGACTTGATGCAAACGGCATTTGAACAGGATATTTTAACTGATGAAGCGATAGAATAGTGTCATAAATATAGAATCTATCAACATCGTTTTCTACCTCTGCACTTTCAGGGAAAATCCAAAATAAAGGTAGTTGCACGCTGTCTTTTTCTTCTCCGTTAAAGGCTTTGTATCTCACCAAATAAGGACAATAAGCCTTTACCTTCTTACTTAGAGAAACGTTTTTGTAGTTATAATCTACAAATTCTTCAAATTGATAGGCTGAAACGTATTTTTTTATGTAAGAAAATACGCTATCTTTTCCTAAGGTTATGTTAAAGTGCTCTTTTTCAAAAGCAATTATATTATTAATTACGCTATCAAGGCTTATTTCTCTTTTTCTTTCGTTGTAGATTTTTACTCTGTTTTGCTTAACGGCAGAAAAAATTACGCCAGCCAATTCATCTCTAAAATAACCTGTGAGATGCTCATATTTAGTAGGGTTTAACACTTGTTCAATCTCCCATTGAGGATTAAAAACCCCTACTTTAAGAAATTGATGTTCAATAGAATGTTGTCCAAAACTTTGTGCCTTTGCTCCAATGCTGATTATCAAAAGCAATATTATTATAATCTTTCTCATAACTTAGTCTTTACGTATATAAAACAAAGGATAAAAACCTCTAAATTCTCCATTAGAAGAGGTAAGTCTTATGATAGGTGCGAAATAGTTGATTTGCTTTGAGAAAGTTAAACTCTCTAAATCAAAAATCCATTGTTGCCCGAAACGAAAGTAATCAATCTCTTGGCAAGAGTATTTCTTCTTTATCACAGTGTCTTTTTCTATAACATTACCCAAAGAATCTTCCTCTACAATTGTTTCTCTTTCTTGATGTTCTAATCGTTTAAGGACTTCAATCTCATTAAAAGAGGTAGAAGATGAAGGCATTTCGTATGTTTTTATTTTATTGTTTTGAGCATTTGCAAGAAGCATTTCTAAAAATGGTAAAGAATATTCTGCTTCCAAATGATTAAAGAAGTATTGATAAGCAATTGGATTGTATATAGGCATAGTAAATTCTATATTGCTTGCAATAATTACTTTATCGCTTTTTTTGCTTACTTGATTTGGTTTAAACCATCCCAAAGGATAAGAAAAAATCTCTTTAATTGCCAAATCCTCCCCTTCAAGCACAATGGAATCAATTGTAATAATAGGTTGAAAAGCAACTACTTCGCTTTTAATAAGTATGGTCTTGGTGTCGTAGAACCATTTCTCTTCAAACTCAATTTTTCTTACTCCATTGTCAATTAAAGACTTTGTTTCATCTACAGAAAACTCTCTATTAAATTTTTCTTTCAGTGTTTTAGAAAAACGATTGACTAATGTGTCATAAGGAGTTTGACTTTGAGCAATTATTTTGTCAAAGGTTTGCCACCAAAATCTCTTATCAACAATATAACTATATTCAATAGAATCTTTTTGAGCAGAGGACTTTATTTCTCCCTTCATTATAGGGACAGAATATATCATTTTCATTGATAAAAGTTTGTCTTGTCCTGATACATTTAGTGAAAAAATCGTAAGACAAACCAATACAATCAATTTTTTAAACCAATAGTTCTTTCTCATCTCTTATTTACCTTTACTAAGTAATCTTCTATTGCAACTAAAAAGTTATCTAAGGTTTCTGCACCTAAACCTTGTTTAGTTGTTTTAACTGTTTTAACGCATTGTGCTTGTGAAAACATATCCATTTGCATTACTTGATTTACAGTTTCGCTTACAGTTTCTTCCTCTAAACTTAAAATCTCTCCGTAGGTTATATTTTCCTTAATGCTATTGTGTACCTCTTTTATTATATCCTTATTATCTCTTCCAAAAACAATTACAACATAGTTATAATTCTTCCAATCGTTAATTAAAGTTTCGTTATTTTCGTTTTTTGTATTTACTATAATAATATCGCTGAGTTTTTCTTTGTAGTGATAATGGTAAGCAGTAAAACCAATGAGACTTTTTTTGATTTTTTTCCATATCTCAAAATCCTCACTCTTATAGAAATTGTATTTAGAAAAACGATTAACTCTTGCAACGAAAGTAAAATTGGTATGAACCGATACAATCCCTAATACACTTACCTCTTGGGGTTGTATAGATGTTTCAGTTGTAGTGATAGAAAATTTTAATTTTGTTTTCATCTCTAAAAAAAATTTCTGCAAATTTACGGTTTTTTCTTTTGATGCAATGAAAAAAATATATACATTTGCAACTATTATTTACAAATCAATACCATTAAGATTATGAACAATGCAACATTTTTCTTTAATCAACCAAAAAATGAACCTGTTCTCTCATACGCAAAAGGTTCAAAAGAAAGGGAATTACTATCAAAGGAATTGGAAAAACAATATAATCAATGTATAGAAATTCCTATAATAATCAATGGCAAAGAAATAAAAACAGGCGATGTATCTGAGGTAGTAATGCCAACAGAACATTCACATGTTCTTGCAAAATTTCATAAAGCAGATAAAGAAACAGTGCAAAAAGCAATTGAGTCTGCACTTGAAGCAAGAAAAAAATGGGAAAATGTTCATTGGATAGACCGTTGTAGCATTATGTTAAGAGCGGCAGAACTCTTAGCAGGCAAATATCGTTATGTAATTAACGCTGCAACGATGTTAGGACAAGGAAAAAATCCTTTCCAAGCAGAAATAGACTCTGCATGTGAGACAATAGATTTTCTTCGTTTCAATGTTCACTACGCATCAAAGATTTATGCACAACAACCTTTGAGCGATAACTCTGCAATAAATAGATTGGAGTATAGAGGATTGGAAGGATTTGTTTATGCAATATCTCCTTTTAACTTTACTTCTATTGCTTGTAATCTTAATATATCTCCTGTTCTTATGGGTAATGTTACAGTTTGGAAACCTGCAACAACAGCAATTCTTTCCAACTATTATTTAATGAAAATCTTACAAGAAGCAGGTGTTCCTGATGGAGTA
This sequence comes from Candidatus Onthomorpha sp., assembly GCA_045645265.1. Lineage (GTDB taxonomy): Bacteria > Bacteroidota > Bacteroidia > Bacteroidales > P3 > Onthomorpha. Next base: position 5,462 of record JAZRIM010000026.1, read on the forward strand.
ATCAATTTTGTGCCAGGAGATGGAAGTGTTATATCAGATGTATGTTTTTCATCAAAGGATTTAGCAGGTGTTCATTTCACAGGTTCAACACGCACTTTCAATAACTTTTGGAAATTGATAGGAGATAACATAAATAACTATAAAACTTATCCAAAAATCGTAGGAGAAACAGGAGGAAAAGACTTTATCTTTGCTCATTCTTCTGCAAATCCTAAACAATTAGCAGTTGCAATAGTAAGAGGTGCTTTTGAATATCAAGGACAAAAATGTTCTGCTGCCTCAAGAGCATACGTGCCAAAAGAAATATGGGACGAAACCTTCTCTTACATAAAAGAAATGGCACAAAAGATTAAAATAGGTTCCTCAATGGAAATGGGAAGTTTTATGAACTCGGTAATAGATGAAAAATCCTTTGATAATATTGCCTCTTACATAGAAAAAGCAAAAGTAGATGCTGATGCTCAAGTTGTATTAGGAGGAAAATGCGACAAGAGCGTTGGATACTTCATTTCACCTACTATAATTCTAACTACAAATCCTCATTACGCAACTATGGAAACAGAATTGTTCGGTCCTGTTATCACAATTTACTTATATGATGCAGATAAGTATGAAGAAACCTTAGAATTGTGCGATAATACTTCGCCTTATGCTTTGACAGGTTCAATCTTTGCACATTCACGCTACGATATAGCAACTGCAATGAATAAATTAAGATACAGCGCAGGTAATTTCTACATCAATGATAAACCAACAGGAGCGGTAGTAGGTAATCAACCATTTGGAGGAGCAAGAAACTCAGGCACAAACGACAAAGCAGGTTCTGAATTAAATCTTTATCGTTGGGTATCTCCTCGTTGTATAAAAGAAACCCTCGTACCACCAACAGATTTCACTTATCCTTTTATGGACTAAATAATAAAAGGGAGGATTTTTCCTCCCTTTCTTTTTTTCTTTCTTTTTTCTATCCAAATATTGTTTGAAAAATAATTTTAATGTCTTTGATAAAGGTTTGTGTGTTTATGTAATCAATATTGATTTTGAGTTTATCGGGCATTATGTGTTGAATGTAATATTCTTCAGGATTGCTCGCTGAGGAAAGAATGTCGTTTTCATTGCGGTATTTAATAGAAGCAGGGTCTGTTATTCCGGGTCTTACGCTTAAAACTTTCATTTGCTCCTTAGAATACAAATCTACATAGCGTCTTACCTCAGGGCGAGGACCTACAAAACTCATATCTCCTTTCAATACATTGAATAATTGAGGGAGTTCATCGATTTTGTATTTTCTTATAAAATATCCTGCCTTTGTTATTCGTGAATCTTTGCTTCCAACTGTGAGTAATCCTTGTTTATCGGAGTTTACTCTCATTGAACGAAACTTATAGAGTTTAAAGTCTTTGTTGTTTTTGCCTACTCTTATTTGTTTGTAAAATACTCCTCCTTTACTTGAAAGTCCTACCCACAATCCAATGAAGATAAGTAGGGGAGAGAGTATGATTATTCCAAAAAAAGATGCTGTTATGTCAAATAGTCTTTTCATTCTTTTTATTATTTGTTTACAACGTTATAATATTCTTCTACCAAATTGCGAACTATGTGTTTTACTTGTTCGTCTGTTAGTTGAGGATAAAGAGGTAGAGTAATTTCTCTTGCATAGGCGTCCATCGCTTGTGGATAGTTTTCAGATTTATACCCCATGCGTTTGAAAAGTGATAGTTCAGGCATAGGAATATAATGAACGTTTGTTGCAATTTCTTTTTTCGATAGGTTTGCTATTATTTGATTTCTTTGCTCTTCTGTAATTGGATTTATTCTTAGAAGGAAGAGGTGATAAACCGATTGGAAAGTGCTATTGGATTTTGGAGGTAGTATTGCCCAATGATATTCGCTCAAAAGAGAATGATAAAGTTCAAAAACTCTTTTACGTTCTTGTAGTAAATAGTCATATTTTCTTAGTTGTGCTAAGGCAACTGCTGCGTTTATATCAGGGAGATTTATCTTCATTCCAAACTCTACAATATCATAACGCCATGCTCCTGCTTGATTTTTTGTAAAAGCGTCTTTTGTTTGACCGTTAAGAGTCATTAGTTTAAAGAATTTCCTTGTTTCTTCTTCATCAAATTGCTCGGGAAGATTAAGACAAATTGCACCTCCTTCTGCTGAGGTTATGTTTTTTACTGCATGGAAAGATTGAACGCTTACATCTACCCATTGAGTTATGGTTTTTCCTCTATATTCTGCTCCTACGGCGTGTGCTGAGTCGGAAATAAGTAGTATTCTATTTAATTTCTTTTGTACATCTGAACTCGCAGAGTATTTTTCTCTTACCTCAGGAGTATCAAGCAATTGTTTTATTTTGTCGTATTGACAAGGCATTCCTGCTATATCAACTGTTATAATTGCTTTTGTACGTGGAGTTATTGCCTCTCTTATTTTTTCTACATCTATTGTTAAATCTCTTGGAGAAATATCTACCATTACAGGTTTTGCACCTGCTTCCATAACTGCCATTGCTGTTGCACAATAGGTATATGCAGGCACTATTACTTCATCGTCTTGTTTTAATCCTAACCATCTAAGAACTAATGTTGCTCCTGAGGTCCAAGAATTAACTGCAATTACGCTTTTTGCTTTTAAATAATCTTTTAATTCGCTTTCTAATGCAGCGACTTTCGGACCTGTTGTAATCCACCCACTGTTTAGGGATTCGCAAACAGAGTCTATTACATCTTTGTCTATGTAAGGAGGAGAAAATGGTATTTTCATATCTTTATCTTGTTATAATTCTTTGATATTTTTTTCTAAAACTAAGAAATATTTTTTTTATTCTTTGAGATATTTTAGTAGTTCTTGCAGTTCTTGAAATAGTTATTAACTCATCGGAATGTTTCTCTTGATAGGCATCAGAAATGCTTGCATTGAGTTCAAAACCTATTAGAATTGTGAAACAAGAGAGGTATATCCATAAAAAAAGGAAGATTAAAACTCCTATAGAACCATAGAGTGCATTGTAGGAAGGGAAGAAACGAATGTAAAGAATATATGCTTGAGTTGTTAGGATAAAAAGTATTGTGGCAAGGGTTGCTCCTGCTGAAAAAAACTTGTAACCTTTTTTTGATTCTAAAGAGAAATAATATAATGAACTAAGTGCAAAATAAATCATTGAAATAATAACGACCCATCGTATTACTTGTAGGCAAATTATTTGAAAGGTTGTGTTAATTATTTGCTCTGCGACCAAGTAGTTTATAAACCATTTGAAACCTCCTAATAAGGTGAGAAATATAATTATGCCAAATACTCCAAAGATAACCATAACTATAGAGATTAAACGGCGTTTCCACCAAGAGGATTTTTCTATTGAGTCGTGGTAAGAGGTGTGAAAGGAAAGCATCATAGCGTTAATTCCACTTGAACTTGCGTAAATTGCTCCTATGATACCTATTGACATTAAACTATTATACTTTCTATTAAGAATTTCAATTAAGGTTGTCTCTATTGGTTGGTAAATGTTAAGAGGGAGTATGTCTTTGAGGAATGTGAATATTTGGGTGGAATAATATTGAGTATCGAAATATGGTAGGAGAGTGAAAAAAAATAATAGCATGGGGAAAATTGCCATCACAAAACGAAACGCTGCCGAAGATGCTCTTTGGTTGATTGCTCCTTTTGCTAATCCTTTGATGAAAAATATTGCTACATCAAACAAAGGTATGCCTTGAAATCCCGGTAAAACTACCAATCGAGAATAATGTAATAGAGTTCTAACGGGACGCCAATATAATATTTTTCTTAGGTATTTATTTCCCCTTTTTGCCATTTAGTTGTCTGCAACAAGACTTAAATCTATGCTATCGATTTTGTGAGTTAATGCTCCAACGGATATGAAATCTACACCTGTTTGTGCATAAAGTGGAAGGGTTGTTTCGTTTATTCCTCCTGAACTTTCAATCTCATATCTTTTGTTGATAATTTCTACTGCTTTCTTTGTATCTTCAACGCTAAAATTATCAAGCATAATTCTATCTACTCCTCCTTTTTCTAAAACTTGATTGAGTTCAGAGAAATCTCTTACCTCTATTTCAATTTTTATATTAAGAGAGTTTTCTTTCAAATAGTTGTGAACCTTGTCTATTGCTTTTGATATTCCTCCTGCAAAGTCTATATGATTGTCTTTAAGCATTATCATATCATAGAGACCAAAACGGTGATTAGTTCCACCTCCTGTTTTTACTGCATATTTTTCTAATATACGCATTGTAGGAGTTGTCTTTCTTGTGTCAAGAAGTTTAGCGTTTGTTCCCTCAATTAAAGATTGATAATAAGAAGTACGTGTAGAGATTGCACTTAGTCTTTGCATATAATTCAATGCAGTGCGTTCGGCGGTAAGGATTGAAATAGCAGAACCCTCTACTTTAAAAATCTCTTCGCCTTTTTTTACCTTATCTCCATCTTTTTTCAAAGCGGTAAACTTTACACTTTCATCAACTTGGTTGTAAACCTTTCTTGCAACTTCTATTCCACATATTATGCAGTCTTGTTTTGCTACAAGTTTTGCTTTGTCTATTGTTGTTTTTTCAATGCACGATAAAGAAGAGTGGTCTGCTTGTCCCACATCTTCTTTAAGTGCAAGTTCTATATGTGAAATTATATCTTGATTATATTTCTCCCACATTTGTTTTTCTTATTTTGATATTATCAATTTTTCACTCCATTCTTCTTTTTCAGAAGAAATAATCTTAATTAAATAAGTTCCATTTGTTAGGTGAGTTAAATCTAATGTAGATTGTGAGAGTTGATTTAGTGTTGTGTTTTGTTCTACATACACTTTGCGTGATTGCATATCGTAAACCTCTAATCTAACATTTTTGTTTGAAGAAGAGTTTATTTCAAATCTAACTTTTCCTTTTGAAGGATTAGGTAATAATTTTATTTCTATTTGGTTGTTAACTACATCTTCCAATCCTACACCATCAACAAGTACTGCTGCTACTCCTGAGGTTTTTGCTGGACAAACTCCATTTTGAACTACTGCTCTATATTGCCATTCACCCATTAATGATGGTTGATGTTCAATAATTTTTAAATCTGCAGAGTTTTCTAATTCTAACCAATTAAATTCAGGTTTCTTATATTCCCAATACAATACCTCTCCATAAGATGCTCTTAATTGAAGTTCTACGCTTTCTCCTAAGGCAATGGTTGAAGTTGAAACAAATACATTACCAGGTTTTGTGCTTGAATGAACATTGATTGCTACCACATTACTTGTATCGCAAACGTGATTAGAGTAAACTATTCTTGCAAAATAAGTAGTATCGAAAAGTTGTCGCATATCAAGATTTTGTCCTGTGTAATCACTTCCAATGCTTGCTTCGCTCCAAGTTTGCAAAGAATCAGTACTCATTATCCAAAGATAAGTATAATTTTCTCCATCACCTCCTGTTGGCATAGAACCCATTAACATATTAGCAACTACACCTTCGCAAATAGTTTGGTCACTTCCTATAGTATTGTCAAAAATAGGAGTATAAGGAGTTGTGATTTGATGAGGGTAGGTGTAAGAAGTACCATTGTTATTAGTTGCAAACGCTTTAACATAATAAGTAGTGTTTTCTTCAAGGTTAGAGATAGTAGTTGAGAAACTACCCATACCACTTCCAAGAGGAATTACATTAGAATTAGTTAAATCAATATCAGCAGAAGTACCCCATATAATACCCTTATTGCTAATAGAAGAAACTCCCTCGTAAATAACATCTGCCATAACTGAAATAGAATTATAAGTAGCAGAAAGTTGTTCTACATTAAGAATAGGCAATTGATAAGTAGCATAAACTACTATATCTTTCAATTCTATAGAAGAAAGGTTACTTACCCCTTCAAAAGCGATATAATAATTTTCTGAAAGATTTGTAAGTAAGATAGAATCTCTTGTAAATTCATTTTGAACCTGAGAATAATTTGCAATTTCGCTCCATTGTCCATCTACAGAGTTTTTGTATAACACTCTTAAAACATCAGAATTATTCTTTCTATCAAAACTAATATAAGTTGCCTCTCTATTAGACATGTTCAATATTGGTAAAACCAATTTAGAAGTAGCATTCAATTCGTTTGAAGAGAAAGTATAGATAGTAGTTTGCTCATCAAATTCCCATGAAGTGTTTGTTTCTACACAAGATTGAATTTCAGGAATATTAACTAAGAAAGGATAATCTACAATTCTTGAACATTCTGTTATAAAACTCAACTCTTCGCCATAAGAAATATGTCCATTATTTTTTGCAAATGCTCTAACATAATAAGTAGTATGAGGGATAAGGTTTTCTAAATCTATTGTAAATACCTCTTGCGAAACAGGAGTAAGAATTACTTGGTCATCAATTGTAGGGTTAGCAGAAGTAGATAAACACAAACCTAAGGTATGAACAGCGTTATTTCCATGAGAATTTAGTTTTGCACTAACACTTGCTCTATTATCAGTTACCAATTGAGTAGAAAGCGTTTGCACACTTGGGTAAGCACTTTGGTCACCATCATAAATTTGAACATTATCCAATTGCACACCTTCACCTCCTTTAACCTCTGCTTCAAAACCTATCATTATATAATCTTGATTTGCAGGTAAATTTACCACCTCTTCGCTCCAAGAAGAAATGTTTTGAGTGTAGTTTTGCAACTGAGTCCAAGAACTTTGAAGAGTTTTATATTTTATACGTAAATTATCAGTTTTATTATTTTGAGTTTTTTGTGTGTGAGAAAACTTCAAAACAGGTTGATTCAATGCCGATAAATCAAAAACAGGAGAAACTAAAATAGTAGTTTGACTACCTGAGGTTCTATTTGTTTTTATATAAGCGACATCAGTGCTATCGTTTATCTTCCATCCATTATCCACATAAAGCGATGCTTCTTGACTCCAACAAAGAAGGTCCATAACATCATTAAACTCTTCTATATAAGGTAAATCATCTATTGGTGTACAAGGAGTTCTAACCCTTATTGCCTCACCATAACCTATTGCAGTTGCAGTTTTAGCGTATGCTCTAACATAATAATCAGTATTAGGAGAAAGTGAAGTTAAATCCAACGACATATTACTTTGAATATTAGTTGCAGTTAATTTACTATCCGAATTCTCTTGCGGACAAGGATTTGTAGCACTATAACATACCCCTGCCTCAATAACATTCACTGCTGCAAGATTTGAAATTGTAACCCCTACACTAACAGTATCTATCTTAATAACAGGATTTTGAGTAGAAACCCCTGGACGAGTAACATCTATTTCTCCAAGAGTGAAAGTAATATTTTTTGTAGTAGTATTTTCCGAAATATTATAAAGAGGACGACCCAAACTTGTACCATTAAACGATTTGGAATTTGGAGTAGAAATATCTGTAAATTGAGTATTATTTGATGTACCAGGGAAAGGATTACCACTCTCTTGTGAATTCCAACCACTTCCACCTGCCTCTTCAAGGTCAAACCCAGGATTATTAGGATTACAATTACTACAATTTGAATTCCACCCTGCAGAATTGAGATTAAGATGGAAAATCAACATTCCGTGTCCAGGCAAATAATAATCCCAAGAAGTTTTTTGTCGATTTTCTAAAATAAAATACTCATTTGTATTAAAACTCATCTTATAAGCAACATTATCGCTCATCAAAGGAGCAAGAGTGTAATCACCTGGCGTAGAGATTTCTTTCAATATAGTATAATTTCGCAAACTCCTTTCGTAAGCATTCCATACAGGAGGAGTTTTACCACCATTATTATAATTACCACTACACATTAAATCATAACTATCGTGATGAGAGAAAGAACCATTTTCCTCATAGTCTGTATCATAAAAGTCCGCAAGACCAAGAGCATGAGAAAACTCATGGCAAATAGTACCAATCACCAAAGGAGAAGGATTATAAGTAGAACCATTTATTTCATTACTACAAGCATAATCATAAATATTCACACCATCTTTCATAATAGGAGGATAAACCACACTACGATGAGGCCATATAGTACTTGCTGCACCACCTGCCGCTTCACCATAACCTGCATAAATCACATACACACAACTAACATAACTCTCACTATCATTAGTAAACTGAGAGAAATCTACCTCTGCATCTGCTGCATCAACTGCTTCGGTAATCAACTCCCTAACTCTCATATCACCACCACCTGCGTAGTTTTCACCATAATAAGATAAATTATTAAAAGAAGTATAAGGACCAACTACCTGTGCCTCAACGTTCAACTTACCAAAAGAAGAAGCAACGAAGTAATCATGCACACTACCTGTAGAACCATTAGAAGAATACCCCAATTGATTAAAAAGATTATCAATTTCCTCTCTTGGCGTAGTAAAAGGAAAATCAGGATAAGACATAAGAATTACCACTAACTTATAAGTCTCTTGAAAATTAGAAGAAGTATCCTGTCCAATTGCATTTTTTCTTCTATCTTGAAAATCCTCATTTATTTCCCATAACTGTTTAAGATAAGAAATTTGCTCCTTAGAATAAAACAATGCCTTATCTAAATTTGAAATAAAACTAATCTCTTGACTACTTCTTTCATTAGGATTATGAGCAATCATAGTAGAGGGTATCATACCACCACTACCATTATCAATAGCATACACCCAATCACCATTCTTTGCCCTCATAAGAGTGTAATCATCAACGGTTTTACCCCAAGAAACTCTCTCATCACCACGCATTTGAACGGTAAGATAAGAGTTATCACTTTGCTTAAACTCTAAAGGATAAGGATATGCCACAACGGCAAATAAATTAGTAGTAATCCCTACCACTAATAACGCAAAAATTAAAAATATTTTTCTCATAAATTAAATAAATTTCATTAGTTTTTAACAGGCAAAGATAATAATTTTTTAGTACTTAGCAAACCACATGCCGCTAAAATATCCTCACCCCTTGAAGCACGAATAGTAGTTATAATCCCCTTAGCAGAAAGACTATCTCTAAATTTAATCATATCCTCTTGCTCAGCAGATTGAAAAATAGTATTAGGAATAGAATGAAAACGAATAAGATTAACCCTACACTCCAAATCCCCAAGTTCCCTTGCAAGAGTTAGAATATGATGAGGTTTATTATTAAGATTCTTAAACACAATATACTCAAAAGTTAAACGTCTTTGCCCACTCCAATCATACTGCTTTAATAACTCAATGACCTCTTCTATCTTATACGCTTTCTCAATAGGCATAATCTCCTCTCGCTCGCTTGGAATAATATTATGCAAACTAATAGCAAGATGAACATTAGTCGAGTCGAGAAAATCCTTTAACTTAGGCAAGAACCCACAAGTGCTAACCGTAATACGCTTACCACTCCATGCCATGCCCCATGGAGAAGTCAAAACCTCAAGTGAACGCATTACATTATCATAATTATCCAAAGGTTCCCCCATTCCCATATACACCACATTAGTTAATAGCGAAAACTCATCGATACTCCTAATAATATTAAGAATTTCGTTAGTTGTAAGATTACGCTTTAACCCCTGCTTACCTGTAGAGCAAAACTGACAATTCATTCTACACCCCACTTGCGTACTTACACAAAGCGTATAACGCTCCTTATCAGGAATCATAACTGCCTCTACCCACGCATTACCCTCATATTCAAAGAGATATTTCTTAGTTCCGTCTTTTGAGGTAATAAACTCAACGTAAGGCGTAAGGCCAAAATCGAATATATCCTCCAATGCCGCTCTCGTTTTCTTGGAGAGATTGGACATTTGTTCAATAGAAGAAATCTCTTTCTTGTACAACCAATCAACAATCTGATTAGCAGTGAACTTAGGTAGCGAAAGCGACTGGCAAATCACTCTCAACTCCTCTAAGGTTTTGCCATAAAGTTTATCTTTCATAGGTTGCAAAAATACAAAAAAAAGAGAAGTACGCCAATTTGTCGTATATAGAAATGGGGTAACTAAACCAAAAACCAGAGAAAAAAAATAAAATATTATATTATTACTATTATATATATATTATTATACGACAAATTGACGTAGTTTATACGCCATTTTGTCGTAGCAGATGTACATTTTGTGCTTTTTTGTAACAGTTTTAATTTTTTCTTGTATAATATATAAACAAAGCACAATTCACCAAAATACAGTGCAAAATTACAACTTTTTTTAAAATCACCAAATTTTTTTTTGATTTTTTTTAAAAAGTGGTTATATTTTTTTAAAATCACACTATTTATATATGTATGGAAGGAAAAAAGGGATATTTTATATTTGACTTTGATTTTTTTGAAAACATTGAAAAAGAGAATAATAGGCAATTCAATTGCCTAGAGCGATGCCTCATAGCATTCATAAAGGGTTGGAAAAAAGGATACTGCGGCAGTCAGCAGACCCTTGCTGCAAAATTAGGAGTATCTCTCCGAACAATCAATCGCAGCATATCACAACTATTGAAAGAAGGATACTTAACGAAAGAAGGTAATTTTCTCTATTTCAATGAAATAAAAAAAGAAGTGACAGAAACCTCACAAGAAGAAGATGATGAAGAGTGGTTAAAACTCATGAAAGAATATGAATAAATAATTATAAAAATAATTTTTTAAAATGGAAAAAATTAAAAAGACAATTGAAACATTCTCGATAGTCGAGAAGAAGTTGGAAGTCTGCTATCTAAAGAAAGGTGGTGGACGAATTAGAATTGCGTACGATAACGCAGAAGATTTAGCAAATAAGGTGTTGAAAATCAACGCTCAACCGACAACACAAGGCATTTATTTCTTGCCCAACGAGAGCATGAATCTCATCAACGCAAGCAAGGCAGATGAAGTAATTTGGCGAAATTGGTTAATAATAGACGTTGATAACGAGTACCGCGCTAAGAATGAAAGTTTGCAAGAAGAGGTGTTAGAAGAATTTAGACGCACGTATTTGCCTAAATTAGAGGAAATTATCGACTTTTCGCAACTGCCTTGCCTCCTTGCATGCAGCGGAAACGGCTGGCACATCTGCCTAAAAGCGAACCTGGGCGTAGAGGAAACAACAGAGAATGCAGTAAAAGATTTCTACGCTACCTTGGCACAAATAAAAATAGGAGCAGGTTGGAAAACAGATAGTTCCATGGCAAAACGCGCGCAAATAACCAAATTTTATGGTACAACAGCACGTAAAGGCGAGGCAAGAGAAAGTTACATTGAATGGAGTGAATATAACCTTGAAGGAGAGGTAATTGAGTTAAATAAATTATTAAAAATAACCCAGATGATGAAAGAAAAATTAAAAATAGAGGAAAAAAGAGCATACATAGAAGAATTATTGACAGCATATCAACCTGATAACAACCTGGTGTGGGGCAACAACTACGTGCAACTGGAAAAGTGTCCAATGTGCGATGAACACACAACTGACTATTCTGCAACAATTTACTTCGAAGATGGATATAGATTTCACTGCTTTGGAGACCATTGCCACAACGACAAAGGCGAACAATTGCATACCTGGGCAGAATTTTACGAGAAAATAACAGGAATGCCTTGGGAGAAGAAGAAAGAAACACCAAAATTTGATGGTATTGCATCAGGAAAATCGCTTGCCGACATTGTGGCAGAAGGTAAATGGGAAGGTTATCCCACTGGCATTCAAACCCTTGACGCACACTTGGGGGGAGGGTTGAAAAAACGTACATACAGCATCCTGACGGGCAACCCAGGCGAAGGGAAATCTACCATGTGCGTGCAAATGATAAATAACCTCCTTAAAGAGGGATATAGCGTGGGATACTATCAAAGCGACTTAAATCTCGAAAACACAAAGAAAAATCTTGTAACCCAAAGCGGTATGAGTGTGGAAGAATACACAGAGAAATACAAAAATCAAATACGACTATTTGATAATGAAGGGTTTAGTAGCGATACAATCAGCACAGCAGGCAATTTCGATGTTTTTTTCATTGATAATATGTCGGGGTTGATTCCCTCAAAAAGCGACTACGATTTTCAAAAACAACTTGCACACAAAATAAAAGAAATAACTAAAGAGAAAAATAATCATATTGTGTGGGTGTGTCACCAAAGAAAACACGATGAATTTAATTCAATGGATAAGATAGAGGGAACTTCGGATATATCACGCTATGCATATACTATCATAGACGTGACAAAGTGTGACAAAAATTATTGGGACAAAGTAAAGCAAAAATATGGAAGAAATTGTGATGCAATCGAGGAAATGACAGAGAGTTGTGTGAAGAAAACACCCATAAAAGCAAAACTCCATATATTTAAAAATCAAGAAAAAGGGAAAAACGAAACAATTTCTATGTGTTTTTCACAAGAGAAATATACTTTTGAAGAATATGTGTAAAAAAAAGTAAAAAAGTGACGCAAAAACCGTCACTTTTTTTTATTTCCGACTATTTATATATATAATAATTAAATAAAAACTTAAAGAAAATGGTAAATTATGTTAAAGTTAAACGTGATATTCACGTTGGTCAAAACCCTGGTGAGCGATATGTCGCAAGATTAGTGAGAAACACAGACGTATCATTAGATACGTTAGCAGAAAGCATAGCGAACTCAACTACAATTACTTATGCAGATGTAATAGCAACTTTAAAAGCATTGGAAATTGAAATAAGTAAAGCAATTCTTAACGGTAGTGCAGTGAAACTCAATTATTTAGGTTCGTTTATTCCGCAAATGAACGCAAAAAGTCAATTAGACATTGATACATGCGATGCAAGTTCAATTACAAGATATTCTTGTAGATTTTACCCTTCAACCAAATTTAAACACAACTTAAAACAAGCAAAATTTGGAGAAAAGAACATGGAAATCAAAGGTTTAGTAGAGTAAAAAACTTTCTTTCTTCTCTTTATACCCCTTTTTTAACTACGTCATTTTGGCGTAGTTTTTTTTATTTAAAAAGTCTTCCTTGATAGGTGTTTCGCTCTATCATTCTTTTCTCTATTTTTTGTACAAGTGTCTCATTCCTAAGCAATTCCCAATTACTTCCACCTTCTTGAAATCTTGGAGGTACTTCTCCTGCAAAGCGTTCTATTACTATGTGTGGTGAGAGTTTTTCAAGAAAATCTATCATAAATTCCTTATATTCATCGAATTTCATAAATAAAAAGTCCTCAGGATTTTCTTTCCAGTCTTTTATGATAGGAGTGTTTTTTACAAGTATAAGTTGGTGAAATTTAATGGAATGCAATGGGAGTTCGCTAAGAATTTTCGCTTCATCTAACCACATTTCTCTGCTCTCGCCAGGTAGTCCGAATATTAGGTGTCCGCCTGTAGTTATTCCTCTTTTCGCACTTTCTTCTATCGCCCACACGCTTTGCTCGAAACTATGTCCACGATTTATTCTCTTAAGTGTTTGATTATAACAACTTTCTATTCCAAATTCAAGTATAATTATGTGTTTTTCGCTTAATTCTTGTAGGTAATCAAGTACTTGGTTATCAACGCAATCGGGGCGTGTGCCTATTACTAATCCTATTACATTGGGGTGAGAGAGTGCTTCTTGATAGCGTTGTTTTAAGACTTCAAGTGGGGCGTAGGTGTTACTATATGCTTGAAAGTAAGCGAGATAGTTTTTAACGTTTTTATATCTCCAAGAGTGAAAACTTATCCCTTCTTCTATTTGCTGATAAATAGTTTTGTTAGGGCAATAGGAGGGGTTAAAGGCGTTGTTATCGCAAAAACTACATCCTCCAAAAGATATTTTCCCATCACGATTTGGACAAGAAAAACCTGCGTCTATGGAGAGTTTTTGTAAACGCTGTCCATATTTTTGTTTAAAATAGTTAGAGTAAGCGTTGAAAGGGCGTGAGTGTCCCCATGGATAGTTAAAATTTTCCATATATCAGTAAATCAATGATGTGAAATATTTTTAAATTTATTTTATGTGTTTTTATGTAGTTTTCAAAGTGTAGCAGATAACTTTCTTCACTTGTTAGAAGATATTGCATTTTTAATGCTAATGCTTTATTTATTTCTCTTTCTATCAGTGCATTACATACTTTGGGATTTACAAGGGAAATTACTTCTAAACTCCCTAAATCTTCTATTTTGTAGAGTTGGAAAGGAAGGTTTTCATAGGTTATTTCATTTCCTATGTTTTTTAGAAATTCTTCTATGGTTACTATTTTGTTTTGTAATATTTGTTTGTTTTTCAGATATTTAGCACAAAGAGTGCAAGTGCTTATAACGCATTCACACTCTTTGTATTCTTCTATTATTTTTTCTTTTAAGATTTTACTTCCTTTTTCATCTCCTGCTTCAAACAATAGTCTTCCACAACAGGTAAAATCATTAGGGTAGTAGAGTTGATAACCCTTAGTTAGCAGATAGTTAGATAGTAATTCAACTCTTTTACCAGAAAACTGGTCAACTGTGCAGGTAACTAAAAGTCCAACTCTCATTAGTAGATAAACTTGCCGTATGGACTATGAATTTCTACGCTTTTTTCGTTAGATGCTTCTACTCGTCCAACGATTTGTGCATCTACGTTAAATGATTTACTGATGTTTATTATTTCTTTTGCTGTTTCTTCATCTGTATATATTTCCATTCTATGTCCCATATTGAAGACTTTATACATTTCTTTCCAATCGGTTTTTGATTGTTCTTGAATCATTGAGAATAATGGTGGTATTGGGAATAAATTGTCTTTTATTACTTTACATCCATCGTTAAGGAAATGAAGTACTTTTGTTTGTGCGCCTCCTGAGCAATGTATCATTCCATCAATTTTTTCACGATATTGTTTAAGTATTTTTGCTATTATAGGAGCGTATGTTCTTGTAGGAGAGAGTACAAGTTTTCCTGCTGTTATTTCTTCTTTTGTACTTGGGTCAGTAAGGTTTAATCCTCCGCAATAGACTACTTCTTGTGGTAATGAGTTGTCATAAGTTTCAGGGTATTTTTCTCCAACTGTTTTTGAGAATACATCGTGGCGTGCAGAGGTTAGTCCATTACTTCCCATTCCTCCGTTGTATTCTTCTTCGTAAGTTGCTTTTCCAAAACTTGCAAGTCCTACTATTACATTGCCTGGTTTTATGTTATGATTTGAGATTATATCTTCTCTTTTTGCTCGTGCGGTAACTGTGCTATCTACTATTATTGTTCTTACTAAATCTCCAACATCTGCTGTTTCTCCTCCTGTGGAATAAATGCCTACTCCAAGTTCTCTCATTTGTGAAAGAAATTCTTCTGTGCCATTGATTATGTGTGAGATAACTTCTCCTGGAATTAGTTGTTTGTTTCTTCCAATTGTAGAGGAAAGAAGTATGTTGTCGGTTATTCCTACGCAAAGTAAATCATCAATATTCATTACTATTGAATCTATTGCTATGCCTTTCCAAACGCTTATGTCTCCTGTTTCTTTCCAGTAAGCGTAGGCAAGTGAAGATTTTGTTCCTGCTCCATCGGCATGCATCACTATACAATAGTCTTCATCGCCTGAAAGTATATCAGGTACTACTTTACAAAATGCTTTTGGAAATAATCCTTTATCTATGTTTTTTATTGCGTTGTGTACGTCTTCTTTCGCAGCAGATACACCTCTTAATGTATATTTATCTGTACTCATAACTCATTTATTTTTAATACTTTTTGAACATCATCATCTATTTGAAGATAGAGTTTGTAAAAATACTGGTCTCCATAGAGATTTTGTGCAAAATATGATTTCATCAATAGTTTTATCTCTTTTTTCTCTTTTTCGCTAATAGTGTTTGTGTTCACCTCTTGACTTTTAGCAAAGGATAGCATTTCTTTATACATCTTTTCGCTAAGGGTAAACTCATTTATGAATTTATCTCCATTTGTAAATGTTTGAAATTCATTTCTATGTTTGTCTAAATAATCAAAACAATATTTGTAAATCAATCCTTTTCTTATCAACATAGAGTAGGATTCGCTTCTTTTGTAAAGGTTGTATGAGAGTTCTTTATCAGGTTCTATTCCTCCTCCACCATATACTATTCTACCTTTTTTTGTTTTGTATTTTAAACTATCGGCATGAGAGATTGTGTCGGTGTTGTTTTCCATTTCGGCATATCTCTCCACGAAATCCATATAATATTTTTCGTT
Organism: Candidatus Onthomorpha sp.; assembly: GCA_045645265.1. Classification (GTDB taxonomy): domain Bacteria; phylum Bacteroidota; class Bacteroidia; order Bacteroidales; family P3; genus Onthomorpha. The sequence continues at coordinate 21,580 of JAZRIM010000026.1, forward strand.
ATCTCCCATTGTGTAAGGGCGTTGAATGCATCGTCCACTTGGGGTGTAATATCTTGAAACTGTAAGTCTAACAACGCTTCCATCAGCAAGTTCTTTTTGTTCTTGAACTAATCCCTTGCCAAATGTACGGCGTCCTACTATGGTTGCTCTGTCGTTGTCTTGTAATGCTCCTGCAACTATTTCAGAGGCAGAGGCAGAGATTTCATCAATAAGTACAATTATTTTCCCTTTTTCAAAGTTACCTTTTGATGTTGCAAAGTAATCGTTTCTTCCTTTTGCTCTTCCTTTGGTGTAAACTATTAAATCGCCATCACTAAGAAATTCATCTGCTATATTTATTGCTGCATCAAGATAACCTCCTCCGTTTCCTCTAAGGTCAAAGATTAAATCCTGCATTCCTTTTTCTTTTAAGTCTATTAACGCTTGATAGACTTCTTTATGAGAGGTAGCAGAGAATTGTGAGAGTTTTATGTAGGCAGTTTTAGAGTTTATCATTCCACTATATTCTACACTGTGAATAGGTATTTTGTCTCTTTTTATAGTGAAAGGTAAGATTTTTTCTATATTAGAACGTTTAATTCCTAATTTTACTTTTGTCCCTCTTTTTCCTTTTAATAGTTTAAAGACATCTTCATTTGTAATGTTTTTGCCGCATACAATAGAATCGTTTACTTTTACTATTCTATCTCCTGCCATTATTCCTGCTTTCGCAGAAGGTCCTCCGCTAATTGGTTGAACTACTACTATTGTGTCTTTTATTATACGAAATTGAACTCCTATTCCATCAAAATTTCCTTGTAGTCCTTCATTCTCTTTTGCAATTTCTTCTTTTGTCATGTAAACAGAATGAGGGTCTAAAACGTTTAAGAAATTCCTAATTGCTTCATCTTGTAAAGAATCTGCGTTTACATCATCTACATATTGTGTTTTTATTAACTCTAATACATAGTTGAATTTGTTGGAACTTGATGGCAAAGAACTCGCCTTAGGTAGCAATAAATCCATTGCTACCATTATAAACAGCAGTGTGCCGAATATTATTAAAAGCGTTCTATTAGTTCTTTTCACGTAAAAGTTTATTTATTCTCTGGTTTCATTTGTGGGAATAATAATACATCTTGAATAGAAGGTGAATTTGTCATAAACATACATAATCTATCTATTCCTATTCCCATTCCAGATGTTGGAGGCATACCATATTCTAATGCTCTTACGAAATCATAGTCAATATACATTGCCTCATCATCTCCTCTTTCTTGTAGTTTCAATTGGTCTTGGAATCTTTCTAATTGGTCGATTGGATCATTCAATTCACTGTAAGCATTTGCTAATTCTTTCCCATTAACGAATAATTCAAATCTTTCAGTTAATCCTTCTATGCTTCTGTGTTTTTTTGTCAAAGGAGACATTTCTTTTGGATAATCGTAAATGAAAGTAGGTTGAACGTAGTGATGCTCACATTTTTCTCCAAAAATCTCATCAATTAACTTACCTTTACCCATAGAGGCATCAACTTCTATGCCCATTTCTTTACAAGCATTTCTTAAATCATCTTCTTCCATTGTATAGATGTCATATCCTGTGTGTTGCATTATGGCATCACGCATGCTTACTCTTGCAAATGGACGTTTGAAATCTATTTCTTTATCTCCTAATTGAACTTTTGTTTGTCCGTGAAGAGCAAGAGCAACTTTTTCAATCATTTGCTCTGTAAAGTCCATCATCCAAAAATAATCTTTATAGGCAACGTAGATTTCCAAACAAGTAAATTCAGGATTATGAGTTCTATCCATTCCTTCGTTACGGAAATTTCTTGAAAATTCATAAACTCCCTCAAAACCACCAACTATAAGTCTCTTTAAATACAATTCATTAGCAATTCTAAGATATAAAGGAATATCTAATGTGTTGTGATGTGTAATAAATGGACGAGCAGCAGCACCACCTGGTATAGATTGTAAAACAGGTGTTTCAACTTCTATATATCCAAAAGAATTAAAGAAATCTCTTATTGTATTAAGTATTTTAGTTCTCTTTACAAAAACATCTTTTACATCAGGATTAACAATTAAATCCAAATATCTTTGACGATAACGTTGTTCTGTGTTTGTGAAAGCATCATAAACAACACCATCTTTTTCTTTCACAATAGGCAAAGGTTTTACGCTTTTGCTCAATACAGTAAGTTCTTTTACATGTATAGAAATTTCACCCATTTGAGTAATGAACACATATCCTTTTACTCCGATTATATCTCCAATATCTAAAAGTTTTTTGAAAACTGTATTGTACATTGTTTTATCCTCGCCAGGACAAATCTCATCTCTTTTTATATACAATTGTATTTTTCCCCAAGAATCTTGAATTACCACAAAAGAAGCAGCACCCATAATTCTTCTACTCATTATTCTTCCTGCAATACTTACCTCTTGAAATAGTGTGTTGTCTTTTGGAAATTCCTCTAATATTTCATTTGTTTTAGTATTAACTTCATATAAAGCAGCAGGATAAGGTTCTATACCTAATTCTCTCATTTTTTCAGTTGCTTGTCTTCTTAGCAATTCTTGTTCACTTAATTCCAAACTCATACAATTATATTTTTTATGATTAAACTGCAAAAATAAAAAAAATATTGAAACTTTATTGTATCTTTGCACAAATAAAAAAAGGAAAAAAGTTATGATTGGAGTAAACAAGGTTATTTTAATAGGTAATTTGGGAAAGGACCCAGAAATTATATCCTTTGATGATGTAAAAAAAGCATCATTCTCTTTAGCTACAACTGAAACACATAAAACTAAAGATGGACAAAAAATAGAAGAAACCGAATGGCATAACATTATATGTTGGAGAGGTTTGGCAGAGGTGGCAGAAAAGTTTTTGAGAAAAGGGACTCATTTGTATGTTGAGGGGAAAATAAAATCAAGAGTAAGAGAAGATAAGGAAGGAAATAGAAAAAGGGTAGTAGAAATTGTAGCGGAAAATTTTAAAATACTTAACCGCTCTCATTCTTATCAAAACTCAAATGCTGATGAAAGTAATACAGATTTAATTTATGATAGTTTAATAGAAGATTCTTTCTCAATGACAGAGCAAGATAGTAATTTATCAAAAATTTTATCAGAAGATACAGAGTTAAGTAAATTAGGCGATTTGCCGTTTTAAGAAATAGGAAAATATTCCTTAGAAATAAAAAAATAAAGCTAAGAAAACAAAAAGTTTTTCTTAGCTTTATTCTTATTTTTCTTTGTTTATCATTATCTCTAAGATTGTATTATCCATTTCGTCCATTGCGTAACGTCCTATTTTTCCTAAATTCTCAATAGAACGGTCAATACAACCTTCAGCAATTCCATCAGTTGAATCAACAACTATATCATTCATTGCTAAAAGTACGGAATCGAAAGCAGAATTTAATCCAGCAGACACTTTCAATGCACAACTTGGTTTTGCACCATCGCAAGCCATACCTGTAATTGTGTTAATCATATTTCTAATTGCATAACACATTTGATATATTCCTCCTCCCTTTAAAAGGGTTATGCCTGCGGCAGCTCCCATTGAAGCATTGACTATTCCACAAAGAGCAGATAATCTTCCAATCTTATTCTTTATGTAAATAGACATAAGGTGAGATAGTGTTAAGGCACGAATGATTTCTTCTTTTGTTTTGTTGGTAAGTCTTCCATATTCATAGACAGGTAGCGTACAAGTTAATCCTTGATTACCACTTCCTGAATTAGAAAAAACTGCAAGAGTTGCTCCGTCCATTCTTGCATCTGATGCAGCACAAGATTTAGCAATTACTTGTTTTCTAATATCTCCTTGTGCTATTTTATTTAATTGCTTTCCTATTCCTAAACCATAGTCATTTGTAAGTCCTTCTTGTCCAATTTTATCGTTGATTTCAACTGTTTGATATATCCATTCCAAAAAGTTTATATCGGTTTTTGTAGCGTAATCAAAGATTTCTTGGGCACAAAGCGTATCTACAACAAAGGTGTCTGTGTTATTTTGAGTATTGTCTTCTTTTTCTAACTCTTTGTGTAAGATTATGTTTTCTCCTTCTTGAATGTGAATGAAGTTTAAGTGATTTTGAGCAATTATTACTTTTGAATAATTTGTTTTTCCATAGCAACGACATTCTATGTAGAGTTTTTCGCTTGTTTTTGCAACCTCTATTTTTATTTCATGAGAAGATAACCATTCTTTTGCATTGTTTACGTTGTCCTTTGCATTGTCAAGAACTTGTAATTCTTTGCTACTATCGCCACAAACAATACCTAAGGAAATTGCAATAGGAAGTCCAATCATTCCAGTGCCAGGAATACCAACGCCCATAGCGTTTTTGATAATGTTTTTAGAAAGATACATCTCTACTCTATCAACATCTTCCTTTATTATTTCCTTTGCTTTTGCAACTGCTAAGGCAACTGCAACAGGTTCGGTGCAACCAACTGCCAAAACAATGTTTTCTTGCATTAAAGTTTTTATGCTTTCTTGTCTTGTCATAAATCTAAAAGTTTATTTTTGAGAATATACTTTTTTTAATACATCTTCTCTGTATTTTTCTTGATATTCTTTTGAAAAAGTTTCAAAAGATATTTTACTTATGTAGTTTTCACCTATAAATACTATCACTTTTTCAAGTTCTGCTGGAGGGTAATATCCTGGAACAACTGTTATTACATTAAAATCTTTGTCTAAGATTGAGAAAGAAGGATAAGAAAGACGATTGTTAAGCATATATGATGCTAATTGATGTACAGTTTTTCTTTTTGCATTAGCATTATAATTAGGGTTTTGATAAGTTTTTCCTTTAATAGTAACATCTTCTGCTTGTTCTGCGTTAAATTTCGATGCAACAAAGTAATGATTCATCAATTTAGCAATTAAAGTATCTGAAAAAGTGTCACTATCCATTTTTTTACACCAACCACACCAATCTGTGTAACAATCAACAAAATATTTCTTATTAGCATTTTCTTTTTTTGCCATTTCTGTTTCTACTTTGTCAATCTTTTGCCAATTGATTTTTTCTTGTGACATACCAAATAGGCTGATTGTCAAGAATAATAAACTGAAAATAATTTTTTTAATGTTCATAGTTTTTTCGTTTTTTTATGATTATTGTTTTATTACTTTTACTCCTTTAAAATAATGTTCAATTACTTCCCAGTATTCATAACCTTCTTCACACATTTTTATTGCTCCTTCTTGGCTCATACCAACTCCGTGTCCATAACCTTTGCCAGTGAGTTTTACTTCGCCTCCCCACTTTTGTACATTAAAATATGTGGACTTTAAGTCAAAATCTTCTCTTATAGTTTTAAGAGAAATACCCATTATATTGGTTTTTCTACCTTCTTGTTGTGAAAAATTAAGTAAGGCATCTTCAACCTCTTTGTCTTTTGTGTTGAGTCCTTTATTTCGGAAATAATTTAACCAATCTTTTAATTTTATATATTTTTCCCATTGATAGTGTTTACCTCCTACCGAAAAACTATCTTCGACGCTTACCAAATAAGGCACATCTTTTCCCCAAACATCTTTTGCATTAACGGTAATTCCACCCGAGTTTGAATGAAAAAGAGTTTCTATTATATTACCTTCTGCATCTACAATTACCTCTCCTTTACTTTTATAAGCACCTTCGGTTACTTCTTTTTTATTTGCTCTTGTTTTGTATGCTTGACAGTGCACTCCATCGCAAAGATTATAACCTTGTTCAGCATGTTTTTCCAAATTATTCATTAAATAATTTCTACAACAAATAGCTTGTACTTTGAAAAAGTCTATGTTTGTTGTCGCTCCCCAAGTTTCGCTTTGTACAACCCCTGCAATATAATTTTCAGTCTTTACAACATTTATAATGAATAAAGATTTGTTTTTGCTTGTTATCTCTAAACCATCTTCATATCTTCTTTCTGTTATTTGAGGCTTTAAAGGCTTTATTTGAAAGAATGATTTTAAACCACTTGAAGTTATATTTATTTTGTTAGCTTTTTTATAAATTGTATCATTTATTTTAATTTCTATTTGCCCATCTAAATCTTTTATGTTTAGTTTAGAGGTTTTGCTAAGTTTTAATTTATCTCCTTTTTCTGTTTCTAAATAATAACTTCCAAAAGAAGGAATAAACATTACCTCTTCAATGTTTTTATCACTGAATATGCGTATTCTTAAAGTTTCAGGGCTATTTGATTGAGAAAAAGCTATGAAATTAAAAGCAAATATTAAAGTTAGGATTAAAGAAATCTTTTTCATTTTTTATTATTTATATCATCTATTATTGATTGTGCAATAGAGGAAGAAGCACCACTATCACCTAATAAAGTTTTTAGTTTGTTGAATAAATATTGCATTTGTTGGCGATAAGTTTCATCAAAACATATCTTTTTAAATTCTTTTTCTAAGCATTCTTCATTCCACTTATCTTGCAATAACTCTACAACTGCTTTTTCTTTTAGTATGATATTAACTAAGGAAATGTACTCTATCTTTACCAAATATTTAGCAGCAAGAAATGAAATAGCATTTGCTTTGTAGCAAACTACTTCTGGAACATTGAAAAGAGCAGTTTCAAGTGTGGCAGTTCCCGAAGTAACTACGGCACAATGAGCATTATTGAGTAAAGAGTAAGTTTTGTCATAAATAAGTTTTACATTATTTCTCTCTCCAATGAAACTGCGATAATATTCTTCGCTATGACTATTTACTCCTGCAATAATGAAATCAAATTCCGAATATTTATCTACTAAGGACAATTGAATAGGAAGCATTTTCTTTATTTCCTGTGTGCGAGAGCCTGGCAAAAGAGCAACAATAGGCTTTTTGCCTAAACCATATTTATCTAAAAAGTCTTGTTTGTCTGCATTAAGAGAATAATCATGTATTTCGTCTAACAAAGGATTACCCTTATATTCAACTTCCATTGAATGTTTTGCGTAAAACTCTTTTTCAAAAGGTAGAATAACATAAAGTTTTTCAAGAATCTTTTTCATTGTTTTTATTCTTCCCTTTTTCCATGCCCAAACTTGAGGAGAAATATAGTAATAGTTTTTAATTCCGTTCTTATGAGCAAACTTTGCTATTCTTAAATTAAAACCAGGGTAATCTACCAAAATAAGTGCATCGGGTTTCCAATCAAGTAAGTCTTTTTTGCAAAGAGATAAATTTCCCAATACTGTTTTTAAATTCATAACTACTTCAATAAAACCCATAATTGCTAATTCTTTTATGTGTTTTACTAAGTTTTTTTCGCTATCTTGGGCAATCATTTTATCGCCACCCCAAAAACGAAACTCAGCATCTTTGTCTCTAAGTTTTATTTCTTTCATTAGGAAGGAAGCGTGTAAATCTCCTGAATGTTCCCCTGCTATTATATAATATTTCATAGTTGTACAAAATTAAGAACTAAAAATTTAACCCTCCAATAAAGTTTAATAAATATAGTAAGAGGCAGAATCCAAAAACTAAAATCAAGATTAGTCCCTTTGTCGCTTTGGAAAATTGTTTCTTTGCATAGTAACGAAGTAGTAAAATATCAGGCACAAAGGCAAATAAGAAAAGTTTTGCATTATCGTTTATAGAACAATTCAAAAGGTGTAAGCAAAGATAAATCACACCGCTTGAAACCAAACAAAGCACTATGCCAAGAATTAACCCAATCCAAAAATTATCTTTTTTTAACATTTTTCAAATCTATTTTTTATTTCTTCCATTACTTTATATGCAGTAAAATCCACTTGCATAGGCACAAGGCTTGCATAAGATTGTTGCATTGCAAGATAATCTGCCTTAAGAGAATTGTCCAAGCAATGATATGTTCCACTCAACCAATAATAAGGTTCACCATGAGGTGTTTTATATTCCACAAATTCTTCTTCCCAATACGCTTTTGCTTGATGACAAACCTTTACACCTTTGATTTCTCCCACAGGGAAATTAACATTTAAACATATTCCTTGTTCTAATCCGTTTTTAAGAACGTCTTGACAAATGTTTGTAATGATTTGTTCGCAGTTTGTAAAGTCTGCATCTTTGTTTGCAGTGTCAATGGAAAATCCAACACTTGGAATATTTTCGGCACACCCTTCAAAAACTGCCGCCATAGTGCCAGAATAAATTGTATTGATAGATGCGTTGCTTCCGTGATTGATTCCCGAAACCAAAAGGTCTATTTTTCTATTAGCAAGTATTTTATTGATTGCTATTTTCACACAATCAACAGGCGTTCCGTTTAATATATACCCTTCATATCCTTGTGAGATTTCCATTGTCTTTAATTTCAAAGGAGCATTTGAGGTAATTGAATGACTTTTGCCCGACATTTCGTCCTTAGGTGCAACAACAATCACATCACCTAATTGCTTCATTAAGCGAATCAACACACTAATGCCTTTTGAAAAATAACTATCATCATTAGTTATGAAAATCAGTGGTCTTTTACTTTCCATAAATACACTACTATCCTAATATAAAAGGCAAAGATACGAAAAGAAATGAGAAATTTAGAAATTTATTGTTAATTTTGCAATCGAAAATTTCAAGAAATGCTAAATAAACTGATTTTATATCCCGTTAGATTATTACAAAAGATAGAAAACAAATTCATTCGTTTTCTTTTTGTAGGCGTAATCAATACTTTGTTTGGTTATGGTTTGTTTGTGCTTTTCATTTGGTTTGGAATGCACTACTCAATCGCCCTTTTATGTGCGAATTTCCTTGGAATACTTTTCAATTACAAAACAACAGGGTACATTGTCTTTGCAAACAAAAGCAATCGTTTGATTTTGCAATTCTTTATGGTTTACGGAGTAGTCTATCTTTTTAATTTAGGCGAACTATACCTATTGGACTCTTCTAATATTTATGAAAACATACTTTCTATGCCTATCATGGATTTCTTAGACACACTTCCTATCAATCAAAACAAAGTAGGAGACGTAATAGGGCAAGCAATTACCCTCTTACCAAACGCAATACTTTCCTTCTTTTTGAATAAGATTTTTGTTTTCAAAGCATCAGAAAAATAATTCTTTACTTTTTTAAAAAAAATCAAAGAAAAAAATTCTAAAAGTAGCGATTTATTTGGCAAAGTGTGTGAGAATAGGTTTTGTCTTCTTCTCTTATTATGCCTTTTTCATCAATTCTGTCGGTTCTTACAAAACCTGAGGCGTGTACAATCTTAGAATTAGAGAGCAAAATGCCTACGTGAGTGATTTTTCCTGCATCGGAACAAAAAAATGCTAAGTCTCCTGCCTTTGCTTGTGAGAGATTTTCTATTTTTTCGCCTTGTGTGATTTGCAAAGAAGCATCACGCAATAGATTTACACCAAAAAACTTAAATATTGTTTGAGAAAATCCTGAGCAATCAATGCCAAAAATACTTTTTCCTCCCCAAAGATAAGGCACTCTATCGAAAAGATTAGTTAATTCTTCTAAATTTTGTTTTGAAAACCTAAAAGGAGGTATTAAATTATCTTGTAAAATTTCTATTCTATAGGAATTAACTCTGTAAGATTTAGATAATAATCGACTTCCTATCGGTGCGTTTATTATGTGAGTCTTTGTTGTTTTTATGTTTTCGATTTTTATTCTTGTAAAAGGGAATGAGGTGTATAGAGGCTTTGATTTAGTGAGCACAAAATGCTCTTCTGATGAAATATTTATGTATTGCTTTCTACTAATCCAACCCTCGTAGTTATCAAAAGAGAGTTTTATAAACGCCCATTCATCGTTTTCTTGTAGAATTGTGAATGTGTCTCCAAAAATTAGTTGAGAAATTTGTTCAGAAACCTCTTTTGGTTCTTGCCTTAAAGCAACAACAGAGAGCAAACATAATCCGTACATATTATCTAAATCTTTTTTGTTTCTATTGCAAAGATAATTCTTTCAATCATACGGTCTTCTGCATCGTTTACAGGGTCATATTTTGAGCGAAGATTGTATCCGAAGATTTTTCCAAGTGTTTGATAAAATGCTGCTTGGAAACTTCCTCTTAAATCTTTAACTAAGGCATAGGAATCGCTACCGGTTTCTCTGTCAATGAGCTTTATTAGGATTTTTCCTTGTGATTTATTTAGTTTTTTTAGTTTTGGACCAAATTTATTTTCAATATCAGTTTCCGCTTGTTTCATTATCTTTTTTCTTTGTGAATCATTTTTTGCTGATTTCAAAACAAGGGTGTAACTATCCAATAACCTTCCTGCTTCTTTTGCGTAAGGATAGACTTTTTTTACGTTATTTATGAGTTTTTTGTATTTCTTCTTTTCAGCAGCTGTAAGAGGGCAAACATATCCTATTACTTTTACTGTGTTGAGATATGCCATCGGGATTGTGTCCCCTTGATAAATTGTTCCAAAAACGACATATCCATCATTAACTTGCGATTTTGCAAAATAGCTAACTAAAAGAAATAAGATTATTAAGGTCTTTTTCATTTCTAAAATTTATCTTTATGTTTTTCAATTTGCGATTGAGCATATTTTTTTGTGATAACAAATTCTTTTGTCTTACTTCCTGGTAGTTCAAACATCAATTCTGTCATCACACTCTCTACAATACCTCTCAATCCTCTTGCTCCAAGACTGTGTTTTTCTGCAATCTCTACAAAATAGTCTAAGGCATCTTCTTTAAAACTTAATTTTACTCCGTCAATCTCTAAAAGTTTTATGTATTGTTTGATTAAAGAGTTTTTAGGTTCGGTAAGTATTCTTTTTAATGCTTCTTTGTCTAATGCGTCTAAGTGAGTTAGTACAGGAAAACGTCCAATCAATTCGGGAATTAAACCAAAACTTTTTAAATCTTGTGGTTGTACATATTTGATTAAGTCTTTTTCTTCAACCTTTTTACGATTTTCCGATGCAGAATAGCCAATTGTATTAGAATTTAAGCGAAGTGCAATTTTTCTTTCCAATGAATTGAAAGCACCTGAGGCAATAAATAAAATATTTCTTGTATCTACTTGAATATATTTTTGGTCTGGGTGTTTTCTTCCTCCTTGTGGTGGAACATTTACAATAGTTCCTTCCAACAATTTTAGTAATGCTTGTTGCACTCCTTCACCGCTAACATCTCTTGTAATAGATGGATTATCGCTTTTGCGTGCTATTTTATCTATTTCATCAATAAAAACAATACCTCTGCATGCCTTTTCTACGTTATAATCAGCTGCTTGTAACAAACGAGTAAGAACTGTTTCCACGTCTTCACCTACATATCCTGCTTCTGTAAGAACGGTTGCATCGGCTATACAAAAAGGAACGTCTAACAAACGAGCAATTGTACGAGCTAATAGAGTTTTTCCGGTACCTGTTTGACCTACCATTATTATGTTTGATTTCTCTATTTCAACATCGTCTTTTACTTGGTTTGAATGAAAATATTTCAATCTTTTGTAGTGATTGTAAACTGCAACTGAAAGAACGCGTTTTGCTTCGTCTTGACCTATTACATATTGGTCAAGATATGCTTTTATTTCAGATGGAGTTTTTATTTTGTAGTTATCGACTTCTTTTTTTGATTGAAAGCTTTTTTGTTCTTTTGCTATGTCATTCAGAGCGTTTGCACAGTCTATACAAACGCCTTGAAGACCTAATTCTGATTTAATCATCAAAGGAACTTGCCCTTCGTTTCTTCCACAAAAAATACAATATATTTGAGATTTTTTTTCTTTCATTTCTAAGGTTTATTCTTTGTTTTTACCCACTTTGTGTCCCCAAATAGAGAAATAGAATATCATTGCATAACAAGGAAGCATCATTATATAAGGTAATTGTCTGTTTCCGTCTAATAAATCTACTAATCCTCCATATAATAATGGTAACACAGCTCCACCTGCGATAGCCATAATCAATAGAGCCGAAGCAAGAGCGGTGTGAGAGCCAAGTTTGTCAATTGATAATGGCCAAATTGCAGGCCACATCATTGCATGAGCAAAACTTAATAAGATAATAAATATAATAGAGGTCATTCCTTGTGTGATTATTGCAAAGGTTGCAAATACAAATCCTAAGATTGCTGATAGGGCAAGGGCTTGTGATTGATTGATTTTCTTAGGTACAAGGAATATTCCTAAGATATAACCGATAGTAAGGGCTATTAAGCTAAATGTTCCAAGCATTGGAGCAATTGTTTTAGATATTCCTTGTGTTTCGGCATACAATCCTAAGGTGTCTATTGCGATTACTTCAACTCCAACATACAAGAATAATGTAAATACGCCTAACCAAAGGTATGGAATCTTAAAGATAGATTTTTGAGTCTTTTCTCCTTGTGTTTCATCTTCGTTTTTAACCTCAGGAAGTTTTGCTAACATAACCATTAACGCCAATAAACACAATAGAGTTGTGATAACAATATAAGGTGTTTTGACTCTCATTGCTAAAAGGTCAAGTTGAGCGTCTTTTTCTGCACCTGTTAGGTTTGCAATATTAGCAGTTATTTCGTCCATACCTGAGAATAAAACACTGCTTATTAACAAAATGCCTATCATTCCTGCAATTTTGTTGAATAATCCCATAATAGACATTCTTTTTGCTGCTGATTCTATTGGTCCAAGTATAGTAACGTATGGATTAACTGCTGTTTGCAACAAAGCAAGTCCTGTTCCTTGAATAAATAATCCAACTAAAAACATCATATAATCTCTACTTTGTGCAGCAGGAATAAAGAGCACAGAACCTATTGCCATAACAAGTAGGCCTAAACTCATACCTTTTGCAAATCCAGTTTTCTTTAATATCCACGAAGAAGGAATTGACATTACGAAATAAGAGATATAGAATGCGAAAGTTACCCAATAAGCTTGTGAGTCTGGAAGTTCGCAAGCAGTTTTTAGAAATGGAATAAGTAAACTATTTAACCAAGTTACAAATCCAAATACAAAATACAACAAGCCTATAATTGAAAGGCTAAACATGTAACTATTTTTCTTCATATTAACATTTTTTTAATTTGCAAAAATAATAATTAAAATGGATATCCAATACCAAATTGCAATTGTAAGTCTTTAAATTGTGTATCTTTTATTACCCATCTTTCATTTTCAGCTTTGGAAGGGTCATGTAGTTTCATAGCTAAATCTAAACGTATAATAAGAAATTGAATGTTTAATCTAAGTCCTAAACCTCCCCCAATAGCAAATTCTTTATAAAAATCTTTAAGTTCAAATTGTCCGTTTTCAAATCCTTTTTGTTCATTTATTGTCCAAATGTTTCCTATATCAACAAATGTTGCTCCTTCAAAAATTCCACTTATAGGAAAACGATATTCAATATTACCACCTATTGCAATATCTCCTGCTCTGTCGAATCTTAATTCTGATTGAGGAGAACTGCTTCCTGGACCTAATTCTCTTAATTGCCAAGCTCTATTGTTGTTTGCGCCACCTGCGAAGAAACTTTTTTCGTATGGCAGGCTGTTTGCATTGCCATAATAGTATCCACAACCAGAAAAAAATCTTGCGACAAGGCTACTTTTTTCTTTTAAATAGAAATATCTTATGAAATCAAAGTCTGCTCTCACATATTGTGAATAAGGAATACTGAAAATCTCATATTGCCCATTATTATTCTTTGATTGATTGAAAATATTGCTTAGTAAATATAAAAAGTTTCCTGCGGCTTCTATGTTTGTTCTTATGTAATTGAAGTTTTTTCTTTTGTCTATGTCTTGCCCGTTATAAGAAAAACTAAATCGAGTGTCCATTACCATGTGGTCAGTCATCTGATATTGAATTCTTTTATCTAAACTTTGTATCAATTCGTTATAACTATTGTCTGTTATTTCTAAATCGACATAGTTTATTTCCAAAGGAATAAAAGAAAACATATTATGGTTGTTGGTACGCCAAGAATATTCGTAATTTAAGGTAGAGATATTTCTATCAAAGTAAGTCCTTTTTTGTGTATTGAAAGCCATACGTAAAGAGGTGTGAGGACGGAAGTTCATAGAGTAGAAATTGGTGCTAAAAGGTGCTAAGAAACGAGGTAATTCTATTCCAAAATCAAACCCAAACTCAAAAGCGTTAAAAAAACTCCAACGATTATCCCCTTTATTAGTAGCAAAAATATCACTACGAACCTCAGCGGCTAATTTGATGTTTGTAGAAAAAATTTCTGCTCCTTTGAAAAGATTGTTGTGAGAGAATCCAAAATTTAATTCAGAGCCAAGAGTAGAGGTGTTTTGTATGTTTAAACTATTGTTAGCGTTAGAAAAATTAAATTCAAACGAACTTGTAATGTTTATAGGTTTTGCCATAGAAAGCCTAATCAAACAATCTAAAGATAAAGTATCTTCTTCTTTCTTTGTTTCTAAAGGAAGAAATGAAATATCAATGTATTTAAAGTTTTGAAGTTGAGATAAAGCTGCAAAAGTGTTCTTTGCCAAAGCAGGAGAGAAAAGATTACCTTTTTGTAATAAAATACTTCGTGCAATAGGCTTATCTTTGATTGATTGATGTTTACTCCTGATAAAATAAAGAATAGAACTTTTTGATTTTTTTTGTTGTTGATGAAAAACTATTGAAGTGTCAATAGGAGGAGTGTAAAGAGAAGAGGTAGAAGGGTAATAATCGGGATAGACAAACACTTTATTGATTTTATAAGGCTTGTGAATAGATTCTACAATTGTATCATTCTCCATTTTATATGGTGGATTAACAATCATTTCTATATTAAGAGCATTTGAATTTAAGTTTGTGTCAATTGCAAACTCAATATAATTTTCATTAAATGCAAAATAACCTTTGTTTCTTAAATCAGCAGCTATCTCTGTTCTAATTTCCTTTAAAATTTCCTCATCATAATAATCACCTTTCTTTATTTTATTTAAATATTTCAAAGAAATAATTTCTTCTTTCAAAGAATTATTTTTTGCAAACAAAGAAAAATCATTGACTTTGTAACGACTTGGAATATCAATTTTATAAACTACATTACGTCTTTTTTCATATGTTGACCAAGGAGCATACCATCGTCTAACTAATGTAAGACTGTCTTTAACCGTTGCATCGAAAACACCTTTAGAGTTAAGGTATATTTTCATATCCTCAACTGTGTTTTTAGTGAGTTTGTGATTTATTTCAACAGGTTTTGATCCCAAGGTTCTGAAAACTCTTCTTGAAAGAAAGTTTACAGAGTCATTGTCTCCTACCTCAGAGAGAGAATAGAAATACATTCCCCATTTAATTCCGAGAAATCTACCATTAGGGTCTTGTTTTATTAAGTTCTTTAAATCAGACTTTTCTACAAGTTTAGAATTGCATTCAACCTTGGTGTTAGACAAAAGATAATTACCTTCTTTTATGAACTTGGAGGGTGCACAAGCAGAAAAGAAAATAATTACTAACAATAGATAAATACAATTTCTTGTTTTCATTTTTAGTTTTTTAAATGTTCTATAATTTTTTGACAAGCCCCTATTTTTTCTTGAACGTAATTCTTGGAAGCCTTTGCAGATTTATGATATTTTTCTTCGTTATTTAATAATAAAGAAAGGATTTGTTGTAATTCTTCTTCATTATTTATGCTATAAGCTGCATTTAGGTTTATTAAATCAATTGCTTCCTGAAATTTATGATAGTTCGGACCAAAGCAAATAGGTTTTCCAAAGGTTGCTGCCTCTAATGTATTGTGTATTCCTACGCCAAAACCTCCTCCAATATAAGCAATATCACAATATTGATAAAGATTAGATAAAATTCCAATACAGTTAATTATTAAAATATTGCTTTCTTTTTTATTTTCTGCTAATTCTGAATAGAGAATTGATTGAGGGAAAAGTTTTTGTATTTCATTTATGTGAGTTTGTTCTACAACGTGAGGAGCGATTATTAGTTTTACCTCTAAATCTTTAATTGCTTTTTCTATTATTTTTTCATCTGCCAACCATGAACTGCCTGCTAAAACTATTTTTTTATTACCTTTACAGAATTCTTCTATATCAGGGAATGATTTTGTTTTATTTGCAATTGCCATTACTCTATCAAATCTTGTGTCTCCACTAATTGTTACATTTTTATAGCCTATTTTGTTTAATAGATTAGCAGTTTGTTGATTTTGAACAAAGAAATGCTCAAAGTTTTTTAGTTGTTTTACAAACCATTTACCATACCACGAAAAGAAATATTGATTTTCTCTAAGTATTAGTGAAACTTGAAATAATCTTCTGCCTTTTAGAGCCGAGATATAGTTGTACCAAAATTCATATTTTATGCAAAAAACTAAATCGGGATTAACCATAGAAACAAATTTCTTAGCATTGCTTTTTGTATCGTTAGGAAGGTAAACTATATAGTCTGCTAAGGGATAATCTTTCTTTACTTCATATCCAGAAGGAGAGTAGAAAGAAAGCAGTATCTTGTGTTGAGGAAATTGTTTTTTTACTTCTTCAAGTAAAGGTCGTCCTTGCTCAAATTCTCCTAAGGAAGCACAATGAAACCAAGCAATTTTATCGTTTTGATTTATGCTTTTTAGTTTGTCAAAGCATTCTTTTTCTCCTTTTAACATTGTTTTTATTTTTTTGTTAAAAGGAGCAATTATGTTAAGTATGCCTATGTAAAGATAAATAAAGATATTGTATAAAAATCTCATGATTTAAATTTTAGTAGTAAATCTTATCGGCATCTCGTCCATAGAAAGGAAACATCCAACCTATTTTTAATGTAAACATTCCATCATAATAAATGTTGTTATCGCCTCCTCGTAAGTCAAATTGATATTTTCGTGTCATTTTTGTCCAAGCATTATCAACTTGCAGCCCTAAATAAAAGTTTGCAAAGTTCTTTTTGCTCATTTGAATGTAGCCTAAAAATCCTGAAACCATTACTCCTCGCATTTGTCTATCGTAGCCTAAGGCGTAATCTCCTTCTATTTGAGGTGCTTCTGTAAGAGTTGGTTGATAGATTATTTGATGTTGTAAAAAGCCTACTCCTAAGGTTATCATCAATCCTGAGTTTGGATTGGAAAACCAAAGAGGTATTACCTTACCTCCAAAAAGAGATAAACTCAAATTTCTATTATATGCAACTACTCCTGCATTTGTACCGTCCATTCCAATAACATAGGGGTCGGAAGTGTTGGTTAGCATTTCCGATAGTATGTCGTTTTTTATTTTTACGTTGTCCGAGCCAAATTGAAAACCAAATTCACAATAGTAAATCCAGTTTGATTCTGATTTCCAACCTAAATTTGTGTTTATGTTTATGAAAGAGTTGTATCTATTGCCCATTTCTCCAAAAGGAAGAGTCCAACCGGCAGAGGCTGTAAAGAATGGTGTGCTTATTGCTGTGTCTTGTCCTGTGATTACTTCTCTTCTTTCTTGTGCGCTCGTTATTGAGCAAAAGCATAGATTGAAAAGGGTTGCTAATATTAAAATCTTTTTTGTCTTTTTCATCTCTTATTATATTTTTATTGTTTTATAAAAATCAATGTTCGTGTTTTGTCTTGACCATAGAGCGTAAGAAAATACACTCCTGCCGATAGTTCGGATACGTCTATTTCGTTTGAATTATTTATTCTTTGTTTTAATAGATTATTTCTTTGAAAATTGGAAATATTGTACTCATTAAATTTTCCCTTTTTTAGAAATAATTTATCAGTGCAAGGGTTAGGGAAAATCATTGGTTCTTCCTCTGTGTTTTCATAAGAAGTTAATGAGGTTGAACAAGGAGATAAGTAAATGTCTTGTGTTAAGGTTGTATTTTCTGTTATATTTAGGTTTACCAATGTATCGTTATATCCTTGTGCAGATATTTTCATTTGGTAATTTCCTGCAAGTAAAGGACGGAAGTAGTACCCTTGGTTGTTGGAATAAGTAAATAAGGAGTCGTAATCTATTCCCAATATTTCTAATGTTACATTTTCTATTGTTTCTTGGCTTGTGATGTCTTTAATTATGCCTTCTACTCCTGTTAGTGAGTTGCTTATAAATCCAATTAAGCCGTCTTTTAATTTATTCCAATATTGTGGTAAAAGGTTTGAGGAAGGGGTTTTTGTAGTGCTTACCTCTAAGGTTAGTTCTCTTGCTTTGGTGTACCAATTTTGCCAATCTTGACGCGAACCATAAATTCTATACCAATCCCCTCCGTTGATTATTCCAGAATATGATACATCTGTGAAGTAATTTCCTCCTCCTGCTTCTCTGACTTGGGAAACAAATTCTTGACAAAGAGAGATAAACCAATCTCTATCGGGGTGTTGTTTTTGGCTTTCATACCATGTGTCCCATGGGTAGTTGCAAACCTCTGCTCCTGTGTGAAGATTGATTGATAGGTCAAAGTCTTCTTGTAGGGAATATTGCATAAATGCTAAGGTTTCTTTTTGATGTTCTTCTCCATCGGGGTGTTGGCCATATTTTGGATTTGGAAAATTACGGTTTAAATCAACATAGTTTGCGTTGTAGCGTGTTGCATTTGAAACATTGTTGTTTCCTCCTGCATAAACTCCGTCTGGATTTGCAATAGGACAGATATAGATTTGCATATCGGAGATTAGTTGTCCTATTTCGCTATTTGTTTGGTGATTTCTTAAAAGATAGTCTGCTAAACGCATTAAAACAACGGCTCCTGTAAGTTCATCGCCGTGCATTGTGGAGCTATAAAAGAATTTAGGATTGTTTTCTGTTGTGTTGTTATAGATTTTTAGAGCTAAAATTAGACGATTTTTTGTTGAAAGGCCTATTGTGTCTAATCTACAAATGTCTGGAAATTCTTGTGCAAGGTTTTGCATTAAATCTACATAGACTTGATATGAGGGATAGCAATTCCATTGGTTCATTTGTTCAATAGAGGTTGCTACTTGTAGAGATTTTGTGTTTTTTTCTTCTTGATAAAGACTGTAATCTAAGCCTAAGGTTAAAAAGTTATTGAATTGTTTTTGGTTTACATAGACCAAGTATTCGTTTCCTTTTTTGCAATCAATGCTTGTAAGCAAAGATAATTGTTCTATGTTGTTTTCCTTTGCTTTAACTAATATTTTTGCTTCTCCCTTTTCGTTTAAAATAGTTTTTACCTTGTCATACTCTTGGCAAAAACAAGTAATTAAACTCCAACAAAAGAATATAAAAATAGTTGTCTTTTTCATATTTTGCAAAGATACGAAAAAATCAGTCGCTGAAACAATATTCAACGACTGATTCTTTATAATAATTTATTATTTCTGTATTATTGTTTTGATTTTAACTTGTTCACTATTGCAATTAGATAGCCTAATGCTATGAATGCTCCTGGTGCAAGAACAAATATTAAGATTCCGTCTGCATCTCCAATGAATTTCATTCCGAAAATAGAGCCTGAACCTAATACTTCTCTAACTATACCTAAAATTGTTAAACCAAGAGTAAATCCAAGTCCCATTCCGATTCCGTCAAACATAGAGTTTACAACGTTATTCTTGCTTGCAAAGGCTTCTGCACGTCCTAAAATCAAACAGTTTACAACAATCAATGGAATAAACAATCCTAAACTTTCGTAAAGTGCAGGAAGGTAGGCTTGCATACATAGTTGCAATACTGTAACGAATGAAGCAATAATTACAATGAAAGCAGGGATTCTTACTTTGTCTGGAACAAGATTCTTTAATAATGAAATCGCAATATTACTCAATATTAAAACGAATGTTGTGCATAATCCCATACCCATACCGTTTATTGCAGAGGTTGTAGTTCCTAATGTAGGACACATACCCAATAATAAACAAAAAACAGGGTTTTCTTTTATGATACCATTTATTATAATCTTAAACTTATTCATAGCCTTATTTGTTTTGTTGTTTTTGATATTCCATAAATACGTTGTAAGCTGTTTTCACAGAGGCTAAAAATGCTCTTGAAGTAATGGTTGATGCTGTAATTGCATCTATTTCTCCTCCGTCTTTGCTTACTTTGAAACTTTCTTCTGATGGATTCTTCCCTCTAATGTCTTGTTTGTTTCTTTCGGTCTTAAACCAAGAAGTAGCTTTCTCTCCTAAACCAGGAGTTTCGCTCATTGACAATATTGCATAGTTTACAATCTTACCCTCAGCGTCAAAGCCAACCATTGATTTTATTTGTCCACCATACCCATTGTTGTCAAAAGTTTCCACAGCTACTGCAACAAGTTTATCGTTCTCAAAAGCAGGATATACTGTGAATTTTTCAGAATAAGAATCTATTGAAATCTCAACAGGGTCTCCTATTTTCATATTGGCATTTTCAGGTAATACTTCCTTGATAGCATTTGTTTTCTTTAATTCAGCAGCATCTTCTATTGGCTTTTTAGTCAAAACATAAACTCCTCCAAGAATAGCAGATGCACCAAAAGAGATAATGGCCAATGACATTACCATATTTTTTAATGAAGATTCTAATTTTGCCATAGTCGTCTATCGTTTTAATTGTTTAATAACCAAATTTCTTTGGTTTACACATCTTATTTATTAAAGGAGTTACGGCATTCATAATCAATATTGCAAAGGAAACTCCCTCTGGCATTGGTCCGAAACAACGGAATATGATTGTAAGTAAACCACAACCAACACCAAATATTATTTGTCCTGTTTTTGTAATAGGACTTGTAGCCATGTCTGTCGCCATAAAGATTGCACCAAGCATAAGTCCTCCTGCAAGAATGTGAGTTGTAGGATCAACAGTAACTCCTGCTAAATAAA
The DNA here is from genome assembly GCA_045645265.1 of Candidatus Onthomorpha sp. GTDB lineage: Bacteria > Bacteroidota > Bacteroidia > Bacteroidales > P3 > Onthomorpha. The sequence goes on from JAZRIM010000026.1 coordinate 42,231, forward strand.
GTATGCCAGCAAATAACCAAGATGATGCAATGAAAGAAACAGGAATATGCCATGTGATAACTTTTCTTAAAAGCATAAATAAACCTCCAAGAATAATAGCAATGGCTGAAACTTCTCCGAAACTTCCTCCTGTTGCTCCAATGAGTGTATCCATCAACTCAGGAGTTTGTCCATTTTTTATTAAAGACAATGGAGTAGGTCCTGTTAAAGCATCTACTGTTTTTGCAGTTGGCCATTCTGACATTGCAACATTTGTAGGGAATGAAAGGAACAAGAAAACTCTACCTACTAATGCAGGGTTGAAAGGATTCTTTCCTAATCCTCCAAAGGTCATTTTACCAATGCCTATTGCAACTAATGCTCCTATTATAACAATATAGAAAGGAATATTTGAAGGTAAATTAAATGCTAAAAGCATACCTGTTATTACAGCAGAGCCATCTGAAATTGTTTGCTCGCCTTTTAATAGGAATTTTTGAATCAACCATTCAAATAATATACAAGCAGCAACAGATACTGCGGTTACTGCTAAGACTCTAAATCCGAAAAAATACACTCCAACTAATAAAGCTGGGATTAGTGCAATAACTACGCTCCACATAATACTTTGTGTGGTATCTTTACTTTGAACGTGTGGAGATCCTGAAACTTTAAGTAATGCCATTTTTTATGTTTTTGTTATTTTTTTTAGTTTTGAAATTCTATACTATCTATTATGTTGATAAAGATTTCTTTGTCTAATTCGTAATTCTTGTCATCTTCTGCCATTGCAAGGAAAATAAATATCTGTTCATCTATTTTTAAGAAAGAAAAAATGCTATTTACTTTCACTTCGTTTAAAAGATAAGAGACCTCACACATATATTTGTCCTCTTCTTTGCTTTGCTCCTTTATAGAAAAGTCTGTGTATAAATCCTTCATATCTTCTAAATGGATTGCTCTGACAAATTCATCTAAACTGCCATCTTCCCATAGCGCTCTACTTATTTGAAGATGTGTTTGTATTAAAGAGTTTTGATTGTTCTTGTATATAGTTATTGTTCCGTTGTCTTGGTCTTCTTCTAACTCCCAATCATTAGGATATTGTATGGAATAACCATTGTCAAGGTTATGATAAACTGCATTTTCTTGACAGTTAAGAGTATTGCAAATAAAACATATAACTAATAAGACAAGTAATCTCTTTATCATCTTTCTTATTTCTTACTTCTTGCTCTACGAAGTGCTCCTATCTTACTTTTTGCAACTCTTATAATGTCAAGCAAAGGTTGTCCTGCTGGGCAAGTGAATAAACAACTTCCGCATTCTATACAATCCATTGCACATTCTTTTTCTGCTTCTTCCCATCTTTCTTGTTTTGCAAGCAATGAAATTTGTATTGGCTCTAATCCCATAGGACATGCTGAAACACATTTTCCACAACGCAAACAGTTTGTCATTTTCTTTCTGCTTGATTCTGCTTCTGACATAACTAAAATGCTTGATGTGGTTTTTGTAGTTGGTGCAGTCAAATCCATCATTGCTTTACCCATCATAGGTCCGCCATTGATAATTTTTCCTGTGTCTTCTGGCAATCCTCCACAATAATCAATGATTGATTGAATAGATGTTCCTACTCTTACAGATAAGTTCCTATTGTTTTCTACTTTTTTACCTGTAAAGGTTAAAACGTTATCTATTAAAGGACGATTTTTTTGAACTGCTTGATAAATTGCAAAGGCCGTACCGATGTTATTTACTACACAACCAACTTCGATTGGTAGTTTTCCACTTGGGACTTCTCTTTTTGTTAAAGCATATATCAGTTGCTTTTCTGCTCCTTGTGGGTATTTTGTTTTTAAAGGTACAACTTCTGTTCCTGGATATTGACTAACAAGTTTTTTTAACGCTTCTATTGCTTTTGGTTTGTTTGCTTCAATACCTATTTTGGCTTTATTTATGTTTAAAGCCTTTTTCATTATTTCTATTCCGATAAAAACTTCTTCGGTATGTTCTAATATCACTCTATTGTCAGAGGTCAAATATGGCTCACACTCAGCAGCATTTATTATTAAGTATTCTGCTTTCTTATCTTCTGGAACCATATATTTAACGTGAGTAGGGAAGGCTGCTCCTCCTAAACCTACTATTCCTCTATCTTTTATTCTTTCTATGATTTCTGTTGGAGAAAGTTTTATTTCTCTTACTATATCTTCCGATGTGTCGATTTCTTCACACCATTCATCTGCTTCTACATCTATGAAGAATGCTGGTTTTTTATATCCATTGAAATCTGTTGCTACATCTATTTTTGTGATTGTTCCTGTGTAAGGAGAGTGAGTATTAGCACAAATAAACGCTTCTGCTTTGGCTAATAACTGTCCTGTCTTTACTCTATCTCCCTTTTGAACAACAGGAGTAGAAGGTGCCCCTAAGTGCTGACTAACAAAAACGACTGCCTTTTCTGGTAAAGGAAATAATTCAATAGCGTTTTCTGATGCTAATTTATTTTCTTGTGGATGAACTCCACCTAATCGAAATGTATTCATAATTCTTTTATTCGCTAATTAGAGGTTTTTCTTCTTTCTTAACAGGGAAATTAACTGCGTGAATCGCTCCTGTTGGACATTCAGCAACACATTTCCTACATAGTTTACATTTATTAAAGTCTATGTATGCTACATTGTTGTTTATAGAGATTGCTTCAAATGGGCAAGCCTTAGCACATTTACCGCAACCTATACAAGCTGACTCGCAATTTTTCTTTGCAGTAGCACCCTTTTCTTGATTGATGCAACTAACAAAAACTCTACGAGAATTTTTACCCTTATTTCTTAATTCAATTACTGAACGAGGACAAGTCTTTACACAAGCTCCACAAGCAACACACTTTTCTTCATCTACTTCTGGAAGTTTAGTTTCTGGATTGATATGTATCGCATCGAAACTACAAGCCTTTACACAATTTCCAAGTCCTAAACAACCATTTGCACAACCACCTTCACTTGCAAAAGTCATGTGAGCATAAAGACAATTATCAAATCCCTCAAAATTTACCTTTGATTGAGTGTTGCATTTTCCTCCATTACATCTAACTACTGCAATCTTTGGTTCAGTTTCTTCAACAATAAGGTTCATAACTACGGCTATTTCGCTCATAGTATTAGCTCCACCAACAGGACAAAATTTATTCTCTAAACTTTCTTCTTTAACAATTGCTTCTGCCAATGCTCTACAGCCAGCAAATCCACAACCGCCACAATTAGCTCCAGGTAGTTTTTCACAAACCGTATCAATACGAGGGTCTTCAAATACCTTGAATTTTTGAGCTACAAAGTATAGAATCAAAGCGGCAACTGCTCCTATGATACTTAATGCCAAGATTGCATAAATAATTGAATTCATAATATTTTTATGTTTGTAAATAATAATTTTTCAATCTACAAAGTTACAATTTTTTGTTTAATCACCAATTCTTTATATAGAAAAATTTTTATGTGAGTTTTTAAGAATTTCTTTATATTTGAAAATTAGGATTTTGTGAATGAAAGAAAAAAGAAAATAATTCTAAGAATTATTAAATTAAAATAAAGAAAAAATGAGACCGAAAAATCGATCTCATTTTTTAATGTGTTGTTAGTAAAAAAATTAAAGTGTATTTACTGCTTCAATCATTTCTTTACCTTTTGCAACTGCATCAAGGTTTGTAGGTATTAACTTGTGGTGTCTTTCAGGAAGAGAGTGTTTCAATCCTTCTTCAATGTATTGTTCTGTAACCACAGGTTTTATTTTTAAGAATCCTCCAAGTACCATCATGTTGAATACTTTTGCCATTCCCATTTCAACACTTTTTTCTGTTGCAGGAATTTTGTAAACATTGATGTCTTTTCTTGTAGGAGGGTTAATAATTCCATTTGGATCGTAAATCAACAAACCACCAGGTTTAACTGAACTTTCAAATTTATCTAATGATTGTTGATTAAGAATGATTGCTGTATCAAATTGGCTGATGATAGGTGAAGATATTCTTTCATCAGAGATGATAACTGATACGTTTGCTGTACCTCCACGCATTTCAGGACCGTATGATGGCATCCAACTTACTTCTTTTCCTTGCATTGCACCAGAGTAAGCAAGTATTTTACCCATAGATAAAACTCCTTGTCCTCCGAAACCTGCTATAATTATTTCTTCTGTCATTGTTGTATGTTTTTTTATGGGTTATTTTACTGATTTCAATTCTCTGATAATTTTACTATCCTCAGGATTGTATTCTCTTACGATTTGTCCTTCCAATTTTATGTCGCCCAAAACATATTTAGGGAACATGTTTTGACGCATCCATTCATTAGCTTGAACAGGAGTCATTTTCCAACCAGAGTTACAAGTTGAAACAAATTCTATGAATTGAGTTCCTTTTTTTGCAGCTTGGTTTTCAAAAGCTTTTCTAACAGCAGCTTTTGCTTTTCTAACATCAGCAGCAGTAGAAGCACTTTGACGTGTTACATAATATGTACCAGGAAGTTGAGCTACCAATTCAGTTATTTGTAAAGGCCAACCATTTAAATCTACTCTACGACCATAAGGAGTAGTAGCAGAAGGCATACCAACCAAAGTAGTAGGAGCCATTTGACCACCTGTCATACCATATATTGCATTATTTACAAAGAATATAATGATATTTTCTCCACGGTTACAAGCGTGAATTGTTTCAGCAGTACCTATCGCAGCCAAGTCTCCATCACCTTGATAAGTGAAAGTGTGGTGATTTGGGTGTAATCTTTGAATTGCAGAAGCAAGAGCTGGAGCTCTACCGTGAGCAGCTTCAACAAAATCCACATTAAAATAATTATATGCTAATACAGAACATCCAACAGGAGCGATACCTATCGCTTTGTCTTGAATGCCCATTTCTTCTATCACCTCAGCTATTATTCTGTGAATTGTTCCGTGAGGACAACCAGGACAATAGTGCATAATTGCATCGGTAAGAACATCTGTTTTTTTGTAAACAAGATTTTCTGGTTTTACTATTTCTTCGTTAAACATAATCTTAGCCCTTAATTAATTTGTTTTCCAATGCTTCTACAACTTCTTGTGGTGTAGGTATTATACCACCATAACGTCCGAAGTATTCTACTGGACATTTAAATTCAGAAGCAAGTTTTACGTCATATACCATTTGACCTGCTGACATTTCAACAGTAAGGATTCCTTTAACTCTTTGAGCCAATGCTTTGATTGGTTGAGTAGGGAATGGGAATAAAGTAATAGGTCTTAACAAACCAACTTTAATACCTTTTTCTCTTGCAAGTTGAACCGCTTTGTGAGCGATACGAGCACAAGAGCCATAAGCCACAAATACATAATCAGCATCTTCGCACATTATTTCTTCATACAAAGTATCGTTCTTTTCCATTTCACGATATTTTGCTTGGAAACGATGATTGTGTTTTTCTTGTTTAGAAGAATCAAGTTCCAAAGAAGTAACTATATTGTGGTCTCTTGACGCAGGTTTACCAAATGCAGCCCAAGGAGCATTTTTTGCTATTTCTTCGTCAGTCCAACGAGGAACATAATCACCTACATAAACTTTTTCCATTACTTGTCCGATAGCACCATCAGAAAGAATCATAACAGGGTTTCTATATTTGAATGCTATATCCCAAGCTTTGAAAACGAAATCATACATTTCTTGAACACTTGCAGGTGCAAGAGTATATAATTGATAGTCTCCGTGACCACCACCTTTTACAGTTTGGAAGTAATCTGCTTGTGAAGGTTGGATAGTACCTAAACCAGGACCACCTCTCATTACATTAACAAGTAAACAAGGTAATTCTGCACCAGCAAGGTAAGTTACACCTTCTTGCATCAAAGACATTCCTGGAGAAGAAGAAGAAGTCATAACTTTTTTACCTGTTGCAGCACCACCATATACCATATTGATTGAGGCAACTTCACTTTCTGCCTGTAAAACGACCATACCGGTTTTTTCCCATGGCATTTCAGCCATCAAATGTTCCATAACCTCAGATTGTGGAGTGATAGGATATCCGAAATAGCCGTCACAACCGGAGCGAATTGCGGCTTCCGCAATTGCTTCGTTACCTTTCATTAATTTTAACTCTTTTGCCATTTCTTATAAAGTTTTTTATTTATAACTTTGCTTTGTAAACTGTTATAACACCATCAGGACATACCATGCCACAAGATGCACAACCGATGCAGTCACCGTTTACCATTTCGGCATAATTATAACCCTTTACATTTACATTTTTTGATAGAGCGATAACTTGTTTTGGACATACAGAAACGCATACTCCGCAACCTTTACAACGCTCAACATCAATTACAATTGCTCCTTTTATTGCCATTGCTTATATGTTTTTAATGAATAAAATAATTATATTTCAGTCTCCAAAATTATAACTTTATTTCCAATTGACAAAACGATTTTTAATTTAATTTTTTTTAAACACTCTTATTGAACAAAGTTTTTGTAAATTTGTTTATTGAATAGAATCGTAAAAAAACTTAGACTATGAAAAAAATTGAATTACCAAAGTTGAATTATTCTTTAAATGCCTTGGAGCCTTATATTTCTCAAAGAACAATGGAATTTCACTATTTAAAACATCATCAAGCCTATGTAGATAAATTAAATACATTGATTGCTAATGGTGAATTTGAATCAAAACCTTTGGAATACATTATCAAACACGCAAAAGGCTCAATTTTTAATAATGCTGCACAAGTATGGAATCATACATTTTATTGGGATTGTTTTTCAGAAAAGCGAAACACACAACCTTCTTCGGCTTTTTTAGAAAGTATCAATCAACAATATGGCAATATTGAAAATTTCAAACAAGAATTTACAACACAAGCATTAAATCTTTTTGGAAGTGGTTGGGTATGGCTTGTTAAAAATGAGGAAAAAAAATTAGAAATATTAGCCTTACCAAATGCCGAAAATCCAATTTGTCAAAATAAAACGCCACTTTTAGTTTGTGATGTATGGGAACATGCTTACTATATTGACAAACAAAATCGTAGAGCGGATTATTTAAAAGATTTTTGGCCGCTTGTTGATTGGGGAAAAATAACAGAAAGATTTTAAAAACATTTCTTTTTTTATTTTTTCTTTTAGTTATAATTTTATTATATATTTTATTATTGTGTCTATATCGTGGACTGTTTAGTCTATATCGTAGACTGTTTAGTCTATATTGTAGACTGTTTAGTCTATATTGTAGACTTTTTTTTAGGGATAAAAAATGTTAAAGCAAAGAAATAATTTAGTAATTTAAAGAAAAAAAATAATGTTTCTATGAATATTCAAAATTTTACTGTACCTTTGCAGTTTGTAGAGAAATAATTGTTTTAAATTTAAATAATACAGCAATGGCAAAAGAAAAGAAATTTTTGACATGCGATGGTAATCAGGCTTGTGCTCACGTTGCATATATGTTTAGCGAAGTAGCAGCAATTTATCCTATTACCCCATCGTCACCAATGGCAGAATATGTTGATGAATGGTCAGCAAATGGTCGCAAAAATATTTTTGGAGAAACAGTAAAATTGGTAGAAATGCAATCAGAAGCAGGAGCTGCTGGTGCATTACACGGATCTTTGCAAGCAGGTGCTTTATCTACAACATTCACCGCTTCACAAGGATTGTTGTTGATGATACCTAATATGTATAAAATAGCGGGAGAATTACTTCCTGGCGTATTACACGTAACAGCAAGAACAATTGCTGCTCACGCTCTTTCAATTTTCGGAGATCACTCTGACGTTTACGCTTGCCGTCAAACAGGTTTTGCAATGCTTTCTTCTGCTTCTGTACAAGAAGCTATGGATTTAGCAGGAGTTGCTCACCTTTCAGCAATCAAAGGAAGAGTTCCATTTATGCACTATTTTGATGGATTCCGTACATCTCACGAAATTCAAAAAATAGAAGCCTTAGAAACAGAAGATATGGCTGCTTTGGTTGATCAAGAAGCATTGAGAAATTACAGAGAAAATGCCTTAAATCCAGAACACCCTGTAACAAGAGGTACAGCTCAAAACCCAGACGTATTCTTCCAAGCAAGAGAAGCTTGTAATCCATTCTACGATGCTCTACCTGAAATAGTAGCAGACTATATGGAAAAAATCTCTCAATTAACAGGAAGAGAATACAAACCATTCAACTACTATGGAGCAGAAGATGCAGAAAACATCATAGTAGCAATGGGTAGCGTTTCAGATACAATAAAAGAAGTAATAGATTACCTTGCTAAGAAAGGTGAAAAATTAGGATTGGTTACAGTACACCTTTATCGTCCATTCTCTAGAAAATACTTCTTTGCAGCATTACCAAAAACTGCAAAAAGAATTTGTGTGTTAGACCGTACAAAAGAAGCAGGTGCTAACGGAGACCCATTATACTTAGACGTAGTAGAAGCAATCGCATCTTGCTCTTGCACTGAAAAACCAATGGTTATCGGTGGTAGATATGGATTGTCTTCAAAAGATACAACTCCAGCACAAATCCTTTCAATCGTAGAAAACCTTAAATCAGCTAACCCAATGAACCAATTCACAGTTGGTATAGTTGATGACGTAACAAATCGTTCTCTTCCAATGTTACCAGAAATATCAATGGCAACAGAAGGAACATTTGAAGCTAAATTCTACGGATTAGGAGCAGATGGTACAGTAGGAGCAAACAAAAACTCTATCAAAATCATCGGAGACAATACAAACAAATATTGTCAAGCATATTTCTCATACGATAGTAAGAAATCAGGCGGATTTACTTGCTCTCACCTTCGTTTCGGAGACAATGTAATTCGTTCACCTTACTTAGTTACAACACCAGACTTCGTTGCTTGCCACGTATTCAACTACATGAATATGTATGAAGTGTTAAAAGGAATTAAGCCAAACGGAACATTCCTATTAAACTCTATGTTCTCAGCAGAAGAAACTGTAGAAAGATTAAGCAACAAGGTTAAAAAAGAATTAGCAGAAAAGAACATAAACTTCTATATAATCAACGCAACAAAGATTGCAGAAGAAATAGGATTAGGAAACAGAACTAACACAATTCTTCAATCAGCATTCTTCAAGATTGCAGAAGTAATACCTTACGAAGTTGCAGTTACTGCAATGAAGAAAGCAATCGACAAATCATACGGCAAGAAAGGTGAAAACATCGTTAAGATGAACTACGCTGCTGTTGATAAAGGAGGAGAAGTTATAAAGATAGAAGTTAAGAAAGAATGGGCTGATGCTTGCACATGCGGTTGCAACTGTGGTGAAGTAGCAGAAAGACCAGAATTTATAAAGAACGTAGTAGATGTAATCAACGCACAAGAAGGAGACACATTACCAGTTAGTGCTTTCGTAGGAAGAGAAAACGGTACATTCCCATGCGGTACATCACAATACGAAAAGAGAGGAATCGCAGCACACGTTCCAGCATGGAATCCAGAAAACTGTATCCAATGTAACAAGTGTTCATTAGTATGTCCTCACGCAGCAGTACGTCCATTCGTATTTACAGCAGACGAACTTGCAAAAACAGGAAATCCAACCACAATAAAAGCAATAGGAAAAGAATTTGAAGGAATGCAATTCCGTGTACAAATATCTCCACTTGATTGTACAGGTTGTGGAAACTGTGTTGATGTATGTCCAGCTAAGACAAAAGCTCTTACAATGGAACCATTACACACACAAATGGAAGAAGCAAAAGTTTGGGACGTTGTAACAAAGAACGTAACTTACAAATCAAACCTTGTAGAAGTAGGAAAGAGCATAAAGAATTCTCAATTTGCTCAACCATTATTCGAGTTCTCAGGAGCATGTGCAGGTTGTGGTGAAACACCTTACATAAAACTTATCACACAATTATTCGGAGAAAGAATGATGGTAGCCAATGCAACAGGTTGTTCTTCAATCTACGGAGGTTCTTGCCCATCTATGCCATATACAACAAACGCAGAAGGCAGAGGACCAGCTTGGGCTAACTCATTATTTGAAGATAACGCAGAATTTGGTTTAGGTATGGCTACTGCAACTCGTAAGATGAGAGACAGAGTTGAAGACCTAATGAGAAGAGGCTTAACTTGCGATTGTTGCACAGCAGACCAAAAAGCATTATTCCAACTTTGGATAGACAATAGAGAAAACGCAGAAATCACACAAAAAGTTTACAACTCACTTGTTCCAACATTAGGACAATGCGGTTGCGATATATGCAAAGAATTAGAAGCCAACAAACAATTCATCGTTAAGAAATCACAATGGATATTCGGTGGAGACGGTTGGGGATATGACATCGGATACGGTGGACTTGACCATGTTATCGCATCAGGAGAAGATGTAAACATATTAGTAGTAGATACAGAAGTATATTCAAACACAGGAGGACAAGCATCAAAAGCAACACCTGTTGGAGCAATAGCTAAATTTGCTGCATCAGGAAAGAGAATCCGTAAGAAAGACCTTGGTATGATAGCAACAACATACGGCTACGTTTACGTTGCACAAGTATCAATCGGAGCAGACCCTGCACAATACTTAAAAGTATTAAAAGAAGCAGAAGCTTACAATGGACCATCTCTAATCATAGCTTACGCTCCATGTATCAACCACGGAATCAAGATAGGAATGGGAAAAACACAAGAAGAAGGAAAACGCGCAGTTGAATGCGGATACTGGCACTTGTGGAGATACAATCCTGAGCTTGCAGCAGAAGGAAAGAATCCATTTACATTAGATTCAAAAGAACCAGATTGGAGTAAATTCCAAGCATTCATCGATGGTGAACTACGTTACAACTCATTGAAGAAAGCATTCCCAGAAGAAGCAGCACAATTATTTGCAGCCTCAGAAGAAAATGCAAAATGGCGTTACGAATCTTACAAGAGAATGGCATCAATGGAATGGAATAAATAATCCAACCAAAGATTCATAAAAACAAAAAGGGAAATCCTCAAAGGGTTTCCCTTTTTTATTTTTTTTATTAAAAAAAAGAGTTTTTTTTGGGGGGGGTAAAAAATACTTATCTTTGCACTCTAAAATAAATATTAAATATCATGAAAAAAACATTTGTTTTGATTGTAATGCAATTTGCATTGATAATCTCACTTTCTTTGAAAGCACAAACGCAGTCTTACGAATATATCCCTATTGTCAAAGAAGGCTTGCAAATATGGACGATAGATCAAAAATATGGTCAATATAATGAACAATATCGTTATGAAAGATTGGCTTTAACAGAAGAAGATACAATCATAGATGGTAAGTCTTATAAGAAACTTTACTCTTTTACAGAGCGAGAGTTTGATATAGAAACAGCAACCTTTGTTTGTGGGATAAGAGAGAATGAAAACAAACAAGTTTTTGTAGCATCATATCATAATCAATCGGAATTTTTACTATATGATTTTTCTTTAACAGAAGGAGATTCTATACTTGCAGAAAGTAATGGCGAATATGACCTTTATTTTAATGTAACAGATGTTGATACTATTGATTACAATGGAGTGGAGAGAAGAAAAATCACTTTGCAATTTTACAATTACGCTTGGGTTACTTGGATTGAAGGAATTGGAAACATAGAAGGATTGTTAATGGATTGGAGAAGTTACATTATGGCAATGGATCCTATGCCTAATGTACGTTTACGTTGTTATGAATATAACGAAGAATGTTTGTATTCCGATTTTTCTTTCAATGAATCAATATATGATTGTTACACACCTTTATATACAGGACTTGAAGAAAACGAAACTCAAAATAATATTTTGCTCTATCCCAATCCTGCAAAAGAAAGGCTATATATAAACACTTCTATTCCAATCAAACAAATGACTATTTGCAATCTTTTAGGACAAGAAATTCAAAAATATAACAATTTAGAAACAATCTCTTCAATAAATATTAGCGGATTAAATGAAGGAGTGTATTTTGTAAAGATTTATACCGAAAAAGGAGTGTATGCAACAAAAATAATAGTGGAATAAATAATCCAACCAAAGATTCATAAAAACAAAAAGGGAAATCCTCAAAGGGTTTCCCTTTTTTATTTTAAGGGGAAAATGTGAAAATTTGCTCAAAAATAAGGCGGATTATGTGAAAAAAAGATATAAAAACATAGTGGATTATGTGAAAATTATTATCTTTATATTCTTATTTTCAGCTAATTGGCATTAAAAATAGTGTAAAAAGAAAAAAGATGCTTTTTTGTAGATGTAAAATGATGATTTCAAGCAATTATTTCCACAAAACTTCTTCTCTGATTTCATCAAACTTTATTTCGTAACCATAACTATTGAAAAGGTTAGAAATAAACTCTTGATCCTTTGGGGTAATTGGCATTTTGCCATTTCTTCTCTCGTAATAATAAGTCAATCCAAAGTGATTTTTCAATTCTTTTCGGATATTAGCAATGTCCTTTGCCTTTACATCTTCAAAAGAATCCTTCATTCCGTAAGCAATTCTTGTTTTTTTGTTTTCCAAAAAGTACTTGCAGTTGCTCTCGTTAAACTTTGAAGTATTAACTGAAAGCAACAAATCCCTGTTTTCGCTATCGTGAATAGCAGCAAGTCGTCTTAAACATTTATTTTCAAGAGAACATCTTTCATTAAAACAAACTATGAAATTCTTAGGCTTGTTTTCAAAATTAATATCTACTTCCATATAATTACTTTTTCTCTTTTAACGAACTAATACGTTATTTTGTTACATTTTAACTTGATTAAATATTATTTTAATAAGGTTAAAATATTATTTTAATTGTTTCAAAATACTATTTTAATGCGATTAAAATAATCAAAATAAAGGAAAGGAGTATTTTTATCCTGCTTGTTTAAAGGATTTTTAGCATATTTTGTTATATTTGCAAGTGGAATTAATTTTAAAATTGCTGATATGGATAACAAAGATAAAAAGAATAGAAAAGATAATAGTGTATTTAAGAAGATGTTTGGTGAGATATTATCAGACTATTGGATACGACTTCTTGTTATATGTATTCTATGTCTTGTAGTTTTAAAAATATACTTACCTAAATTTGGTTTTGATTTTTTGAGTATAACTGAATTTTTTAGTGCAATTGTTGATGAAACTTTTGGATTAGGCTTAAATTTTTTGAGTACAGTTGGTGAATTTGTTGGTGGTGTTATAGGAACAATACTGACTTTTTTAAGTGTTATTATTCTTACTATAACTTTTATACAGCAAAAAAAAGTAACTGAAGCAAATATTAAACAACAAGATATTCAAAGATTTAATGATATGTTTTATGAATTATTGCGTCTTTATAGAGAGCAAGCAGAAAGTTTGTCGTTGGAAAGTTATGAGGTAAAAAAGAATGGTAAAGGAAAAGAAAAGATAGTGTATAAAGGTAAGGATTTTTTTAATTGGCATAAAAAAGATCTAAAAAAAAGAATGTATGAACAGATAATAGATAAAATATATGAAGATATAACCCTAAAAGAGGAAGTTATTTTTGAAGTAAATAAAAAAGAATTGACAGAAGAAGACCTTAAACGAAAAATTACTGAAGTTTTGTCTGAAAATAAAGAAATTCACAAATATAATAACAACAGGATACGCGAATTGTATATAGATTTTTATGTAGAGAATAGAGATAAAATTGCGCCATATTTTAGAATTTTGTATAGAATTTTAGATCTTATTCATACTAGTCCATTACTTGGAGACTCAGAATACGATAAACAAGCATACGCTAAAATTTTAAGGGCGCAATTGACAGAGAGTGAATTATTCTTTTTAAGATATAATGCAAAATATATTATGTATGGAGAAAATCTTATAAAGTATATAAATCATTACAATATATTAAAACATTTACCTGTTTTTGAATTGCTCAATTTTCAAATATTTAGAAATGATAAAAATAATAGCAAAGATGTAGAACGTGTAAATGAGATATTTTATAAAGTTTGTAAAGCATTACGAAAAGAGAAAGAAGGTTATTTAGATTTTGATTCTGAAAAATATAAAATAAGAATAGAAGGTAAAGAGGGAGCTAAAGAGATTAAAATAATATATGAGATAAATAAGAGGGTTGTAAGCAAAAAGCAGGATGATGAATATTTTAGAGCATTTGGAAGAATTAGAAAATATAAAAAGGGGGTATTGTTTGAATATTTTATGGAAGAGATATTTAAAGATTCTAATTTTAGGGAATACAACGAAGGTGCTGATATTAGTGTTGAACTAGAAGAAAATAATGATATCACATACATTATTTCTACAATTAAATCTGATAAACCTATACAAATAGGATCTGATTACAAAAAGAAATGAAAACTAAAAAGTAGGAAAACTTAATAAGATTTTCCCTATTTTATTTTGCTATTTTGTGGGTTAAGAAAAATAATCTTTTGAAACAACAAATCTTGTTAAAAAAAATACTTATTAACAATAAAAAACTCATAGAAACCTCTTAAAATAAGGACTTGTGAAAAAAAGAAAAATCATTGTTAATAATTAAAAAAAAAGTTTTTCTTTTACTATAAATCTTGTTTGTAAATTTGCTTTCTAAAAATTTAGAATTATGGAATGGATTTTGTTTCAAAAGGAAGAAGAAGATGAAAAGACTCTTAATGCAGAAGTGCTTTTGAGTGAAGTGATTATGGAGCAAAGGCCAAAAGAAAAAGATAAACAACAATTTGATAATAAAGAGAATATGTCCAAAGAAGTTTTAGAAAGAGAAGCAATCGTAAAGTCATCGGTAGAGTACTTTAAAGAAGACGCATTAGCGGCAGACGTGTGGATAAACAAATACGCATTGAGAGATGGAGACAATATTTATGAGTTAAATCCAGATCAAATGCACAGACGTTTAGCAAAAGAATTTGCACGTATTGAAAACAAATATACAAATCCACTAAGCGAGGAAGAAATCTATGAATTATTAAAAGACTTCAAATATATCATTCCTCAAGGTAGCCCTATGTCGGGCATAGGAAATGATTTTCAAGTTGTTTCTTTGTCAAATTGTTTTGTGATTGGAAATTCATCTAATTCTGACTCATACGGTGGAATATTAAAGATAGACCAAGAGCAAGTTCAGTTAATGAAGAGAAGAGGAGGGGTAGGACATGACCTTTCTCATATAAGACCGAAATTCTCTCCTGTTAAAAACTCGGCTCTTACTTCAACAGGTATAGTTCCTTTCATGGAAAGATATTCAAATACTACTAAAGAGGTAGCACAAGGAGGAAGAAGAGGAGCTTTGATGTTATCTATTTCTATTAAACATCCTGATGCAGAAGATTTCATTGATGCAAAGATGGAACAAGGCAAAATAACAGGCGCGAATGTTTCTGTTAGAATTGACGATGAATTTATGCGTTGTGTTGTAAGTGGAAAGCCATACAAACAACAATATCCAATAGATTCTAAAAACCCTTCTGTTATAAAAGAAATAGATGCAAGAGCTCTTTGGAAAAAAATTATCAAAAACGCATGGCAAAGTGCAGAGCCTGGCGTTTTATTCTGGGATACAATAATTAGAGAATCAGTAGCAGATTCTTATGCTTCTTTTGGATTTAAAACTATTTCTACAAACCCATGTGGTGAAATTCCTTTGTGTGCATACGATAGTTGTCGTTTATTAGCAATCAATCTATATTCATACGTTAAGAATCCATTTACCGATAAGGCAGAATTTGATTTTGAACTCTTTGCTCAACACGTTCAAAAGGGACAAAAACTTATGGACGACCTTATTGATTTGGAAATAGAAAAGATAGAAAAAATCTTAGCTAAGATAGAATCAGACCCTGAGGATGATGAAATAAAGAGAGTTGAAAAGAATCTTTGGTTGAATATTAAGTTGAAATGCTTAGAAGGAAGACGTACAGGATTTGGTATAACAGCCGAAGGAGATATGTTAGCTGCAATGGGCTTAACATACGGAAGTGATGAGGCAATTGACTTTTCTGTTCAAGTTCACAAAGCATTAGCTTGCTCGGCTTATCGTTCTTCTGCTTTAATGGCAAGAGATAGAGGTTCATTCCCTATCTATGATTCAAAATTAGAAGAAAAAAATCCATTCATACAACGTCTTAAAGAAGCAGACGCAGAATTATATAAAATGATGTTGGAACACGGAAGAAGAAATATAGCATTGCTTACAATAGCTCCAACAGGAAGTGTGAGTATATGCACTCAAACATCTTCTGGAATAGAACCTGCATTCTTGGTTTCTTATAAACGTAGAAGAAAAGTAAATCCAAACGATAGCAATGCAACTATTTCTTTCTACGACAAAGAAGGACAAGCTTGGGAAGAATATAATGTATTACATCATAAGTTTGCAGTATGGGCAGAGATAAATGGTTATGATGTAAAATCATTAGAAAAACTTCCTGAGGCTAAATTGCAAGAAATTATAGCAAAATCACCATATAACAATGCAACTGCAAACAATATCAATTGGGTTAATAAAGTGAAGATGCAGGGTGCAATACAAAAATGGGTAGACCATTCAATTTCTGTGACGGTTAATATACCAAAAGAAACAACAGAAGAAGTTGTTGCACAAATCTATCAAACAGCTTGGGAATCTGGTTGCAAGGGAATGACTATTTACAGAGATGGTTCGCGAGATGGAGTATTGGTTTCTCACTCTACAAAAGAAACATCTTCTTTCACAGAGACAAAAGCTCCTAAAAGACCTAAGAAATTAGACGCAGAGATTATTCGCTTCCAAAATGACAAAGAAAAATGGATTGCAGTTGTAGGATTATATGAAGGAAGACCATACGAAATATTCTCAGGGAAAGCAGAAAACTTCCTTTTACCTCCATCGGTTGATAAAGGTTGGGTAATAAGAGTAAAAGAAGGTAATATGCCTGCAAGATATGACTTCCAATTTCTTGATAATGACGGATACAAGGTAACGATTGAAGGATTGTCGCGAATGTTCAAACAAGAATATTGGAATTATGCAAAATTGATTTCTGGTATTTTAAGACATGGAATGCCTATTCAAAATGTAATAGAATTAGTTTCTAAATTAACATTGGACACAGACACAATCAACACTTGGAAAAATGGTATCGCAAGAGCGTTGAAACGTTATGTGAAAGACGGAACAGTGGTTGAAGGCGAGAAATGTCCACAATGCGGAGACGCGGTTATATATACAGGAGGCTGTAAGCAATGTGCTTCATGCGGTTGGAGCAAATGTAGCTAAAAAATCATAATTCAAAAAAAGCATAAGATGAAATATAGAACACTGTTTTTAATATTTTGTCTTATGCTTTTTTATTTTCCTTTGTTTTCTCAAACAACGGACGATTTCATACAAAATAGGGTAAGACAAATAGAAGATATGGAGATAGCCGCAGAGGCAAAAGAAGAGCTTATAGAACAACTCTATTCTTTAAAATCAAATCCTATCAATCTAAATTCAGCAACACAATCAGATTTACAACTATTAGGCTTAGATGATTTTCAGATTTTTTCCCTGCAACACTACATAAGAGAAACAGGAGAGTTGAAAAGTATTTATGAATTGCAGGTAATCAATGGCTTTAATGCCACTCAAATAGAAGAAATAAAGGATTTTATATGTGTAAAGCCAATTGATTGGAAACCTTCTCTTCGTTTAGACTCTATTTTCACAAAAGCAAATCACGAAATCCGTACACAATATAAACAAGTATTAGAAAAATCAAAAGGTTATCTAAGAGAAGATAGAGATAAAAAAGGCTATAAAGGTCAGCCTTTTGCTTCACAGATTAGGTATAAGTTTAATTATTTCGATAGATTGGAGTTTTCCTTTGTGGGAGACAAAGATGCAGGAGAGCCTTCCTTTGTGGATTATTATTCAATGCAATTCACAATAAGAGAAATTGGAGCTTTGCAACAACTTACCATAGGAGATTATCGCCTTAACTTTGGAGAAGGTTTGGCAATCGGTCAAGGATTTTCTCTTTCCTATCTAAACAATGATGCAACCTTAAAGAACAAGAATTTTGGCATAAAACCACATAATTCAAGTACGGAATATGGATATAATAGAGGTGTGGCAACAAATATAAAGCTGTGGAATACTGATCTTTTCTTATTTGCAAGTATGGATAAGATAGATTATTCGGGAAGTATTCTTACAACGGGCTTGCATAGAACGGAATCGGAACTTTTGAAAAAAGATTCCAACCTTGCAAGAATGATAGGAGGGCATTTAAACTATGAAAATAAAGGCTTGCAATTAGGAACAACCCTTCTTTATTACGATTACGCAGACTCAATAAAGCATTCCTCGCAAGAATATCAACAATATTACTTCTCAGGCAAACAAAATAGCGTAATTTCGGCTAATGCGTCCTATCTTTACAAAAGAATTAGATTATTTACAGAGGTCTCAATGAGTCAAAATAAAGCTACTGCCTCAATATTAGGTGCGCAAATAAATCTTGCTTATAAAACAACGCTTTCAGCCTCAATAAGAAATTACGAAAAGGATTATCAAAATTTCTATTCCAATGCCTTAGGCGTTCAATCAAAAGTTGCGAACGAACAAGGCTTTAATCTTAATTTTGCTCATAGAGTAAATCATAAGTTAAACTACTATATAGCAACCGATTTATTTAAATTTCCATATAAAACCTATATAAGCCAAGAAGGAGCAATGGGATTGAAGATTAGAGGTGAGATAAATTACAATCCAAATCAAACAACTCATTTGCGATTAACCTATAAGTTCAATAATAGAGAAGAAGATGTAGAAATTGAAAATAAAGAAACACTTCATTTCAACATACTTCAACAACTTCAATTCTATTTTCAGACAGAGATAACAAACACTCTACATTTACATTCAAGAGCAGGTTATTCTCACACCAATAATTACGAATCAAATAAGAATAATGGATATTATTTTCTTGTAGAAGGAATATATAAAACCAAAAACCTGCCCTTGCAAATCAATTTAAGATATGCCTATTTTGATACAAAAAACTATGATAATCACTTTTCGGTCTATGAGTACAATCTGCCATTAAATTATTCCACAGCCTTGTTTTATGATAAAGGACATAGGGCGTATTTATTCTTAAAGACAAGTCTGACAAAGCGTATAGAGGTTTCTTTAAGATATGCAATTACACTTTATTCCAATAAAGAAATCATATCATCAGGCAATGACCAAATCTCTAATTCACATAAGCAAGATGTTGGCTTTCAATTGCATATAAAACTCTAAGAGTTAGAAAATTTTTTCAATGATTTAGAAAATTATTTCTTTGATTTAAAAAATTTTTTCAATGAAATATTTTGTTAAAACAAAGAAAAAAAGGAGGGAATTTTTCAATTCTCTCCTTTTTTCAAGTACATCTGGCCGGAATCGAACCGGCACGGGTGTTACCCCACTAGATTTTGAGTCTAGCGCGTCTACCTATTCCGCCACAGATGCGTTTACAACTCAAATGCGCTTGCAAAAGTACTACTTTTTTTTTAAGTAGCAAATATTTTGCGTTTTTTTTTTTAAGTTTAAGAAATTGTGCGTAACTTTGCACCCTGAAAAAAGGAATTTCAATATTAGGTAAAATTATGTCAGAAAAAGAACAAAAAGATACGACAGCTCTTTTTACAGGTAGAGCAACAGCGTATTTAGCTAAGAAAATCTCAGATGTTTATCAAAAACCATTGGGAGATTCTATTGTTTTGCAATATGCAGACGGAGAGTTTCAACCTTCTTTTGAACAAAATATAAGAGGTTGCGATGTTTTTATAATTCAATCTACGTTTGCTCCTTGTGATAATATTATGGAGCTTTTAATGCTTGCTGATGCAGCGAAAAGAGCTTCTGCAAAAAGAATAATTGCGGTTATTCCTTACTTTGGCTTTGCTCGTCAAGACAGAAAAGATAAGCCAAGAGTGCCAATTGCTGCAAAACTTATGGCAGAATTGTTGCAAACAGCGGGTGTGAACAGAGTAATAACAATAGATTTACACGCAGACCAAATTCAAGGATTTTTTGACATACCTGTTGATCACCTTTTGGCTTCTTCAATTTTTATTCCTTATTTAAGAGGTCAAGATGTTGCAACAGAAGATTTATTGTTTGCTTCTCCTGATGTTGGAGGAACAAAACGTGCAAGTCAATATGCAAAAACATTAGGTACAGGTTTTGTTATGTGCTACAAACAAAGAAATAAACCTAATGAAATAGGCACAATGCAACTTATAGGTGATGTTAAAGGAAAACATGTTATCTTAGTTGATGATATAATTGACACAGGAAATACATTATGTAAAGCAGCAGAACTTATAAACGAATGTGGTGCTGCAAGTGTAAGAGCAATGATTACTCACCCTGTACTTAGTGGAGACGCAATAGAAAAAATAGAAAAATCTTGTATGACAGAGTTGATAGTAACAGATACTATTCCTTTGAAACGTCCAAGCGACAAGATAAAAGTGCTTTCTACTGCTTCAATCTTTGCAGAAGCTATTAGAAGAGTTGAAAACTATGAGTCTATTGCAGACTTTTATGAAATAGCAGTTAAACAAAAAGGTGTTATAGAAAGATTTTAACGCCTAAATTATTAATAATAAATAAAAAACTTTAAAAGAAAATGAAAACAGTATCTATGAGTGGTTCTCTAAGAGAGAACGTAGGGAAAAAAGATGCTAAGGCTTTACGTAAACAAGGTTTAGTTCCTTGTGTTATTTATGGTGGAGAAGGTGAACAAATAAGATTCACTGTATCTCAAAAAGCATTCAAACCATTGTTGTTTACTCCTGACACTAATTATGTAGAATTAGAAATAGCAGGAAACAAATATATGGCTATATTACAAGAGATCCAATATCACCCTGTAACAGACGAAGTGTTACACGCTGATTTCTTGCAAATATTTGATGATAAACCAATTTCAATTTCTATACCTGTTAAAACATCTGGTACAGCTCCTGGGGTTTTACAAGGGGGTAAACTTATGCTTAAATTACGTAAACTAAGAGTTAAAGGTTTACCTAATGATATACCTCAATATGCAGAAGTTTCTATCAATGGATTAGAAATTGCACAAGGTGTTAAAGTAGAACAAATCAATATAGAAAAAGTTGAATTGTTAGACGTTAAATCAAGTATCGTAGTTTGGGTTAAACCTACTCGTGCATCTGCTGGAAGATAATATTTTAAAAATGTTCTCCATAAAAATAAGGCTGTGCTTCTTTTTGTACAGCCTTTAATTTTTTTAGATTATGAAATATTTGATAATAGGCTTAGGTAATCCTGGCTCGGAATATGAAAATACTCGCCATAATATAGGTTTTATGGTTTTGGATAGAATGGTGAAAAATCTAAACATAGATAATAGTTCCAATCTCTATAAATTCTCTATTGAACGTCATGCTTATGTTGCAGAGGTTAAAGTAAAGGGAAGAACTATTGTTTTGGTAAAACCTACAACCTTTATGAATCTTAGCGGAAAGGCAGTGAAATATTGGATGGATAAGGAGAAAATTCCTGTTGAGAATGTGATGGTTATAGTAGATGATTTGGCTTTGGATTTGGGAACAATACGTCTTAGAATGGGCGGAGGAGATGGCGGACATAATGGCTTGAAAGATATTATTGCTTGTTTAGGACACAATAAGTTTAATAGACTTCGCTTTGGAATAGGAAGTAATTTCGCAAGAGGACGTCAGGTAGATTTTGTTTTAGGTAAGATTGAGGGTGATGATATGGCAGTTGTGGATCCGAAATTGGATATGTGTTGCGATATAATAAAATCTTTTGCTTCTATCGGTATGGATAGAACTATGAATATGTATAACGGAAAATAGGTTTTAAACCATTTGAGAAATTTCTAAAATATAATCAGCAACATCTTTTGGTAAGATGCTTTGCATGCATTCGCATTTTATTGTTTTTTTGCAATTGTTGCATGCTTTGTCTTTGCAAAATATTTTAACGTATTTACCTATTGGTCGCCAGCGTTCTGGATTGATTGGACGCATTGGTGGGAATAAACCAATTGCGTGCTTATTTAGCACAGCGGCAACGTGCAATGGTCCTGTTCCTGATGCAACTAATGCATTTGAGTTATTGATGAGGTTTATGTATTGTGATAAAGAAAGTTTACCACTTAAATCAAAAACATTATCATATTGTTCTTTAAATAACTCATTCCTGAATAAAACTCCTTCTTCTTCTGAACCACAAACGAAAATTCTAAATTTATTTTTATCTAATCTTTCAATTAAGTCTTTAAAGTTATCTAATCCCCATTCTCTTCCATTACCCTTGCTTTTTGGATGTAAAATTAATTTGAAGTAATTAGAGTTTTCTGACAATATGTCTGCACAAGAAGGAACTCTTTCGACACTTAGATTTAAAAAGTTATCAATATGTTCAAATTTAATTTCTTTATTAAATCCTTTAATTTTATGAAGTAAAGTTGTGTTTAGTATTGATTCGTGTTTGTTTGAGCGTTTACGAGAGAAATGTGAAAGTTTATTACAATAAAGCCAATTATAAATTCTATGAGACGTTCCTATACGATTTTTAATTCCTACTTTTTTGCATATTTTTGCAACTTCTTTGTTAGGAAAAACGTGCAAGACAATATCAATACGTTGTTCTTGTAATATTTTGTATCCATTAATTGGGTCTTTTTTTATTTCATCCCAATTAAGAAAAACATCAACATCTTTAGATAACGAAATTATAGGCTCAGTATAACTTTTGCCAAGAAATAAAACGGTCGATGAGTTGAAATATCGCTTAATTATACCAGCCATAGGAAGAGTTAATACAACATCTCCTATCCCGTCTGTCCTACTTATTAGTATTCTCATTGTCATTTAATTCTTTGAGTTTCGCATATTTCAAAAAGGTTGCTGTGGCTGAGAGTTTACACACTTGATAACCAGCATAGCCATCAAGGAAACCTAACTTGAAAATATAGTCTTTAAGAAATTTCCATTTAGGACGAAAATACAATCCAAACAAACTTACTTTCTTGCCATTCTTATGAGCTTCTTGTGCAGTCAAAGTGGTGAATTTGTCAAATTGTTGCAAGTGTGAAGATGTATTTTTATAGGAATAATGCAATAAATCTCCTTTTAAAGGGATTATTTGAGTGTTTTCAGGCAAAAATAAGGTTTCATGAACGAGTTCTCCTTGCCATTTTACGCTTTGTTTATTGAATATTCTTATTTTTTTATCAGGATACCAACCGCAATGTTTTATCCAACTACCACAATAGTTTGTTAGACGAGAAACTTCATATACTTTTAAGAGATTTTCATCTAATTCTTTGAGTTTAAGTATGCTTTCTTTAAGCTGCTGTGATAATAATTCGTCTGCGTCTATTGAAAGTATTGTATTGAATGTTGTTAGTGAGTTAGCATAATTTTTTTGTTCAACGTATCCCAACCATTTTTGAGAATATGTCTTTACTTTTGGATATCTTTTTGCTATTTCAATAGTTTTATCTGTTGAAAGTGAATCAACAACAATTATTTCATCGCATACATCTTCTATTGATTCAATACAAGAGGCTATGTTTTCTTCTTCGTTAAAGGTAATTATGACTGCTGAAATTTGCATATAAGAGTTATAAAATCTTTTCTACGTCTTTAAATACAAACTCCATTATTGCTGATTGCAAAGTCTTTATATCAATTATGTTTATTTTCTTTTTCGGGAATGCTTTGTCCATTGCCATATCAACTCTGTGAGCAAAACCATCTGGTTTTTCTCCCTCAAAGTTTACATATATAGTAATGCTTTTTGGTCTTTTTTCTTGTGCCGACACAAATGCTTTATGAGCCCAAGCATCTTTTATTTCAAACTCTTTTAGTGCTGAAAGAATATCTTTAATTAAAATTTTTCTGCTTCTTTTAGCCCACCAACCTGGTTTACGAGGTTTTTCTTTTAAGCCTTTTGCTAATTGTTTGTTGGCTTTCTTGTCAATCATAGTCTTAAATCTTTACTAAACCAGCAAATCCCATAAACGCCATTGCTAAAATACCTGCTGTAATTAAAGCAATAGGAATTCCTTTTACTCCTTTTGGTACTTGAACAAGTTCTAAGTGTTCTCTAAGTCCAGCAAATATAACCATTGCTAATGTAAATCCTAATGATATTCCAATAGAGTAGGTAATGCCTTCTAACAAATTGTAACCTTTTTGAATAACTAAAATAGATATTCCTAATACGGCACAGTTTGTTGTAATCAATGGAAGAAACACTCCTAAGGCTTGATATAATGATGGACTAATCTTTTTTAATATAATTTCAACCATTTGAACCAATGCGGCAATTACTAAGATAAATACAATGGTTTGCAAAAATTCTATTCCCAAAGGCACAAGTATAAATTCTTGTAGCAGAAAAGTAACTATTGTTGAAAGAGCCATAACAAATACTACGGCAGCTCCCATTCCTGCTGCTGTGCTTACTTTTGTAGAAACGCCTAAAAATGGGCATATTCCAAGAAATTGAGAAAGGATAACGTTATTTACGAATACCGCAAAGATTATAATATATACATATTCCATAGTTTAAATTTTTTATATTTTTTGCAAAACTAATGTTTTTTATTCAATTGCAAAAATAAAAAAGTAATTTTTTTATATGATATTTTAATTTTTTTTAAAAATATTGTGTTTTAAAATTTTGTTTTACCTTTGTAGGGCTTAAAATATTTGATATGGATTTTTTTTATAGGGAAATGGCCTCGGATAATAAGCGAGATAAAACTATCCTTATTGTTCATGGTTGGCTCGGAATGGGAGAACATTGGCTAAAAATAGGAGAATTTTTAGCAGATTGTGGTTTTCATGTTCTAATTCCAGATTTACCAAATCACGGAAGAAGTTTTCATACAGACGATTTTTCGTATGAAGAAATGGCAGTTTTTCTCCATGATTTTGTTGAGCGAAAAAAAATATCTGAAAAGCCTATTTTAATAGGTCATTCAATGGGAGGCAAGTTGATTATGAAGATGGCAGACTCGTTTCCAAACGAATATGAAAAGTTAGTAGTGGTTGATATTTTGCCTGTAAATTATCCTTTTTTGCTTGCTAAGAATGGGATTGCTAATGTGCTGTTTAATTTAGATATTTCAAAGTTTCAAACTCGTGGAACGCTGCTTAATTTTCTTAAAACGCAGATTTTTGATAAGGGTTGGCTTGCTTTGATAATGCAAAACATACAAACTACGATTGTTTCAAAAAAAGAGAATAAAATAGTTTTGTCTTGGAAATCTAATGTGCCAATGTTGGTAAATAAAATGAATAAAGTGGCAGATAAGATAGATATTGATGAGATTGAAACACCAACACTTCTTATTCGTGGAGATAGTTCTGAATTTACTAAAAAGGAGGATTTGTGGATTTTAAAGGAAAAAATGCCTAATTCTAAAATTGTAACCATAGAATCTTGTGGTCATTGGGTTATGGTAGATAAAACAATTATGTTTTTAAAACAACTTTTATCATATATTGACGTTAATTAGGTAAAAAAAAAGAATTTTACGTATTTTTGCACCATTAAACATTAAGTATTATGCAGTTTCAAGTTGAGCTTATTTTATTAGTCTTATCGTTTTTGTTCTTTCTAAGCGTTTTTGCTGGTAAGGCGAGCTCTAAATTTGGAGTACCTTCCTTGTTGTTATTCTTAGGAGTTGGTATGTTGGCAGGTAGTGATGGGCTTGGTGTGCAATTTGATGATATTTATATCGCTCAGGCAATAGGAACAGTGGCTTTGTGTATTATCTTGTTTTCAGGTGGAATGGATACTAAGGTAAATGAGATAAAACCAGTTTTTCTTCAAGGAGTAGTTTTATCAACATTAGGAGTTTTAATAACTGCCTTAATTATGGGAGTGTTGATTTGGTTCGTTTTAGGAAAAACTAATGAAAGTGCAGGGGTAGGATTTGTTGCCTCTTTGCTTTTGGCCTCTATTATGTCTTCAACTGATTCTGCTTCAGTTTTTTCAATTCTGCGTTCAAAGGGATTGCATCTTAAACAAAATCTTAGACCAATGCTTGAATTGGAAAGTGGTAGTAATGACCCAATGGCTTATCTTTTAGTATTGACTCTTGTAGATATAATGAAGGTTGGCGATTTCCCAAGTATGTGGTTTATTGTTGGAAAGCTGATTATGCAACTTGCAATAGGAATTGGATTGGGTTATGCTCTTGGAAAATTTGCAATCTTTGTAATCAATAGGATTAAAATAGGTAATGACTCACTTTATCCTATATTAGTTTTAACTTTCTGTATATTTATTTTTTCTGCAACTTACTTTCTGCAAGGTAATGGTTATTTAGCAGTTTATATTGCAGGCTTAGTAATAGGAAATTCAAAGTTTGTACATAAACGTTCTTCTATTAAATTTTTTGATGGTTTAGCGTGGCTTTTCCAACTCATTATGTTCTTAATGTTGGGTCTATTGGTTAATCCTCACGAACTATTACCGATAATAGTGCCTGCCTTAATCATTAGTTTATTGATGATATTTATTGCACGCCCTCTAACAGTTTATTTGTGCTTGTTGCCATTTAGAAAAATGACTTTTAAGGCTAAAACATATATTTCTTGGGTTGGTTTGCGTGGAGCAGTGCCTATTATTTTTGCAATAATGCCATTAGCCGCAGATTTGCCGAATGCACGTTTGATATTTAACATTGTATTTTTCTGTACTTTGATTTCCCTTTTACTGCAAGGAACATCGTTGCCTATTGTAGCACGTTGGTTAAAGTTAGCAGATAAATCTAAAAATGTTTCTAAACTTAGAGATTTTGATATAGACGTTTCTAACGATATAAAAACGGTTTTAGCAGAAGTGGAACTCAATGAAAATACTTTTGAGGTAGGAAATCGTTTGATGGACATAAAATTGCCAGACAATTCTTTGGCTGTGATGGTCAAACGTGAGGAAAAATATTTTGTTCCAACAGGAAAAACTGAATTAAACACGAAAGATAAACTTCTTATAATGACAGATGATTATGATTCCTTACAAGAGGTTTATAAAAAGTTAAAAGTAGAAAATAAAAATTAAACATATAATAAAACAATGAAAATATTAGTATTAAATTGCGGAAGTAGTTCTATCAAATATCAATTGATAGATATGGATAACAATGCCACACTATTGGCAAAAGGATTATTAGAAAGAATAGGTCTAGAAATGGGAGAATTTACCCATAAACCTGTTGGTAAAGAAAAATATTATGTACAACAACCAATCCCAGATCACAAAGCTGGTATTAAGATGGTGTTAGAAGCTTTGGTAGATGAAAAAATAGGAGTTATAGCTTCATTGACAGAAATCAATGCGTGCGGACACAGAGTTGCACACGGAGGAGAAGTATTCAAAGAATCAGTTTTAGTAGGAGAAAAAGAAAAAGAACAAATCAGAGCTTTATTTGCCTTAGCTCCACTTCACAACCCTGCAAACCTTCAAGGAATAGAAGCAATGGAAGCAATATTGCCAAATGTTCCTCAGGTAGCTGTGTTTGACACTTCTTTCCACCAATCAATGCCAGCAGAGGCTTATCTATATGCAATTCCATACGAATATTATCAAACAGACAAAGTTCGTCGCTATGGATTCCACGGTACTTCTCACAGATTTGTTGCTCCAAAAGCAGCAAAAATGGCAGGATTGGACATAAACAATTCAAAAATCATTTCTTGCCACTTGGGATCAGGTGCTTCAATTTGTGCAGTTAAGAATGGAAAATCAGTAGATACTTCTATGGGATTCACACCTGTTGAAGGATTGATTATGGGTTCAAGATGTGGAGATTTAGACCTTGGAGTACTTCTTTACATTGCAGAAAAAGAAAATATGACCACTAAGGATATGAACAATTTCATAAATAAAAAATGTGGTTTGAACGGAATCACAGGAGGAGTTGTTGATATGCGTGATATAATGGCAGGAAAAAGAGAAGGAAAAGAAAGAGAAACTTACGCATTTGATATGTTTGCATACAGAGTTAAGAAATACATTGGAGCATACGCTGCTGCAATGGGCGGAGTTGATGCAATCTTATTCACAGGTGGTATAGGAGAAAATGCTTGGTGGCAAAGACAAGAAATTTGTCGTGGTTTAGAATTTTTAGGTGCTGAAATAGACGAAAAACAAAACGAAGCTATGGCAGGACAAGACGGAATTATCTCAAAAGAAAGCAGTAGAGTAAAAATTCTTTCTGTAACCACTGATGAAGAATTAGTAATTGCACAAGACACTTATTCAATTGTGAAATAGTAAATGAAGAAATTTGCGGATTTTCTTATGTGGCTCGGCGGTTGGAAATTGATTGGAGAGCCCGAACCTCAGATGAAAAATTGTGTATTTATAGAAGCCCCACATACATCAATGTGGGACTTCGTTTGGGGGCGTTGCGGCTTATGGAAATTAGGCGTTAATGCCCACTTTTTCATTAAAAAAGAAATGTTTTTCTTTCCTTTGGGTCCTATTTTGAAAGCTTTGGGAGGAGTTCCTGTTGATAGAAAAAAAGGAGCAGGCCTTGTAGATGAAGCAGTCAAAAGATTAAAAGAAAATGATGACTTTTCTGTAATCATAACTCCTGAAGGTACAAGAAAATATACAGAACATTGGAAAAAAGGTTTTTATCATATAGCGATGAAATCAGGAAAACCAATCTATCTTTCTTGGTTAGATTATGAGAAAAAACAAGGAGGAAGTGGAAAAATCTTCTATCCAACAGGCAATTATGAAGAAGACTTAAAGGAAATCCAAGAATTTTATAAGGATAAAGTAGCAAAATATCCTGAAAACTTTAATCTAAGTAAACAATATCAAAATAAATAATAACGTAATATGTTAAGAACTCACACTTGTGGAGAATTAACTCTCAAAGATTGTGGAACACAAGTAACACTTGCAGGTTGGTTGCAACGTTCTCGCGATTTAGGTGGAATGACCTTTATAGACCTAAGAGATCGTTACGGAATCACTCAACTTGTCTTTAATATGGAAACAAATTCTGCTCTATGCGAAAAAGCAAGAACGCTTGGAAGAGAATATGTTTTGCAAATTAAAGGAGTAGTAGCAGAAAGAAGCAACAAAAATAACAATATCCCAACAGGAGAGATAGAAATTCTTGTAGAAGAAATAACAGTATTGAACGAAGCCAAAACTCCACCTTTCACAATAGAAGACAATACAGACGGAGGTGAAGAACTTAGAATGAAATACCGTTATTTAGACCTTAGAAGAGGCATTGTAAGAAAAAATCTTGAATTAAGACATCAACTTTCTATTCTTATAAGAAATTATATGAATGACAAAAAGTTTATGGAGATAGAAACACCGTTCTTAATTCGTTCTACGCCAGAGGGAGCAAGAGATTTCGTAGTGCCTTCTCGTGTAAATCCAAATGAATTTTACGCTTTGCCTCAATCTCCTCAAACTTTCAAACAATTATTGATGGTTGCAGGTTACGATCGCTATTTCCAAATTGTAAAATGTTTTAGAGATGAAGATTTAAGAGCAGATAGACAACCAGAATTTACACAAGTAGATTGTGAAATGAGCTTTGTAGAACAAGAAGACGTTTTACAAATGTTTGAAGGCTTGATGAAATATCTTTTCAAACAAGTAAAAGGCTTAGAATTAGAGGATTTCCCACGAATGACTTACGCAGATGCAATGAAATATTACGGAAGCGATAAGCCTGATACAAGATTTGAAATGAAGTTTGTGGAATTGAACGATGTAGCACAAGGAAACGGCTTCTCGGTATTTGATTCTGCGGAATTAGTCGTGGGAATTTGTGCAGAAGGTTGTGCAAACTACACTCGTAAACAATTAGATGAATTAACCGATTTTGTAAAACGTCCACAAGTTGGAGCAAGCGGGTTGGTTTATATCAAGTATAATGAAGACGGAACATTCAAATCCTCTGTAGATAAGTTCTTTAACGCAGAGCAATTACAAAAAATAGCAGATAAATTCGCAGCAAAACTGGGCGATTTAATGCTTGTGATGGCAGGAGCTAAGGAAAAAACTCAAACAGCATTGTGTGCACTTCGTCTTGAAATGGGAACACGCCTTGGATTAAGAGATCCTTTCAATTATAAACCGTTATGGGTTGTGGATTTCCCTCTTTTAGAATGGGACGAAGAAACTCAACGTTTCTATGCAAAGCATCACCCTTTTACTTCCTTGAAATCAGAGGATTATCCAAAACTTTTCACCTCTCCGGGCGAAGTAAGAGCAAACGCATACGACCTTGTAGTAAATGGAACCGAAATAGGAGGAGGTTCAATACGTATTTACGATCGTAATATGCAAAATGATATGTTTAAAGCCTTAGGTTTCAGCGATGAAGAAGCACAAGCACAATTTGGATTCTTGCTTAACGCATTTGAATACGGAGCTCCACCTCACGGAGGTATAGCATTCGGATTTGATAGAATGTGTTCAATGTTCGCTGGCGTTGAGACAATTAGAGATTTCATTGCCTTCCCTAAAAACAACAAAGCAAGAGATATAATGATTGAAAGTCCATCAGAAATTTCTCCTGCACAGCTTGAAGAATTGAATATATCTCTGATTCCAAAGCAATAAAGAAACTCTTTATATAAAGCAAATAACGGATTTTTTAATAAAGTCCGTTATTTTTTTTATCACTAAACTTTTGAAAACCAAAGATTTACCCCCCCCTAAAACAAAATCACAGATTTATTTGTTTGTTATAGAGAAATATTTGTAAATTTGCGACATAGAAATAATTATAAACTAAAATTTATTAGATATGAAAAAGAACGCAAAATTAGCATTGATTTGTTTTTCAATGTATTCGCTTTTTGCCTTCACAGAAGCAAAAGCACAAGAAGTAATTACAGAAGAAGTTTATGTAGAAGAAGAAATCGCAGTGGAAAATTCAAGTAGCAAAGATCTTTCAAGAATGGATTTTTATATCTCATTTCTTACTATGGATCAAAATTCTGCTATTGGGAATGCTTTAAAATTAAATATGCCTCAACAAGGTATAGGCTGCGGTTATAATGTGAAATTTAACATAACAGATTATTTTACACCCAATCTTAATTTTGGTTATAATTATGGTATTAGAAATTATACACTTGTACCAGAAAATGAGATAGGTCTTGATAAGAGAGCATATTCTCATACAATATATAGCGACATATCTTTTGGAGGACAAATGTATTTTTCAAAAAATCATAAAAATGGACTGAATATTTCTGCGGGATTTGGATATGACTACGGCGAATTGCACATAGCAACAGCCGAAGCAGGAAAAGTAATGGTGGCAAATCAAAAAATAATTCAACATGGCTTTTATGTTCCTGTTGGAATCAATTTCTTTTTTGGAGAATTCTCAATCGGAGCAGTTTATCGTTGGAGAGCATTTGATATAGATATGACAGTAGAATCTTTAAACGAACCATTAACAAGTCCAATCAATAGAAATGAAACTTTAAAGATGTTCCCATTAGAAATAAGATTAGGATTTGAATTATAAACTCTTTGATTTTGAAAATTATTTCAAAGAAAAAATAAAAAAAGTCTTTGTTTTATTTTTAAAAAGCAAAGACTTTTTTTTATTGTTATTCGATAAAAAAAACTTAGTTTTCGTAAAAATCTTAAAATTCTAAAAATCCACATAACCCTTTGCACGCAAAATATTTACAAACTAAAAATGCGATTTTAAGGCCAAATGCTTAAAGAAAATTTAATCAACAAAGGGATTGGTCGTGTTTTTTGAAAATATAAGCAGTTAAGTTAAAATTGCAATAAGACAAAAAAATAGGGATTTGAATTAACAAATCCCTATTTTGCAGTTAGTTAAACTAAATTTTTATAATTAGTCTTTAATATTTGGTTCTTCCAATCCAAGACCTTTTTTCTTATCCCAAGCTTTCAAAACGAAACCAAGGATTAACGCAGCTATACCTAAGCAAGCTAACATTACTAATGGCCATGTGTAATCATATTCTAACGGATTTGAAATACCTTCATTTGTGTTTGCTAATACTTTTCCTATTAACATTGGGAATAACCACAAACCGATATTTTGAATCCAGAAAATTAAAGAATAAGCAGAACCGATTACTTTTTGATCTACTAATTTTGGAACGCTTGGCCATAAAGCCGCAGGTACTAATGAGAATGATGCTCCTAAAACTAAGATTGTTACATACGCAACAATTGTTCCTCCAATTGCACTTTCTCTAAACATAGGCAATACAAACGCAAATGTTAAGTGGCAAACAATCAATAATAATGAACCAATCATTAACATAGACGCTGCTTTACCTTTGTGATCCACATAGTTACCTAATATAGGTGTGATTGCAACAGCTAATAATGGGAATACAGCGAATACAGATTCAGCAGAACCTCTCATATATCCCATATAACAATAACTAATTAAAGCAACAATTGCTAATCCCATTAAACCAAATTTTGCAGTTGGGTTTTTAGAGAAATTGCTTGCAAACGAGCCAATTGCAACTACTAACATGATTAAATATTGTATGATAGTTACTGTTTCGCTTGCCCAAAATCCTGTTCCTTCTGTTAGAGTTAAGTTACATTGTAGCATATTTACAGCATATTTTTGGAATGGGAATATTGCTGAATAGTAAAGAACACAAAGTAATGCTACTAACCAGAATCCGCCACTTCTTAAAATTGCTCCTATGTCGCTGACTTTGAATGGTTCGTCTTTTTCTTCTGCTTCTCCTGTTTGTGCATCTAATTTCTTATCCATAAAGAAATATACAATAAACATAATCAAAGCAATACAAAGTAAAACAACACCAAATGCAACTGAACGTGCAACATCAACATCTCCTCCTAATTTTGCGAAGAATGGAGAGAAAATCATACAAGTTGCAACTCCTAATCTTGCTAACGCCATTTCAGAACCCATAGCCAAAGCCATTTCTCTGCCTTTGAACCATTTAACAATTCCACGAGATACTGTGATACCTGCCATTTCAACACCGCAACCAAAGACCATAAATCCTATTGCAGCCAATTTAGCAGATGCAGGCATACCTTCATAAAAAGGAGAAACGCCTAATTCATCAAATCCAGGAATGTAGTTTAAATTGTTTGTAAACCAAGTGTGTAAACTGCTATCTGCAAAGCTGTCAGTTACTGCATACCACTTAATTACAGCTCCTACAAGCATCACCGCACCAGATAAAAGGGCAGTGAATCTAACTCCCATTTTGTCAAGAATGATACCTGCAAAAATAAGGAAGAAAACAAACACATTAAGGAATGTTTCTGAGCCTTGCATTGTTCCGAAAGCTGTTGGGTCCCAGCCTCTTTCGCTTTGCATCAAATCTTGTATAGGTGAAAGAATGTCCATAAAGATATATGAACAAAACATGGCAAGAGCCAATAACAATAGTGCAATCCACCTAAACAATGCACTATCTCTCAAAGTTTGAAGTTTTTCTGTCATTATTATTTGTATTTTAAGGTTTTTCTATTTGCAAAGCTATCAAATTTTTTACAAAAAAACAGTTTTTCTTTGATAAATAACGAAAAATCTAAATTTTATATATTGATAAAAACTCACTTATATGTCTAATTTTCTTTGCTTTTTACTACTTAATTTCACTTATTTACGTAAAAAAAAAGAAAGTAATGAATAATTTTTTTTCAAAGAATTATGGAGTTATCAAATAAAATTTTAACTTTGCAAGTTCAAATAACTATATGTACTTAAAATATAAAGTGATATGCAAAACAAAGGTGCTATTAAAGTTATTGCGATAGTATTTGCGTTGATTTGTTTGTATCAACTATCGTTTACCTACTTCACAAAGCAAGTAGAAAGCGATGCAAAAGAGTATGCGACAAGTCAATACGCTAAGACTATAGCAAAAAACTTGGCAAAAGGAGATGCTTTACGTGAGCAAGAAATTTTTGATTCAATTTCCACAGAAAGAGAAAACTTTTATTTGGATTCTGTTTCTGAACAAACAGCTTACAACTTTTTGTGGATAAGAAAATTCTCTTACAAAGAATGTAAAGCAAGAGAAGTGAATTTAGGTTTGGACCTAAAAGGTGGTATGAACGTTATGATGGAAGTTTCCACAGTTGATGTTCTTAAAAATTTAGCGTCAGATCCTGGCAATCAGGTGCTTTCGGATTTAATTGCGAAAGCAGAGCAAGAACACAAGATCACAGGGGAGAAATTTATTGATTGCTTTGAAAACCAGGTTAATGAAGCAAATAAAACCTCAAAAGTGGATCTTTCTGCATTTTTCAGAGTTAAACTGAAAGAAAAAGGAATAACAGCTAATTCCACAAATGATGAAGTGATAAGTGCAATAAGAAAAGAATGCACTGAGTCTTACGATAGAACATTCCAAGTTTTATCAAAACGTATAGATAAGTTTGGGGTAGCTCAACCAACTATACAAAAATTAGAAGCAACTGAAAGAATAGCAATAGAGTTGCCAGGGGTTAAAGATCCTCAAAGAGTAAGCAAATTGTTAGAAGGCTCGGCTCAATTGCAATTTTGGTTAGCTGGAAATGCAGGTGATGTATTCCAATCACTTGTTGCTGCAGATGAATGGTTGCAAAATGTAGATACTACACAAGAAAACAAAGTGAAGAATCCTTTGTTGTCAAAATTTGCACACCTTAATAATGGTGTGGTGATGCAAAGATGTGTGGTGGGAACAGCAACTGCAAATAACAGAGCAGAAATAGATAGAATGCTTGCTCAAGCTGCAAAAGTTCTTCCACAAGATGTTATATTTGCTTGGGGTGCAAAACCTATTGACAAAACAAATGAGTATGAGTTGTATGTTTTACAATTAACAAACAAAGCAAAAACTCCTCTTTTGGATGGTGATGTCATTTCTGATGCAAATAGCGATTTCGATCAACAAGGAAGACCTGTTGTTTCAATGGTAATGAAAGATGAAGCTGCTCGTAAATGGGCGAAGATTACAGGTAGTAATATAGGAAATAGTATAGCTATTGTGTTAGATGGAGTTGTTTATTCTGCTCCAAATGTTAATTCTGAAATAACAGGGGGACGTTCTGAAATCTCTGGACAATTTACAGTTGAAGAAGCTAAGGACTTAGCAAATATTCTTAAATCAGGTAAATTGACTGCTCCTGCAAAAATGGTTCAAGAATCAGTAGTTGGACCTTCTTTGGGAGAAGAATCAATTAGAACAGGTTTGGTTTCTTTCGTAGTTGCTTTCCTTTTAGTGTTTATCTATATGATATTCTTCTATAATATGGCAGGTATCGCAGCATGTTGTGCATTATTTGTTAATATCTTCTTCTTGATGGGAACATTAGCTTCTATTGGAGCTGTATTAACATTGCCAGGTATAGCAGGTATAGTTTTAACAATGGCTATGGCTGTCGATGCAAACGTAATTATTTACGAACGTATTAAAGAAGAATTGTTAGCAGGTAAGAATTTAGGTTCAGCAATATCAGATGGATATAAAGTTGCTTACTCTGCAATTATAGATGGTAACGTAACAACATTATTAACAGGTATAGTGTTAGCATACTTTGGTAGTGGTCCTATTCAAGGTTTCGCTATTACATTATGTATAGGTATTCTTACTTCATTGTTCTCAAGTATCTTTATTTCAAGATTGGTATTTGAAGCGATGTTAAAGAGAAAGAATGCAACAAAGAATATTACTTTCTACAATAAGTTAACTAAGAATTTCTTAAGAGATCCAAAAGTTAATTTTGTTGGAAACCATAAACCTCAAATGATTATAGCGATCGCATTAGTATTGCTTTCTGTTGGATCATTAGCTTTTAAAGGTTTAGATTATGGTATTGATTTCTCAGGTGGAAGAACATACGTTATTAGATTTGATAAAGATGTTAATCCAGTAGAAGTTCGTAGTTCATTACAAGAAGAATTTGGTACTGCTCCAGAAGTAAAAACATTTGGTCCAGCTTATCAAGTGAAAGTAACTACAGACTATAAAGTGAAAGATGATAGCGAAGTAGTAAAGGCAGAGGTTATAGAAAAATTACATAAAGGTGTTGCTAAATTCTATGGTGAAAAAGTTACGCTTGAACAATTTGAATCTACAATGAAGAGTCCATTAGGAATTATTAGTTCTGAAATAGTTGGACCTACAATGGCAGATGATATAAAAACTTCAGCTGTAATATCTGTTGTAATATCGTTAGTTTTAATCTTTATCTACATAGGATTGAGATTTAGAAAATGGCAATATGGATTAGCAGGTTTGGTTTCTTTAACTTTTGATGCTTTAATAACAATAGGAATATTCTCATTATTTAGTGGAATATTACCATTCAACTTAGAGGTAGATCAACAATTTATTGCGGCTATATTAACAGTGATTGGATATTCTATCAATGATACTGTAATTGTATTTGACCGTGTGAGAGAAAATGTGAAGTTATATCCAAAGTCTCCTTATGGAAAAGTAATGAATGATGCTATGAATCAAACTCTTAGCCGTACATTCAATACATTAGGATCTACTTTATTAGTATTGTTGATTGTGTTTATATTTGGAGGAGAAGTGTTGAGAGGTTTTGCATTCGCCTTGTTTATAGGTGTAGCAATCGGAGCTTTTGCATCACTTTGTGTTGCTTGTCCAATAGCTTACTTCACAATTACTCGTTCTGAAAAGAAAAAACAATTAAAAGCTGGTAAATAATAAAACTTAATAATTTATTGGAGAGACATTTAAAGTTCTCTTCAATAAATTATTGTTAATAAAAATTTGTGAGATAATTTTTTTCTTGTAAATTTGCCGACTTAAAAAATGAATTATGAGTGTTTTTTTTATAACATTGATATTATTTGTTGTCTTTTTTGTAGTCAAGGTAAGGAAAGTACTAAATGAACCTTTACAAGAAAGTGAACAAGTTTGTGACTTAGAAATAATAGAAGATAGAGAAGATACTTTGCAAGAGCAAGTGTCTTATACTTATGCAGGTGATGTTGTGAAAAATGTTTATAAGGAAGATGTTGAGATTGAGCAAATAGAAAAACAAGAGAAACAAATACTTTCAGTGGAGCATAATAAAAAGTTTTCTTTGAAAGAAGCAGTTATTTATTCTGCAATATTAGAAAGACCATATAAATAATGAAATTATAAATCTAAGAAACACATAAAAGAAATGGGCATGTTGAGAAAATTATTCTTTACACTCGGGTTGTTGTTAACAACCAGTCTGATGTTGTATTCGCAAGGAACTCTTACGGGTACTATCACAGACTCACAGACAAAGGAACCATTACCGTTTGTGAATGTCATTGTTGAACAAAATGGTCAACAAATGGGAGGAGCAACAACGGATATAAATGGTAATTATCAAATTAAACCGCTTTCTCCTGGTGCATACGACATCAGGGCTTCGTTCATGGGTTATAAGACTGTCTTAAAAACCGGTGTACAAGTTAAAGCTTCTGGTTTTACATTGGAAGGTAGTTTAGAGATGACTCCTACAGCAGAGGTCTTAGACGTCGTAGAAGTTGTTGAGTATTCTATTCCATTGATAGACCAAGGTTCTTCGGAGTCAGGAAAGCGTATTTCTGCAGAAGACCTTGACAAGATGACAGCTAATACAGTTGATGGTATCATCGCATCTGTTGGAGGTATTACAGACAATGAAGGTGGTGCAGGTAGTGCACGTGGACAAGACCAAATGAAAACTTATGTAAACGGGGTTGCTAAAAAAGGTTCAGTAAACATACCAAAGCAATCTATCGCTGAGGTTCAGGTTATCTTAGGAGGTACACCTGCGAGCATAGGTGAAGCTATTGGAGGTGCAACTAATATTACATTATTGCCTCCTCAAAATCAATTCCAAGGTTTTGTTCAATACCAAACTTCTGAGTTTTTAGATACAAGAGGTTATCATAGAGCAGACATATTCTTTACAGGACCTTTATACAAAAAGAAAAATAAAGAAACAGGAGTAGAAAATAGTGTTATCGGTTATCGTTTAGCAGGTTTTGCTTCTTATTCAGCAGATGGATACATCAGACCAAAAGATAGAAGATATTATATGGTGAAAGATGATGTATTAGAAAGATTGAGACAAAATCCATTAGTTTTCAATCCTGCAACAGGAGCTGTAAACTATTCAGCAGAGTTCTTAACTTTAAATGATTTTGAAAGAGTTGGACGTAAACCAAACTTAGGAAATGCCTCTATTTATCTTGATGGAGGATTAGATTTCCGTTTTTCTAAGAATAGTAGCTTGCAAATTAACGCAGAGTATACTTATGGAAAAGGTATGAATGGAGATGTTTCTTCAATGTTGTTGAATAATTTCAATAATTCAGAATCATATAGTAATAGTTTCCAAGTTATGGCTGACTTTACTCAAAAATTCCCTTCTGAAGAAGGAAGTTCTGCTTTAATTAAAAATGTTATCTTCAATGTTGTAGGATCTTATTCAAGATCTTATGGTGAATCTTATAGTAAAGATCATGGAGATAATTTATTCCGTTATGGTCACGTAGGTTACTTTAATACTCACAAAAGAAATTCTTATGAATTAGTAAGAATGGATATAGATGGAGATGGTAGTAAAGAATATGTTTATCAACACAATGGTTGGTTAGACTATCAAGTTGATTATACTCCATCTGAATACAACCCAAGTATGTCTGCATATACCTCTCAAATTTATTTCAGCGATGAATTCCAAGATTTAAGAGATTATGGATATACTATGAACTACGATAATCTAAGAAGTATAAATGGATTAGTTAATGGAGATTCTCCTCTTTCAGTTTATAGTATGTTCTCAAACGTTGGTGTTGTAACATCTTCTTACTCTAAATCAGAAAATCAATATATTTATGCTGCTGCAAGAGTTTCTGCTGACGTAGGAAATCACCAATTAGAATTAGGTTTCCAATATGACCAATCTATATATAGAGGTTATTCATTGAATGCTTCAGGATTGTGGACTATAATGAAACAAGAAGCAAATCAACACTTATTATATAGAGATTTAGATAATCCTATTATAGATAATTCTTCAACAATACCATACGTAACATATAACAGACGTTATGATGCAGGTAGTCAAACATTCTTTGATAAACAAATACGTCAAGCTTTAGGATTGGCAGTAGATGGAACAGAATACATAGATATAGATAGTTATGACCCATCAACATTCTCATTAGATATGTTCTCTGCTGATGAATTATATAATACAGGTAATGCATTGGTTAGTTATTATGGTTATGACCACAGAGGAAATAAATTAACAGGCAAACAATCTTTACAAGACTTTTTTACAGGAGTTGATGGAAACAGAAATATTGGAGCATGGGAACCTATCTATGCTGCAGGATATTTCCAAGATAAATTCTTCTTTAGAGATTTGATTTTCAACATAGGTCTTCGTGTAGATAGATTTGATGGAAACCAAATGGGATTAAAGGATCCTTATACACTTTATACTTCATATACAGCAGGTGAATTGAGAGCTGCTGGACGTACAGATATTCCTAATGGTATAGGTGATGGATATGTAGTTTATGTAGATAAATTATCTTCATCAACTACTATTGATAATGTAGAAATTAGAGGATATCGTAACGCAAATGAAAATGCGTGGTACACTGCAAACGGAGAATTGGTTTCAAATCCAGATGATGTTGCAGGAGCTTCA
Source organism: Candidatus Onthomorpha sp. (assembly GCA_045645265.1). GTDB lineage: Bacteria > Bacteroidota > Bacteroidia > Bacteroidales > P3 > Onthomorpha. The sequence goes on from JAZRIM010000026.1 coordinate 81,904, forward strand.
GGACAACCTTTACCATATAGAAAAGGAACTTTAACTGAAACAGGATTACCAACACAAATATCAACAGATGCGTTTGAAGATTACAAACCACAATATGTGGCTATGCCTCGTGTAGCATTCTCATTCCCAGTATCAGATAAATCAGAATTCAAGGCTTCTTATGATGTTATTGCTCGTCGTCCATCAGAAGGTGCATGGCAAGCTAATTATGCAGGTTACCTATTTATGGAAAAAATGAATGGAGCTGTATTTACAAACCCTAACTTGCTGCCTGAAAAAATCACAAACTACGAATTAGGATTCCAACAAGTTTTATCTAAATCATCAGCATTAGGTATAACAGCATACTACAAACAAACAAGAGACCTTATTAATATAGTACAATACGTTGGAGCTGACCCTACAAATATGTACTATTCTTATGAAAACCAAGACTTCATGACTACAAAAGGTTTCACTGTTTCTTACGATTTAAGACGTTCAAAGAATGTTAGAATCAATGCAAACTATACATTACAATATGCAGAAGGAACAACAGGATTACCAACAACTACAATGGTTTCTTTAATTAAGGCTGGTTATCCTAACATTAAGATGTTGTTCCCTATTGGAGATGATAGAAGACATGAATTCAAAGTAAACTTAGACTTCCGTTTCCAAGGAGGTGATAAATATAATGGACCAACAACAACAAGAGTAGTTGTAGATAAAGATGGAAATGAAAGAGTTAAAAACATCAGATGGTTCCAAAACTTAGGATTCAACATTACAGGAGTAGCTCAATCAGGAGCCCCATACACTAAATATTTCAGTAACATCCAAAACACAATTGTAGGTAGTTTTAGAGGAGCACGTTTACCATGGACATTCCGTGTGGATATGAACATTGATAAATCATATACTTTGAAGGTAGGAAAGAAAACAACTATGTTGAACTTCTTTGCAAGAATAACAAACGTGTTCAATATAAAGAACATTAGAGGAGTTTATGGAGTTACAGGAGACCCTGAAGATAATGGATACTTAACTGACCCTGAAACACAAACATTAATTCAAGGACAACTAAATGAACAATCATACAGAGACTTTTATATGATGTATTATAACAATGCATACTATAATTACTCTACACCAAGAATGATTTATTTAGGAGTATCATATCAGTTCTAATAATTACAGATAAAAAATAAATAGTATATGAAACATATTAGCAGTAAAATATCATTATTATTGATGTGCTTTATGCTTGTTGGAGCTACTGCATACGCAGAGACATATAAGTATGCTGTAAAGAAACCAGCAAAGAAAGCAGAATTAGAAAGATGTCGTAGAGGACAAGGTTCTGCTGAATTAAGCATAAACAATGTTAGAGCCCGTATAAATACTTCTGGAAACATGTGGTATGATGGTTCTACAGCACGTTATTTTGTTCCAAAAGATGGAAATAGTACAGCAATGTTCTGTGCGGCTTTGTGGATTGGAGGACAAGATGCAAACCTTCAATTACGTGTTGCTGCATTGAAATTCGGGCAAGATGGAGATGACTTTTGGCCAGGACCATTAACAGTAGATGCAAATGCTTCAGTAGATAAAGCTGTTTGTGAGCAATGGGACAAACACTTTAAAATAACAAAAGCAGAAGTAGAATATTTTGTTGATGGATTTGAATATCAAGGTGGAACATTTATGGGAGTAGATGCTTCAAGAGCAACAGAAGCTATCAAAACATGGCCTGCTCATGGAGACGTTTCTAAAAATCAATCTAAATTTATGGCACCTTTCTTTGATAGAAATGGAGATGGTGTTTATAGTTGGGAAGATGGAGACTATCCATATTATGATTTATCAGGAGAGTTATGTCCTGCAAAACAAAAAGAACAATGGGCAGAATTAGGTTTACCATTTACTCCAACTCCAACTATGGAATCTGATACAACAAACCCTAATTACGGAACAGGGGGTGTTGTAAAAGCATACGGAGGATTATTAGTTGACCAAGTATTAAAAGGAGACGAAACTATTTGGTGGGTATTTAATGATAAGGGAAATGCACACACTGAATCAGGTTCGGAAAATCCAATTGGATTAGAAATCAGAGCACAAGCATTTGCTTTTGCGATGAATGATGAAATCAACAATATGACATTCTATTCATATGAAATCATTAACCGTTCTACATTTACATTGACAAATACTTATTTCTCTCAATGGGTTGACCCAGACTTAGGTTATGCACATGATGACTATGTAGGTTGTGACGTTGAAAGAGGATTAGGATATTGCTATAATGGTAAAGCAACAGATGGTCCTGGAACAGGATCTTATTCTGGAAACCCTCCTGCAATTGGTATTGACTTCTTCCAAGGACCATATATGGATGCAGATGGAAGAGATAATCCAAAAGTTGACGATATTAAGTTAGCAGATGTGATGGGTGCCTCAGCGTTAGATCCATACAGAAATGAAGATGGAACTGTAAACCATGTATTATTAACTGAAGATGCTTATAAATTTAAGGATTTTTGGTATCCAAAATCAAAAGACTCAATTGATGCTTGTGCTATCAACGGAGTAAACTTCGGTAATGGTATAGTTGATGATGAACGTTTTGGTATGCGTAGATTCGTTTACTACAACAACGATAACTCAAACAACGGAGAGCCAGATAAAGCAACAGACTATTATAACTATTTGAGAGGTATTTGGAAAGATGGAAGTAAGATGTATTACGGAGGAAACGGATACAACTCAGGAGGAGGCTTAGACAAGAGCATTCAAGCAGATTTTATGTTCCCTGGAAATTCAGATATTTGGGGTTGGGGTACAAGAACTAATGGAAATGAAGATTACGGTAAGAGTAATATTTGGACAGAACAAACAGCGAATAACCCAGCAGCAGATAGACGTTTTATGCAATCTGCAGGACCTTTTACATTGGAACCAGGAGCAATAAACTACATTACAGTGGGTATTCCTTTTGCACAAGCTACAAGTGGTGGTCCACAAGCATCTGTTGAATTGTTAAGACAAATAGATGACAAGTGTCAAGCTTTGTTTGATAATTGTTTCAATGTATTGGAAGGACCAGATGCTCCAAATGTTGTAGTTCAAGAACTTGATAGAGAGATTATACTTTATCTAACAAATGAAGCAGGTAATAATGTAAATGAAGCTTTTGAAGTAGAGGATGTAACAATTCCACGTTCTTACGATGTTACTGATACAGCAGGAAATGTTGTTGAAACTGTTAACTATGATAGATATTATAGATTTGAAGGTTATCAAATATTCCAATTAGCAGATGAAACAGTTTCTGTTGCGGAACTTTATGATCAATCAAAATCTCGTTTAATAGCACAATGCGATATTGAAAACTATGATCCTTCACAAAACAATCAACCTATTTCAAAATTAATCAACTATTCAACAGTAGATGATATATCATCTGGACAAGTAATGGTTGATGGAGAAAACAAAGGAATTAGACACTCTTTTAAAATTACAGAAGATAAGTTTGCTGCTACTAACGATAAGAGAATAGTGAATAATAAAAAATACTATTATATCGCAATAGCATATGCATACAACAATTTTAAACAATATAGTACAAATGACCCTACAAAATTAGATGGTCAAAAGACACCTTACTTAGCAAGTAGAAAAGTTGGTGGTGGTGGAAGTATTGAACCTGTTGTAGCAATACCTCACATGACAAATTCTGAGCAAAACGGAACATTATTACAATCATCATACGGAATGTCTCCTGAAATTATCAGATTAGAAGGACAAGGAAATGGTGGAATGATATTGAATTTCGATAAAACTACTATTGAACAATTAGTAGGAAAGAAAGGCGAAGAACAACTTGATCAAGATGGTAATCCAGTAAACTTTATTCCAACACCAGTTTATGCAGTGAACTATGGACCATTGAATGTTAAGATTGTAGATCCATTAGCAGTTCGTACAGGAAGTTACAATCTAAGAATTGTTCCAACTGACGGAAACATGAATGAAGCTTATTGGGAATTGACAAATGCAAATGGTGGTGAAATATATGAAGGTGTTGATACAATACGTTCATCAAGACCAATTGGAGAAATTAATGAAGAGATAATATTTGAATTAGGATTGTCTATACAATTAACTAATCCAAAAGCAGTAGCAAATTCTAATGCAGCTACAATAACAGCAGGCGAAGCAAAAGGAGGCGATGTAATAGCAGGAGCGTTATTATCTTCATCGATAACATTTGCTGAACCTTCTAAAGCTTGGTTGTCTGGAGTTTCTGATAATGATGCAGCACAAGCATTAGACTGGATTAGAGCAGGTGGAGTTACAGGAGCTGATGAGCAAGATTTAAGTAATGCTTGGTTAGATTATTTCTACAAATGGTATCAAAGAACAGAATATGATGAGGATGGAGATGGAGAATATGACTCTACAATTGTTAAAACACCGATGGATGCAAAATCCGACTTTGAAGCTTGTGTTGATGGTTGGTGGGCTCCATATAGATTGACTTCTGTTTCTTACAATTATGATATGGAACAAAAAGTATCGTATCTTCACCCAGCCTTTACTGACGCATACTATTATAATCCAGATCCAAATGAATATGACATTTCAAACATTGATGAATGGAATCCAGGAAGATTGCTTAGCTTGATATCTAACGATATGAACAATTTAGCATCTGTTGATATTGTCTTTACTAACGATCAATCAAAATGGACAAGATGTCCTGTTATAGAAATGGGTAATGACCCTGTCTTGACACAAGGAAATGCAAAAGCATTCTCATTAAGAAAAGCACCTTCTGTTGGAAAAGATGGATTGCCTGATGAATCAGGAGAAGGTATGGGTTGGTTCCCAGGATATGCTATTAACCTTGAAACAGGAGAAAGATTAAATATCGTCTTTGGAGAAAATTCTGCATTAGGACATCAAAATGGTAGAGATATGTTGTGGAACCCTACAATGTCAACAACAGACCAAGGAGGATATGTATTTGGAGGAATGCATTACATATATGTATTAGGAACATCAGAAGTGAATGTTTCTGGTAGAATAGTAAAACCTACACGTTACGACCAAGGAGCATGGGCTTATAATAGATTGAAAGGATTAAGCGAAGCAACAGGAGTATCTTCTAATTCAGCAAACATAAATAGAATTAGAGAAGCCCATGAATTATTTGCAACAGTAATGTGGGTTGGTATCCCTCTTGCAACTTGTTTCGAATCAGGAAATGCTAATGTAGCATTAGAAAATAAATCGCAATCATTGATTCCAACAGATGCAACAGTATCTATTAGAATTAGAAAACCATATACAGTAAAATGGTCTAATAATGAAGGTGGTTTAAATGCAAATCCTATAAACGATAACAACCCTATGTATCAATTCTCTATCGATGCAGGTTTAGCTACAATTCTTGGACATACAGAAACAGCACAATCAGCATTAGATAATATCACTGTTGTTCCTAATCCTTATTATGCATTCTCATTATATGAAGAAGATCAAATTCAAAATCTTGTTAAGATAACTAACCTTCCACCAGATTGTTATATAACTATCTATGCTTTAGATGGAACAGTGGTTAGAAAGATGAGAGGACCTTCTGCTTCATTAGTTTCAGGAGGAGGAACAGCTTTAACATCAGTTGATTGGGATTTGAAAAATCATAAGGGATTACCAATTGCTGGAGGAGTTTACTTGATTCACATTAAGGCTGATGGAGTAGGTGAAAAACTAATCAAATGGTTTGGAGCTTTAAGACCAGTTGACTTAAACTCATTCCAATAATCTAACAATATTGCTTAAAACTTATAAAGAAAATAGGAATATGAAAAATATAAAAAGAATATTGACATGCGTTATACTTTGCACCTTGATGGTGCCAAGTATAACAGCGAATGCAGGGAATGACGACAGAAGAGGAACTGCAGGTGCTCCATATTTATTGATAAACCCTTGGGTGAAAAGTTCTGGTTGGTCAGGAGTAAATACAGCAAATGGTATAGGAGTTGATGCTCTTTTCAGTAATGTTGCTGGATTGGCTCGTACAACAGGAACAGAAGTTTCATTTGGATATACATCTTGGCTTCAAAATTCAGGAGTTAGCAACATTGCAGCGGGACTTGCTCAAAGCCTTGGAGAATATGGTGTTTTAGGATTGACTGTTAGTTCAATGAATTTTGGTTCAATTGAAAGAACAACAGTAAACTCACCAGAAATAGGAAATAATGGTACATTTAGACCAACAATTATGAATGTAGCAGTTTCTTATGGTAAGGCTTTTTCAACATCAATTTATGCAGGTGCAACATTGAAGTTACTTACAGAATCAATAGATAATGTTTCAAGTACAGCGTTTGCAATTGATGCGGGGGTTCAATACGTTACGGGTGAAAACTACGAATTGAAGTTCGGTATTGCATTAAAGAATTGGGGACCTTCAGCAAGTTTTTCTGGTGATGGTTTGTCAATCAACACTATGCCAGAGAATGCAGGACACTTTATGACAACAGAACAACGTTCAGCATCATATGAATTACCTTCAAGTTTAAATATTGGTATGTCATACGATATTTTGTTTGCAGAAAATAACCATAGAATAACAATTGCAGGTAACTTTGCATCTATGGCGTTTGGAAAAGACCAATACACATTAGGACTTGAATATGGATTTATGAAATTCTTTATGCTAAGAGCGGGTTACACTTACGAAGAAAAGCTTACAACAGACATTTATGATGAAAATGGTACAACTACCCTTATGAATGGACTTGCATGTGGAGCTTCTGTAATGGCACCTCTTTCAAAAGCAAAAGCAGGAAAGAATGCGATGAACTTAGCTTTAGATTATAGTTTTAGACTTACAAAAATAATGGGAGGAATCCACTCATTAGGAGTTTCTTTCTCATTGTAAGGATTAACGAATAAATCGATAATAAATCGAAGACTGCTAAAAACAGTCTTCGATTTGTTTTTAATCAAAATATAAAACAAAAACATGTCAGAAATTAAATATTATTCAAAAGAAGGACTTCAAAAATTAAAAGATGAACTTCATCAATTAACAACTGTGGAGCGTCAAGCAATTTCAGCAGCTATTGCAGAAGCGAGAGATAAAGGAGACTTATCGGAAAATGCAGAATACGATGCAGCCAAAGAAGCACAAGGATTATTAGAAGCTAAAATTTCAAAATTACAAGCTTTGATTGCGAATGCGAGATTGTTAGATGAATCAAAATTAGATACATCAAAAGTTCTATTATTATCAAAAGTAGAATTTATAAACTTAGCTTTGAACAAAAAAATGACTTATGAAATTGTGCCAGAAAGCGAAGCTGACCTAAAAACAGGAAAAATATCTATTACATCTCCAATAGCAAAAGGACTTTTAGGAAAAAAAGTAGGAGAAATAGCAGAGATAGAAGTGCCAGCCGGTAAGATGAAATTAGAAATAACAAACATAACAAGAGATTAAGCTATGTCATCAATATTCACAAAAATTATAAATGGAGAAATACCATCATATAAAATAGCAGAAGACGAAAAATGCTATGCGTTTTTAGACATTTCTCCTTTAGCAGAAGGACATACATTAGTAGTGCCAAAACAAGAAGTTGATTACATATTTGACATAGAAGACGAACTCTTATCACACCTACACCTTTTTGCAAAAAAAGTAGCAAAAGCGATGAAAGAAGTAATAGAGTGTGAAAAAATAGGAATGGCAGTTATAGGATTAGATGTTAGGCACACACATATACATCTTGTACCGTTGAAAGAAGTAGGGGATTTGAACTTTGCACGTCCAAAATTAGAATTAAGCAAAGAGAGAATGCAAGAAATAGCAAATCTTATATCTTCAAACATAAAATAATGTAAAATAGCTCAAAAAATTTTTTTTAAAAGATTTTTGAGCTATTTTTGTAACGTAAATAAGTATTAACAAAAAAATAGTTTTTATGAAAAAATTACTTTTATCTTTTGTAATGGCAATTTTATTGCTATCAGGAGTAAAAGCACAAGACACCATCAGCATAGCTAATGGTACGACATACAACAATAGTATGGCGATAGGAGGCTACTATGGTTTTCATACAGGTGCTTATCTTTACACTTCTGATGAAATGTTAAATCAAGGAGGAACAATCAACTCCTTATTATTTCAAATGCAAAGCGCAGGTTCAGGGTCAAATAGAACCTTAAAAATTTATTTAAAAGAAGTTACAGATGAATCTCTCCCTCATTCATTGGTTTTTGCCGATTTATTAGAAGGAGCGATGTTAGTTTATGATCAAGCTATTACATCACTAACATCAGATTCTTGGAATGAGTTTTTGTTTGATACTCCATTTGTTTATACAGGAATAGGAAACCTTTTGGTTATCTATGAATCAACAGGTTGTTCACCAAGTGGAGGTTGTTCAACATATATGTATTTTGATAACTCTATTTCAGGTAAAGGTTGGGCTAGAACTTCTGATTATTATCCAATGGATTATAATATTCCACAATCCAAAAATAATGGTTACAGGGCAAATGTTAAATTTGTTTATACAGCAATGCCAGAAGATTTCTGTATGCCTGTATCAGACTTAGTAGTTTCAAATCTACAAATGAGTTCAGCAGACGTTAGCTGGGAGGGAACAGCAGACGAATACGCTTATGAATTAAAATTAGCAAGTGAAGCTTGGACAAGTGAAAATGTAGAAAGAGGTGCTGTTAATTCATCATTTATTACATTTACAGGCCTTAATCCTACAACGAACTACAATGTAAGAATAAAAGCAGTTTGTTCAGAAGACAACGAAAGTACATGGATGACAACAAGCTTTAAAACAACATGTCTTGATTTGATAACAGAACTACCTTACATAGAACATTTTCAAAATGGATTAGATTGTTGGCAAATAATGCGTGAAAGCTATAGTAGTTATGGCGATCATCTAGGGCCAATGATGGAAGGAGATGTTGCAAAATTTGGAGAAGGCATGAGTATGATGGCAATATCTGCACCATTCCAAGAACCTATCAACAATCTAAGAGTTTATCTTGAAATGCGCAGTCTTGCATACTATGGAACAGACCATTTAACTGTAGGTTATGTAACAGATTTAGCAGACACAACAACATTTGTTCCAGTACAAACATATTCAGCAGATGTTAATTCAGGTTGGCAATCAAGAATAGCATCATTTGAAAACGTAGAAATAAATGATGAACAAACATACTATATAGCAGTAAAATTAGATGGTTCTTCTTCTACATATTTTTACATTAGAAGATTTGAAGTAGAAATGCTTCCAGATTGTCCTGCACCAGACAGAACAAGTGTAACCGTTGCACCATCAGCAGAAACAGCACAAGTTTCATGGATAGACACAGACCCTACACACGGAGCATGGAATGTATATTACAGAGAATTACCATCTGACGAAGAACCATCAGACGATTGGATAATACAAAATTCAGACGCAATGACTACTGTTTTGGAAAACCTTACACCAGAAACAACCTATCAAGTCTTTGTTGTTACAGATTGTGGAACAGGAGATATAAGCGACAAAACAGATACAGTTGTCTTTACAACCACAGCAACAGCAGTAGAGTTACCATACATTCAAAACTTTGAAGATACAGATAACTTATCAGGTATTCTGTTGACTCAAATAGCAGGAAACAACTCTTGGCATATAGGTAGTGCAGTTGCATATATGACAGAAGGAGAAGAAAGTGGTTCTTCATTATACATATCAGGAGACAATGGAGTTTCTAATACCTACACAAATTCTACATCGGAAGCTTTGGCATCTATTATAGTTGATTTCTCTGAGCAAGCAGAATACATAATGGAGTTTGACCTTAAAGTAAAAGGGGAATATAACTATACTCCATACGATTATTTTAGAGTATATGCACTTGACGCTTCACAACCACTTTCAAACTACTATACAAGTGGAACAGCACTTTGTGGTCAAAAAGCAAACATTCTTGATTGGGAACATCAAACAATTGTTTTCCCTGCTGAATTTATAGGAACAACTAAAAATATTATTTTAGTATGGTATAATGATGGTTCAACCCAAAATAATCCACCTGCAGCAGTAGATAACATACACATCAGAGCAACAAACTGTATGCCAGCAGAAAATGTAGCCCTTGTATCAACAGAACAAAACTCAGCAACAATTTCTTGGGAAGGTTCAGCCGAAAGTTATATCGTTAAATACTACAAAGTATCAGAACCAACAGAAGTAATAACAGAAGACGCATACGATACAACAATTGAATTAACAGACCTTGAAGGTTCAACAGAATATGTAGTTACTATTACATCTGTTTGTGGAGACGAAACATCACGACCAACAGACGCATTACATTTCATAACAGATTGTGCACCTATTACAGATGACGTATGGTTTGAAGACTTTGAAGCAGCCTATGGTAGCGAATCAGCCGCAAATCAAATGTTTATGTGTTATGATGTTTTAGTTTCAACACCAGCAAACAACGGAACATTCCCAAGAATCTATCATCAAGGATATGCACCAGCAGCACATTCAGGATATGTAACACTTGAATTTAAAGGACCAGGACTATTAGCCTTACCAGAATTTGACAGACCATTAAATACATTAAGATTTGAATTCTATGCAAACACAACAGCTTCCACAGCAGCGACAGCAGGAGTAATGGAAGTTGGAATCCTTACAGACGTAATGGATTCAACATCATTTGTTCCTTTACAAACAGTAGAACCAGTAGGATTTTCACGTTCAGGTTCATTCTTGGTAGGACCATTTGACTTTGATGAATTGACTTATACAGAAGGAAGAATAGCCCTACGCTATACACCAGAACCAGCAAACTATGGAGAATCTTGGAATCTTGATGACTTCAAAGTTATTCCTATACCAGCTTGTCCATCACCTGTTGCAAACAGTGTAGTAGTTTCAAACATTACAGACACAGAAGCAACAATCTCTTGGACAGATACAGATGAAACACACGAAGCATGGATTGTATATTACAAATCAGCAGATGAAGAAGAATACTCATCTGTGTCTGCAACAGAACAAAGTCTTACATTAACAGGACTTGAAACCGTTACATCATACTCTGTATATGTAATGACAGATTGTGGAACAGACGATAACGTATCAAGAACAGACATTGTTTCATTCTCTACAATAGCAACTCCAATTACAGATTTCCCATACTATCAAACATTCGAAGACTTAGAAGATAATCCTGCATTCTTTGAATTTAGAAATGAATACGTAAATGAATGGTATGTAGGAACAGCAACAGGAGTCCCTTCAGATGAAGAAGAAACAACAACATCTCTATATATTTCTAATGACCAAGGAGTAAGCAATGCTTATTCAGTTAGTGATGGCTCTTATGCAAGTGCAATTATGCCGGTTACTTTTGGAGAAAGTAGTGAATACATACTATCATTTGATTACAAACTGATAGGAGAAATTAGTTATGGTTCTCAATACGACTACTTTATGTTGTTTATGTGTGATGCTGGTGTAAATATTCCATCAAATGGACAACCACAAGGCGAAGGAGTAACAGTATTAATGAATAAAACAACAGATGTTCCAGCATGGACAAATGCCTCAATTTCTCTTTCAAATGTTAGCAACACAACAAAACAAATTGTCTTCTATTGGAGAAATGATAGTTACGGAGGCTCAAATCCACCAATAGCAATCGACAATATTTCAATAGAAGGAGTAGATTGTGCAAGCCCAACAAACCTTGCCTCTACAACAATCACAGCAAATGAAGCTACATTAAGCTGGCAAGAAAACGGCTCAGCAACATCATGGACTATTTACTACAAAGCAGAAAACGAAACAGAATATTCATCAGTTGTAGTTAGTGAAAATCCTGCTACAATAACAAACCTATCACCAGCAACAACATACACAGCATACGTAGTTGCAGATTGTGATGGAGAATATTCTGGCTCAAGCAATACTCTTTCATTCATAACAGAATGTGCTACAATAGACGAGTTCCCATACTATCAAGGATTTGAAACAAACCCTGTTGCATGTTGGAATACTCAATTGATTTCTGGAAGTGAAAATTGGGAAGTAAGAAATAGTTTAGGATATGCTGCCGCCTATGAAGGACTTAAAATAATGGCAGTAAACTTTACCTCAGGTAATGCAAGACTTACTACACCAATATTTGATATAACTTCATTGGAAAATCCAAGTGTTAAGTTTGCATATTACAATTCTGCTTATGGAGGAGTTTGCGAAGAAATAAGACTTCAATACAAAGCAAATGCAGACGCAGAATGGACAGACATAACTGTAATAGATACTCCTCACGGTGAATGGACATTAGATTCAATTGCTTTACCAAACCCATCTGAAACATATCAATTAAGTTTCCTTGTTTTAGGACATTATGGAAATGGTGCAGCAATAGATGCTTTCCAAATTTATGATTGTGCAGATTGTGAAGAAGGAGGAGAATTGCCTCAACCATGTGAAGCTCCAACAAACCTTTCTGTAAACAATATTACAGAAACCTCAGCAGAAGTTTCTTGGGAAGGAGATGCAGAAGTCTATGAAGTAAGATTCAATGCCTTAGTAACCGAAAGTATAATAGGAAATGATGTTCAATATACAGGATTGATTCCAAACACTCTTTACATGGTTGAAGTAAGAGCAGTATGTGGTGTACAAACATCAGAATGGGTTTCAACAACATTCGCAACACTTGAAGAAATTGTAACACCAGAGCCATGCGATGCACCAACAGATTTAACAGCAAGCAACATAACAGAAACAACAGCTGAAATCACATGGGTAGGCACAGCCTCAACATACGAATTTAAACTAAACGGCGGCGAAGTAGAAACACTTACAACTACAACAAAAACATTAACAGACCTAACCCCTGCAACAGCTTACACAGTAGAAGTAAGAGCAATATGCGAAGAACAAACATCAGATTGGGTAAGCACAACTTTCACCACACTTGAAGAAATAATCCCAGAACCAGAAGTAGTAGAAGGTCAGGTTAGCACATTATCAGCAACTAACGTAGGCAACACAAGTGCAACCTTGAATGGAGCCTTAGTAAGTGCAGGTGAATCAGAAAACTTCACAGTAGGCTTTGCCTTAGCAACAGTTGCAGACTTCACACTTGAAAACAACAATGTTCAAAACATCACAGCAACATTAAATGGCAACACATTCAGCCAAGCAGTTAATGACTTAACAGAAGGACAAACCTACTTCTATAGAGCATACATCACAAACGAAGCAGGTACAGCCTACGGAGCAGTAGAAACCTTCACATTATTAGGCTTGAATGACGCAATAGCAGGCATGTTGCAAGCAACAATCTATCCAAACCCAGC
>JAZRIM010000027.1:0-29351 GCA_045645265.1 Candidatus Onthomorpha sp.
TTGAATCGTTAATAATGTATCTGTATAGCAAGGTTGTGCTCTATCAACTATTTTATGCCCTAGGCCTGTGTGAAAAAAATGAAAATGTCCTCTTGTTAAGCCATTATGTTCAGTATAATTATAATAATTAAAAGCAGAAGAGCAGTAATCAACATCTATATAATCTGGAAGAAAATAATTATCTGGTGGATTAGAGTTTTGTCCTTTCACAATAAAAGAAGAAAGCAAAACTGCTACTAAAAGAAATAATGATTTTTTCATATCGCTTTGTTTTTTATAAATATTTTACTTTTTTTCTCTTTGCTTTGATTGGATTTATTTTAACGATGTTTGCTCAAAGCAAGAGTGAAAGCAAACATCTCTATTTGCTTAAATTGTTCTTGCAAAGGTAGGTTATGCTTTTAGTGTTTTGCATAATATTCGAGTATGTATTGCAAATATAGAAATATTTCTTTGAATAAAAAAAATAAAGCAAAGAAAAAAAATTTTTTTTCTTTGCTTTATTTAATTTTTTCTTTGCTTTATTTTTAGAGGTTAAAGGCTTGTTTTATTTTATCTACATAATCGAGTTTTTCCCAAGTAAAGAATTCAACTTCTTTTTGAATTTTCTTTCCATTTCTTTGAATTTCCACTGTTTTCTTATATGGTGTACGTCCAAAGTGTCCGTATGAAGAGGTTGGAGCAAAGATTGGGTTTTTCAATCCAAAGCGTTCTACTATTGCGTAAGGACGTAGGTCAAATATTGTTTTGATTTTTTCGGCTATTTGACCATCTGTCATTGTTTTTCCATTTTCTTTCACCTTTGCAGTGCCGTATGTGTTTACGTAAAGACCAACGGGCTGTGCTATTCCTATGGCGTATGCTACTTGCACTAAGACTTCTTCACACAATCCTGCTGCTACCATATTTTTTGCTATATGTCTTACTGCGTATGCTGCACTTCTATCTACCTTTGAAGAGTCTTTGCCTGAGAAAGCACCACCTCCGTGAGCTCCTTTACCGCCGTAAGTATCTACTATTATCTTTCTTCCTGTCAGACCTGTATCTCCGTGAGGTCCTCCTATGACAAATTTTCCTGTTGGATTAACATGCAAGGTGTAGTCTGCGTTAAACAAATCTTTTACGCTTTGTTTTTGTTGTTTTTCTATTACTCTTGGAATTAAAATCTCTTTTACGTCTTTTTTTATGCGTTCAAGCATCTTGGCTTCTTCATCAAAGTCATCGTGTTGAGTGGAAATAACGATTGTGTTAATGGCTTTTGGTGTGTTGTCATCGTTATACTCTATTGTAACTTGGCTTTTTGAATCGGGACGAAGGTATGTCATTTGCTTTCCTTCTTTTCTGATTTGTGCAAGTTCGTAAACCAACATATGAGAAAGCTGTAAAGAAAGTGGCATATAGTCTTCTGTGTCGCTACAAGCATATCCGAACATCATTCCTTGGTCTCCTGCGCCTTGCTCTTCTTCTGTTTGTCTTTCGACGCCTTGATTTATATCTGGACTTTGCTCATGGATTGCTGATATTACGCCACAAGAATTGCTTTCAAACATATATTCGCCTTTTGTGTAGCCTATGTTTTTTATTACTTGTCTTGCTGTGTGTTGAACATCAACGTATGCTTCTGCTTTCACCTCTCCGCTAAGTACTACTAAGCCTGTGGTTACTAATGTTTCACAAGCTACTTTTGAATTTCTATCTTGCGAAAGAAATTCATCTAATAGTGCATCGGAAATTTGGTCTGATACTTTATCTGGGTGTCCTTCTGAAACCGATTCTGATGTAAAAAAATATGACATAATACTTTGTTGTTTTAAAATTATAAATCACTAAACTAAATTATAACGCTAAGCGAACAAAGATATGATATGATTGGATTAAAAAAAGATGTTAAAATGTTGTTTTAGCATTTTTTTATGTGGTTGCAATCAATCCAAATCTTTCCACTTAGAGTTTGCAAAGGTAAAACAAATATTTTAATCTGCAAATTATAAATTAAAAAAATATCGGACTATCTTGATAAGATAATCCGATATTTGATATGAAAAGAATAAGTATTTTAATTATCTCAATATTTCAATTGAACCCTTAAACTCTACATCTCTGATTGGTCCACGACCGATAAATCTGTAGAAATAAGTTCCTGTTGGAGTGTTTGTTGCAGCTGGGTCCCAGAAGTCGTTTTCATTTCTCATATCTTGTATGAAGAAAATTCTTTTTCCATAGCGATTGTAGATTGAAAGCTCGTTATCAGGGAATGCTTGACCGTCTATTAGATTGTGAATATAGAATACGTCATTTATTCCATCACCATTTGGTGTTATTACATTAGGGAACATTAAGTTATCATTGATAATTGTAATTACTCTTGAAATAGTGTCGTGGCATTCATAGATATAACCACTTGGAGCTAAGTTTACGCTATACGCATCTAAGGTAATTGTGTAGTCTCCTGCAACTGTTTCGCCTGATTGTGGCTCCCAAGTGTAAGAAGGATTATTACCAAAAACGTTTTCTATTGCATTAGCATCATTTTTGTTAGTTTGGATAGTCCAGTGATATTGATTAGTTGCATCATGAGGCTCTGTAAGATTTATAATGTTTGCAATAGGATTTGAAGCGTAAGGATTGTTTGGCTCCCATCCAAAATCAGCCGCAGGGTGACGATAAACATTTATTATATCTGCATATTCAATAGAGTCAGTGCAACCATGCTCAGAGGTAACCTTTAATTTAATATCATAACTTCCATAAGGGAATGTAAAAGATGGGTTAGGGTCAGTTGAAGACTCTTCTCCAACTTTCCATTCAAATGATTGTGCGTTTGTAGCTGTGTTTTGCAATTGGAAAGAGTAAGGTTCGCAACCCTCTAATGGGAATTTGTCAGAAGTAAATGCTGCAATTGCTGCAGGGTGTACCAATAAGTTGATAGAATCTCTACCATAACAATAAATACTTCCATTATATTCTGTTACTAAAACCTCATATTTAATTATCGAATTGGAGTTTGCATGAGTTTGAGCAGTAATAACTCTTGTTGTATCACCTGTTGGACTCCAAGCATACGAAGCATTAGGAGATTCATTTCCAGCATCAAGTTCTACACTATACATTTCGCAAAGAGCAACATCTTCTCCCAAATCAACAACTGGAGTTTGTACAACAGTAAGAGGAGAAACAGTATCCCATTTACAACCGAAAGCATCTACTACTGTTATGTCAAATTCGTATGTTCCTGCACTATCAATTGGCGGAGCAATAGTAGCAGTTGTTGAAGAAGTTGGAGTATAGAAAGAAGGACCAGCCCAAATTACAGTATCCAAAGGAACTTGATAATCCCATGTTGCTCCACTGTTTTGACCTAATTCTATATCCCACCAGAAGATATAACCGTTATCTATACCTAAGTGGTCGCAAATTCTAAATATCCATTCCCCATTCAAAGGACAACCTACAAGCGCATCAAATGCATTAGGGTCAGGAGTTGTTCCTCCAGTTTGAGTTGGTGGTTGGTAATAACCTACTGTATCTACTGTATTTGTTGAGTCAAGACTTTGACCTGATGAAGATGCGTTAGCGATATATCCTCTTGCTCCATTTAAATATTGTGTTGACCAACAATAAGTCCAACCTACTCCAATTGGAGCACAATTACTATCACAACAATCTGTACTACCTGCTTCATCTATTGGTTGTCCTAAAAATGTTCCACCTCCTCCACTTGCGTGCTTTAAGATAACAGTTTGTCCATTAGGGCAAATTACCGACATATCAATGTCTCCTAAATAAGAATGCTCTGCATTTAAACATATAGACATAACATCATCTCCACTACCTACAGTTGCTCCTGCAGGGAAATCATCAAACATAACGGGAGCGTCAAAACATATTCCTCCATATAGATGCTCACAATTATGACCATCTGGAACAAACACTGTGTTTACATATCTTTCTTTTGCAGATCTGTCAAAATTTAAAGAGTCTACAATGATTGAAGAGTTAGCACTATAACCTACGTTTATTCCTAATTCTGTTCCAGAACAAATATCTGGTAATGGAGAAACTGTTTTTATTGGATTTGTTGCTATTCTTAAACGAGTATTGATAACATTTCTACTCATACAACCGTCATTGCTTGTATCCTCTACTACTAACATTAAATCGTATCCATTCAATTCTGGCCATGTATGTCCTATCATATTATCAAAACTTACTGTATCGCCTGTTCCATCGCCAAAACTCCAATAATATATACAAGTTTCAAGACCTTGATAATATGATGTTATTTCATTTGGATTGTATTCTGGGAAATTTGGTTTTGCAACTAATACAACTGAATCTCCTAAACAAATATCTACTGCTTTGAAAGGAACGATTGTTGTATCACCACTTTCTGTAATAATTGTGTCTTGTGATTCTATAACAGGTCTAACAGACATGTTTCCTTCTGCATCATATTTGTAGAAGAATGTATCTAAAGATGCTTCAGGGAATTGACAATTTCTTACACACTCCATTTGAGCTTTCCAACCAGATGCGGTAGTGTTTCCATTAGAAATTAAACGCACTGTCAAACAAGAAGCGCCATAAGTCAATGTAGGCATTACGGTTCTTCCTTGTAAATCGGTTCCAGTAAAAGATGTGGCTTGATCAACTCCAACCCATACAGGATCGTTTAGAGAGGTTCCTTCGTAAATAATCATTTGATCATCACCTGCTAAGTTAAATTCATCAAAGGTAAGGGCAATTCTTGTTCCTGCACTTGATGTTTGAGGACAAATAGTCACCCATCTGTCTATTGATGCTGCATAATCACCTGTTGAAGAGTTGTCATAAAAATAACCTGTACAACGATTTACTGTTGTTTCATGCGTATTTGCATTAAGCATTAAGTTTTGCGAAAAACTCTCTTTCGCAAATAGTGTCATAAATGCTACGACCAAGATTAAGAATACTTTTTTCATATCAATCTGTTTTTAAGTTACAAAAATATATATTTAATTTCATTTTACCAAAGCTTAGACTAATTTTTTCTTTGCTTTTACTATAAAGACAAGAAAAAAGGTCGTTTCGTTTCACTTCTTTGAAAAAAAATTTTTTTTCTTTGTTTTATTTTATTTTTTCAAAGAAATATTTTCTTAATTCAAAGAGTTTAAAAATGTATTTTTTGTTATATTTGCAAAATAATAAAGAATTGAACTATGAATTACAAAACTGTAAAAGGCACAAGAGATTTTTTGCCTTCTCAAATGAGAAAGCGTAATTATATTTTTGATACTATAAAAGAGGTTTTTAACGCTCACGGTTTTCAAGCAATAGAAACTCCGGCTATGGAGGAGTTAAATACTCTTATGGGTAAGTATGGTGATGAGGGAGATAAACTTTTGTTTAAAATTTTGAACTCTGGTGATTTTGTAACAGACAAATCTTTGAATATAACCGATTATAAGGCTATGACAAAGCAGATTTGCGAAAAGGGATTGAGGTATGATTTAACTGTGCCTTTCGCTCGATTTGTTGTAAATCACTTAAATGAGATCACTTTCCCTTTTAAACGATATCAAATTCAACCTGTGTGGCGTGCAGACCGTCCTCAAAAGGGTAGATATAGAGAGTTTTATCAATGCGATGCTGATATAATTGGCAGTGATAGTCTTTTGAATGAGGTGGATTTGATGTGCATGATAGAAGAAGTGTTTAAAAAATTCTCTCTTCGTACAAAAATTAAATTGAATAATAGAAAAATTCTTTTAGCGATTGCTCAGTATCTTGGAAAAGAAGAAAGCCTTATAGATATCACTGTTGCAATAGACAAATTAGATAAAATAGGATATGAAAAGGTTTGTGATGAATTAAGAAGTAAAGGTTTTTCGCAAGAAGATATTGAGAAGTTAAATCCAATCTTTGCCTTGAAAGGAGAGAATGAAGAAAAAATAGAAAATCTTCGAAAAATACTTACCACAGACGAAGCAACAAAGGGTTTAGATGAATTAGAATTTGTATTAAGCAAATGTAAACTTTTAGGAATCGAAAACATAGAGTTTGATATTACTCTTGCACGAGGCTTAAACTATTATACAGGAGCGATAATGGAAGTAAAATCCTTAGATGTTGAAATAGGAAGTATTTGTGGAGGAGGAAGATATGACAATCTCACAGGAGTATTTGGTCATCAAGGTCTTTCGGGAGTTGGATTTAGTTTTGGAGCAGATAGAATATATGATTGCTTAGAACAACTTGGTCTTTTCCCTGAAAATATAAGTGCTTCAAGCGATATTCTTTTTACTAATTTTGGAGAAAACGAAGCAATGTTTGCTTTAAATATAGCACGAGGATTGAGAGAAAAAGGAATAAAAGCCGAAGTCTATCCTGATTCAGCAAAATTGAAAAAACAAATGAATTATGCCAATGATAAGCAAATTAAATTTGTTGCTTTGATTGGAGAGAATGAAATAAAAGAAAATAAGGTTTCTCTAAAAAATATGGATAGCGGAGAACAAACATTTGTTGAAATCTCAGAAATAGAAAATATTATAAAAGGATAGAGGTTTTAACGTCTTGATTTATTAGTATTAGGTATGGGCAGGTTATATTTTTTAAAGATATTGTTTGCCCATATTTTATTTTCGGGTTTGTACCAAAAGAAAACTCTGTTTTGAATCTTTTTCGCTTCAGGGTTTCTCTCTACAAAAATGCGTTTAAGTGTTGAGGGGTCGTAGCCTGTGTAATACATTTCTGTTGAAATCGTCATAGGAGTAGGAGTGAAGTCTTGAACTTGTTCTAATTTGTAGCCTAATTCCGCAGTCTTTGAGGCTAAGAGTGCCATGTCTTTTAAAGTACAAACAGGGTGAGAAGAAATAAAATAAGGAATCAATTGTTGTTTTAATCCATGTTTTGAATTTATGATTTCAAAGCGTTTCTTTATGTCAATAAATTGGTCAAAAGACATCTTTCGCATTGCTTTTAAAACGCTTTCGCTACAATGTTCTGGTGCAACTTTTAGTCTTCCGGAAACGTGATGAAGAACTAATGTTTCAAAGTAATCACTTGAATCAAAAAGGTCATATCTTACGCCACTACCAATAAAAGCTTTCTTTATATAAGGCAACTCTCTTACTTTTTTGTAAAGACTTAATAATGGACGGTGGTCGTTATTCATATTTTTGCATAAAGAAGGGTAAAGGCAAGAAGGTCTTGTGCATTTTTTGCAAAGAGATTCATCTTTACCTTTCATTAAATACATATTAGCTGAAGGTCCTCCTAAATCGGATAAATAACCCTTGAAATCCTTGTCTTGTGATATTTGTTCTATTTCATTCATTATGGATTTTTCACTGCGAGATATGATGCGTTTGCCTTGATGTGCAGCAATAGTACAAAAGGCACAACCTCCAAAACAGCCTCTATGAATATTAACAGAATATTTTATCATGTCAAAAGCGGGGATAGGGCCTCGTTTTGCATATTTTGGATGTGGTTTTCTTTCAAAAGGAAGAGTGTAAATGTTATCTAAATCTTGTGAGGAATAGGTTTGGTCAAATGGATTAACAACTATCTTTACCTCAGAGTTAATATAGAGTTGTATCAGCCTTTCTCCATTGTATTTATTGCTGTTTTTTTCAAATATTGCAATGCTTTCGGCTTGTTTTCTTTTGTCTTTTAAGCATTCTTCAAAACTTGGAAGATGGAGGTCTTTGTATTTTTTGCTTTTTTCTATTTCTCCTGTTTCTATGTAGGCAATTTGGGGAATGTCTTTAAGCTCTTCAATAGTTTTTCCGTCAAACAATCCTCTGCAAATCTTTTCGCAAATTTTTTCTCCCATACCATAGATTAGCAAATCGGCTTTTGAATCTAAAAGAATGGAAGGGAAAAGTTTGTCTTCCCAATAATCATAGTGAGCAAGACGCCTCATTGAAGCTTCTATTCCTCCAATTAAAACGGGAACATCGGGATAAATTGATTTTAATATTTGAGAATAGACTACGGTTGCTCTATCGGGACGAAAACCTGATTGTCCGCCAGGAGTGTAAGCATCATCGGCTCTTTTACGTTTTGCGGCTGTGTAGTGATTTACCATAGAATCCATAGAGCCTGAGCTAACCGCAAAACAAAGGTTTGGCTTTCCTAACTTTTTGAAATCTCTTAAATCATCTTTCCAGTTAGGTTGAGCAAGAATAGCAACTCTAAAACCACAGGATTCTAAGTGTCGTGAAATTACTGCTGCACCAAAAGAAGGGTGATCAATATAAGCATCGCCCGAAACAAATATTACATCGACACTATCCCAACCGAGATTTTCGATTTCTTTTTTTGTAGTAGGTAAAAAAGCCATAAGCAAAAAAAAGATTTTGGCTTTCAAATCCGTAGATTCAAAAGCCAAAATCAATATTAAAAATTATTGTTGATCTCTTAAAAAGTCTATACTCTTATGTATCAATTCATACATTACAACGTCGTCTTGAACAAAGGCAACTTTTTCTCTGTATGATTTAACAAAGTCTTCAATACATTTAGAAGAAGAAAGACCTGTTTGTTGTTTGCGGAAATCAAATGCTTGTGCTGCATTGAAAAGTTCTATTGCTAAAACTCTTTCTGTATTGTTTACAACACGATAAAGTTTTGTAGCAGCGTTTGAACCAAATGAAACGTGGTCTTCTTGTCCTTGTGAAGAATCTATTGTATCTACTGATGCAGGAGTACACAATTGCTTAGATTGGCTAACAACTGAGGCTGCTGCGTATTGAGGAATCATAAATCCTGAATTTAAACCTGGTTTTGCAACAAGGAATGAAGGTAAATCGCGTTTAGCACCAATCAATTGATAAGTTCTTCTTTCAGAGATTGAGCCTAATTCAGCAACTGCTATTGCTAAGTAGTCTAAGTTGATAGCTAATGGCTGTCCGTGGAAATTACCAGCAGAAATTACCATATCTAAATCAGGGAATACTGTTGGATTATCTGTTGCAGAGTTGATTTCTGTTGTAATCACATTTGCAACATGAGCAATCGCATCTTTACTTGCTCCATGTACTTGTGGCACACAACGGAATGAATAAGGGTCTTGAACATGTTTTTTAGGTTGTGCAATAATTTGGCTGCCTTCTAACATTTCTCTTACTCTCTTTGCTGTTTCTATTTGTCCAGCGTGAGGTCTTACTTGGTGAACTGGGTCAAAGAATGGTTCAATTCTTCCATCGAATCCTTCTAATGAGACAACCATAATCTTATCTGCTAAGTCTGAAAGTTTTTGGGCTTTAATTACACACCAAACTGCAAAAGAACTCATAAATTGAGTACCATTTAATAATGCTAAACCTTCTTTTGATTGAAGTTCTATTGGTTGCCAATTAAATTCTTTATTTAATTCTTCTCCGCTTATGCGTTTTCCTTTGTAATCTACTTGACCTAATCCCAATAAAGGCAAACACATGTGAGCCAAAGGAGCTAAGTCACCACTTGCACCTAAAGAACCTTGTTGATAAACAACAGGAAGAATATCGTTATTAAAGAAAGCTATCAATCTTTCTACGGTTTGAAGTTGAACACCTGAATTTCCATAAGACAAAGATTGAATTTTGTTCAAAAGCATTA
Source organism: Candidatus Onthomorpha sp. (assembly GCA_045645265.1). Taxonomy (GTDB): domain Bacteria; phylum Bacteroidota; class Bacteroidia; order Bacteroidales; family P3; genus Onthomorpha. The sequence goes on from JAZRIM010000027.1 coordinate 9,589, forward strand.
TCTTAACAATTTCCGCAGGTACTTCTTCTCCAACTCCACAAGCGTGGCTCATTACTAAGTTTTTTTGAAGTTGAGAAAGTTCTTCTTTAGAAATAGAAATATTACATAAAGAACCAAATCCTGTTGTAACACCATAGATTGGTTCTTTTTGAGTTTTCATCTTGTTGTCAAGATATTCTCTACATTTTACTATTCTTTCTTTGCTTTCTTGTGAAAGTTCTAATGTCATACCCTCTTTTAGAATTTTATCCACTTGACTAAGTGTCAATAATTCAGGGCTTATTTTATGTACTGCCATTATTGTATTTGTTTTTTTATTTATATTTCAAACTGCAAAATTACTATTTTTCCTTATTTAAAACAATTCTCCTTGACCATTTTTCGTGTTAAATCGTCCAAGATGTTGATATGCCAAAGCAGTTGCTTCTCTTCCTCGCGCTGTTCTTTGCAAAAAACCCTCCTGTATTAAAAATGGTTCATAAACCTCTTCAATTGTACCAGCGTCTTCTCCAACAGCTGTTGCTATTGTTGTAATTCCAACAGGTCCACCTTTAAATTTGTCAATTATACACGAAAGAATACGATTGTCCATTTCGTCTAATCCATTCTTATCAACATTCAAAGCTTCCAAAGCAATTTTTGACACCTGCATATCTATTATCCCATTAGATTTTATTTGAGCAAAATCTCTCACTCTTCTAAGTAAAAGATTTGCAATACGAGGAGTACCACGACTTCTGCGAGAAATCTCCATTGCTGCATCATCATAAATAGGTGTTTGAAGAATATTGCTTGAACGTTTAATGATTCCAGCAAGCGTTTGATGGTCGTAGTATTGTAAACGACAAGTAATGCCAAATCTTGAACGCAAAGGAGCTGTCAAAAGTCCAGAACGAGTAGTTGCTCCAATGAGAGTGAAAGGTGCTAAGCCGATTTGCACACTTCTTGCATTCGGTCCACTCTCTATCATTATGTCTATTTTGTAGTCTTCCATTGCAGAATAGAGGTATTCCTCAACAATAGGGGAGAGACGGTGAATTTCATCAATGAAAAGCACATCATTTTCTTCTAAATTAGTAAGAATGCCTGCAAGCTCTCCTGGTTTGTCTAACACAGGACCTGAGGTCATCTTAACATTAACGCCCAATTCGTTTGCAATAATGTAACTAAGAGTAGTTTTTCCAAGTCCAGGAGGACCGTGCAATAAGACATGATCCAAAGCCTCGCCACGTTCTTTTGCAGCTTGAACAAATATTTTTAGGTTTTCTTTGATTTGTTCTTGTCCTGCAAAACCATCAAAGGCAGAAGGGCGTAAAGCTTTTTCGTAATCGCTTTCACTCTTTGTTAAACGCTCCTTTTCTGGATTTAAATTGTTATTCATTATGTTATTTTTCAGTGAAAAAAATTATTTCTTTGAAATATTTTGTTATATTTGCAGAAAATTGCAAACCTTTATTCTGCAAAGGTAGTAATTTTTGTTAATTATAAAAAGATATTAACCATTAAATAATAATTTTATGGATACAATCGTGGCAGGAATAGACTTTTCCAAATCTTCATTAACAGCAATGAAAGTAAGCGTTGATATAGCTGCAAGAGCAAATGCAGATTTGCATATTGTTTGGGTGGAAACGGTAGAAATGGATTACGATAAGGCTGAGGAAAAATTAAAGGAATATGTAGATAAAGCAAAGGAAAAATTAAATGATTCAGAGGTTTATTATCATATTTTCCCAAAAGGAAAAGTTTATGCAACGCTTAATAAAGCCATAAAGGAGTTTGATGCAGATTTATTGGTGATTGGAACTCACGGAAATAGTGGTTATGATGAAAAATTTGCAGGAGCAAATACTTATAAAACAATTACAGAGGCTCATTGTCCTGTTTTAACAATTAGAGAGGATTTTCACACTGACAAAGATTTAGAGGTGTTGATTATGCCAATAGATTTTACAAAAGATACTCGTCAAAAAGTTCCTTGGACAATAGAGTTTGCTAAAATGTTCCCTAATTCGGTTATCTATGTATTGGGAGTATATTCAAGCACAAGTAAATCGATTAGAGAAATTGTAGATAAATATGTTGTAAGTGTAGAAAATCTATTAAAATCAAAAAATATGAGGTATAGAGTAGATTTTATAGAGGCAGAAAATACAACACTTTCTACAATAGGGTATGCAACAAAACACAATGCAGATTTAATTGTGATAATGAGTGAACAAGAAAAAACACTAAGTAATATATTTCTTGGACCATACGCTCAACAAATGATAAACAATTCGCATATTCCTGTATTAACTTGTTCGGTTCGCCAACTTTATAATGAATCAAGATAAAATAAAGATATGAAATCAAAATGTTTTTTATTCTCAGCCATTGTTTTTGTAGCATTTGCTTTTTGTTTTTCACTTAAAGGCAATGCTCAGGCAAAAGTTATAGCCGATGGACGTTTGCAAACAATATTGGAACGTCATATAGAATACAATGAAATGTCGAGAACTCTACAAGGATATAGAATAAAAGTAAACTCATTCACAGGAGCAAATGCCAAAGCCAAAGCATACGCTCTTAAAGATGAACTTACAGCAGCTTATCCAAGTACAAGGGTGTATGTAACATTTGATGAGCCAAATTTTGTTGTTAAGTGCGGAGATTTTATAACACGTTTAGATGTTTACAATCTTTTTAAACTAATCAAACCTCAAATAAATACAGCAATAATTGTTAGAGATTGGATCAATAATCCTGTGATTTCAGAAGCAGATATTGAACAACAAGAATATTTTGAAGAAAATTTAGAAACCGATTTTTAAATAAAACAAACAAAAAACTGATATGGATATAAAAAACTACATTGAACAAAACAAAGATAGATTCTTAGAAGAATTATTCTCTTTGATTCGTATTCCATCGATTTCATCTATTGAAGCACATAAGCCAGATATGATACGTTGTGCAGAGAGATGGAAAGAGTTAATAATGGAAGCAGGAGCAGATAAATGCGAAATAATGCCAACACAAGGAAATCCCGTTGTTTATGCAGAGAAAATAATCGATGCTTCAAAGCCTACAATTCTTATATATGGACACTACGATGTTATGCCAATAGACCCAGCAAACGAATGGCGTACAGATCCATTTGAACCAGTGGTTAAAGACGGATTTATTTGGGCAAGAGGAGCAGATGACGATAAAGGACAAGCGTTTATGCACGCAAAAGCATTTGAATACCTTGTGAGAACAAATCAATTGCCTTGCAACGTTAAATTTATGTTGGAAGGAGAAGAAGAAATAGGCTCAGTTAGTCTTTACGACTTCTGCAAAGAAAACAAAGAACTATTAAAAGCAGACGTAATATTAGTATCAGACACTTCAATGTTAGCAGCAGACGTTCCTTCAATAACAACAGGATTAAGAGGCTTAGGCTACGTTGAAGTAAAAGTAACAGGACCAAATCGTGACCTTCACTCAGGACTTTACGGAGGAGCTGTTGCAAATCCTATCAATATACTTTGTCAAATGATAGCAAAGCTTACCGATGAAAATAACCACATCACAGTACCAGGTTTCTATGACAAAGTACTTGTAGTTTCAGAAGAAGAACGTGCATTGATGAATCAAGCACCATTCAACGAAGAAGAGTACAAAAGAAGCCTTGATATAAAAGAATTGCATGGCGAAAAAGGATACACAACATTGGAACGCACAGGTATAAGACCAAGTCTTGACTGTTGCGGAATATGGGGTGGATACACAGGAGAAGGAGCAAAAACAGTAATTCCTTCAACTGCACACGCAAAAATCTCTTTCCGTCTTGTACCAGACCAAGATTTTGAAGTCGTTACAGAACAATTTGCAGAATATTTCAAAACTCTTGCACCAGAATCAGTAAAAGTAGAAGTTACTCCATTGCACGGAGGATATGCTTATGTTTCTCCAATTGATATGCCTGCATATAAAGCTGCAGAAAAAGCATATCAAACAACATACGGCAAGCGTCCAATTCCAACAAGAAGCGGTGGAAGTATTCCAATTATAGCAGGATTTGAAAAAATCTTAGGAATAAAATCAATACTTATGGGCTTTGGTTTAGGAGCAGATGCAATTCACTCACCAAACGAAAACTATCCATTAGAACAATTCTTCAAAGGAATAGAAACAATACCATATTTCTACAAAGAATACGCAGAATTGATGAAATAAAAGAAAGAAAAAATCTAAGTGTTAGATATTGGACTTTACTTGTTGAGCATGGTAAAGTCCAATATTTTTTATATTTGCTTCGCCTCGTGAAGAGAGAATTGTAATTCTTATTTTTTCTACTTTACATTCGTTGAATCTTAGTAAGCGTTTGTAGCCTATTGTTGTGGCTTTGCAAAGGGTTTGCCACTTTCCGTTAAAGAATCCTTCTACAAGAAATTCTTCTACCCTTTGTCCTTTTGTTATGTCTTCTTGTAAAAGAATGGTGTTAATTGTTGCGTCTTTTTTTACGAGAAATTCTTTGCTTTCTCCTGTTTTTGCTTTCCAGGTTTTATTGCCTTTTTTCAGATAGTTGTTTGAAAATGTTTTTGCAACATAGTCTGAGAGTTCTTTTATGCGTTTTACATCGTTTTCGTGCAATAATCCTCTTGTGTCGGGAGGGATATTAAGCAACAATACTGAGTTGCGACCAACGGATTGGAAATAAATATCTACTAAATTGGAAAGTGAACGTACTTTTTCGTCTTCTTGTGGGTGATAAAACCAACCTGGACGAATTGAAACATCGACTTCCGATGGATACCAATAAGCTTCTTTGGCTTTTTTTACTAATTCCCTGCTGCCAAGGTCTTTTGACATTTCGTTAAGTCCAAGTGCATTGTTATTTTCCTTTTTATCGGGATAAGATCCTGGCGCTATAAGAGTTGCACTCCATTCTGTTTCTCTGCCAAGTCCGCTTTCGTTGCCTACCCATCGCACATCGTCTCCCATTATTGCAGTTACGGCTTGTGGTTGCAAGTCTCTAATTGTTTGAAGTATTGTTTCCCAATCATATTCTTGTTTTCTGCCATTTTCTCCCTCTCCACAGGCTCCGTCAAACCATACTTCGTGAATTTCTCCGTAATTAGTCAAAAGTTCTCTTAGTTGTTGAATGTATAGTTTGTTGTATTCAGGAGAATTTCCGTATGATTTTGCATTTCGATCCCAAGGAGAAAGATATATTCCAAATTTAATTCCGTATTTTTCGCAAGCATCTCTTAATTCTCTTACCACATCGCCTTTGCCATTCTTCCATGGAGAGTTTTTTATTGAATATTCGGTGCTTTGTGTTTGCCATAAACAAAAACCATCGTGATGTTTTGCTGTAAGAATTGCCATTTTAAAACCTGCATCTTTTAATGCCTTTACCCATTGTTCGCAATCGAGTTGTGTAGGATTAAATAGCTTTGCATCATCTTTTCCATCACCCCATTCATTTCCTGTAAAAGTATTTATTCCAAAATGAAGAAAAGCAGTAAGCTCCATTTGTTGCCATTCTAATTGGTATTTATTTGGCACAAGGCATGAAATCATTTCTATTTTCTTTTCTTGACTTGCTTCACTCGGAAAGACAAGGTGTTTTTCGTAAGTAATGTCTTTGACTTGTGTGCAAGAAATAAAAAGGCTTGCAGAAATAAATAATAAAATTAACTTTTTCATAATCTAATTTGCAAAACGTTGCTTTTCAAAAGGAAATTCTTCTATCAATTCTCCTGAATAATAGAAATCAAATCCAATGGCTCCAAAGGTGTAAATGTAATCTCCAACATTTATTCTTGAACCTCCACATTGTGGATTAGGACTTGGGTGACTTTCAGAAAAACCTATGTTAAATAGAGTGAAAAGAATTTCTGGGCGAGAGGCTATATCGTAGCCTGCTCTTTGCCATTGCATTTTTGTTTGGTGTAAAATACAGGCTGTATATAAGTAGGAGTAGTAATGACTTTGATAATCAACTAAACGATTCATTCTTTCTTCTTGATGATTTTCTGTTTTGAAATCAAGAATGTTTTCATATTTCTTTCCCATATAAAAGGCTGAGGTGTCATCTTTTAGGTGTTTTTCAACCTGTATTGCAGTGAAGTCTTTTATTCCATTAACGCCAAAAGAGAATTGCGATTGCACTGATAAGACTTTTACAGGGCCAAGATATTTTTTGTACATTTCTCTCTTGGAATTAAACAAACGTATTTGTTCTCCTACTAAACAACTTACTATCATTCTCGCTTCTACTCCTGCAACTTTGGCTGCACTATCTATTTCGGCTTTATCCTTTACGATTGCTTCTTTTAAGGCATACCATTCAGGAAGATTCATCCATTGAATTACGTTTTCGCCTACGCTATCTTTCTTTAAGGTGTTTAGAGTTGCATTTTGAGTTTTAAGATAATTAGAATAGGCTTCGTTATCTTGCAAATACATTTCGCAAGCTGCAATCATTTGTTGTAGATTGCCCTCTGCTTGACTGTTTTTAATTGCTTTTAGAATTAAATCTGCATTTTTTGGATATAACTTACTAATAGCAGTTAATTTTGCTAAATCTTCGGTTGAAAGAATTGCATCTTTTTTGTTTACTTTTCCTTTTTTTAGCTCTGAAACCTCTACTAAATAACGATTATTGTTATCTATTGCACCACGATTTTTTGTCCAACCCAATTGATAGACAGCCCACGCTCCAATTATCGCTACACCAGCAACGGCAAAGCAATACAAAAGTACATTATAGGTGGTTTTTAAAATCTTTTTTGTTTTATTCATAATGATATATCTTGTTAAAACAGCGTGCAAAGATAGATAAAAAAATATAAAGCAAAGAATTAAAAAAATATTTCTAAGAGTTGGTGAATTATTTCTTTGTTTTATTTTGCTAAATCAAAGAAATATCTCTATTTTTGCAAATGACGATGATTATTTATGGTCATTTTCTTAAAATAAAGCAAGAAAAACGTAATTTAATCTTGATTTTCAAAAGGTTATAAGAAAATCGAGGAACTAAGAGTATATGCAATCAACAAGAATATGTGTAATAGGTCTCGGTTATGTAGGCCTACCATTAGCCAGATTATTTTCTACGAAATTTGAGACAATAGGATTTGATAAAAATCAAGCAAGAGTAGATGAGTTAAACTCAGGACACGACTCAACACTTGAAGTATCAGATGAATTACTGCAAGAAGCCATAGAAAAACACGGCTTTAAATGTACAACAAACATAGAAGAAATAAAACAATGCAACTTCTATGTAGTAGCAGTCCCAACACCGGTAGACGAAAACAATAGACCAGACTTACGCCCCTTAATAGGAGCAAGTCAAACCGTAGGACAAGTAATATCAAAAGGAGATATAGTAGTTTATGAATCGACTGTATATCCAGGAGTGACAGAAGAAGAATGCCTGCCTGTTGTAGAAAAAGTGTCGGGTTTAGTATTTAATAAAGACTTCTATGCAGGCTACTCACCAGAGCGTATAAACCCAGGCGATAAAGAGCACACAGTAGAAAAAATCAAAAAAGTGACATCTGGTTCCACACCAGAGATTGCAGACAAAGTAGATGCAATATACAATTCTGTGTTAATAAACGGCACACACAAAGCTCCAACAATAAAAGTAGCAGAAGCATCGAAAATAATTGAAAATAGCCAAAGAGACGTAAACATAGCATTTATGAACGAATTGGCAAAAATTTTCAATGCAATGGGAATAGATACCCACGATGTCATAGAAGCAGCTGCATCAAAATGGAACTTTATAAAACTAAGTCCAGGTTTGGTTGGAGGACACTGCATAAGCGTAGACCCATACTATTTGATACAAAAAGCCCAAGTATATGGGGTTTTGCCACGAGTTATGAGTTCTGCACGCAGACTAAACGATGGAATGGGCGAATATGTAGCACACCAAGTAATTAAGTTGATGAATAAAAAAGGAGTATTAGTAAAAGACGCTAATATTCTGCTTTTAGGAATTACATTCAAAGAAAATTGTCCAGACATAAGAAACACAAAAATAGTAGATATTTACTCCACACTTGCAGAATACACAAACAATATCACAATTTACGACCCTTGGGCAAACAAAGAGGAAGTGCGACACGAATATAACTTAGAAATAACAAATACATTACCACAAGAAAACAAATATGATGCTATAATACTTGGAGTAGCACACAAAGAATTTTTGAATATAGATATTAAAACTCTTTTAAACGCAAACGGAGTTGTTTATGACGTAAAAGGAGTTTTAGATAAAAATATTATAGACGGAAGATTATAGATATGAAAATCGCAGTAGCAGGAACAGGTTATGTAGGTTTGTCAATAGCAACCTTATTGGCACAACACAATGATGTTACGGCGGTAGATATAGTTGCAGAAAGAGTAGAGTTGATAAATAATAAGAAATCACCTATTCAAGATGACTATATTGAAGAGTATCTTGCCACAAAACCATTGCAATTAAAAGCAACTTTGGATTGGGAGAATGGATATAAAGATGCTGAATTTGTAGTCATTGCTGCACCAACAAATTATGATAGTCAAAAGAATTTCTTTGATACAACGGCAGTAGAAGATGTAATAGAAAAGGTGATAAAAGTAAATCCAACAGCGATAATGGTAATAAAAAGTACAATACCTGTTGGATATACGGAAGGGGTTAGAAAGAAATTTAATACAAAAAACATAATCTTCGCACCAGAATTTTTAAGAGAAAGCAAGGCTCTTTATGATAATTTATATCCTTCAAGAATTATTGTAGGATATAACAAAGAAGATAAAGTGTTAGAAGATAAAGCAAAACAATTTGCCGAACTTATAAAACAAGGTTCAATAGACAAAAACGTACCTATACTTTATATGGGAAGCACTGAGGCTGAGGCAGTAAAACTTTTTGCAAATACATATTTAGCGCTAAGAGTAAGTTATTTCAATGAGTTAGATACTTATTCAGAGCTTAAAGGTCTAAATACACAACACATAATAGAAGGCGTTTGTCTTGATCCAAGAATAGGAAATCATTATAATAATCCATCATTTGGTTATGGTGGTTATTGCCTACCAAAAGATACAAAACAATTACTTGCAAATTATGCAGATGTTCCTCAAAATATGATGTCTGCCATAGTAGAAAGCAATAGAACTCGTAAAGATTTTATAGCAGACCAAGTTTTGAAAATGGCAGGTTATTATGATTATTATAATAAAGGAGACTATAATCCACAAGAAGAAAGACAATGTGTAATAGGAGTTTATCGCCTTACAATGAAATCAAACTCTGACAACTTCCGTCAAAGCTCTATTCAAGGAGTAATGAAACGCATAAAAGCAAAAGGTGCAACTATCATAATATATGAGCCAACACTTGAAAATGGAAGCACATTTTTTGGAAGCAAAATAGTAAATAATATAGATGAATTTAAGAAACAAAGTCAGGCAATAATAGCAAATAGATATGATGCTTGTCTTGATGATGTTTTGGATAAAGTTTATACAAGAGATATTTTTAAAAGAGACTAAATAAGTAATCAATATGAAAGGTATAGTATTAGCAGGAGGTAGTGGTACAAGATTGTATCCTATTACAAAAGGAGTAAGCAAACAATTGCTTCCTATTTATGATAAGCCTATGGTGTACTATCCTATTTCAGTTTTGATGTTGGCAGGAATAAGAGATATTTTAATAATCTCAACTCCATATGACTTGCCTGGATTTAAAAGATTACTTGGAGATGGAAGCGATTATGGAGTAAACTTCTCGTATGCAGAACAACCATCGCCTGATGGATTGGCACAAGCCTTTATAATAGGAGAAGAGTTTATAGGAAATGATTCTGTTTGTATGGTTTTGGGGGATAATATCTTCTATGGAGCAGGGTTTAGTAAAATTTTAAGAGAGGCTGTTAAATCAGCAGAAGAAGATAATAAAGCAACGATATTTGGATATTGGGTAGCAGATCCGGAAAGATATGGAGTAGCAGAATTTGATTCAGAAGGTAATTGTTTGTCATTGGAAGAAAAACCAACAAATCCAAAATCTAATTATGCAGTTCCTGGATTGTATTTCTATCCTAATAAAGTTGTTGAAGTTGCAAAAAATATTAAACCTTCAGCAAGAGGAGAATTAGAAATAACTACTGTTAATCAAAGATTTTTAGAAGATAAACAACTTAAAGTTCAAACTCTTGGAAGAGGATTTGCTTGGCTTGATACAGGAACACACGATTCTCTCTCAGAAGCTTCAACATTTGTAGAAGTAATAGAAAAAAGACAAGGATTAAAAATAGCATGTCTTGAAGGGATTGCTTACAGAAAAGGTTGGATAAGTGAAGAAAAAATGAGAGAATTGGCTCAACCGATGATTAAGAATCAGTATGGGCAGTATTTGTTAAAACTCATAAACGAATAATCTTACAATAACGAATGAAACGCAATATAGTAATAACAGGAGGAGCAGGATTCATTGGCTCGCATGTGGTAAGGTTGTTTGTAAATAAGTATCCCGAATATAATATCATAAATCTTGATAAACTTACATACGCAGGTAATTTGGCAAATCTTAAAGATGTGGAAGATAAACCAAATTACAAATTTGTAAAGATGGATATATGCGATTTTGAGGCGTTTTATCAACTTATGCAAGACGAAAAGGTTGATGCGATAATTCACCTTGCAGCAGAAAGTCATGTGGATAGAAGTATAAAAGACCCATTTACTTTTGCAAAAACAAACGTAATGGGAACGCTGTCACTTCTTCAAGCAGCAAAACTTTATTGGGAATCACAACCAACTCCATACCAAATAGCACATAGCCCACAACTCACAACTCAATGCCTATTTTACCATATATCAACCGATGAGGTTTATGGAGCCTTGGAGATGAATCACCCCGAGGGAATTGAACCACCATTTCAAACAGTTGCTTCATCGGAAGGACATAAAGCATACGGCGATGAGTTTTTCTGTGAAACAACAAAATATAACCCACACTCACCATACTCGGCGGCAAAAGCAAGCAGCGATCACTTCGTGAGAGCATATCACGACACATACGGAATGCCGACTATTGTAACAAACTGTTCAAACAACTACGGACCTTATCAATTCCCCGAAAAACTGATACCATTGTTTATCAATAATATTCGTCATCGCAAGCCGCTTCCTGTGTATGGAAAAGGAGAAAACGTACGCGATTGGCTTTATGTGGAGGATCATGCAAGAGCAATAGATATGATTTTCCACAACGGCAAGATTGCAGAAACATACAATATCGGCGGATTCAACGAATGGAAGAATATCGATTTGATTAAGGTGATTATTAAGACTGTTGATATTGCTTTAGGTCGGGTTGCTTTGAGCGATGAGCAACGAGCGATGAGCTGCTCACAACTCACTGCTCAAAGTTCACTGCCTGATAGCGCATTCCCGGATTTAGACCTTATCACATACGTTACAGATAGATTGGGACACGATGCACGTTATGCGATAGACTCGACAAAACTGCAAAAAGAGCTTGGCTGGGAACCAAGTCTGCAATTTGAAGAAGGAATAGAAAAAACCGTTCGTTGGTACTTGGATAATCAACAATGGCTGGACAACATCACAAGTGGAGACTACGAAAAGTACTACGAAGAGATGTACGAAGGGAGATCATTGTAGATAAATTTAGTTTATGCAAAATATAGAAGAATCAATAGTTCCGTTGAAAATAGCAGAGTTAGTAGAACTTGTTGCTCGTAAGAAACAAATGTCTGCAAAAGATGCGTTGTGTTATCTCTACAACTCTGAGTTTTATTCAAAACTATATGATTCTGAAGCAAAGTGGTGGTATCTTCCTGTTGAAGAATTATATATTGAATTAGAAAAGACTAAAAAACAAGAAAAAATAGATTTTACATCGCGAGAACTATTGTTTGTGATATTCTGCATAGAAAGATATTCTATAAAACAAGGGAAGAGCCCCTTAGAAGTATATTCTTTATTTGAAAGAAAAGATGTTATAGGTTATCTGAAAGGCAATTTTGAGATCCTTCACACACAAGGCGAAGAATATATCTTAGAAGAAATTGATTTGTATTTAAAAAAACGTAGAAACTCATGAAACTATATCATGGCTCAACAATGATAGTTCGTAAACCAAGTGTAAAACGAGGTCGTGTTGCCACGGATTTTGGACAAGGCTTTTATCTTACCACAAGTTTAGAACAAGCACAAAGATGGGCTTTGTTGAAACAACGTAGAGAAAATTCAAAAAGAGCAATAGTTTCTGTATTTGATTTTGACGAGACGATGCTTACAGATATTTCTTATAGCGTATTACGCTATGATGGACCTACCGAGGATTGGTTGAATTTTGTTGTTCAAAATAGAAAGGGAGAAAACTCTCATAACTATGATTATGTTATGGGGCCAGTTGCAAATGACCAACTATACGCAACAATCTCTCTCTACGAAAAAGGAACTTTAACCGCAGAAGCAGCAATAGTTCAACTAAAAACACACGTTTTATTTAATCAATTGTCTTGTCATACAGATAAGGCTTTTAGGAATTTAAAATATATAAAATCGATACAAGTATAAAAAACTAACACATTATGATTGCAATTAAAGAAAATGCACATAAATATGAAGCAGAGATTAAATTATGTTTTAATTTATTGCAAGATTTTCTTAAAGATTCATTTAACGATAGTGATAAAGAAAGACAATTGAAAGAGGATATTATAAAAATAGATCGTGTTTTGAATAATGGAGTTGAAGAAGAAATTGTCAATTGTAATAGACAAATAACTGCGGAATATTTACATGTTTTAACAACTCCAACATACGGTTTTACATTGATTAGTTTACAAAAATTTCAACAATATACATATAGCGAAAAATGTGTTATATTGAGAAATATGGGATTGTCTTTATTGGATTTGTTGTTTAAAGAAAAAGGCGTAAAATTTACAGAAGATTTATCGAAAAATGGAGTTGAATACTTAATTGATAAATTAAAGGAATTGTTAAATAGAAAATAAAGACCGTTCGTTGGTACCTTGGATAATCAAGAAGGATGGATAATATCACTTCTGGGGAATATGAAAAGTACTACGAAGATATGTATACACGAAATAGACTACGAATAATGAAATTTGGGTTTCTTTGATAAAAGACATAAGTTGTAAGGTAAAAGAGTAGATTTATTAAGTTTCGCCAGACAAAAAAGAGAAAAGAAAGTGAAGAAAGCGTTTTTGTACATTCTATACCATCAAAAACACTCTTAATAAACCTAATACCATTTTTTTTAAGCCCCTAGGGGAGGTTCTATTCTCTCCCTTTTATAAGGAATTAATGGAGTCTAAATTTTTAATGGGTTTATTATAAGGTTACAATACTTATCTCAGGTTTAACCACAAGAATCAATTTAGAATATGTTATAAAAAAAACATAAAATAATGAAAGCAAACGTTCAATACAATGATTTTAGAGGCACAACTGCCGCTGATCGTTCTGATTTATTTGAGTATACTCCAGAATCAGAACTAACCACAATTATAAATGACTTTAAAGTACCAATAGATTCTGATCTGTATTCTTTTAGAGGAATATCAGTATGTACAACAGATGTCGATAAATCTTCTGTTACTTTGTTTTTTGAAGAAAAGGAAACAAGTAAGATTAAAAAGTTTTATTGTAAAGATTATTTGCCATTACAAATGGTTTTAGATTTATTCAAACGTTTTGAATTTCAAGTTGGAATTAATTTAGATATAATTGATGAAAATAAAATTGAAGAGATAGAATAATATAAGAAGAAGGGTTGGTATTATCGTGCCATATTGAACAAAATTTACTAGAGGTTCATTATAAGGATACAATTTGCCAATAACAAAAAATATCTAATTAATGAAAAAAATTATCATATCCATACTTAGTCTTATTGTTGGTATTGTTTTAGGATTTTTTATTTCTTGTCTTTATTTATCTATTGAAAATATTGAAACAGATAAAATTATTTCTATTAATATTCTTGAAGCCATATATTACATTTCAAACTCTATAGGTGTTATTATTACATTTTTAGCTGTTATAGTAGCATTGTTTGGAAATGAAATTAAAAATAAAATTTATCGACCTAAATGTTCTGTATCACTAATAGAGAATTCTTTTACCGAATTTTTAGGAGACTCCGAAAATAGTTCAACTCCTGTATCTCAGTATTATGATTGTTGTTTGCTAGTAAAAAATATAGGTAACAAAGAAATAAAAGACTTAGAATTTGTAATAAAAGATGTCTCATATGCTATGTCAAATCAAAAATTGAAAAAAGTGAGTAAGTTTGAAAATTCAATTTATTGGTCAAGACCCGATTTAAAAACAATCAATTTGAGAGAAAATGAGTCAAAGAAAATATCAATAGCTAGAATTTATCCCGAAAATGAAGATGGAACACCAGATCTATCAAGAAAAACACCACCGAAACTATCTATTATGGGACATAATCCATATAAAAAACATGAACAAAATGGCAAGTGGTCAATTTCCTATTGTCTCCAAACTCCAGAATCAATTGTTTCTAATTTTGATATTGAAATTACTTGGAGTGGTAAATGGTGTAGTCGACTAACAGAAATGAAAGATGAGTTAACTGTAAAAATAAATAGAAAATAAATTATGAATAACATTAAATTAGTATATTACGATTCGTCTGCAATGACTCAAGAACAGATAGAAGGAACATTGTCAAAACTTTCTATAAGATCTTTTTACTCCATTAGAATTGGATTAATATTAATATCTTCAGAATATACGTCAAAAGAATTATTTGAACTATTGATGCCTAAAGAAATCATGTTTAATCTTTTTATTGTGGATATATCAATTAAAAACGGAACATATTGGGGTTATATGGATAAAAAATTATGGGAATGGTTAAAATTAAATATCCCTAGTGACAAATAATTTAAAATCATAATTGGTATTATACTCTTTTATTTCAAAATGAATCAACTTAAGGCCGGGACGGCGTTAAACTATGTTGTTATTATCCTTAATATATTGGTGGGGTTAGGAATTTCTTATATACAGGAAAGTTATATAGTCTAAAGTCTTTAAACAAAAAATATCAATCCTACGGTGGTGGGATAATCTGCCGTAGGGTTCTAAAATAATTTTTAATATTTAAAATAGTGGATGGCCAAGTAAGTAAGCATATAAAAAATGAATGGGAAATAATTCAAGAAGGATATTCGTCATTTTTTAAAACCGACTCAATAAATCTTAAAAAATCGTATTATAGATTTATGTCGGAGGACTCTTTTGATTATATTCTGAAAGGACAATTTAGATTTAACAATCCTATAAGATGGAAAGATCCATTCGAGAAGATAATGGTCGAAGGAGATTATACTAAACTAAAATATAAAAAACCTGCCACATACGCAGCATGTTTTACAAAACTGAGCAATAGCGAAGCTCATTGGAGGATGTATACGAATGAGAAGCAAATTTGCGTTAGAGTTGAGTTTGATATGGAAAATTTTATAGGTGCATTAATGTTAGGTGGAGTTGAGCAATTTTTTATTGGTAATGTGTCATACGATTTGCTTGAAAGAAGTATAAAAGCTATTGGTTCTAAAAGATCTAAATATCATAAAATTGCTATTCCTGAAAATTTTGGGGATAAGGATTATATTGATTTACTTCTGCTTAAAAGACCGGCATTTAAATGGGAAGAAGAAACAAGAATAGTTATATTGAATAATGGCGAGCAAAATGATTCCTGTGCATTATGTTATAATCCGGAAAAGGCTAAAACGTTTATAAAATCAATACAAATTTCACCTCTTACAAGTGGTGTGGAAGAAGCAAGATTAAGAAAAAAGTATTGCGATTTTAATTTTTCAAAATCAAAATTATATGATCCAATAAAACCTATTGCTTTTGAAAAATAATTTATTTACAAAATAGATTGAGGGGGTAACAGTTTTTGTTATAGGATTAACCAATGGTGAAAGGAAATTCTTTGTAGATAAAGTGTTTATAATCTAATTGTATTGACTTAAAGGAATAAAATGGCAGAAATTTCATCAAATAATAAGCGAATTGCGAAGAATACTCTGATGTTGTATATAAGGATGCTCATCTCAATGGTGGTGGGATTGTTTACTTCAAGAGTAGTTTTACAGACTCTTGGGGTTGAGAATTATGGTATTTATGCAGTTGTTGGTGGTATCGTTTCTATGTTTACATTCCTTAATGGAGGAATGATTTCAGCAACACAGCGTTATTTGAATTTTGAATTGGGGAGAGGAAATCAGGAACAATTATCAAAGGTTTTCAGAACTTCCATCCAAATTCATGCATTGATTTCGTTAATTGTGTTGCTGTTGAGTGAGACGGTAGGATTGTGGTTCTTATATGAAAAGTTGGTTATTCCAGAAGAACGATTAGATGCTGCTTTTTGGGTGTTTCAGTTTTCTATTGTTGCATGTGTCGTAAACATTATATCGGTTCCTTACAATGCTGTTATTATAGCTCATGAGAAAATGTCTGCATTCGCCTATCTGTCGATATTAGATATCGTTTTGAAGTTGCTGATCGTATATCTGCTTTATGTATTGCCGTGGGATAAATTGGTGGTGTATGCAGCCCTTGTACTTTGTGTGGGGTTATTAATGCGTTTTATTTATGTAAGCTATTGTCATAAGCATTTTTCAGAATCGCATTATCGACATGGTTTTGATAAATTGTTGTTTAAAGAGATGTTCTTTTTCTCAGGTTGGAGCCTTTGGGGAAATCTTGCTGGGATGCTTTACTCCCAAGGTTTGAATATGATGCTGAACATATTTTTTGGTTCTGTTGTGAATGCAGCTCGAGGAATTGCATTGCAGGTGCAAGGTGTGATTCAAGGTTTTGTGGGTAATTTTCAGATGGCATTAAATCCGCAGATTACAAAAAGTTATGTCAATGATGATTTGCCACAGATGCATAATTTGATGTTTAGAAGTGCAAGGTTTTCTTTTTTCTTGCTCTTTTTTTTGGCATTGCCTATCTTGTTAGAAACTGACTACATCCTTCAATTGTGGTTGGGAAAATTCCCCGATGAAACAGTCGTATTTATGAGATGGATAATAGGGACATCCTTGATTTATACGATAGCAAATCCTTGTGTGATAGCAAATCAAGCAACGGGTAAAGTTAAGGTTTATCAAGCGGTTGTTGGTGGTATTCTATTGCTGATATTACCAATTTCATATATTGCCTTAAAACTAGGAGCTCCAGCATATAGTGTATTTGTTGTGCATTTTTGTGTTGAGTGTATTGCACAGTTCGCGAGAATGTATATGTTGCGTAAGTTAATTAATTTACCACTTCGTGCGTATTTGAAGAATATTTATTTGCCTGTAATATCAGTGGTTTTGATTTCAATAATTTTACCATTATATATACAAACTTTATTTACAGAAGGATTCTTACGTTTGATTTATGTTGGTTTCGTCAGTGTAATATCTGTTGGGTTAACAGTTTTTGTTATAGGATTAACTAAGGGTGAAAGAAAATTCTTTGTAGATAAAGTGTTTAGTATTCTAAAAATAAGAAAATGATTAACATTAAAAATAAACAAGACTGTTGCGGATGCTCTGCGTGTGTGCAGTGTTGTCCAAAGCAGTGTATTAAACTTTATGAAGATGAAGAAGGTTTTCTTTATCCTAAAGTTGATGATTCTATTTGTATTGATTGTGGATTATGCGAACGGGTGTGTCCTGTTCTAAACCAAGCTGAAGAGCGTAAACCGATAGAAGTCTTTGCTGCAAAGAATCCTAACGAAGAAATACGCAAGGAAAGTAGTTCAGGTGGTATTTTTACACTTTTGGCAGAACAAACAATAGATGCGGGTGGAGTAGTTTTTGGAGTAAAATGGAATGAGCATTTTGAGGCTGTTCATGACTATACGGAAACGAAAGAAGGACTTGTCGCCTTTCGTGGTAGTAAATATGTGCAAAGTCAAGTTGGTGATACCTTTAAGCAGACTGAGCAATTCTTAAGACAGGGACGTCAAGTACTTTATTCCGGCACTCCATGTCAAATTGCAGCATTGAAATTGTATCTTCGCAAGGATTATGAGAACTTATTAGCTGTTGATATTATTTGTCATGGAGCCCCATCTCCCGGGGTATTCCGTTGGTATTTGAGTGAGGAAATTGCAAAAGAAGCCGCTCGTCAGAGTGGTGATAAAATACAGTTTCGTTCTCTTTTACCTATTTCTTCTATTGCGAAAGCAGATGTCCTTGCTCGTGAACAGGGATTTGAGATTAAGGATATACGCTTTCGTGATAAACGATTCGGTTGGAAAAAATACAGTTTCGTTCTCTTCTTAGAAAGTCTTTCTTCAATCAAAAACAAGGAAATTTCCATTTCTTCTTCTATAAGTGAGAATACATTTCTTCGTGGATTCTTAAGAGACATTTATCTTCGTCCGAGTTGTTATGCGTGTTCTGCAAAAGCAGGTAAAAGTGGGAGTGATATTACTCTTGCAGACTATTGGGGAATTCAGGATCTTATACCTGAGTTAGACGATGATCGAGGGGTTTCAGCCATCATTGTCAATACTCCAAAAGGACAAAATACACTTCATTCTACGGATGCTGAATTATATACTGCTCCTTATGAAGATATTTGTAAAAAAAATCCGTCAATATTAAATTCTTGTAAAATTCCAGAATGTCGCAAAACATTCTTCTCATCAAAAGAAAAAAAAGGATTCCACGATAGAGTACTACACGCGTTGTATGTGCCATTCTATAAACAAATAAAGGGGAAAGTATATATTTTTTTAAGTAAAATAAAAAAAACTTTTTTATAGGGTTAGATAAATAAATATCAAAATCATTTTTTTATGAAGCCAAAAATAAGTGTTATAATACCTGTCTACAATGTAGAGAAGTATCTTAATCGTTGTGTTGATAGTATACTCAATCAGAGTTTACAGGACTTTGAAATAATATTAGTAAATGATGGTTCTACTGATTCTAGCCCTAAAATATGTGACGAATATGTACAACAAGATGAAAGGATACGTGTTATACATAAACAAAATGCAAGAGTAGCCGCGGCTAGAAATGACGGTATAAAAACTGCCAAAGGTGAATTCATTAGCCTTATAGACTCCGATGATTGGATAGAACCAACAATGCTTGAAGAGATGTATTCAACAGCAACTCAATTTGGTTGTGATTTCGTGATGTGTGATTTTACGAAAAAAGGGAAAGAAGTTGAATATACAGTATCTCAACCTATATCAGAAGGTTTTTATAACAGAGAAAGAATAGAAAAAGAATTGTTCAAATGTTTAATAATGTTTGACAATATAGAATTCCCACCGACTATATCAAATTGGGTATGTTTATTTAACAGAGAGTTTTTGACAGATAATGAATTATATTACGATGAGGATATACATTATTGCGAAGATTCTATTTTCGGTTCTAAAGTAATGTATAATGCGAATAGATTTTATTATCTGAAAGGCAAATACTTTTATAATTACTTCTATAACCCTAATTCTACTACAAGTAAATATAATCCAAAGAAATGGGATTCTTATTTAAAAATAAATGAAAGATTAGAAGAGTATTTTAGAAATGACAATTTTGACTTTTCATATCAAATAAAAATAAATATGATTTATTTTGTATTAAATATGTTATCAGAAGTCGGAAAGTCTAATGATATGTTTAGAAATAAAAGAAAGTTTTGTAAAA
>JAZRIM010000028.1:0-67972 GCA_045645265.1 Candidatus Onthomorpha sp.
GTACAACACGTATATCGAAATCGCTGATTATCAGCACGATGAATTTGTGAGTATTTTCCGTGTCATTGTAAAAATGCGAGTTGTACCGATTAAAAGGCTAAAACGCTTTCAATCAATAGTGTAAATGTGTTGCATCGGAAAGTAATAAATTGAAAAGCCATAATAAGTTAATTTATTCTGGCTTTTATTTTAGTATGTTCTTTTGTTGTTTCTTTCGTAATAGTTGATAAAGGTTTTGTTTCTGTTGAAAATACCTATCGTCTGTGTTGTTTAGATAAACCTGGTGAAGAGATTCGAGTAAAAAAAATATTATATTGAATTAATTTATAGAGATGATAGTTTTAAATCTATTAGCGATGAGTTTTAATTGCTTTTAGGAAATTTTATTCAAAGAAAAACGCTCGTATGTCTTTGAATTATTTTGACAAACGAGCGCTTTATTTTTTTATTTCTTTGTTTTAGTTCTCTCTTTTAGTATGCTCTTTTGTTGTTTCCTTCGTAGTAGTTGATAAAGGCTTTGTTTACTACTTTGTTTCCGCCTGCGGTTGGATAGTTTCCTGTGAAATACCAATCGCCTGTGTTGTTTGGACAAGCCTCGTGAAGAGATTCTATCGTGTTAAAGATGATTTCTACTTCTGCATTTGAGTTTGCCGGTGTCAGCATTTGAGTTATTTTTGCTGTTATTTCATCATCGGTAAATGGTGCGTAGATTTCTTTTACATAGTTTATGATTTCTTCTTTTGGAAGGTTTTCTTGTGCTTTACACTTGCGATAAACGTCTTCTATTATGTGTGTTTGATTAGTTTCTTTCAATAGTTCTATTGTTGCATTGAAGGCTATAAATTCGTTTAGTCTTGACATATCTATTCCGTAGCAGTCAGGGTAACGTATTTGTGGTGCAGATGAGGCAACGATTATTTTCTTTGGCCCTAAGCGATCAAGGATTCGTAAGATTGATTGTTTAAGTGTTGTTCCTCTTACTATGCTGTCGTCTATTACTACAAGGTTATCTACATATTCTTTTACTTGTCCGTAGGTTACGTCATAGACGTGTGCTACCATATCATCTCTTTCGCTGTCGCGCGTAATGAATGTGCGTAGTTTTACGTCTTTTACGGCTATGTATTCACGGCGTGTCTTGATTGAGAAGATTTCTTGTAGTTTTTCTTCTGTGAGGTTTTCTTTGTTTGCAAGGATTTCTTGTATTCTTAGTTTGTCGGCGTGTTCTGCAAAGGCTTCTGCCATTCCTTGAAAGGCTACTGAGGCTGTGTTTGGTATGTATGAGATTACTGTGTTTTTAATGTCGTTGTTGATTGCTTTTAATACTTTTGGTAGGATTAGTCTTCCAAGCATTTTTCTTTCTTTGTAGATGTCTGCATCTGTGCCTCGTGAGAAATATATGCGTTCAAATGAGCATTGTTTTGGCTCTGATTTTGCTTCTTTTATGTTTTCTATTGAGATATTGCCATTGCGTTTTATGATTATGGCGTGTCCTGCTGGTAGTTCTTTGATTGCTGTGAGTGGTTTGTTGAATGTAGTCATTATTACAGGACGTTCAGAGGCTACTACTGCTATTTCATCGTCTATGTAGTAGAAACATGGTCGTATTCCGTTTTCGTCTCTTAGTACAAAGGCGTCTCCGTGTCCCATCATGCCGGCCATGACGTATCCTCCGTCCCATTTTTTTGTGGAAGAGGTAAGTATGGTTTTTATGTCTAATTCTTCTGCTATTTTTTCAGAGATTTCTTTGTTTGTTAAAACTCTTTCGTCTTTGTATTTGCGGAATATTCTTTCTACTTCGCGGTCTAAGAATTTTCCTATCTTTTCTAAGACTATTGCTGTGTCGGCTACTTTTACCGGGTGTTGTCCTAAGCTTATTAATTTGTCTAACATTTCATCTATGTTAGTAAGATTGAAGTTTCCTGCAAGGACAAGGTTTCTTGTTTTCCAGTTATTTTCTCTTAAAAACGGGTGTAAATTGTCTATTTCGTCTTTTCCGAATGTTCCATAGCGAAGGTGTCCCAAGAAAAGCTCTCCTGTAAATCGTGCGTTGTTCTTTAACCAATTTATGTCTTTGGCTTCTTCTGGATTTGTTTGTTTTAGGGCTTTCATGTCTTTGAAGGCTTCTGCAAAGACATCTTGTATTGGTGTTGAGGTATTAGATTTTGTTATATTTATGTATTGTTCGCCAGGGTTAATGTCGAATTTTATGTTTGCAAGCCCTGCTCCGTCTTGTCCTCTATTGTGTTGTTTTTCCATTAAGAGGTACATTCTGTTCAAAGCCCAAGTATTTCCGTATTTTTCTTGGTAATATTCTAATGGTTTTAGCAAACGTAACATTGCTATACCACATTCGTGTTTTATTTGATCGCTCATATTATTTTATTTATGATATTGGCATTTTTCTATCTATACTTAATGCACTGTTTGACATTCTCAGTGCTGGTGCTACTTGATTTCGCTTCCACTCATTTATTTTTACTAATCTTAATATTTTATCTACTGTATTTGATTCAAAACCTTGATTTATTATTTCTTCTCTACTTAGTCTTTGTTCTAAATGAAGATAAAGGATATTATCCAAAATATCATAATCAGGTAATGAATCTGTGTCTTTTTGATCAGGACGCAATTCGGCAGATGGTGCTTTGGTTATCGAATTCCAAGGTATGATTTCTTTATTTCTATTTATCCAACGCGACATTTCCCAAACATCTGTCTTGAAAATATCTCCTAATGCTCCTATTGCTCCATTTGTATCGCCGTAAAGCGTGCCATATCCTACTGAAAGTTCGCTTTTGTTTGTGGTATTTAACACCGCCGCTCCTATTTTATTGGCAATTCCCATCAATATCAATCCTCTAATTCTTGATTGTAGGTTTTCTTCTGCTACATTAGGCTCTTTGCCTTCAAATATCGGAGATAAGGCTATTAATACTGTGTTGAAACTTTCTTTTATCGGTATTACGTGATATTCTATGCCTAAATTTTCTGCACTTGTTTTGGCATCTGTTATGCTATGCGAGGTTGAGTATTCGCTTGGTAAAAGAACTCCTATTACATTCTCTTTTCCTAAGGCTTTTACTGCAAGAACAACTACTAAGGCTGAGTCTATGCCTCCTGAAAGGCCTAAAATTGCTTTTTTTATGTTGTTTTTGCGAAAATAATCTCTTATTCCAAGAATTGCTGCTTTGTATAGTTTTTCTATTCTCGGAAGTGGAGAAAGTGTGTATTTTTCTATTTTTTGCGAGTCTATGGATAAATTTTGTTCTTCAAACAATAGCAGCTCTTTTGATAGGTCTCCATTTGCTAACATAAAGAAACTACTTCCGTTAAATATATAACTTCCCTCCGCTCCGCATCTATTTACTAATATTATAGGTGTTTTTGCTTTTCTTATCTTGGGTTGTAAGGAAATTAAAAGGTCTTTTTGTGCCTCTGGCGTGAATAATATGTTTGAACAGCAAATTATTAAATCTGATTTGTCTTGTTTTTTTAATAAATCGTCTAAATCTTCTATAAATCCAAAGGCTATTGTTTGTTTTTTGTATTCTACAAGTGAAAAACCTTCACCTGAGGTAAATTTTTTATCAAATTCATTTAGGTTTTTCTTTGTTGAAATTGCTTTTAGCTCTCCATTTTCAACAAATGCAAGGGCATTTAAAATTTCTCCTTCCTGAGAAATTGGTAATCCAAATATAAAATCTCTTTTTATTTCTGTTAACTTATCTGCAAAGACAATACTTTGTTGACAAACATTGCTATATGCTATTGAATCGTAAAGCGGAGAGCCACTTAATGATAATTCAGGAAAAATTATCAAGGAATCTACATCTGATTCTTTGATTTTTTCCTGAATTATATTAAAATTATATTCAAAATCTAAGGTTTTCGGATTGATTTGCGAAATTGTTACTTTCATTTTAAAGGAATTGAGAGTTTTTTATTCTATTTTATCTTTTAGATATTGACGAATTTTTGCCTCTATCTCTTCTTGCAACTCCGGATTGTCTAATAAAAGTTGTTTAACAGCTTCTCTACCTTGTCCAAGTTTTGTTTCTCCGTAACTAAACCAAGAGCCACTCTTTTTTAACACCTCTGCCTCAACTCCAATATCTATAATCTCTCCTATTTTGCTTATTCCTTGTCCAAATAACAAGTCAAATTCAACTTGACGGAAAGGAGGAGCAACTTTATTCTTTACAATCTTTACTCTAACTCTATTTCCAATATTTGTTTCTCCGTCTTTAATTGCTTGTATTCTTCTTATGTCTATTCTAATCGAAGAATAAAACTTCAAAGCGTTTCCTCCTGTTGTTGTTTCTGGCGAACCAAACATCACTCCTATTTTATCTCTTAATTGATTTATGAATATACAACAACATTTCGTTTTACTAATTGTCGCAGTCATCTTTCTAAGAGCCTGACTCATTAAACGAGCGTGTAATCCCATTTTACTATCGCCCATTTCTCCGTCAATTTCGCTTTTAGGAGTAAGAGCTGCAACAGAATCTATCACAATAATATCTACAGCTCCTGAACTAATTAAATTTTCTGCTATTTCTAATGCTTGTTCTCCATTATCTGGTTGAGAAATATAAAGGTTATCTACATCTACTCCTAATTTCTTTGCGTATGTACTATCAAATGCGTGCTCTGCATCTATGAATGCTGCAAGCCCTCCTTGCTTTTGACTTTCTGCTATCGCATGAATTGCTAAGGTTGTCTTACCTGAGGATTCTGGTCCATAGATTTCTATAATTCTTCCTTTTGGAAAACCTCCTACTCCTAAGGCAGAATCTAATGAAATAGAGCCTGTAGGAATTGTTTCAATATCTTCTACTGCTTTATCTCCTAATTTCATTATGGAACCTTTACCATAATTCTTTTCTATCTTTGAAACAGCTGCTTGTAACACTTTTAATTTTTCTAATTTCTCAGCTGATATATCTTGTTGCTTTGCCATAGATTATTTTATTTCTATTAAGTGTACAAAAATAATACTTTTATTTCAATAAATAACTACTTATGTAATGTTCTAATTCTGTTTCGGACATAAATCCCTCCATAATAATAACGGAAGAGGAAGAATCCTTGAAAAATATCAAAGTAGGAATCCCCTTAATCTTTAATGTATTTGCTAAATCCGAAGATTTATCCACATCTATTTTGAAAAAATTAACTTTACCTTCATATTTTTTTGACAATTTCTCCATTATAGGAGACAACATCTTACAAGGACCACACCAAGAGGCATAAAAATCTACAATTGTTGGCTTATTACCAATGTAAGTTAAAGAATCTCCATTTATTTTTGCAACTTCATCAATAAAATACTTAGTATCAATTTCTATTACCTTTGACTTGTCTATTGTGTGTTTTTCTTCAATTTTTATAGTTTGCTTTTCTCCACAAGAAGACAAAAAGAAAACTGACAATAATAATAAGATATTAAAATATTTCTTTTTCATTTTATAACCATTTCTCATTTTTATACCATTTTATAGTCTCTTCTACACCTTTTCTTAAATCATATTGAGGCGAATAATTCAAATCCTTTTTCAAATCTTCAATATCACAATCCCAATTGCGAGCAGAAAGAATAGAATATTTGTCTTTGTTAAGCGTGAATTGCTTTCCGATAAGTTTTCCAAAAGAATCTAAAAACGAAGAAATGAATTTAACTATGCAAAGAGGGAATTTGATTTTTATTGTCCAGGTTTTCAAAACTTCTTTTGAGATTCGTGCATATTCACTATCCAAATACATATTTCCATCACTGACAAAATAAGTTTTTCCTGAAATATCACTTTCAAAAGCTTTAATACATAAATCCACAAGGTCTTTTGAATAAACAAAAGTCAAGTGTTGTGGAACAAATCCTAAGTATGGTTCTAAGTGATTATGAATTGTTTGGAAGAAAACAAAGTAATCTGTTTCACGTGGACCATATACGCCAGTTGGTCTTAAAATAACGTATTTTCCTTTAAAGTTTTGGTTAATATACTCTTCGGCTTTGAGTTTTGAAACCCCGTATACAGTATTCGGTTTATTAACATCACTCACCTTAGCCTTTGCAAAAGTTTTCTCATCTCCTGGTCCGTGAGCAGCAAACGAAGAAAGAAAAATCAATTTTGTTTGATTTACATCAATAGCATCAACTAAATTTTTAGTAAACTCATAATTCACTCTTTCAAAGTCTTCATTTCTCTTTGCCTTTGTAAGACCTGCTAAATGAAATATACATTTGAACTTATGTAAATCTAAGACTTGTTTAATTTTTTCTTTGTTTGAGAAATTTAAATCTAAGAAAGAAATTCTTGAATCAGTCAAATATTTTTTGCTTGAACTGCTTCGTATTCCTGCATAAACTTTATATTTTCCTTCTTTAAGCAATTTATCAATTAAAGTACTACCTATGAATCCGCTTGCGCCTGTTACTAAAACTTTTTCGCGATTATCCTCAGGTATTTCTTTAATATAGGCTCTTCTTCTCATAACAATATTTGAGTCTTCATACTTTTCCCAAATTCTTGCTGCAAGATTAGTTTCTAATTGAGGGCTTGCAAGTGCTGTTTGTGAACCTAAGGAAATATATTGTTTATTCATTTCGGCATAATATATGGAATGAATACCTTTATTCTGCCATTTAGGATGCACACCGTTGAAATAAAGGTCTATTTTCTCAAAATTGCGTATTGCTTTCAAGAAATAATACCAACCAAACGGGAATAATTTTCCTTTACTCTTACGAAGAGCCTCTGTAAGCGAAGGCATAGAAACTCCAAAAGCTGCAATATCATCGTTTTCATCAACAATCAAACACAAAAGCTTTTTATTCAAGAAAGGAAAGTACATATCAATGTAGAATTGCATTTGTCTTTCGTTCAAAGGCACATATCCAAAAAGATGAGAGAAGGCTTCGTTTAGCGTTTCAAATAATTTATGACCATATCTCTTTGCAATTTGTTGTGCCGATAACCCTTCTACAATTCTAAGATTATACTTTTCCTTAATTAAATTATTGATTCGTAAAATCTTTTCAGGAATTTCTTGATTTGCTTTTATTCTATATTGAATCCAATCTACTTCTTTTTTATAGGAAAGCCTATCCATTATTTCTGGATAATAGGAAGGATTATAGTAAGTAGGCATTGAACAATCATCTTCAAAGCCTTCTACAAGCATTCCTTCTTTATCCATATCGGTAAAGCCCATTGGCCCTACGATTTGAGTCATTCCCTCGCTCCTACCCCAATTTTCAACTGCTTCTAAAAGCTTTTGACAAACTATATCTTCATTTATAAAATCTAACCAACCAAATCGAATTCTTTTTTCTTTCCAAATTTCGTTGGATTTATGATTTATCATTCCTACAACCCTACCTACCACTTGTGAACCTTTATAGGCCAAAAAGATTTTAAAATCACAAAACTCCAAAGCAGGATTTTTCCTTTTGTCAAAAGTCGTTTTTTCGTCCATTATTAACGATGGAACCCATTTTTCATCGTTTTTAAAAAGTTTATAAGGAAGATTTAGAAATTCTTTAAAACCTTTTTTATCTATAACAGTCTTTACAGTGATAGTATTCATAATATTCTTATTTTATTATATCGTATTTACAGAATGTTTTATACAATTTATCTATTGCTTCTTCAACTTGTTCTTTTGTATGTGTTGCCATAAGAGAAAATCTTATTAAAGTATCCTCAGGAGAACAAGCAGGAGGAATAACAGGGTTAATAAATATTCCTTGTTCATAAAGATTTTGAGTAATAAGGAATGTTTTATCCATATCTCTTACATAAAGAGGTATTATAGGAGTAGAAGTATTTCCTATTTCAAAGCCTAATTCTCTAAATGTTTTTAAAGCATAATCTGTTATCTTCCACAAATTCTCTATTCTTTCAGGCTCTTGTTTTATTACATCTATCGCTGCAATTACGCTTGCAGTAGCTGCCGGAGAGATTGAAGCAGAAAAAATATAAGGACGTGAGTGATGTTTTAGGAAATTTATTGTTTCACTATCTGTTGCTATAAAACCACCTATTGTTGCTAAGGATTTAGAAAAAGTTCCCATAATTAAATCAACCTTATCTGTCAATCCATATTCTGCACATAAGCCTCTCCCCTCTTTTCCAAAGATTCCTAATGAGTGTGCCTCATCTACATAAACAGAAGCATTGTATTCTTCTGCCAAAGCTGTTATTTTGTGTAAATCTGCTACGTCTCCTTCCATTGAAAATACACTATCGGTTACTATTAACTTAATGCTATCGTATGGAATCTTTTTTAAAACATTTTCTAACGAAGACATATCATTGTGTTTATAACGATGAGAAGAAGCAAAAGAAAGTCTGCGTCCTTCAACTATTGAGGCATGATTCAATTCATCACAAATAATATGGTCATTTCTTCCCATAATTGTTGGAATCACTCCTATATTTGAATGAAATCCCGTAGAAAAAACTATTGCCTTTTCTTTACCAACGTAATCCGCAAGTTTCTCTTCCAATTCTATATGTATATCCAAAGTTCCGTTTAAAAAAGGAGAACCAGCACAACCTGTACCATATTTTTTTATTGCTTCAATGCTTGCTTCCTTTATTTTAGGGTGATTTGTTAGTCCTAAATAACTATTTGAACCAAACATCAACACTTTTTCTCCACGCATTATCACCTCTGTGTCTTGCTCGCTTGAAATAGGTCTAAAATATGGATAAATACCTAATTCTTTTACCCTTTGCGGTTCATTGTATAATGATAATTTTTTACGTAATTGCTTCATATATTATTTATCTATCGTTAATTTTTCTTTAATTTTATCAAATAATTGACTACAACCTATTCTAAAATAATTGTTATCAAAATCCGAAATAATGAATTGTTTATATAAATTGATGTATAAAATAGCTTCTTCTATCTCTCTTATTCCTCCTGCTACTTTTATAGATTTTAAAACATTGGTTTTACGATAATATTCCCTAAGAGCAAGCATCATTACTGAGAAAGAATAAACATCTGCACCGTTTTCTATTTTTCCTGTAGAGGTTTTGATAAAATCTGCACCATTTTCTAAGCATAAAAGTGAGGCTTGCATAATGTTTTTAAGGGAAAGCAACTCCCCTACTTCTAAAATAACTTTTAAAACAATGTTTTTACCTGCTGAATTAATTAAATCTTTTATCTCTTTTATCTCTTGAGCTGCTTTTTCTTTATTTTCATCAAAAAATAAGCCTCTATTTAAACATATATCTATCTCATCTACATTGTTTTCTATTGCATATCTTATTTCTTCTTTCTTTACACTCAATGGAATTTGAGAATGAGGAAAACCTGCTGCAACTACAACAGATTTTATTTTTTTTGAGGGTTTATAATCATTGATTTGTAAAAGAAAAGGAGAATAACAACAAATTCCTCCTACATAATAATTATTTGATTTACAGTTTAAAACACTATTTTTAACGAATTGTGTAATTATTTTATCGTTATCGGTTGATTTTAAAGAAGTTAAATCTAAATATTGTATTAAATTAAATAAATCTTCTTCGGAATAATCAGACAATTTATTAGATATAATTATTTCATCTATACATTTTTGAAATTCATCTACTCTATTATTGTAAACAAACTCTAATAATTTATCTTCATTCTCAATTTGATTTATTTTTTTCATTACTATCTAATATTATTTTTTTGTATCTTATTAAACGTTCTTTTAGAAAATTGTGGAATATAGACTGATTTTCTTGTAGCTTTTGGTATTATTCCCCACAATAAATATTTCTTATACCAGGATTTTGAATTCATTTTTTTTCTTTTTAGAAAGAATTTTCTTAAACTGATAATCAATAAATTATCATCAAAATCTAATATTTTATTTTCAAAGAAAAATTTTCTATTTTCAACAATTAAATCTGATATTGGAAGATTTATTGGACAAATATTTGAACATTTTCCACAAAGTAAGCAATTGTAACTTAGATGTTTATAATTCTCGTAATTTTCTAAGTAAGGTAACATAACGTTTGCAACAGGTCCAGTTATTATATTAGAGTATGGCTCATCTTTTATAGTCTGATAAACTGGACAAACCTTCTTACAAGCTCCACAGTCTATGCAAGATAATATTTTTCTTTGTTCTTTGAAAGCCAAGAGATTACTTCGTGAATTATCTACTATGAAAACGTATGTTTCTTTATCGTTAGAAAGAAAGGAAGGAGTAAAAATATTTGACAATATAGGAAAAGAATTATTTTTTTTATAGATTGAAAATATATGTGTAAATATATCAATATCAGATATATTACAAATGAATTTGTTAATTGGAAGTATAAATATTTTAATCTTAGAGTCTAAAAATAATTCCATTTCAAAAACAGAATCAAACACCGAAAACATACTTGCAGTGTCAACAATTGCTAAATCCGGTGAAAGAATAGAACATTTATTTTCTTTTGAAAAAGAGCGTATTCCTTCTGTTTTTAATGTTTCTTTTAATCTTAATTCTTCAGTAAAATCAGAAAAAAAAGCATTAACCTCTTTTATTTTTTTGTTATTCAAAAGATTAAGCAATTGTTCTGTAAAATCCTCATAAGATAAACACCAATTAACTTGTCCTTTATTTGAAAGAATATTTTTTTCAAATAAAAGAAGATTATCAACAATATTATTGATGAATTTTTGCCTAACTTTATAGGCTTTTTTTCTAAGTTTATCTATATCATTGAATGTCGAGTGAATTAAAGAATTTCTATTAAATAACTCAAAATCAGAGTTATTCACATTTTTATTACAAATGTGTAAAAAACTCTTGTATTCACTCGTATTCATTTAAAGATAAAATTATTTAATAGGTATTTTTTCTACTCTTTTTTGATGTCTTCCACCCTCAAATTCAGTATTTAAGTAAGCATCAACTATTGAAAGTGCTTTTTCTTTTGAAATAAAACGTGCTGGTAAAGCTATTATATTTGCATTATTATGTTGTTTAGTTAATTGAGCTATTTCTTCTTCCCAACAAAGTCCACATCTAACATTAGGATACTTATTTGCAACCATAGAAACTCCATTTGCACTACCACACATTATGATTCCAAACTCATAATTTCCATCATTAATTTCCTTTGCCAAAGGATGAATCATATCAGGATAATCAACAGAATCAGAACTGTAAGTTCCAAAATCTTTAATTTCTAATCCCCTTTCAGTAAGAGTAGATTTAAGAAATTCTTTTAGTTCAAATCCGGCATGATCACAAGCCATAGGTATTATTTTGCTCATATTTTAAAAATTTAGTTATTATAATCTCGCAAAGATAAGATTTTTTTAAGAATTATTTCTTAGATTTAGCAAATTTTTTCATTGCTTTAGTAAAATATTTCTTTGAAAAAATGAAATATTTCTTTGAAAAATTTCACTAAAACATTTCAACATTTTTTTTGTTAAGAAGTTGTTAAAAGTATGATAATATATCTTCATAATTATCTACTTGTTAATATATCAGCTTTAATTAACAAGAAAACAAACACTTTATTAACATATTTTTATCCATTGTTTTAAAAAATTTTATTAACAAAAAGAAGAAATTAAATATTTGTTAATAATTCAGATAATTTACTGATATATACAATATTAAAATGTAGATAAATTATCTTGTTTTGTTAATAAAAAGACGTATATTTGCAATAATTTTTTTGTGAGATTTTTTTTTAACAAATTTCACAAGGCTATAATAAATCATTATAAATAAAAAAAATAATAATTATGGATAAAAAGCTTTTTTTTGAAAAGGTTGAGAAATTAAAAAAAGAAAAAAATATTGTAATATTAGCACACTATTATTGCTTACCTGAAATACAAGAAGTTGCTGATTATGTGGGAGATAGTTTAAACTTAGCTCAAATAGCTAAAGAAACAGAAGCTGATATTATTCTTTTATGTGGAGTTCACTTTATGGGAGAAACAGCAAAAATACTTAACCCAAATAAAAAAGTAATAATACCAGATTTTAATGCAGGTTGTTCACTTGCAGACTCTTGTAAATATGAAGAATTTAAGGCTTTTAAACAACAATATCCTGACCATATTGTAATATCATATATAAACTGTTCTGCTGAAATAAAGACTCTTTCAGATATTATTTGCACATCAGGAAATGCAGTGCAAATGATAAACTCTCTTCCTAAGAATCAGAAAATTATCTTTGCACCAGATAAAAATTTAGGAGGATATATAAATCGTATTACTAATAGAGAAATGGTTCTTTGGAACGGAAGTTGCGAAGTTCATGAGTTATTAACACCTGAATATGTGAAAGAATTGAAAAATAAATACAAAGATTATACTTTAATAGCACATCCAGAATGTAATGACTCTGTTTTACAACTTGCAGACTTTGTTGGCTCAACTCAAGCTATGATAAAATTTGTTAAAAACTCTGAAAACAACAAATTCTTAATTGCAACAGAATCTGGAATTACTCACAAACTAAAAAAAGACAATCCAAACAAAGAATTTATAGTAGTTACACCAAACGAAAATACTACTTGTAACGATTGTCGTAATATGAAACTAAACACAATGGAAAAAGTGATAGATGTGATGGAGAATTTAAACAACGAAATCATATTATCAGAAAAATTAATGAAAGATGCAGAAAAACCAATCTTAAAAATGTTGGAAATATCAAAAAACTTAGGAATCATTTAAAAATAGCCAATTTTCGTAAAAAAATAGATAGAACATTTTTTTGATATTTTAAGATGTTAACTATAAGAATTACAATTATTTATAATGCTAATTTTACTGAATTTTACTAAGTTTAAGCCCAAATGCTTCAAAAAAAATCAACCAACTGATGAATTGACTTGATTTTTTGAGAATATAAGGAGTTAAAATTTGAATTATGAAAAATATTTCTTTGAGTTTTTTAATTCTATTTTTATTTGTTTTAAATATCTCTTTGTATTCTCAAAATAAAAAAATGCTTTTTAAAAGTTTAAGTATAAAAGATAAAATTTGGTCTTTAAAAAATTTTAGTACAATTAAAAAATCATTAGAGGTTTCAAACAATGTTTTGATAATAATGGATAGTTTATCAAAAAAAGATAAAGACTTTTATAATAAAAACATTGAAGCAGGAAAGTATGATGCCTTTCGACATGTTTTATGGATGTATAAACTTTCTGAAAACATAGGAATAGAAAAGGCAAGAAGGATAGGAGAAATTTATGAGAATTATAATGAATATGTTTTTAAGGTAAATCCAAACTCAGGCTATGATTTAGCTTCTAAAAATATGGATTTATACAATAATGAAGTAGGAATTTATCTTTTTTTGAAAGAAAAAACAAAGGAAAAAGAAGAAATAATTTTTTCAAGCATTAAAGAAATTATAGAAAAAGGTTATGTAAAAATTATATTTAAAGATAAGGAATTCAGAAACTTAGATAAAAATAATTTAATCATAGAAGAAAATCAATGGAAAGGAAAATGGGAAAATCAACGTTATTTAATAAATTCAAATTCAGCAATTTGCGAATAAGCTTTCTTGCTTTACTATTGATAATTAGCACATTAGCTTCTGCACAATCATATAAATATGCAATATATTGTAAAGATACCCTTGCAAGTAAATATATGGCAGGAAGAGCATACGTAGATAATGGTGATAAAAAGGCAGCTACGTTTATTAGAAACGAACTAAAAGAAAGTGGAGTAAAGCTTTTGGGAGAAAATGGATTTCAAAAACTTAATTTTCCTATAAATAATATTATGGATTTAAAGGTTTCAATGCGTTATTTAAAGAAACCTTTGAAGCTTGGCGAGGATTATTTAGTTTTTGGTTCATCTCCATCGGCAAATATGGTGTTAGAAAATGTTAAACCACTAATTTTCAACACTAAAAAGCAAATTGAAGAAATTAAACCAAAAAAATTACAAGATAAAGTACTGTTATTCAATACTAAAACTCTATCTTATGTTGATATAATAGTATTTTTAAGAGGTTTAAAGAAAGAAAACGTTACTCCAAAACTTGCTGTAATTCAAGGATATGATAAAATACCATATTATACAGGTCGTGCGTTGATGGATTTTCCTATACTGCAACTCAAAGGTAATATAATATATAAGAAAATTAAACATTTAGCTTTGGAAATCAAGAGTGAATTTATTTCTTCTTATGAATCACAAAATGTTTGGGGTATTGTAGAGGGTACAAAGTATAAAGACAGTTGTTTTGCCTTTATTGCACATTATGATCACTTAGGAAAAGTAGGAGATGTTCACTTTCCAGGAGCAAATGATAATGCAAGTGGAGTTGCAGTTCTTTTAGATTTAGCAAAATATTATGCAAAAAATCCTGCTGAACATTCAGTTGTATTTATATTTGCAACAGGGGAGGAGGTAGGTCTTTTAGGCTCAAAATTTGCTTCTGAAAATCCTTTTGTAGAATTAGATAAAATAAAATTTTTATTTAATTTAGATATGTGTGGAACAGGAGCGACAGGAGTAGCTGTTATAAATGGATTAAAAGAACCAAAAGCAGGAAAATTATTACAAGAAATAAATCAAGAAAATCAATGGTTTATAAAAGTATTTTTAGGAGAAGAGTCTTGTAATAGTGATCATTGTCATTTTGTTCAAAAAGGTGTTCCAGCACATTTTTTATTTACCTACGGTTGTGAATACAATGAATATCACACAATTTATGATAATGGAATAGATTTACCATTTACAAAACATATTGACTTTTGTAATCTATTAAAAGAGTTCGTTAAAAGATATTAGTCTTAGTATTAGTTGAAGTTTAAATATATTTTGTAATTTTGCCAAAAGAAATAAAATAATAAATATATAAGAATATGGAATTTAGAGAAGCTATTTTAGAAGGTATTCCTGATTATTTACCTGAATTGCAAGAATACGATTATTCAGTTAGTCATGCACCGAAGAGAAAAGAGATTTTAACAAACAAAGAAAAGAAATTAGCATTAAAAAATGCGTTAAGATATTTCGATCCTAAGTTTCACGCTGTATTAGCCAAAGAATTTGCGGAAGAATTAGAGAAATACGGTCGTATTTATATGTATCGTTATCGTCCAACATACAAAATGTATGCAAGAGGCATAGAAGAATATCCTGCAAAGTGTGAACAAGCAGCGGCAATTATGTTAATGATTCAAAATAACTTAGATCCAGCAGTTGCACAACACCCTCACGAACTTATAACATACGGAGGAAATGGAGCAGTCTTCCAAAACTGGGCACAATATCGTCTTACAATGAAGTATCTTTCAGAGATGACCGAAGAACAAACACTTGTAATGTATTCAGGTCACCCAATGGGATTATATCCTTCTCATAAAGATGCTCCAAGAGTAGTTGTAACAAACGGAATGGTTATTCCAAATTACTCAAAGCCTGATGATTGGGAAAAATTCAATGCTTTAGGAGTTAGTCAATATGGACAAATGACAGCAGGTAGCTATATGTATATAGGACCACAAGGAATTGTTCACGGAACTACAATTACAGTTTTAAATGCTGGTAGAAAAATAGGAGGAGATGGCCTTGGCGGAAAATTGTTCGTTACAGCAGGTTTAGGAGGTATGAGTGGAGCTCAACCAAAAGCAGGAAACATTGCAGGTTGCGTATCAATCACAGCAGAAGTAAATCCAGCAGCGACAAATAAACGTCATTCACAAAAATGGGTTGATGAAGTATATTCTGATTTAGATGCTTTGATGGCAAGAGTTCAAGAAGCACGCAAAAATAAAGAAGTTGTATCATTTGCATATCAAGGAAACGTTGTTGATTTATGGGAATATCTTGTAGAACATAATATTTCAGTAGATTTAGGCTCAGACCAAACTTCATTACACAATCCTTGGGCTGGTGGATACTATCCT
Source organism: Candidatus Onthomorpha sp. (assembly GCA_045645265.1). Lineage (GTDB taxonomy): Bacteria > Bacteroidota > Bacteroidia > Bacteroidales > P3 > Onthomorpha. The sequence continues at coordinate 15,918 of JAZRIM010000028.1, forward strand.
GTAGGGGTTTCTTTTGAAGAAGCACAAGATATGATGGCTAATAAACCAGAATTATTCAAAGAAAAAGTACAAGAATCTCTAAGAAGACATGTTGCAGCTATCAATAAATTAACTGCAAAAGGTATGTATTTCTTTGATTATGGTAATGCTTTCTTATTGGAATCTTCAAGAGCTGGTGCTGATATAATGAAAGAAGATGGAACTTTCCGTTATCCTTCATACGTTCAAGACATAATGGGACCTATGTGTTTTGATTATGGATTTGGACCTTTCCGTTGGGTTTGTACTTCTTCAAAACCAGAAGACTTAGATTTGTCTGATAAAATTGCAATGGAAGTTTTAGAAGAAATTGCAAAAGAATCTCCTGCTGAAATTCAACAACAAATGCGTGATAATATAACTTGGATAAAGGGAGCTAAGGAAAATAATTTAGTTGTAGGTTCTCAAGCAAGAATTTTATACGCTGATGCGGAAGGAAGAACAAAAATAGCTTCTGCATTTAACAAAGCAATTAAAGAAGGTAGAATTTCTGCACCAATTGTATTGGGTAGAGATCACCATGACGTATCTGGAACAGATTCTCCTTTCAGAGAAACTTCTAATATATACGATGGTTCTTCTTTTACTGCGGATATGGCTGTTCATAACTGCATTGGTGATAGCTTCCGTGGAGCAACTTGGGTTTCTATCCACAATGGTGGTGGCGTAGGTTGGGGAGAAGTTATCAATGGTGGATTTGGTATGGTTATTGACGGAAGTGATGACTCAGAAAGAAGATTAAGAAATATGTTATTCTGGGATGTGAATAACGGAATAAGCCGTCGCTCTTGGGCAAGAAACGAAGGCGCAATTTTTGCAATTAAACGTGCAATGGAAGTGGAACCTAAATTAAAGGTTACTTTACCTAATATCGCTGATGATGCTTTAATTGATAGTATTTTCTAATAATAAATAGTAAAATTAAAAGGACGTAATTTGTTTGCGTCCTTTTTTTTGTTTTTATTACTTTCTTTCACGTGAAACTGAATGATAAAAAACAAATAATCAGTAAATTATATAAATAAATCTAAGAAAAATTATTATGAAGTCTTTTTTTAATTTTATGTTTGCCTCTTGTTTGGGTTGCTTTATATCATCTATGCTTGTTATTTTTGTTCTTATTGGAATATTTTCTTCTATTTCTTTTTCTGATACAGAACAAACTGTTGCGATTGAAAATAATTCTGTTCTTTATATTAACTTAGATGCCCCAATTTACGATAGGGAAGTAGAGGATTTAGAAACTTTTTCAACTAATTTATTGTCTGATGAAATTATAAAGCCTATTGGTTTGACTGAATTTATGGAAGTAATTCATAAAGCAAAGACTGATGAAAATATTAAGGCTATATTTTTACAGATGTCTATGTTACAAACGAACGGATGGGCTACTGTAGATGAAATAAGACAGGTTTTATTGGATTTTAAAACTTCTGGAAAGAAGATTTATGCGTATAGCGATATGTTTATTACACAAAATGCTTATTATTTAGCGACTGTGGCAGATAAAATATATCTTAATCCAGCTGGAAACTTAGCTTTGACAGGATTAGGTGCGGAGGTAATGTATTATAAAGACCTTTTTGATAAATTAGACATAGATGTAGAGCTTATTCGTCCAAGAAATAATTCTTATAAGAGTGCAGGAGAAACATATATCTCTAATAAAATGTCAGAAGAGAATAGAGAACAAATCAAAGCTTATATTTCTGATATATGGAACTATGTTTCACAAAATATTGTTGAAGCAAGAAAATTACAAAGTATAGATACTTTCAATGCAAAGGTATCAAGGCTTGAATATTTCTTACCAAAACAAGCCTTAGATAATGGATTAGTAGATTCACTCACTTTTAAAACAAATGTAGAACAAATAATAGTTGATGAAGTAAAAAAACAATTTTCAATAAACTCACCTTCTGCAAAGGTAAACTTTGTAAAATATAACAAATATCGTAAGACAATTCCTACTATATTTAAAAAGCAACAAAATAATATTGCAGTAATTTATGCATACGGAGATGTAAATCAAGGAAAGGGTGGCTCTTTATCAATAGGTAGTGAAACTTTGGTGAGAGCTATTGAAAAAGCAGCAAAAGACAATAGTGTGAAAGCAATTGTGTTAAGAGTAAATTCTCCAGGCGGTGATGCAATAGCCTCAGAGCTTATTACAAATGAAGTAATCAAAGCAAAGAAACGTAAACCTGTTATTGTGTCAATGGGAGATGTTGCTGCGTCTGCTGGATATGAGATGAGTTCAAATGCAAGCTTGATTGTAGCTTCTCCAATCACTATTACAGGTTCAATAGGTGTTTTTGGAATAATGCCAAACATAGCACGCTCATTGAAAAACAATGTTGGATTAACTTTTGACACAGTAAAAACTAACGATAATGCTATTATGTCTCTTACAACTCCTCGTTCATCACAATCAAAGCTTATCTTGCAAATGAATGTTGAGAATTTCTATGATAATTTCATTACAAGAGTAGCCGAAGGTCGTAAGTTAGAAAAGACATACGTTGATTCAATTGCAAGAGGAAGAGTTTGGTCGGCATTAGATGCTAAAGAATTAGGCTTAGTTGATGAGTTTGGAGGATTAAATAAAGCAATCTCTATTGCAGCTCAAAAAGCAGGTATAGAACAATATGGAATAGTTGCCTATCCTAAGCAAAAAGATATACTAACTCAATTGTTAGAATCTGTGTCTGAAGAATCGGATTTACAAGAGTTTGTAAAGCATAAAGATGGCTTTGAACAATTGAATAAAAAAATAGAGAAACTATCTCAAAATCAAGGAGTTCAAGCACGTATTCCTTATATTATCAATTTCTAACAAAAAGCCGTTAAAATTTTTCTTTGATTTTTTATTTGAAAAATTTTAAAAAATCAAAGAAAAATTTTTTGAAATCTAAGAAATAATTTAATCTCGTTTGATATTCCAAATTTTAATCGTATTTTTGCAAGATTATTTTAAAATTTAATATAAATTAACAAATATAATAAGCGATGTCTAAAGCTATAAAAATTACTAAGGGCTTGGATCTCAAATTGTATGGAGAGCCTACGCCTGAGGTTGTAGAAACATTTGTGAGCGAATATGCTCTCAAACCAAAGGACTTTATCGGCTTGACTCCTAAACTTTTGATTGAAGAAGGTGAAAGAGTAAAAGCAGGTACTCCTCTTTTTTATGCAAAAGGCAAAGAAAAGGTTTTGTTTACTTCTCCTGTAAGTGGAGTTGTTAAACAAGTGAAAAGAGGAGAGAAAAGAGTTATTGAAGAAGTTATAGTAAGTGCTGATGAAACAATTGAGTACTTAGATTTTGGAGTTTCAAGCATTAGTGAATTGAATGCGGAACAAATCAAAGAAAAAATGTTGATTTCTGGTGCTTGGACTTTACTTCGTCAAAGACCTTATTCAGTTGTACCTAATCCTGATACAACTCCAAAATGTATAATTGTGTCTGGTTTTAGTTCAGCACCATTAGCACCTGATTATTCTATACTTTTGAAAGGTTTAGGTGCAGAATTACAAGTTGGTGTTGATGCTTTGAAAAAAATGACAGGAGTTACAATTTACGTAAACGTGCCTTCACAAAATGTAAGAGCAGAAGAATTGTCAAAATTACAAAATGTTCAAATCAATACTTTTGAAGGAAAACACCCTTGTGGAAATGTTTCTGTTCAAATTGAGAAATTAGACCCTATAAACAAAGGAGAAAGAGTTTGGTATTTAGATGCTCAAGATTTAGTTGTAATAGGACGTTTATTTTTAGAAGGAAAATACAACACAGATCGTTTAGTTGCCTTAACAGGACAAGAGGTTTCTCACCCACAATATTACAAAGTTAAAAAAGGTGCGAATATTTCTTCTTTGATTTACAACAATACAACTGCTGTTGATTTAAGAATAATAAGTGGAAACGTACTTTCTGGGACAAAAATTGAGAAAGATGGTTTCATTTCTGCTTATGATAATCAAGTTACTATAATCAAAGAAGGTAACGAAGCAGAATTTATGGGTTGGTTAGCACCTGGAACTAAGAAATTTAGTTTTTCAAGAACATTCTTAGCAGGATTCTTAACAAATTGTTGCAACCGTAAATATGAAGTGAATACTAATCTTCACGGAGGAAGAAGACCTTTTGTTGTAACAGGAGAGTTTGAAAAAGTATTCCCTATGGATATTTACCCAATGCAACTAATAAAAGCTTGTATTATAGAAGATATAGACATGATGGAGCAATTAGGAATCTATGAAGTAGACCCTGAGGATTTTGCTTTATGTGAATTAATAGATTCTTCTAAGACAGATATTCAAGAAATAATAAGAAAAGGTTTAGACCTAATGAGAAAGGAGATGGGAGAATGAAATTTATAAAGAATACATTAGATAAAATGAGGCCAAACTTCGAAAAAGGAGGGAAACTTCACGCTTTCCATTCTTTATTCGATGCTATTGACACTTTAATGTTTGTTCCTGCTACAACAACTACAAAAGGTTGTCATGTAAGAGATGCGGTAGATAACAAACGTACAATGATAACAGTTTTTATAGCCTTACTTCCAGCTTTATTGTTTGGTATGTACAACATAGGCTATCAACACTATCTATCAATAGGCGATATAGTAGCAGGAGATTATTGTGCTAACTTTTGGAATAATTTATGGTTTGGATTTTTAAAGGTTCTTCCATTATTATTAGTTAGTTACATTGTTGGTTTGGGTATAGAAGTTATTTTTGCTCAAATAAGAGGACACGAAGTTAGTGAAGGATATTTCGTAACTGGACTTTTAATTCCTATGATTTGTCCTCCTGACGTTCCATTGTGGCAATTAGCATTAGCAGTTGCTTTTGCTGTTATCATTGGTAAAGAAGTATTTGGAGGAACAGGATACAATTTCTTAAATCCTGCTTTGGTAGCAAGAGCATTTCTGTTCTTTTCTTATCCAATTCAAATGTCTGGAGATACAGTTTGGATTGCTGAAAAAGCAGATGCTTATTCTGGTGCTACTCCTCTTGGAGAAATGATAGCAGGAGCAAATCTTCCTTCTGCATCTATTATGGATATGTTCATAGGATTTATGCCTGGTTGTGTTGGAGAAACATCTGCAATAGCAATTCTTATAGGTGCTATCATTCTTTTAGTATCAGGAGTTGCTTCTTGGAGAGTTATGCTTTCAGTATTTGCAGGTGGAGCTATAATGGGCTTGATATTTAATGCTGTTGGTGCTAATGATTACATGAATATGCCATTCTACTACCACTTCTTAATAGGTGGATTTATGTTTGGAGCAGTATTTATGGCAACAGACCCTGTTACAGCTGCTCATACTAACACAGGAAAATATATTTACGGATTCCTAATAGGTATCATGGCTGTTTTAATCAGAGTTGTAAACCCTGCTTATCCAGAAGGAATGATGCTTGCAATATTACTTATGAACGTATTTGCTCCATTGATTGATTACTATGTAGTAGAAGCGAACATAAGAAAGAGAGCAAAGAGAGCAAAATTAGTTAATAACAAATAAAAACTAAGAGAGATGGCAAATAAAGAAAGTAATTCATATATATTTATCTACTCTACAATCTTGGTTGTTGTTGCAGCCGCTGTCTTAGCTATTGCAGCCGTAGGATTACAACCATTCCAAAAGAAAAATCAAGAAATAGAGAAGATGCAACAACTTCTTACATCTGCTGGAATTGAAAATACTTCAAAAAATGCAGAAGAATTGTATGGTAAATGTTTTATAAAAGAGTTAGCTGTTAACAAAAAAGGTGAAGTTATCTCTGTTTTTGAAAACAACACTTTATCAAAAGGAGAAGAAAGACCATTTAAAATAGAATTAGCCAAAGAATTGACAAAAGGAGACGATGCTATGTATCCTGTTTTCGTTTGCGAATATGAAGGTAAAACTATTTATGTTGTACCTGTTCGCGGCACAGGTTTGTATGGACCAATTTGGGGAAATGTAGCTATTGCTGAGGATTTAAACACTGTTGTTGGAGTTCTTTTTGACCATTCAGGTGAAACACCTGGTTTAGGAGCAGAAATAACAAATCCTAACTTTGCAGAACAATTTAAAGGTAAACAAATATTTGAAAATGGTGAAGTAAAACTTGCTGTTGTTAAAGGACAAAAAACAAATGAAACATTCCAAGCAGATGCAGTTACAGGAGCAACAAATACTTCTAATGGAGTTTCAAATATGTTGAAAGATTGTTTATCTAATTATATAGAATTTTTCAAAACTTTAAAAGCAGAATAATATGGCAAATATGTTAAAACTTATAAAAAATCCTTTAAGCAAGGAGAATCCTATTGCAGTGCAAGTTTTAGGTATTTGCTCTGCTTTGGCGGTAACAACACAATTAAAACCAGCTGTCGTAATGGCATTATCTGTTATGGTTGTTGTTGCTTTATCTAACGTTGTTGTTTCTTTATTGAGAAACTCTATTCCTTCTCGTATTCGTATCATAGTTCAATTAGTTATTGTTTCTATGATGGTTATTTTAGTTGACCAATTTTTGAAAGCCTTTGTCTATGATGTTAGCAAACAATTAAGCGTCTTTGTTGGATTGATTATTACCAACTGTATAGTTATGGGACGTTTAGAAGCATTTGCTTTGGCTAATAAACCTTTCCCATCATTATTAGATGGTATTGGAAACGGATTAGGTTATGCTGTTATTTTAATCATATTAGGTTTTGTCAGAGAATTATTAGGTCAAGGTTCTTTGTGGGGATATAAAATAATGCCTGAAAGTTTCTTTGAAATGGGTTATGTAAACAATGGACTTATGACAATGCCTGCAATGGCTTTAATATTGGTTGGAATAATAATTTGGATTCACAGAAGTCGCAACGAAGACTTATGCGAAAAATAATTAACTACTAAAAAGTAAAAATATGCAAGAAATAATAAACATATTCGTAAAGTCAATCTTCATAGACAATATGGTATTTGCATTCTTTTTAGGAATGTGTTCTTACCTTGCTGTTAGTAAAACAGTAAAAACATCTATGGGATTAGGTATTGCTGTTGTCTTTGTACTTGTAGTAACAGTGCCTATCAATTACCTTATCAATGAATTTATTTTGAAGGAAGGAGCACTTGCTTGGTTAAGTCCATCTTTAGCTAGTGTTGATTTAAGTTTTTTAAGCTTCATTTTATTCATAGCAGTTATTGCTGCGATAGTTCAATTAGTAGAAATGTTTGTTGAAAAAGTTTCTCCAACACTTTATAGTCAATTAGGTATATTTTTACCATTGATTGCTGTAAACTGTGCAATTATGGGAGCATCTTTATTCATGCAACAAAGAGAGTATGCTAATATAGGAGAAGTATTTTCTTTCTCAATCGGTAGTGGAATCGGTTGGTTACTTGCTATTGTTGGCTTAGCAGCAATAAGAGAAAGAATAAGATACGCACAAGTTCCTGCTCCATTGAAAGGATTAGGTATAACTTTTATTATAACAGGACTTATGGCTATTGCTTTCATGAGTTTCATCGGTATTAAACTATAAAACAGTATAAGAGATGGGAAAAATAGTAATAATAAGTGTATTAGTTTTTTTAATCATTGTTCTTTTATTGGTATCTATCTTGCTTTACGCAAGAAAAAAATTAGTGCCATCGGGAGATGTTAAAATAAACATAAACAATAAAAAAGACATAGAAGTACAATCAGGTTCTTCTATTTTAGCAACACTTGCTAACGAAAAAATATTCCTTCCTTCGGCTTGTGGAGGTCAAGGAACTTGTGGGATGTGTAAATGTAAAGTTATAGAGGGTGGTGGAGAAATGTTACCTACTGAAAAGCCTCACTTTACAAGAAGACAACAACAAGAAAATTATCGTTTAGGTTGCCAAGTGAAAGTAAAAGAAGACATGAAAATTGAGATACCAGAAGAAATATTTGGTATTAAGAAATGGGAATGTGAAGTACTTAGCAACAATAATGTTGCGACTTTCATCAAGCAATTCGTTGTTAAATTACCAGAAGGAGAAACACTTAATTTCAGAAGTGGTGGATATATTCAAATAGACGTGCCTGCATGTACTATCAATTATAAAGATATGGACATAGATCCTAAATATCACTCTGATTGGGATAAATTCAAAGTATGGGATTTAGTAATGAACAACCCAGAACCATGTTTCAGAGCATATTCTATGGCTAACCACCCAGCAGAAAACAACATTATTATGTTGAATATTCGTATCGCTACTCCACCTATTGATAGAGAAAAAGGCGGTTGGGCAAATGTAAACCCTGGTATATGTTCTTCATACATTTGGTCATTGAAACCAGGCGACAAGATAACAATTTCAGGTCCTTATGGAGAGTTCTTCATAAAAGATACAGACAAAGAAATGATGTTTATTGGAGGAGGAGTTGGTATGGCACCGATGCGTTCTCATATCTTCGACTTATTTAAAACACATCACACAACAAGAAAAGCTACATTCTGGTATGGAGCAAGAGCAATCAAAGACTTATTCTACATGGACGAATATGAAGAAATTGCAAAGAATAATCCAAACTTTGAATACAATGTAGCCTTATCTGCACCAGATGAAGGAGATAATTGGACAGGATACACAGGATTTATTCACGATGTTATCTACAACAATTACCTTAAAAACCATAAAGAACCAGAAGAAATAGAATACTACTTATGTGGACCACCTCCAATGATTGCAGCAGTAATTAAAATGTTGGATTCACTTGGAGTACCACCTGAAAACATTCTATACGATAACTTCGGAAGTTAAAGAAAAAAAACAGCGTTTTATTTTACTAAAACGCTGTTTTTTTCTTTTAATTGAAAGAGTTGTAAACTGCTTTATTTGAATGTTTCGCTTAATTGCTGTAATTCTTGATTTAAAGAGGCTCCTTGATAGAGTATCTTATAGGCAAAATCTGCTATTGGCATATAAACGCCTAATTCTGCATTGGTTTTGTGAATGCAATCGGTTGCATAATAACCTTCTGCTACCATTGACATTTCCAATTGTGCCGATTTAACCGTATAGCCTTGCCCTATCATTTGTCCGAAAGTACGATTGCGAGAATGTTGTGAATAAGCCGTTACTAATAAGTCGCCTAAATAAACAAAATTATTAGTATCTCGTACTTCGTTTTGTGCAACTACATCTAAAAACCTTTGCATTTCTTGTGCTGCATTGGAAATTAAAACTGATATATAGTTATCTCCATATCCTGCTCCTTTACAAATGCCGGCTGTAAGTGCATATATATTTTTCAATACTGCGGAATACTCTATTCCTCTTATGTCTGTAGAGGTACGAGTTTTGACAAATCTACACTCAAATCTATTTGCAAGTTGTTGTGCAAGAGATTGACTATGTGCACCTATGGTTAGGTATGTCATTCCGTCTTGTGCAATTTCCTCAGCGTGAGAAGGGCCACTAAGAACGGCTTGTTGCTCTAATTCTACTTTAAATTGGGATTGAAGATAGTCAGCAACTATTTGATTAGTTGAAGGAATTATTCCTTTTGTTGCACTGATTATGGTTTTGCTCTCAAAGTCTGATGGAGTTAGGTCTTGCAATGATTTTTCCACAAAAGCAGAAGGGATTACTAAAACTATGGTATTGGTTGAAGAAATAACCTTTTTAATGTCTGTTGTAATCTCTATCTTATTTGTATCTAATTGACAAGAACGTAAAAAGAGAGGGTTTCGCCCGTATTGACGAACTCCCTCTACTATTTCGTTTTCTCTTACCCACCAATATACTTTGTCGTGGTTTTGGGTTGCAATTTTAACTATTGCAGTTGCCCAACTACCACTTCCTAATACTGATATATTCATTGTAAATTATAGTCCTAAGACTTTTTTTCCTTGTTCGTATCTTATATCTTTTGGTATGCTTTTACCGTTTATTATATCAAGAGTTTCTTGAAGGCTTTTACGGATTTGTCCGTTCTTGTCTGCGTATGCTTTTGCACCATCTATGTCTCCTGTACCTTCAATTTCTAAGATTTTTGCTGCCCAAGAATTCATTGCTTTGAATGCATTGTCATAGTTAATAGAGTAAATACCGTCTGCATTCTTAACAAAAGCTTGGTTATCTTCGAAATAGTTAAAACACATCATATTTGCAACTCCGTGAGCAGAAGCAGCACCAAATCTTACTGAACGTAAAATTCCTGCAATAAATGTTGTAACAGCATCTTCTTTTGAAATTGAAGTGATTTCTCCTTTATCTATTAAAGAGCAAACCATATATAATCCTAATATATCTGCTTTTGCTTCTTCCCAACCTGAGTATTGGTTTCCTAAAGCTTGTCTTACGCCACCTTTTCCATTGATAGTGTTTTTAATTCCTAAGCCGTGAGCAACTTCGTGGAAAGTCACATTATAGAAAAATGCGTCAAATTTTACTTTTGCAAGTTGTTCTTGTGATAAAATATTTTCTGCAATAGGGTAAAGTATCTTATCAAATTTTGCTTTCATAGCATTCTTCAATTGAAGACGTCTTGCACCTTTTGCTAATTGTACTCTTTCGTCATTAGGTAAGTTAATTGCTATTGTTTTGCTGCCAGAATTACAATCTCCTGCATAGTAAATTACATCATATACGTTAAGATCTGATTCTGTTCCTGGAACTTCTTGTTTGAATTTAGGATCACAAGGAAGTTCTTTTTGAAGTTGTGGAAGCATTGCTGTGAATTTTGCAAGTTTTGCACTTTCTTCTTCATCTTTTACTAAGATAAATGCTTCGTATGCTGCTTTTGCTCCAAATAAACGGTCTTCATAGTTTTCTATTGGACCTACTACGAAATCTAAATGGCTATTTTTCATATCCATCCAAGCCATATCTGATGCGAAATAATCATCTGTTTGGAAGGCTTTCTTTCTTTCTTCCAAGTATTTCTTTAATCCTGCATCTTCTGCCAAAGGAATAGCTTTATCTAACAATGCACAAACTTTGTCAATTTGTTCTTTGTATTCTTCTCTATACCATTTAACTTGTAATTTTCCATCTTCTCCTCTACGAATTACTGTATAAAGACTTCCTTTGTTTTCATCTTTTAAAGCATCGTATTCTTCTTTGGTCATATCCTTTGGATAGAAGTTTGCTCCAAGTGGTTTTTCTTCGTAACCACTTACAAATGGACGCATACCATCAAGTCTTTCCCAAGGGCCATAGTTAATCAATGCAAAATCTCTTGTTGCTGGATCTTGGATTTTTTCCATATCGGCTTTATCTCCATATGATTGCAACCAGAACAACTCATCCATAATTTCTGCTATTTCAAAGAAAATGTTGATAAGTTGTTTTTCTTTGTCATTTAATTTGTTTACATCAGTTGTTAACTGAACCATTGCAAATTCATCTACTTTTTTTTGCATTGCTGAATCTGTTGTTTCTTGTTTTGCTACTTTTTCTCCGCATGAAGCAAATAAAATTGCTCCTAATGCAAGAATTGACAATAATTTTTTCTTCATTTCTTATTCTTGTTTAATTGTTATTCTATTTTTTTATTTGAACTTGCGAAAATAATATTTTTATTGTGTTCTACAAAATTATTCATTGTTTTTATTAGTGTGCGATTAGCCAATTTTCTCCCTCGTTTATGCTTACCTCAATCGGTACTTCCAGTTGTAAAGCGTTAAGCATCTGTTGTTTTACTATTGATTTAACTGTTTCAAGTTCTGGTTTATAGATATCAAATACTAATTCGTCATGTACTTGTAATATCATCTTAGAGCGAAGTGAGTGTTTTTCAAATTCTTTATGAATATTTATCATCGCAATTTTTATCATATCGGCACTACTTGCTTGTATCGGCATATTGACTGCATTTCGTTGTGCAAAATTTCTTAGATTTGCATTTGCAGAGTTTAAATCTGGTAAATAGCGTCTTCGTCCACAAATACTTTCTGCGTAACCTTTTGTGGTGGCGGATTCAATGCAGGTAGTGATGTATTGTTGTATTTGTGGATATGAGGCAAAGTATTGTTCTATTAGTTGTTGTGCTTCTTTTCTTGGAATGTGTAATTGTTCTGAAAGGCCAAATGCTGATATTCCATATATGATTCCAAAGTTTACGCTCTTTGCATTGCGTCTCATTTCAGCAGTTATATCTTGTGGAGGTAGCATATAAATTCTTGATGCTGTAGAAAGGTGTATGTCTTCTCCTGAAAGAAAAGCTTGACATAAAGCAGGGTCTTTGCTAAGTGAGGCAATTATTCTAAGTTCTATTTGAGAATAATCGGCAGCTAAAAGTATGTGTTCTTCATCTTGTGGAATAAAACATGCTCTTATTTGCTTTCCTAATTCTGTTCTTATTGGTATGTTTTGCAAGTTAGGATTTTCTGAGGCTAATCTGCCTGTTGCTGTTGTTGCTTGTTTGTAATTTGTATGTATTTTGCCTGTTTTTTGATTTACTATCTCAGGAAGGGCATCTACATATGTACTTTTTAGTTTGGTAAGTGAGCGATATTCTAATATGAGTGGTATGATTGGGTGGTAGTTTATTAGTTTTTGCAATACATCTTCGGAAGTTGAGTATTGTTTTGTTTGTGTTTTTTTTATTTTTTTATCTGCTGAGATTTGTAATTCGTCAAAGAGTATTGTGCCTAATTGTTTTGGTGAAGAGATATTAAATTCTCGTCCTGCTAATTGGTAAATTCTTCCTTCTAATTGTTGTTTTTGTTCTTGTAGTAAGAGAGAAAATTTATGTAATTGATTAGTGTCTATTTTTACTCCTTGTCTTTCCATATCTAAAAGCACATCTACGAGAGGCATTTCTATATTGTTGAAAAGGTCTAATAGATTGTTTTGTTTTAATTCTTCTTCTAAGATTGGTTTTAAGGCAAAGGTTATGTCGGCATCTTCAACTGCGTATTCGGTTAGCAAGTCTTGATTTATTTTATCTATTGAAAATGGAGGTTTTGTGTTTTTCCCAAATACGGTTTCAAAGTCTATCATTGTGTATTTTAAGTATTTTTCACTTAAAACATCTAATTTATGTCGTGATTCTGGGTCTATGAGATAGTGTGCTAAGAGTGTGTCAAATGTTTTGCCTTTTACTTGTATTCCGTAGTTGAGTAGGACGTTTTTATCGAACTTTATATTGTGTGCAACTTTCTCTATTTTTTCGTTCTCAAAGAGTGGCTTAATTATTTCTAAGAATTGTTTTTCTAAGTCTTTGCTTTGTGGAAATAAAACAAAGAATCCTTTATTTTTTTGACTGACTAAGGATATGCCTAATAATTGACAATCTATTTCTAAGCCTGTTGTTTCTGTGTCAAAGGCTATGAGAGTTTCTTGAAGCAGGGAATTTATTACTTCTTTTAATTCTTCTATGGTTTTAATTGTAGTGTAGGAGTGAGGAACGTCTTTGTAGGTAGGGTAAGTCGCAAGATTGAAAAGTGTAGGCTCAGCAATAGTGGAATTAAATAAATCTATGGTTGGTTGAGGTTGAGATATTTGATAGTGAGTGTTGAATCTTTTTGCAAAAGTGTTAAACTCCAATTCGTTAAATATTTGATTGCAAGCTTTAATGTCTGGTTGAGAAAGAGCTAATTCATCTTCGTTAAACTCAATTGGCACATCGGTTACTATTGTTGCTAATTGCTTACTTTGTATTGCAAGGTCTTTATTTTCTTCTATTGCTTTGCGGATAGATTTACTTTCTATTTTGTCACTATTCTCTAAAATATCTTCTATTGATGAGAATTGTTGTATCAGAGCTTTTGCTTTCTTCTCTCCTATTGAAGGTACACCTGGAATATTATCTGAACTATCTCCCCAAAGCCCTAATATGTCTATTACTTGGGAAGGTTTTTCTATTTCAAATCTTTGCAAAACCTCATCTACTCCCCATACTTCATTAGGATTTCCAAGCCTTCCTAATCTCAACATCTTAATATTATCTTCTACTAATTGAGCATAGTCTTTATCTGGTGTAACCATAAAAACTTCAAAACCTTGTTTTACTGCTCTTTTTGACAATGTACCTATAACATCATCAGCTTCAAAACCTTCCTTGCAAAGAATTGGAATATTCATCGCCTCTATTATAGATTTTATATGAGGTAATGATTCTCTTATTTCCTCTGGCATAGCTTGGCGATTAGCTTTATATTGCTCAAATTGTTGATGTCTGAAAGTTGGTCCTTGCAAATCAAAAGCTACACCAAGGTGAGAGGGGTTGTATTGTTTGATTATATCAAATAAAGTGTTGCAAAAACCTAATATTGCTGAAGTATTAAGACCTTTTGTATTGATTCTTGGATTTTTATTCAGTGCATAATAGGCGCGATATATCATCGCCATAGCATCAATTAAATAAAGAGTTTTCTTCTCCATTATATTTCTATATTTTTCTACAAAGTTAAAAAAATTATACTTAGAAACAAAAAATTGATTCTTGAAAAGAAAAAAATGATTCTTGATTTCAGCAAAATGATTTAAAGAAAAAAATAAAGAGTTCAGCATTATACTGAACTCTTTACTATTCAAATATTTAGTAGAAGCTACTATAATCTTTCTAATTGTACAGTGAAGTGACGCATTAATTCAGCTTCCCAAGTGATTTTTACACCTCTTGTGATTTCGTTTCTTCTGTCGTAAACGTTTTTCAAAGCTGCTGCTATAACGTCCATGTGATTGTTTGTGTAAACTCTTCTTGGGATACATAAACGAACGAAGTCTAATCCACCGAAACGGTTTTCTCTTGTAACAGGATCTCTATCTGCTAAGATATATCCTATTTCGCAACCACGAATACCTGCTTCTAAGTAAAGTTCGCAAGTCAATGTTTGAGCTGGGAACTCTTCTTTTGGTACGTTTGTAAGGATTTTGTCAGCATCAACGAATATTGCGTGTCCTCCAACAGGTCTTTGGTAAGGGATTCCGTATTCATCTAATTTTGCTGCTAAGTATTGTACTTGACGAATACGAGTATCTAGGTTGTCAAATTCTGTATTTTCGTCCAATCCTACGGCTAAAGCATCCATATCTCTTCCGTTCATACCTCCGTATGTTAAGAATCCTTCAAAAGGAATACAGAATAATTTAGCACCTTCGTACCATTCTTTTTTACGTGTTGCGATGAAACCTCCCATATTAACGATACCGTCTTTTTTTGCAGACATTGTCATACCGTCTGCGTATGAGAACATTTCTTTTGCGATTTCTTTTATTGTTTTATCTGCATATCCTTCTTCACGAGTTTTGATGAAGTAAGCATTTTCTGCAAAACGAGCAGAGTCAAGTATAACAGGTTTGTTGTATTTGTCTGCTATAGCTCTTACTTCACGAAGATTTTGCATTGAAACAGGTTGTCCCCCTGCTGTATTGTTTGTTACAGTAACTATAATGAAAGGAATTATGTCTGCATTTTCTGCCAAAGCTTTTTCTAATTTCTTTGGATCAACATTTCCCTTGAAAGGTATTTCTAATTGTGTATCTTTTGCTTCGTCTATTGTGCAATCTAATGCAGTTGCTTTACGGCTTTCAATGTGTCCTTTTGTTGTGTCGAAGTGAGAGTTGCCTGGTATTATGTCTCCTTTTTTTACTAAATGTGAGAATAATACGTTTTCTGCTGCACGTCCTTGATGAGTTGGGATAACATATTCAAATCCTGTGATAGCAGTAATAGTGTCTTTCAAACGGAAGAAGCTACTTGCTCCTGCGTATGATTCGTCTCCCATCATCATTGCTGCCCATTGACGGTCAGACATTGAACCTGTACCAGAGTCTGTGATACAATCAATATACACATGTTCTGATTTAAGCATGAAAACATTGTTTTTTGCTTCTTTAAGCCATTGTTCACGTTCTGCTCGTGTAGATTTTCTGATTGGCTCTACCATTTTAATCTTCCACGATTCTGCGAAAGGTAATTCCATATTCTATTATTTTTTATTTGTTTATATATTTCTCGTTGTTTGCAAAGTTAGACATTTTATTTCAAACAGCAAAATATTCTTAATTTTGAACTATAAACGTCCCTATTTGAACGTTTGAATCTGAAATAAATTTTAAAGATGGAGATTTTTCTTGTAAAATTTTTCTATTTGCGCCACTATATCCTATTGCATAATTGATTTCTCTCGGATTTACTAAGATTGTTTTTGTGTTAGAAGGTATATTTTCTAATTTTTCTTGCCAAAGTTTTGTTAAGACAAATTCTTTGAATGATACATGAAATGGCCCGGCTAATAATTGTTCTCCGTTTATTAAGGCTTCCGAAGGATGCAGACCTACTCGTAAAATTGTTATGTCTGTTTGTGAAAATATCTTGTATATTTCCGTTGTCCATTCAACTGCTTCTTCAAGTGAAAGTGCTTTGTATAGACCTGTTTTATATAAATCAGCTAAATCGGTGTTATTTATTACAAGCGTAGGATATATTCGTGTGCTTTTTGCTCCTAATTCTATGATTTTTTTAGCTGTTGCTTTGGATTTTTCAAGCGAATCTAAGGGCAAACCTATCATCATTTGTAAGCCAAGTGAAAATCCATATTTTTTGATAAGATGAGATGCATTTTCAACGTCTTTAACCGTATGTCCTCGTTTTGCAAAGGCTAATACTTCTTCATCTAAGGATTGTGCTCCTAATTCTATATCGCTTACGTTGTATTGTTTTAATATTTCAAGAATTTTTTCGTTAATATAATCGGGACGAGTGGATATTCTTATACTTTTTATTTCTCCTTTCTCTATATAGGGCTGTACTGTTTTTAGATATGTTATCATATCTTTTTCATCAATTCCGGTAAAACTGCCTCCAAAAAAAGCAAGTTCTACATGAGAAGGTTTAATAAATGTAGCAAGATGCTGTTTTATAATTTGTTCTATTTCTTCTGGTTTTACAGCTTGCAGTTGTCCTGATATATGTCGTTGATTACAATATATACATCTATTTGGACAAGCTAATTCTGGTATAAAAACAGGTATATTATAATGTTTCATAAAGATTAAACATTATTTTTCTATTTGTTCATAGTCAAAATAACCATATCCGTAGCCATACTTTTTTGCAGAAGTAGTGTATAGACAATATTTTTTCCCTAATACAGAAATTTTATAATTTAATTTTATAACTAACAATCGCACTTTATACATATTGACCTACTTCTTCTTTAATTGCAGTTAAAGATTGTTTTATTGTTAATTCCTCTATTTTTATAGATTCGGCATCAAGGTTATAATATTTTAATAGATAGTCTCTCCAAATAAAGTTGCTGATGTGCAAGAAGTAACTTTTACTTGTACATAATCTCCTATTTTAAAGTCTTTTCTATTAAAAATTATTACTTTATTTTGAGTATTTCTACCAAACAATTGTTCTTTGCTTCGTTTACTTTCGCCCTCTATCAATACTTCAAACACTTTGCCAACATCTCTTTGATTACTTTCAAGAGATAATTTTCTCTGTAAGTCAATTATTTCTTCTAAACGCCTTGTTTTTTCTTCGTAAGCAATATCATCTTCATATTTTTTTGCAGCTAAAGTATTAGAACGTTGAGAATAATTAAACATAAAAGCAGAATCATAACTTACCCAACGCATCATATCTAATGTGTCTTGATGGTCTTCTATAGTTTCTGTACAAAAACCAGCTATAATATCTGTTGAAATACCACAATCTTTTATAGTGTTTTTTATAGCTGTTATTTTATTCATATAATCCTCTCTTGTATATTTTCTATTCATCAATTTTAGCATTCTTGTACTACCTGATTGCAAAGGAAGATGAATAAATTTACAAATATTATCATATTTAGCAATAGTATCTAAAAGTTCTTGTGAAATATCTTTAGGGTGAGAAGTTGAAAATCTTATTCTTAATAAAGGACTTACTTCTGCAACTAAAGCCATTAGTTTTGCAAAATTTATTTCATCTTCTTGACCTTTATTCCAAATATATGAGTTTACATTTTGACCTAAAAGAGTTACTTCTCTATATCCTTTATTGAATAAATTCTGCGCTTCAGCAATAATAGTTTGTGGGTCTCTACTACGTTCTCTTCCTCTTGTATAAGGTACTACACAATATGAGCAGAAATTTTCGCAACCTCTCATTATAGAAATAAAAGCTGTAACTCCATTTGTGTCTAATTTTACAGGAGTAATATCAGCATAAGTTTCTTCTTCAGAAAGTATAGCAGATATATATGATTGTTTATTCTTTTCTACATTTTTCAACAAAGAAGGAATATCCCTATAAGAATCTGGACCAACCACTATATCAACTTTATTTTCTTCTATCAATTGATTTTGCAAACGTTCTGCCATACAACCTAAAACGCCAACTTTAAGCCAACTTTTCTTTTTTTTAAGATAATCAAACTCTGTTAAACGTTTCTTTACTCTTTGTTCTGCATTTTCTCTAATAGAACAAGTATTTACTAATATTAAATCAGCCTCAGCAATATCAGTAGTCATTTCATAATTATCGCTTTTTAATATAGAAGCAACTACTTCGCTATCTGCTTGATTCATTTGACAACCATAGGTTTCTATATATGCTTTCTTCATAAATAAGTATCTAATATTTTATCTACAACTTGTTTTACTCCAATACCCGCTTTTTGTTTCACAAAAACTATATCTTTATCAGTAATATTAACTATATTAGGATCAATAAGATATTTCTTACAATCCTTTTTTGTATAATGCAAAAGACTAGCAGCAGGGTAAACATTAAGGCTTGTGCCTATTATTATCATAATATCTGCTTGTTCACATAATTTAATTGCGAGTTCTATATTAGGAACAGCCTCTCCAAACCAAACTATATATGGTCTTAAAGGTTTTCCATAATTATCTTTCATATCTTTGGTAAGTTCCCACCCATCAATAAATCTTACGTCGTTATAATCTATTTCACTACAAACTTTTTTTAATTCTCCATGTAAATGCAGGACATTCTTACTCCCTGCTCTTTCATGTAAATCATCTACATTTTGAGTTATTATCTGTAATTCAAAGTCATTTTCTAGTCGTAATAATTGCTTGTGTCCCTCATTAGGCTCTACATTATATAATTCTTTTCTTCTTTGATTGTAAAAATTTCTCACTAAATCAGGATTTTTCTTCCAAGCATCAAAAGTTGCTACATCTTCAATTCTATAATTCTCCCACAAGCCATCACTATCTCTGAAGGTCTTTATTCCACTCTCCTGACTTATTCCTGCACCTGTTAAAACCACTATTCTTTTCATAATTATTGTTTATGATAATCAATAATACTTTTATTTACCGCCGAATAGATTTCTCTTTCTTTTTCAGATAAACGTTCAATATGTTTATTTACGATATTTACATCTCCTCTTACTGCGGGTCCGGTTTGTAAAGAAAATATATCTTCAGAGGTTTTTATATTCTCTATTGTTCTATCAATAATAGGAAAAAGCATTTCAAAAGGAATATTATTCTTATCCAAAATATCTTTTGAAATACCTAATAAATGATTTGTAAAATTATTGGCAAACACTGCTGATATATGAAGATACTGCCTTTGTTCATCAGAAAGAAAACATGTTAATGAAGAAAGACTTTCTGCAAATTCTTTTAACGCTTCTAAGTTTTCTTTGTTGTTTACATAAAAGCACAAAGGAACTTTTGAGAAATCTATATCCTTTATCTTATTTAAAGACTGCAAAGGATATAGACAACCATAATTAACTGCCTTCTGCGATAAAATATCTGTCTTTGTAAATCCCGATGTATGTAACAACAAGCCTTCAACATTTGGCAATTTATCTAAAACTTCCCTTATCGCATCATCTTTTACAGCAATTATAACAACATCGCTTTCCACATCACTTAAAACAAATTCTTTTCGAGAAGGAATTATATTAACATCATATCCCTTCTCTTTCATTATTTTGTGATAATGAAAAGCAACATTGCCACTTCCTATTATGTTTATAGTTTTTATTTTCACTATAAGTTAATCTTCTCTGTTGCTATTTTTATTCTAGATATAATTTCTTGTTTACCCAATATTTTCATTATATCTACCATATTAACACCCTTTGTGTCTCCAACAACAGCTAAACGAATTGAATTCATAATTTGTCCCATATTCAATTCGTTTTCTGATATGTATTTCATCAAAAAATCTTCTGCATTATCAGCCCAAGAAGAGTTATTCTCTATTTCACTCATTCTTTCAGCGATAATACATAGTTTTTCACTTGTCCCTTCTTTCCAACGTTTCTTTAAAGCTTTTTCAGCATATGATTCAGGAGCCACAAAGAAATAATCGCTATTATCCCAAATATCTTTTACGAAATTACATCTTTCTTTCACCAAACCAACAATACTTTTTGCTTTATCCAAAGATGCATCTATATTTCTTTCTTTCAAGTCTTTTATAAACTCTTGAGCTAAAACTTCATCATCTACTTTTTGTAAATATTGATGATTAAACCATTTAGCCTTTTCCAAATCAAACTTAGCTCCATGTTTAGAAATTCTATCAATAGAGAAAATTTTGATTAATTCACTCAATGAGAAAATTTCTTGTTCTGTACCAGAATTCCAACCTAATAAAGCTAACATATTTATAACAGCTTCTGGTAAATATCCACTTTCTCTATATCCTGAAGAAATTTCTTTTGATTTTGGATCTGTCCATTGTAATGGAAATACAGGGAATCCTAATCTGTCGCCATCTCTTTTTGATAATTTTCCGTTGCCATCTGGTTTTAAAAGCAATGGTAAGTGTGCAAATTGAGGCATAGTATCTTCCCAACCAAACGCTTTATACAACATAACATGTAAAGGACAAGAAGGCAACCATTCTTCACCTCTAATAACATGAGAAATACACATTAAATGATCATCAACTATATTAGCTAAGTGATATGTTGGCATTCCATCTGATTTATATAACACCTTATCATCTAACAAAGAAGAATTCATTTTAACATGTCCTCTTATCAAATCATCTAAATGAATATCTTCGTTTTCTGGAAATTTAAATCTTATTACGTATGCTACGCCTTTATTTAATAAATCTTCAACTTCTTCTTTTGAAAGAGACAAAGAGTTTCTTAATCCTTTTCTTGTGTTGCAATCATATTGAAAGTTTTTCTTTTCACTTTCATATTGTTTTCTTAACGCATCTAATTCTTCCGCTGTATCAAAGGCATAATATGCCCAACCTTTTTCCACAAGTTCTAAGGCATACTTTTTATACAAATCTTTTCTATCAGATTGTTTATAAGGACCAAAATCTCCACCTATTCCTACACCCTCATCAAATTTTAAACCCAACCATTTAAAAGATTCTATAATATAATCTTCTGCACCCTCAACAAATCTTGTCTGGTCGGTATCCTCTATTCTTAAAATAAAATCTCCACCATTTTGTTTTGCAAATAAATAATTATACAAAGCCGTTCTCACACCTCCAATGTGCAATGGACCAGTTGGAGAAGGGGCAAATCTAACTCTTACTTTTCTTTCCATTTATCATTTCTATTTTTTCAAGTTACAAAAATACAAAAAAGACTGTTTCTTTTAAAAATTTTATCTCTATTTTAAACAAATAACTTTAGTTGAATAAATTTTACCATTCATTCTAAATTGCAACAAATAAGAACCATTATTTGGAATTATTATCTCGTTAAATTTTGATTCTAAAACCTTTACACCTTTTATATCATACAGATAAATATTTTCTATATTATCTTTTGATATTATTTTTACAAGATTTCCTTTTTGAATAATTTTAAAATCAATGGTATCATTTACCGGAATTAAATCCAAATTAAACGAATACAATTTTAGTATTAGATTTTTTTCTTCATTATCTAATAATGGTTGAAAGATACAAGAACTATCTTGAACAAAATCAATCAAAAATTCTGAATTACTATCATATAATTCAGCCCTGAGAACATTTTGTGGAATAGTTTCCATCTTTAACTCATAATTAGAAGAAGTTTTAAACCTACAATTCAAAGATATAATTACTGAATCTTGCCATAAAGGAAGAGAAACAATAGATAAATCTTTTTGAGCATAATTAGAATATATGTCAGGAGCTGTTCCCCAATTAAAAAGTTTATAAACATCATATTCATCTATACTTTCAGAAACATTTTCTCGAAAATAAACCTTTAAATCATCTTCGCCTCCATCATACTTAAAATTTAAATGAAGTTTATCTATTTCTGGAGATAAGTTTACTTGATTTGCGATTTCTTGTTTATTAATTTTTAATAAATTTTCATTAGATTCTACCTTTGTCATAAAACCACCAAAAGGTGGAATCATAAAATTAGAAAACTCATTAGGATTATATGGTATATATTGTCCTGTTTCTGGTTTTAATAACCACATTCCAGAAATATTATTCTTTGAGAAATTGTTATAACTCACTGAAAAAGGATAAGGATTCGCACAAAGGTGATAACCTCTGCCACCTTGTTCGTTATAAGAAGCATTATTTAATAATTCCAACTCCTCTTCAAAAAATAAATTTCCCTCCCATATTAATTCTTTATTTTGAGAATAAGATACTAAGTAACCTAAATTTTGCTTAAAGAAATTAGAATCTTCTATATTTTCATCGTATGAAATCCATTCAGAAGCACTTGAGGAGTAATTTTCTTTCAAATAAAACAACGCATCATCTTCTTCAATATCAAAACTACTAAATAATTCTTCATTTGTTTTGTTTGAAATATTTATTGGTAAGCCAAAAAGTGTCTGCCCATTTCCCAAAGAGGAATATGCTGAAAAATAAGTTTTTACAACACATCTTTCTGCCAATAAATTACCATTATTTTTAATTTCTGTTTTATTTACTGTATCACAAGTAGAATAATCAGAATTTAAAACTAACTCTGCACACTCTGCATTTACATTCTGAGGGATATTCATCTTTATTCCACAATGCAAAATCACTCTATCCAAAACACTTGGTAACGTCTCATTCTCCCAAATTGTTAAATCATTCCAATTTCCTCCTCTTATTGCTTCTATTTCCTTTCCCATTCTAAAAGTAGTTGTTGAAACAAGTTCGTTATTATTCTTTATTTGACAACGATACACTCCGTCAAAATCAACATTACCTATATATAGAGAATCTTGTTCAACAGATAAAGAAAAATTGTTAAGATTATGTGTCTCCATTACGGGAAATACATTGTGATTACCCAGTATTGCTTCAAGATTATAAAGATTAAATTCACTAATATCCCACTGAGAATAAACACTATCCACATTTATAGGATTATGTTTTACTCCTTGTTTAATATGACTTTGTCTAATTAAAATAGAATTAGCAAAAGACAATGGTTCTACATCAGAAGTAGAGTTTTTTATTCTACCAAACAAATCTATTGTATCATATATATTATCAGAATGCTTTTTCAAAATCAAATAAGAATCATTCCCACCAGAAAAAGCAGAATTAGATTGAATAGGATAAACCACTAAATCAGAATTAGATGGAGATATGTTTGAATTTAAGGCAATTAAAAAACACGAATTGCTTTTTACAGTATCTTTTTCAAAAAATAAATACCTAAAAGGTGTAGATGAAATAATAGAATTATGCTGATATGCAACAAATTCATAATCTTGTAAACATATATCTCTTTCTGTAGGATTAAATATCTCAACAACATTAATAGAAGAAGTAGTAGCAATCTTTGAAATCAACAAATCATCTGCCACATTTGAAACAGAATCAACTGAAAGCAAGAAGTTTAAATTATTTTCATTATTTATCCACGACAATAACACACTATCTGTATTCAATATCTGAGAAGAAAAATTATCAATATGTTTTTCAGTAGTAAAATAATAAGTATTTGCAATAGATGAGTCCTGATTTATAATTTCAATATAATATTTCGTTTCAGGCATAAGTTCCTGCAAGCTAAGGATATTATTGTTTAAACTATAATTTATTTCTTCTCTTGGAGATAAAATTTTAATATCATCTATCAACAGAGAACTCCCATCTGCATTTTGTTTAGCAAATTCAACAAAAGAACTCGCTGTCAAATTTATTACTTTAACGCTATCAATATTTTTCTTTAAATAAAAAACAGTATCTCTAACTATAAGTTGAGAATTTGAGCCTCCATTTTTTACACGAAAAGATAATTGTGAATTATCTGGAATTGAGAGTATTGGAGTTCTAAATTTTGAGTCTATATATTGAATATTACAGGCATTATCTTGACTTAATTTTAATTTTCTTGCTTTGCAGCCAGGGAATTGAGTCATTGAATAAGGTAAAGTAGTTATTACAGAATTTCCTCCTATAATAGTAGCTAATCCTATTTGACCTTGTCGTGAAAAGTCGTTAAAATTTTCCTCAAATAATAAAGTATCCTTAAAAACTCTTATAGTCTGGTTTTCAGCAATATCAAGATTGATAATAGCGGTTGTTGCTTTAATTTCACAACTCGCTGAATCCAAGTTGGTTTGCCCTTGATTGAGAGAAAAAATCAAAGAATTAAAACCTAACAATAAAACAATAACTGCTACAATCTTTTTCATAGTAAAGTATTTATTTTATCTGCCCCAACTTTCCCTATCTAAATTTCTGTAAGTAATAGCTTCTGCCAAATGTGCGTCTTGAATATCTTCACATTTTTCTAAGTCAGCAATCGTACGTGCAACTTTCAAAATTCTATCGTATGCTCTCGCAGAAAGACCTAAACGTTCCATAACATTACGCAAAAGTTCCATTCCGGAAGGCTGTATTTTACAGAATTTTTTCATTAAAGCAGTATTCATTTGTGCATTACAATGAATATCAGGATAGTCTTTAAATCTTTCTTGTTGAATTTTTCTTGCTTCAATTACACGTTTTCTAATAACTTCACTCGACTCTCCCTCTTTTAATGTAGAGAGTTCTTTAAACGGAACAGGAACTACTTCTAACTGAATGTCTATTCTGTCTAACAAAGGACCAGAAACTTTGTTAAGATATTTGTTTACAGCACCTAATCCACAAGTACAAGGCTGTGTAGGGTGATTATAATATCCACAAGGACAAGGATTCATTGCTGCAACCAACATAAAACTTGCTGGATATTCACTTGTTTGTTTTGTTCTTGCAATTGTAATTTTTCTTTCTTCCATTGGCTGACGCAAAACCTCTAATACATTTCGCTTAAACTCAGGTAATTCGTCTAAAAACAGCACTCCATTATGAGCAAGTGAGATTTCACCCGGTTGAGGATAAGAACCACCCCCTACAAGTGCCGTGTCACTAATCGTATGATGTGGATTTCTGAATGGACGCACAGAAACAATTGACTGATAATTAGTCATTCTTCCTGCAACTGAATGAATTTTTGTTGTTTCCAAAGCTTCCTCTATTGTTAATGGTGGAAGAATTGATGGCAACCGTTTTGCAAGCATTGTTTTCCCACTACCAGGAGCTCCAACCATAAGAATATTGTGAGAACCCGCTGCTGCAACTTCCATAGCTCGCTTTACGCTTTCTTGACCCTTAACATCAATGAAGTCAAACTCATAATTATCTAAACTTTTCGCAAATTCCTCTTTAATATCTAAAAAAGTACGTTCTAAAGAGTTTTGTCCATCAAAGAAATTGATTACATCTAAAATAGTATCTGCACCAAAAACTTCTAAATCCGTTACAATAGCAGCTTCTTTCGCATTACACTTTGGTAAAATTATTCCTTTAAATCCTTGTTTCTTAGCTTCTAAGGCTATTGGCAATGCTCCTTTGATTTTGTTTAAAGACCCATCAAGAGAAAGCTCTCCCATAATGATATAATCTGCAAGTTTATCTGAGCAAATCTGTTCAGAAGCTCCAAGAATGCCTATTGCTAATGGTAAATCATAAGCTGAGCCTTCTTTTTTCAAATCGGCAGGAGCCATATTTATTACAATCTTTTTGCCAGGTATTTTATAACCATAATAATTCAAAGCAGAGGCTATTCGTTGCTGACTTTCCTTTACCGCATTGTCTGGAAGACCTACTAAAAGAAAGTTAATACCTTTATCAACGTTTACTTCTATTGTTATTGTCGTTGCAACAATACCAGAAATCGCCGAGCCATAAACTTTAATCAACATTTAATTTTGCATTTTTTTGTTTTAAACAATCTACGAGTTCGCTCATTTGTTTTGGATTATTCATATAGTATTCCAAACTTTTGTTATAAGTTTGAATTGTAACGTTATATTTTTCTAAAATGTCGTTATTGAATTGTTTTAATACATTTTCTTTATCTGAAACTTCGCTATATGCAGATTGAACTAAAACTTCTGCTTTTTTAGAGTCAATAATAATTGATGCCATTGTCTCTGTATCTATATATGTCTCTGTTTTTTTACAAGATGTAAAGGAAAACAAAATCGCAAACAAAAATAGAGTTAAATATTTCATATTCTATCTAATACTAATTCTATTAATTTTTTCATTGAAGGATGATAATCTTCTGCAAATTCGCCTGTTTCTCTATTGGCAATTACATTACATATTGTCAATACATTGTGTCCGAGATTTTTTCCTAAGGCATAAAGAGAGGAAGTCTCCATTTCATAGTTTGCTGCCTTTGCTCCGTTGAAAGAAAATCCTCCTATTTTTGAGTTAATTGTTTCATCGGCTAAATCAAGCCTTATTTTTCTTCCTTGAGGTCCATAAAAACCTGGTGCAGTTATTGTAATGGCTTTGTGCATGTCAAAAGCAATTTTTTCAATTAGGCTTTCACTACTTCCAACCCCATAAGGCTTTGGTAAATCTTTTGACCAATTCATATACTCTACAAAGCTATCTGATAGTGTCTTTATTAAAACTTCATCATTGTTTTTATAAAAATACATAATGCCATCTATGCCTATTGCATACTTTGAAGCGATGTATTGATTTACTCCTATTTCTTTGTGAAAGCAACCACAAGTGCCTAATCTTACTAAATTAAGTTGGCGTCTGTTTGAAAAAATTTCGCGAGTGTTTAAATCAATATTCACACACGCATCTAACTCGGTTACAACTATATCTATATTGTCTACACCCATTCCCGTAGAGATTGCTGTTATTGGTTTACCTTTGTATTCTCCTGTACAAGAATGTATTTCTCTATTTTTAGTTTCATATTTCTTAGTATCGAAAAACGAAGACACCATATCAACCCTTGCAGGGTCGCCAACTAAAATAATATTATCAGCTACCATTTCTGGTTTTAAGCGTATGTGATACATAGAGTTATCAGGGGCTAAAACAAGTTCTGAATTGCTTAAATTATTTCTTTGATTCATTATTTTTTTTCTTTGTTTTAAAAAATTATTTCTTTGTTTTATTTTTTTATTTCTTAGGATAGGATTTCGTAAACTTTACCTGGTAAAATTTTAATAAATCCTTTTAATTCCAAAGTCATAAGAGTAGAGTTTAAAACAGAGAATCCAAGAGAGCAATAATCGTTTATGGAATCTAAACTCGCTTTTTGATTTTCTTTTATGTATTTATAGACTTTTAATTCGGTAGGATTGAGTTGATTTTCTATGTTATGCGTTTCTTTTTTAGGAGTTGAAGACGAGAAATCAATAACTTGATTCCAATTCATAATCTCTGCTATTTTTTCTAAATTGCATAAGTCTATTGCTTGATTGTCTGCTATGATTTTATTGCAACCTGCTGAGTTTACATCGCCCAATCTACCCGGCACGGCAAATACTTCTCGATTGTAATCTTGTGCTAATTTCGCCGTAATCAAAGAACCACCTTTTGTTTTGCTTTCAACTACAATGCACGCATCGCAAAGCCCTGCAATAATTCTATTCCTTCTCGGAAAATTGTGAGGAGATATATCGGTGCCTGAAAAGAAATCAGAAACCAAAGCTCCTTTCTCGCACATCGCTTTTGCTAAATCCCAATTTTGTGTAGGATATATTTTGTCTAATCCATGCCCTAAGACTCCAAATGTAGGAATGTCTTCTGCTATTGAACGTAAATGTGTTATAGAATCTACTCCGTAAGCAAGACCACTAATAGTTGCAACATTATATTGGCGTAAATAGTGAACAATGTTTGATGTTATCCATTTTCCATAATCGCTTGGATTTCTCGTTCCAACAATGGCTACTGTTCTTTGAAAATCTAAATTGCCATCTCCTCTAACAAATAAACAAATCGGTGGATCGTCTATTTGTTTTAAACGATATGGATAATTATCATCTTTAAAAAAATATGCCTTTATGTTGTTTTTTTCAATGAAGTTTAGCTCCTTTTCACAGTCACTAAACATTGTTTTATTTAAAATTTCATTGATTGTTCTTTCTTTTGAGCCGAATATAGTTTTTAAGGCTTGTGGAGATTCATTGAATAAATCCTCTGCCGTAGGATAAAGTTCCAGCAATTTTTTTGCAATTGCAGGACCTATACCATAAGTTTTTGATAAAGCAAGTGAATAGATGCTTATCATTTATTGCTGAATATAATTTATATAATTTTCTAATTTAAACACCCAAGCTCCTTTTGTTGTGATATTTGCTGGTGTGATTTCGCTTGTGTTTAATGTTATTTTATTATTTTCATAATCGTATTGCCAAGGTATTTCTATTGTTTTCTCCCCTAAAAGAAATATTTTCATATCTACCTTAGGTGCTTTATCCAATTTAAAAGTTAAAGAATTACTTATTGGTTCTAAACTAATAGCATAAAGATTTCCTTCATTTTGTGTAAAACATACATAAGTATTTTCCCAAGATACCTCACCATTCCATTGTGATTTTATTGGTTGTTTTTCAAATTGAGAACTTTCCCACAATAATTTCACAACAGCTTCGTGAGTTTTTTCTTTGTATGCAAGTTCAAAAGTGTAATTTTCGTCCTTTTTAAGTTTGATTTTATGTTTTACTTCCTCTTTTTGAGAGGCTAATTGTAGAATCGTTTCTCCTTTTGAATTTTTTATTTCTAATCCAGCTTCTTCATCAGCCTCTAAATAAATTGTATATGTATCTGTCTGTTCTGGAATAATGTTTGTTTTCCAAAAAATAGAGAAATTGTCTTCCGAAATGCCTTTTGAAGGAGAGTTTCTTACCCAATTGAAATTTATTTCTTCATCTGTTCTGCTTGTTATCATATCTTGATTTTGGTAAACAATTTCAAAAGGTCTGCTTCTATAGATTGCTTCGCCGTTTACTTGAAGCCATTTTCCTAAATCTAATAACCTTTCTTGTTGAAGCAAAGGAATTTTTCCGTCTGCACTTGGTCCCACATTTATTGTTAAGCCTCCACCTGCTGCAACTAAGCGAGCGAAATGTTTTATTAAGTCTTCACTTGTTAAATAAGTATCTAAATCTGCGTTTCTATTCAATGCAAATGAGCGACTTAAGCCTCTACATTCTGCCCAAGGGCGATTTTTATCCATAATGCCAGAACTATACTCAGGAGTTGCGTATCCGTGATTGAATCCAATGCCCCATCTATCGTTTACTATGCCTTCTTCACCTACAACGTCATAATAATATTGTACCATTTCGTTACTACGGAACGACTTATGATTAAAATCCCAATCACCATCAGAAAAAATAACAGAAGGTTTAAACTTATCTACCAATTCCTTAAACTGGGGTATCAAATGCTTATCAACATAGTTATCAATGCTTATATTAGTGTCCACAGTCCAACGATACAAAGGATTTGTCCATTCTGTAAGAGAGTAATATAATCCAAATTTAACTCCACGCTTTCTAACTTCATCTGCTAACTCTGTACAAAAATCTCTTTTTGGCGTTGTAGTTGCACTAGACCAACCTTTTGCATATTTACTATCCCACATACAATAACCATCGTGGTGTTTAGATGTAAAAAGTATGTATTTGGCTCCTGATTGTGCGAAAAGCTCTGCCCATTCTGCTGCATTGAAAAGTTCAGCCTTAAATAAGTCTTTGTAATCTCTGTATTCAAAGTTTTCTCCAAAGACTTCTTTTTGAAAATTGATTCTTAAACTATCGCCAGATATTAATCCTTTATAGAACCATTCTGCATATTGTTCCTTGTCGCTGTAAGATGGAACACTATATAGTCCATAATGAATAAAAATTCCTAATTTAGCATCGCTAAACCATTGAGGATACTCTCTGTTTTTAAATAATTCATTTTCTTGTGCTGATAGTGAAAACAGATTTACTATCATTAACAAAATCAATACAATTCTTTTCATATTTTTTTTACTCTATTATAATTTCAAAAATCTTACCTTCTAAATCTTTTTTATTAAATGGAATCAATCCTTGTTCAAAAATCTCTGGCAACCACCAATCTGAATAATGAAATTCTTGGGTAACTATTGCCAACATTTGATTATTTGGAATTGAAGTTACGTTTTCGTTCATATATCCAACAATTTGCATATCGTTTTCGTTACTTCCTACTCTCCAAATTATTTCTGTTGGTTTCCATTCTATTTCAAAATAATAGTAATCTTGCAAAAATATATCGTTATTTAATTCAATACGTGAAGTTAATGCACGATAGGTTTCAAACCATCTATGCAATTTAAAAGTGTTTGCTTTGTATTGTATTGTCTGAATGCCTTCTTTATTAAAATTTTCAGGACAAGCACATGCCATATCCCAATTTGTACAGGCTAATACAAAGTTTTTATTTCCTATTGGACTATCTTTTTTTATATCTTCTTCGCTCCAATATTTTGAAGTCTTTATCATTTCAATGTCTATCTCAGAATAATGTGTTTTTGTTTCACGTTCTGATTCGTTATCGTTTTTACTTTGTTTTACATATCCTTTATTGTCGCAATTTCTTCTTTGATTCCAATTGCTTTCGCTTTGATATGCTAACCAAAATGCGTTTGTTAAACCACTCCAAACCTCATCTGGATTGACAAGTGACGGGAATTTTATTTTCGCTCTATATTTTCCGTATGTAAACCCTACTCTTGAACGTATTCCTACATTTTCTTTTTTCGCAGTTGCAAGACTTGTATTTCCTGGATTTGATATTCTTATATAACTTCTATCGTTTGGAACATAGATTGTTGAACCTGGTTTTGTAGTTATTGAAGGGTGTATTTTTAATCTAAGTTCCTTGTCTGAGAAATTTTGTTTTGCAAGAGTGTAATCTTTTAATGTATATGCGTTTTTTGATAAAATATCTGCTATAATAGGTATTTGCTCAATGGTTCTGTTTTTGTTTATATCGTGATAATATTGTTCAAACATAGCTCTTTGATATAAATCAGCAGTGTTACCAACTAATGTAGTATCGTGTGAATATACTTTAAAATTACTTTTAGGGCATTTGTAAACGTCAACAAATACTCCTTGTTCTGCATTTAAAACAGCTCTGGCTTTTAAGACTCTTTTGCTTTTTAATACATAAACCCCTTTTAAGTCATTGTTTGCAAAAAACGAAAAAGGGTTTTCAAAATCTTTTGTCTTAGGATTTTGTTTTGAAATGTCTTTTATATGTTCGGGAATAGAGTTTAGCCCTTCCTTATCAGCAATAACCAATAAAAATTCATAAGTTCCTGTTCTCGGATTGCGTCTTTCTCTTCGATTTATATCACCTTGTTTGCTGTTTTCGTGGTTTATTATCCAAACAATGTCGGCAATCATTTGCTCTTCCAAAGGAACTTTATTTTCTTTTGCCTTTTGCTTAATTGATTCATACCATTCTTTATTACCTTTGACGCTTTCAATTCCTTCTTCTATGTCTTTGGGGGTTAATTGTCGAGGAGTTTTTTTGCCATAGTATAGTTTTTCATCACGAGGATTGCCAACTATTTGAAAACTATCTATTATTTTTTCTCCATAGAAGGGTTTAAATGTTGTTTGCACACTTTTCCAAGAACCATAGAAATTTTCACTTGATTCATTACGGTCTTCGGAAAATTTATAACTTGAATTTTGATAATAAATCTTATAATA
Organism: Candidatus Onthomorpha sp.; assembly: GCA_045645265.1. GTDB lineage: Bacteria > Bacteroidota > Bacteroidia > Bacteroidales > P3 > Onthomorpha. The sequence continues at coordinate 47,855 of JAZRIM010000028.1, forward strand.
TAATTCTTCGTTTTTTGGATTAAAGATTTTTGCATTAAAAACAAAGTAAGCATCCTTTGATGGCAAAATAATTCCTTCAAAAACAGAATTGCCAAGCGACATATCTACTTTTACGGTATCAGATTGAGGAAAATTACTCAACGCATCAAAAATCTTAATGATGTTTTCTTCCTTATTACACGAAGAAAACAATATAAAAAATATTAAGATAGTCGGTAAAAATCTCATTTGCCTTAAATTATTTATATTACCATAAGACTGCAAATATAATAAAAAAGCAACAACATTGTTACTTTTACAAAGAAAAAATAAAATTTGTTACTTTTAAAATCAGTATTTTCGATTCCTCTTTGCAAGGTTTTGTATTTTACTATTGACAAAGTAAAAAAAACGCTCATTTACAAAATTATTTCTTTGTTTTAATAAATTATTTCTTTGAAATATTTTGCCAATTCTTTGTTTTAGAAATGGTACATTAAAGAAAGATTTATATAGTTGTGGTATTGAGCGTGGGTTTCTCCTATGTGAAAGTCTATCATTACTAATTCCCCAGGACGAATGCTTACAATGGAATAGTTATATGTGGCATTTATTGAAAAATGCTTTGAAAAATGATAATTCGCTCCACAAGATACTAATATATTTAATGGACGGAATGTATCTTCTCCAAATAATTCTATGCCTCCTGCTGTGCATTCTTTATGATAAATCAAAACCGAAGGGACCAAACCTGCTTTTAAATCTATTTTATTTGATAGCCTATAACCTGCATACAAGCCCCAATCAATGTAATTAGTTGTTAATTCTACTTGATCGAAGTTTACATTTTTACTACTTGCAACTCTACTTCCTTTCATAGTAAAAGACAAGTCTGTAAAAAGAAAAACATTTTTGCTTATATTTCTTTCTACGAACGCTCCGCCCATTAGTCCTATTTTATTATAACCTGTCAATCCGTCTCCATCAACTTGCGAGGGCACAATGCCAAATTGAACTCCTGCACGAAAGTCTTGTGCTTTTACGCCAAAGGGCAAAGACAAGATAACTAAAAGAACAATATAAATTATTTGCTTTTTCATAAGGCTATAATAAGAATGGGTTATGTGTTTTTTCGTAATCTACTGTTGAATAAGGACCGTGACCTGGATACACTTTAGTTTCTTCGGGTAGAGTGAGTATTTTTTCTTTTATGTTAGAGAGTAGTTGGTCTAAATCTCCTGTTGGAAGATCCGTTCTGCCAATTGATTGTGCAAAAAGAGCATCTCCTGTGATTATATACTTCTCTTTTGCATTGTAATAACTTAAACTTCCAATACAATGACCTGCTGTGTCAAGACATTCTATCTTACTATTTCCAAATTCAATAACATCGCCAGGCATTATGGTCTTTATCTCTACGTTTTCAAAATCTCCAAGTTCAAATCCCATCATTGAGGCTTGACTTTCGGCTGTTTGAAACATTTTTACAGCATCTATGCTCATTGTTATTGGCAAAGAAAATTGTTTGTAAGCAAATGCTGATCCACAAAGATGATCTACGTGAGGATGAGTAAGCAATATGTGTTTTACTTTTAAGGAATGTTGTTCTATAAAGTTGATTATTTCTCTTTCTTGCAAGGCTCCTTGCGAGCAAACGTCAACTAAAACACATTCTTTTGTTTCATCAAATAATACGTAACTATTTACTTCAAAGTGATTTTGTGGTATAATTTCTATCATTTTTTTTATTCCTCCATTGTTTTTGCGTTATTCCAAATTGTTTCCATTTCTTCAAGCGTCATTTCTTGAAGTTTTTTATTTTGTTCTTGTGCTATTTGTTCTATGTATTGAAATCGTTTTATGAATTTACGGTTTGTTTTTTCTAAGGCGTGTTCTGGTTTTATTTTTAGAAAACGTGCATAATTTATTAGTGCAAAAAGTACGTCTCCAAACTCTTCTTCTATTTTTTCTTGTGAGTTTTTATTTTTTACCTCTTCTTCTAATTCTTGTAATTCTTCTTGTACTTTGTCCCAAACCTGAGAAGGCTCATTCCAATCAAAGCCTACGCCCGCTGCTTTTTCTTGTAATCTATATGCTTTTATTAAAGAATCCAATGCTTTTGGGACTCCTGAAAATACAGATTCTCTTCCTTCCGTCATTTTTATTTGTTCCCAAGTTTTTTTAACGTCTTCTGCATTTTCTACTTTTACTTCTCCATAAATATGTGGGTGTCTTCTTATTAGTTTCTCACATAGGGAATCTATTACTGCTTTTATGTCAAATTCTCCTTGCTCGCTACCAATTTTTGAATAGAAAACAACATGTAAAAGCAAGTCTCCAAGTTCTTTTTTTATTTCTTGATTGTCGTTATCTTCAATTGCTTGGGCTAATTCATAGACCTCTTCAATTGTATTTGATTTTAAACTAAGGTTTGTTTGCTTTTTATCCCATGGACACTTTTCTCGTAATTCGTCCATTATGTTTAAAAGTTTTGAAAAACTCGCTTGTGCTTCTTTGTGTTTGTTTTCTTCCATTTTTCTTATTCCCAATTATTGGCTATTCTTACGATTTCTTCTACGTTTTGGTCGTTCATACATTTGAAATGCTTTTTAGGACATTGTTTATAACCTAATTTGCTACACGGACGACACGATAAATTTTTTATTTCAAAGTTATAGGTTTGAGCTTGTGAGTTTTCTACTCGGTAAGGATACATTCCAAAATCCATAACGGTGTTTCCCCAAAGACAAATTATGTTTTTATCCAAGGCAGATGCTATATGCATTAGTCCTGTGTCTGCTGTAATTACTCCAAGTGAATTTTTGATTAAGGCACTGCTTTGATTTATGTTGTAGGCTCCACAGCCATTAAAAACTTTCGCTCCAATTTCTTTTTCAATCTTAAATGCTTTTTCGTAATCGGTCTTATCACCCAAAAGTATTATTGGCTTATTTAATCCTTTACATATTTGAGTTAAAATATTCAAAGGCATTTGTTTTGTAAAGTGCTTACTTCCTACAACAACTGCTATATATCCATTGGAAAAATCTAATGGTAAAGCATCAGGAGAAACAAAATCTTCTTCTTGTAAAAAGAAATCTAAACCCTTATTATCGTTTATTACTCCCAATCTACTTGTGGCTTCAAAATATCTATCAACAATATGAATATTTGGAAGTTTGTTAATTTTAAAATTTACAAGCAGAAATTTCTTTATGTTTAATTTAGGAAAGGCTTTGCTTTTTATACCAAGCAATGCTTTAATTTTTAACGTACGGAGGTTATTGTGTAAATCAACTATGTAATTAAATTTGTAGTTTCTAAGTTTTCGTAACAAATCTAAATCTTCTAACAAATGTATTTTATCAATATATTTGTTGTTTTGTAGGAGAGAATAGTTTGTTTTTTTTGTTAAGTAATGTATTTCTACGTTTTTTAACTGCTGTTTTAACGCTCTAACAATAGGAGTTGTTAAAACAATATCTCCTATTGAAGAAAATCTTATTACTAATATCTTATAACTTTCCATTTTATCCAACACTATTGTCTAAACTTATGGATAATAATTTTTGTGCTTCAACCGCAAACTCCATAGGTAATTTATTCAAAACTTCTTTTGCGTATCCGTTTACTATAAGCCCTATTGCTCCTTCTTGACTTATGCCTCGTTGACGACAATAGAATAATTGGTCTTCTGAAATCTTTGATGTAGTTGCTTCGTGTTCTACTATTGAGGAATGATTATCAACTTTTATGTAAGGGAATGTGTGTGCTCCACAAGTATTTGTCAGTAAAAGAGAATCGCATTGTGAATAATTCCTTGAATTTTCTGCTAATCTATTTACTTTTACTAAGCCTCGATAAGAGTTTTGGCTTTTTCCACTTGAGATACCTTTACTTATGATTGTGCTTTTAGTGTTTCGTCCTACGTGAACCATCTTTGTGCCTGTGTCGGCTTGTTGATGATTGTTTGTAACGGCAACTGAGTAAAATTCTCCAACAGAATTATCTCCTAATAATACACATGAAGGATATTTCCAAGTGATTGCTGACCCTGTTTCAACTTGTGTCCAAGATAATTTAGAGTTATTTCCTTTGCACATTCCTCTTTTTGTGACGAAATTGTAGATTCCACCTTTTCCATCTTTGTCTCCTGGATACCAGTTTTGAACTGTGGAATATTTTACTTCGGCATCTTTCATTACAACTATCTCTACAATAGCGGCGTGAAGTTGATTTTCATCTCTTTGAGGGGCAGAACAACCCTCCATATAGGAAACGTATGAGCCTTCATCGGCTACGATCAATGTTCTTTCAAATTGTCCTGTTCCTCCTGCGTTTATTCTAAAATAAGTTGAAAGTTCCATTGGGCAATGCACTCCTTTTGGAATGTAACAGAAAGAACCATCTGAAAAAACTGCTGAGTTAAGCGTTGCAAAGTAGTTATCTCCTATTGGAACAACACTTGCCAAATATTGTTTTACTAAATCAGGGTGGTTTTTAACCGCTTCGCTAAACGAACAAAAGATAACACCTGCTTTGCTTAAAGTATCGTGAAAAGTTGTTTTTACAGAAACGGAGTCCATTACTGCATCAACCGCTACTCCTGTTAATCTTTTTTGTTCATCAAGCGATATTCCAAGTTTGTTGAAAGTATCCAACAATTCAGGGTCAACTTCGTCAAGACTTGTTAGTTCTTTTTTCTTTTTAGGTGCAGCATAATAAATAATATCTTGATAGTCGATTGGCGGAATGTTTAAATGAGCCCAATCAGGTTGCTTCATTGTTATGAATTTCCTATAAGCTTTTAAGCGAAACTCTAAAAGCCAGTCTGGTTCCTGCTTTACCTTAGATATATGACGAATAATATTTTCGTTTAACCCTTTTTCAATAAATTCAGTCTCAATATCAGTAACAAAACCGTATTTATAGTCATTATTTGTTACGTCTTCTATTATATTTTTATCTTTATCCATACTACAAAAGTACTACTTTTGATTTATTTTGCAAATATAAGAAAACTTTATTTCCTAAGAAAATATTTAGCAAAGGTAAACGTTTCTTAGAAAACTGCGTAAAAAAGAATATTATGGAACACAACGGAATAAATACTCTTCTAAACAGAAGAACAATCAGGAAATACAGTGATAAGGTCATAGAAAAGCAAACTCTTGACATTATTTTACAAGCAGGAGTTAGAGCTTCGAATTGTGGAAACATGCAAATATATAGCATAGTTGTTACACAAAAGCAAGAAAACAAAGATGCACTTTGCAAACTTCATTTCAATCAACCTATGGTTAAAGCAGCATCGGTTGTATTGACAGTTTGTGCAGATGTAAATCGTTTTCACAAGTATTGTGAGCAAAGAAACGCTCCTAAAAGTTATGATAATTTCTTATGGCTCAATGTTTCAACAATAGATGCTACAATTTGCACACAAGCAATGGTTAGTGCGGCAGAAGAATTAGGCATAGGAGCTTGTTATATTGGCACAGTAAACTATCAAGCTAAAGAAATTGCAGAATTATTAAAACTTCCAAAAGGAGTAGTGCCTGTTACAACAGTGACTTTGGGCTATCCAGCAGAAAATCCTCCTTTAACAGAACGCCTTCCCTTAGAGGCAGTTGTGCATTACGAAGAATACGAAAATTATAACAAAGAAAAAATTGAACAACTCTATGAATTATTTGAACAACTCCCTCAAATAAAAAAATATATCGCAGAGTCAAAACAAGAAAATCTTGCACAGGTATTCACTAACGTAAGATACACAAAAAAAGATGCTGAATACTTTTCTCAAAAGTATATGGAATTTTTAAAAGAGCAAGAAATGATTTAATTACATTAAATATTTAGGATTTTAAAATGAAAGCAAGAGTAAGTATAATTATGGGCTCCACTTCGGATTTGCCTATTATGGAAAATGCGGCAAAGTTTTTTGAACAAATGGAAATACCTTTTGAAATCAATGCTTTGTCTGCACACCGTACTCCAAAAGAAGTAGAAGAATTTGCAACCAATGCACACAAAAGAGGCATTGAAGTAATTATTGCAGCAGCAGGAATGGCAGCACACTTACCAGGAGTAATAGCAGCAATGACTCCATTGCCTGTTATAGGTGTGCCAATCAAAGCCTCATTAGAAGGAATGGATGCAGCACTTGCAATGATGCAAATGCCACCAGGAATACCTGTTGCAACAGTTGCAATAAATGGAGCGTTAAATGCAGCAATTTTAGCATTACAAATACTTGCCACAGCAGACGATGAGTTAAAAAAGAAAATGATTGACTATAAAGAATCTCTAAAAGATAAAATAGTTAAAGCAAACAAAGAACTTGATAACTTATCTTACAAATATAAAGTATGATAATAATAGGTATAACAGGTACAATAGGTGCAGGAAAAGGCACTATAGTAGAATTGTTAATTAAAAAAGGATTTAAACATTATTCGGTAAGAGATTTTCTTGTTGAAGAAATAAAAAAACGTGGTTTAGAAATAAATCGCGATACTATGACTTCAACTGCTAATTCTCTAAGAGAAGAGTTTGGAAACGATTACATTGTAAAAACCATTTTAAACACTGCAATAAAAAATGGAGAAGATTGCATAATAGAAAGCATACGCAATGATAAAGAAATAGAATTACTAAGAAATATTCACAATTTCTATTTATTTTCAGTAGATGCAGACATCAAAACACGCTATCAAAGAATCTCTCTAAGGAAAAGTGCTACGGATAATGTAAGTTTTGAAACCTTTGTTGAAAATGAAAAACGTGAAATGCAATCTGACAATAATAATAGTCAAAACATTGCAATCTGTATGCAAAAAGCAGATTATACTTTCAACAATGACCAAGATATAGAATCTCTATCAAAGCAAGTAGAAGATGTATTAAAGCAAATGGAAAAATTTAAGCGACCTTCTTGGGACGAATACTTTATGGATTTGGCTAATGCAGCGGCAAAAAGAGCAACTTGTGATAGAGGCAGAAGCGGTTGTGTGATTGTCAAAGATAAACAAGTGCTTGTAACAGGCTATGTAGGAGCTCCGAAAGGATTACCACATTGTGATGATGTCGGACATTTGTTTAAGCAAATGATAAATGAAGATGGGAGCGTTAGTAATCACTGTATGAGAACTGTTCATGCAGAACAAAATGCAATTTGTCAAGCTGCAAGAAGAGGAATAGCACTTGATGGAGCTACTCTTTACTGTAAAATGACTCCTTGTAGAACTTGTGCAATGATGATAATAAATTGTGGAATCAAAAGAGTGGTTTGTCAAATGAAATACCATGCAGGAAAAGATTCAGAACAAATGTTTGCACAAGCAGGAGTTCAATTAGATTTCTTTAATGATGAAGTATTGAAATACGACAAACAATAATTGAATAAATAAAGCAAAGAGATAGCAAATTATCTCTTAGAGATAAGAAATTATTTCAAAGAATTGATAAGTTATTTCTTTGCTTTATTTTATTGATTCTTTTTATGGAACGGGGTCATATCCACTTCCACCCCAAGGATGGCAACGAAGTATTCTCCTTATCGCCAAATAAAGTCCTTTAAACGGTCCATGCTTTCTTATAGCCTCTATTGCATATTGTGAACACGTAGGAGTAAATCTGCAAGAAGGTGGTTTAAGCGGAGAAATTGCCACTTGATAAAATCTTATCAATGCTAAAAATACAAAAGAGAAAATTTTCTTAATTATTTTCACTGAATATTTTTTTTTCAATTGAAGAAAAAATTTCTTTAACCTTTGTTTCCGTTAGGCGATAATCAGGCATAGTTTTTGAAACCAAAGCAATGCTTATAAATAACTGAGAAGAAGAATTAGTTATCTTTTTTTGAAGGGAATGTTTATTAAGTCTGTATGCCTCTCTTAAAAGTCTTTTTGCACGATTGCGATTAACGGCTAATTTTTGATAGCGTTTAGGAGCGATAATCACCACAGACATTTTAGAATTGTCAAGATTTTGCTCTTTGTTATAAATAAATCTAACGCTAAAAGGATAAGCCATAAACTTATCTCCCTTAGCGTATAGATTTTCTATTTGTTTGACGTTATTTAGTCGTTCTCCCTTAGGGAAATTATTCATCTTTGGTTTTAGATGTTTTCTTTGTGGTTGTTGTTTTTGCAGTAGTTTTTTTCGTAGTCGTTGTTTTCTTTGCAGCAGTTGCTTTTTTAGTAGTAGCAGTCTTTGTAGTAGTTGTTTTTTTCTTTGCCTTAAATTCTGCATCTATTGTAGCCATCCATTCTTTTCTTTCTTCTGTATTTAAAGACAAAAATTTATCTATCGCCATTATCATAGAAGGAGCCTCTTTTGTAGGAGCAGGAACGTAGGTTTTAAGTTTTGCAGATTTTAATGCTGTTTGAGTCGTTGTTCCGAAAGCAGCAATGAAAATTTCCTCAGAAGTTATTTGTGGAAAGCTTTGTATAAAAGATTTAACTCCTATTGGAGAAAACATTGCTATCATATCAAATTTTTTAATGTCAATATTACTTAAATCTTTTGGCTCAGAGCGATACATAACTGCTTTTGTATATTTTATTTTTGCAGTATCCAACATAGTAAAGTAATCAATAGAAGAATCTTCCGCACAAGGAATGATAAATTTCTCTTCTTTGTGTTTGGCAATCACTTCTACCAAATCTTTAAATGTAAGTTTGCCATAAAATATCTTTCTTTTACGATATTGAACATAGTTTTGCATATAATTAGCAACAGTTTCAGTTATGCAAAAATATTTCATTGTTTCTGGAATCGTTAAACGAAGTTCTTTTGCTAAACGGAAATAATTGTCAACAGATAATTTACTTGTAAATATAACTGCACTATGATCCAAAAGAGAGATTTTAGCATCTCTAAACTCTCTATTGCTAATGCCTACTACATCAAAAAATTTGTAAAACGTAAATTCAACTTCGTATTTGCTTGAAAGGGCTTTGTATTGGTTTTTCAACAAATCTGTTGGCTCAGGTTGAGAAATTAAAATGTTTTTAATTGTTCTTTCTATCATAAATATCTTCGCTATTTTCTTAAAAAATCCACCTATAAACTAACAATAAGGGTAGGATTTCGAGGGTGCAAAGATACGAAAAAAGATAAATATGAAAAAATTTGGGGAATTTTATGATAATATACAAGCCTCTTATCGCTCTAATAACAGACAATAAAACAAACAATGACAGAGAAATTATTAGCAAAATAAACCTGTAAGACTCATAAGTAAACATTGAGGCAAAAATAGGTAAAATCAGCAATAGAGAGTCAAAACTCATATAAACCAATAAATTATTTATATAGGCATTTGCTTGAGTGTTGCATCTGAAAAGAAGTCCGAAAAATTTTACCAATAATATTTTTACAATAATAATAACAAATATTGCGACAAGTGAAAATAAGTAAAATTTAATATTTCCAAAAAGGTTTATTTCTGAGGCAAACCAATATGCAATAGCAGAATAAGATAATAATGCTACTATTGGAAAAAATAAAAATGCAGAAACTAAAACAAGGGGGTTAGTTGTTTTGTTGAGTATTTCAAATGATTTTAATGATAAAGCAGAGTGAATAATATCTAAACACCTATTGCGAAAAAACTTAAAGCCGATTGATAAAACAATAAAGAAGAGAACAATTATTGAAAAAGTCCAAGTTTGAGTATATTGAGCAGGTTGCAATTTATGAAGTGTTAAAGGCTTTTTCAGAATGTAAGTCTTTTCTTTCAAAAGGCTTTCTTCAAAAACCGGAGTCGGCAATACATCTTTAAGAGTTTGCGAAGTATATTCCATAAAGCCATAATCCATATCGGCATCTGCACTTGCAACTGTTGTATCCTTATAAATATAAAGAGGAGTTGCAGTATCTAAATCTACTTTTGTTGAAAATGTCGATATGGAAAGGCTATCTTGCATTTTATTACTATTCTATAACTAATTTTTTAGATAAAACGACATTGTCTTTTATGACATTTAAGGTGTAAACTCCACTTTCCAATCCAGCAAGATTTATTTCTACCTGATTAAGTGAAGTGTTTTGATAATATCTCATTCTTCCGTTAATGTCTATTATAGTAATTTGGCTCTCTCCGTTTAAATTACTTAACACAACGTAATCTTTTGTTGGGTTAGGATAGATATTAACATTAGATAACTCAGCATAGGTTTCCAATCCTACACAAGAAGCTTTGTGAGGCAATTGTACATCATCTATTCTCACACAATCCTCTCCACTTGATGAAGAATAATCTTTGCTATATTCCCACTTCAATATATTTTCTCCTGCATTCAATGAAAATTTTTTGTATTGCCAATCAGAATTACTTGTTCCTGATGCTTTCAGTTTTTGAGTTCCATTTATATAAAAGCGGAAAAAGTCATAATTGTTTTCTGATGATACTTTATAATAAAAAGAAACAGAATCCCTCAACATAGTATTTACTCTTATTGAAAGAGTTGTTATTTCATTATCAATAATGTTTGCAGAACGTGCAGAGAATGTTCCACTATGAGAAGTAGTCGAGTCAATAATCCAGCCTATTGTTGCATCATTTTCCCAATCCACAAAAGTAAAATCTCCACTCTCAAAAGATTCTAATTGATTTGATAAATTTATTACGTATGATTTAGAAACCATATAATAACCACAAGAATAATCTAAGGTAAAATATAGAGAATCTTGTTGAGAAAAAACAGAATCATCTACAATCATTGTAAAAGATACTTCTGTTTCTGAATTTGAATTTATAGCTGGAACAACAACAGAGTTAGAGCTTAAAGCAATCCAATCAGATATTTCCTTAACTTCCAAATTACCTTCTGCAACTTCAACACTTCCTTGATTGCTTAAAGTAATTCTTACAAGTTTTCCGTCATTAACATTAGAAATTTTTATTGTCTCTATCGCTAATTTAGGTGCGGCAACTTTTTTTGTTATATCTTTTGATTTTGAATAATTATCGCCTATTACTGTTGCTTGCAATGAAATATTAGTCCCTTCAAACAAACCATCATTTACTTTAATTTTCAAAGTATTTGTTGATTGTATTTCTGTATTCGATGCAATGAATCCAAGATTTTGTGTACCTACAATAATATTTGAATTATTTGCATTGCTCAATGTAACATTAGCATTTGCCAAGGATTGATTTCCTACGTTTTTTGCAGTAAAATTCAAATAATATTCTTTTGACGGTGTAAGTTTTTCTACTTCCTGTGATGTTTCTACATCAATAAATTTTATATTTTTAAGACTTATGAATGCATCTTGACTTGGTGAAACAAGAATTGAATCAATCTTTGTTTGGTAAAATTGATTTGTCAAAACAACATTAAGATAAGAAACTTCATTTATTGGTTCAAAATTTATTGTTACTTCACCTTCGCTATTTGCTTGTGCAGCTCCCAACAATTCTCCTTCCAATGAAACTCCGACGTATGTGTAAGCAGGTAAATTTTCAAGGTTTAATTCGCTTTCTCCTAAGCTTAATAATTCTGGAAGTTCTGCATTAAATTCTAATCCTTCACCTGTATGTGGTATAAGAGAAGGGTCGCCAAGTAAAGTGTAGATTTCCCAATAATATTCAGTAAGGTCAGAGCCCGAAGCAGTGACTGCCAAGTTCCCTGCTGCTACTATTTCTCCTGCACTTACGTAATGTTGTCCAAACTCTTCGCCATGAGTGTGAAAAAACCTGTCATAACATCCTAATTTATTGCTATTATAAGATGGATTTAAGTTTATGCTTTTTGCTCCAACAGCCCAATAAAAATCTTCGCTCCAATAAGTATAGTTTGTGCCACCTATAACTCCTATTGCGCCTTTATTGTCTGCTCTTAAAAGCTTTTCGCCAAAGCATTCAGACACACTGTAACGATTAGACAAGCAACAATTATTTAAAAAGAAACTATATTTTTCTGTGTTAGTCATTTGACCAACGTCAGTCTTATCAAAAGAAGGGTTTGACCAACCTGTTTCATCACAATGTGCAGAATAGTTTATCCATCCTCTACCTTCATTCATTTTTTGCTTGATTTCAGAAACATAGTTCGCAGAAGAAGGATTGTAATAGACAGAAGTGTCCATTCCTGCAAAATATTGCTTAACGTAATTCAAATGTCCATTTACACAAGTTGGAGCAGAACCAGATGTTTCCTTTCCTCCAACCAAAAGAACCTTATTAAGATATTGATTATCCTCAAAATCATATTTCTCATATTTGATAGTCTTTTCGATTATGCTTCTCATTTGAGCAGCCGATGTTGCAGAAAATCTGCCATAAAACACATCTGGTAAAATATCTCCTGTATATTCAGCATAATAAAGGTCTGTTGGCTGACTGTCGTTTGAATAATACATATGAACTCCTGCACATGCTGGAACTTGTCCTGTATCGCCACAAATCAAAAGGTAATCTGCAAATCCGTCTTGGCTATTTTCCCAAAGATTATGAAGATAATTTTTTATAGCAGTTTCAGTTGTGCCAACTTCGTCAGTATATAATTCTACTATTTCAAAACCTTGTTGTTTTTTCCATTGAATAAAAGTTTGCAACTCTTCTCTGAAAATAGGAGAAGAAAGAATAATCATTTTGAAAGGACGATTTAAAGGAGAATTAAATGAAGATGCAGAAGTAGATTTATTAAAATTGATAACCTTTTTGTCTAAAAATTGATTAAAACTTTTGCTTAATTTGTTTTTAGTCTTATTTGTCTTTTCCCAATCAGGATTTACAAAAGAAAGAGTTAAATCTACTTGTTTTATATGTTCAATTTCGGAGGTTGAAGGGTTGTAACGAATAGGACAAATGCTCAATCGAGCCAAGCGAACCCCATTCATAACTCCTAAAATCTCTATTTGAGCAATCTCAGTTTCTCCTAACGAGTTGCGAGAGTAATAATCCTTGTCAAAAGCAAATGGAATATCTTCATTTTGCTTAGATTGAGAGGGCTGTTTAGGATAAATTTTCCAACCATTCTTTAAACTTATTGTTTCTTTTGAAATAATTGTTTGCTCAATTACCACATCGGAGCAAAAAGGAATTTCAATCAAACAATTATATGTAGGCAAATCGGCTTGACCAACCTTGTTTGAACTTAACAATTCTTCACCCATATTCAATGTGTAATAGGTTTGCCCATTGAAAGTAATAGTTTCCAATTCTAAGTCCTTAAATTGTTGAGATATTTTTATCTCTTGACCAAATGCTATCCCTAAAAACAGAGAGATAAATACTGAAAGTATAAATTTTTTCATTACAAAATATTTTTTAAAAGAAACCCCAAAGGTACAAAAAAAACAAATACTGCCAAAAAGTAAAGAAAAAATAAAATAGTTTTAAATTTCCTTTCTTATTTTTTCTGTTTTAATCCAATCTTTTATTGCGTGATTTTTATCAAGTTACAATCATCTTTAACAACTCTTTCATTTAGGAAAATAAAGCAGTCATTTATTAAATTATTTCTTTGAAATATTTTACTCATTCTTTGATTTAAAAAACTATGTCAATAGAAGATTTTAATTTTTCTTTGAAAGAATTTTGTGCATTTAAAGATAATTTATAACTTCGCCCTCTTTAATTATTAGTATTAACCAAAATAATAAAACATGAAAAAATTATTATTATTTGCAATGGCGATAATCTTCGCTATGCAATTGTCGGCTCAGACCACATCGGTCATTGTCGGCGACTCAACAACATCAACAGCATCGTCTTATGTGCCGATGTATATGAATTATGAGAATTCGTTTACCGAATCTCTTTATCCTGCAACAGAATTGTTGCCAGGTACAATTTCAAGTATTAGTTATTATGTTTCCGAAAATGCTTATAGTAACGGAACAATGACTATTTACATGAAAGAGGTAACAAATGCTTCTTTAGAATCTTTCGTTGTTGGAAGTGATTTCACAGAAGTATATTCAGGACCTGCTAACTTTGTGCCTGGATGCAATACTTTTGCCCTAACAACACCTTATAACTATACAGGAGTTGGCAATTTGCTTGTCGCAGTGATAAGAGATGGTACGTCGTTTTCTACTCCTCCTTATTTTAGACATACACCAATTAGTTCATCTGTATATGATTATAGTGATATTAGTGAGTTCGCTATCACGTCTCAACCAGGCTCCTCTTATACTAACACAAGCATTCCTGTAACAAGGTTTGAAATAGAAGTGCTTGAGGGATTTTGTTTTTCTCCTAAAAATGTAACTTACGATATAGAAAGTTTAACTACAGAAGGAGCAACAATCAATTGGGAGATAATGGACGAAAGTTCAACAACATTTGGTTTAGCATATAAAACTACTGCCGAAACAGAATGGCAAGTAGCAAGTGAAAACATAACAGACCTTAGTTACACTTTAACAGGACTTAATCCATACACAGAATATCAAGTAAAAGTTTATACAGTATGTGAAGGTGGAAATAGTTTTGAAAGAATGACTTCTTTTATCACATTACCAACAGAAGATAATTTCTTAGTACTTCCTTATACTGAAACTTTTGATGATTTAGATAATATTTCTGTTTGGACTTTAACTAATCAAGATACAAATAAATGGTATATAGGTGCACTTGGACACAATTCTACAAGTGAAGACGCTGAGCCTGAAGGAAACGGATTGTATATTAGTAGCAATGGAGGTGTGTCAAATGCCTATGTAAACAATCAAACATCTACTGCACACGCTTCTGTTCTTATCAACATTGAAGAAAATATCTTATATGGTATAGCATTTGATTACAAAAATAATGCAGAAACTTGTTGTGATAAAGTGTATGTTTCTTTAATTCCATTTACAGCGGGTCTTAGTAACGAAATTAACGATGATTATGTAATAGCAGATTTTCCAAATACATCAAATCAATGGCAAAGACAAACTTTGGATTTTCCTACTACAATTGCTCCAGGTCAATATTATTTAGCATTGTCTTGGCACAATGATAGCTCAATGGGAGATAACCCTCCTGCAGCAATAGATAATGTTTCTATTTATACTGCATCTTGTACTTCTTTGTCATTAACTCCAAGTGTAGAAGTTGCAGAAACAGAAGAGGGAACTTTTAATTTGGTTGTTTCTTTGGTAGATGATGTTAATGTTGATGTTACTTATGCTCTTCAATACAAAGCCGTTGATCAAGAAGAGTGGACAGAAGTAACAGATCTTACAATAGAAGAATTCCCTTATTACATTACAGAAGGCATAGAAGCCTTAACAAACTATGAAATTAAAGTTGGCGTTTTGTGTTCAGATGCGGCAGAAGTAGTATATGTTAATCCTATTACTATATTAACTCCTTGTCAAGCAGAAACAACTCCTTGGTTTGAAAACTTTGATCAAGACCCAGTTTTGAATCCTACTTGTTGGAATAAATATAGTTCATATTTACCTCTATCAGGACAAATAGCATCTGAAAATCTTACAAGCACAACTGGCTATTGGTATCATGCAGTAGATTTCCCTGTTGGAGCATCAACATCTTCTGTATATCGTATAAATCTTTATAGTACAACAACAAGAGGTTGGTTAGTTACTCCTTCAATCAATTTACCAGAAGATGAAGAAGTAAAACAACTTGCATTTTCTGTTGGCTTAAGAAAATATAATAGTAATGTTGCACCAGACTCTGCACCAGATGATAGATTTATTGTTATGGTATCTCTTGATAATGGAGCAACTTGGGATATAGCAAATGGTATAGTATTTGCAGATGGTGATGCGGATACAGAACACAATATGTCTGATATAGGTCTTCAAATGACAAGATACTCTTATAAACTTGTAAATGCAAACGATGAACCAATAACTGGAAAAGTTCGTTTTGCATTCTATGGAGAAAGTTTAGTTTCCAATGGAGACAACTATTTGGCTCTAGATGATATAGCAGTAGAAGATTGGAGCGAATGTCCAGCACCTTACGCTCTAAGAGTAGATCCTATTTCTATAACTACAACATCAGCAACAGTTTCATTCTTATCTTGGGGCCCTGCAACAACTTGGGAATATGCTTTGGTAGAAGGGGTAGACGTAGACCCTAATACAGCAACTGCAGAAGAAATTTCTTCAACAGATGCAATAGAATTAACAGACTTAAATCCTGAAACAACATATACATTTGCAGTAAGAGCAATTTGTGAAGATGCAGAATCAGATTGGACAACAATAACATTCACTACACTTGCTTCATCAGAAGGAATTCCTTACGAAACATCATTTGACGAAGGAATGTGGTTTGTAGATAATGGTTCAAACACACCTAATGCTTGGGTTGTAGGAGAAGGAACAGGAAATGAAGCGCCTGCAGCGTACATTTCAAATGATGGCTCAACTTATGCAGCAACTCAAACATCATCAGCAACAATTTCTCACCTTTGGAAAGATTTTGATTTTGGTCAATCAGAAGAAAACTTCGAACTTTCATTTGATTGGAAAGTAACAGGTCGCCAAGAAGATCAAAGTGTTTATGGAGGTATTGCAGTTTATATTGCAGAAACTACTCCTCTTCCAACAACTGGATTATTAAATGAAAACAATATAGTTGCTATAGTAACAGGTTCTGACGAATGGCAAACTGAAAGAATATTCCTTGGAAACATTACAGGAGAAAAACGTTTAGTATTTACAGCTCTTGGATATATAAACAACTCTGAATTAGTAGTTCCAGCAGCTATTGATAATGTTTCTTTATCAATATCACCTTGTGCACAAGTTCAAGATGTAGTTGTTTCAAATCCAAATACTACTACATTTGACGTAGCTTGGTCTTCAACAGAAGCAGACAATTATATAATTTCTTATAGAGCAGCAGGTTCAGAAGAAGTGGAAACAGCAACAACAACAGATACTACTTTCACAATAGAAGGACTTACTCCAATGACATTGTACTATGTTTCAGTATCGGGAGTTTGCGGTTCTGACGAAAGTGTTATGTCTGCAACACAAACAATATATACTCTTCAAGAACCAACAGAAGTACCTTACACTTGCAATTTTGATGAAGAAGGAGATAATGGATGGATGTTGAAAAATGGATCTTGTGTAAACAAATGGTATGTAGGAACTCCTGCTGATTCAACAAATGGAAAGTTATATATTTCTAATAATAATGGAACATCAGCATCTTATACTACAGGTACCCCTTCAGTTGTTGTAGCAGAAAAATTATTCCAATTAGGAGCGACAGACTCTGTTAGAATTAGTTTTGACTTAACAATAAGAGGAGAAAGTTCATTTGATTACTTGAAAGTATATTGGGTTCCTGCAGATATTGTTTATGAGGCTTCAAATGATGAATATGTTTATTATGGAGCTGACGATTATGAAAATGGTGTCATAATGGATAATAATCCAGAGTCTTATTATACCTTTGTTAATTTAGTGGAAGGAACTCAAAATATGAGCGTTACATTATCAAACAATCCAAATGAATTAAGAAAACTTGTATTTGTTTGGAGAAATGACTCAGGTTCCGGTTCTCAACCACCAGCAATTATTGATAACATTATGATAGAAGAAGTCGGAGAAGAAATCACTTGTTTCAAACCTGTTGATAATTCTTTGACAGCAACAGACCTAACTCAAACTTCAGCAGTTATTTCTTGGCTAACAGTCGATGATACTCAATCTGCTTGGAATGTATATTACAAAGCAGAATCAGATACAGAATACGAGATGGTTACTGCAAGTGAAACTTCAATTGAATTAAGCGATTTAACACCTAACACACAATATACAGTTTATGTAAAAACAGATTGTGGAGGAGAAGAATCAGCAGAATCTACTACACTTACATTTAGAACAGAATGTATTGCTTTAACTGCTCCATTGACAGAAGACTTTACAACAAATGTAATAACAAATCCATGCTGGCAAGTAGCAACAGGATTATTGTCAAATAATACAACCCTTACATACGGCACTGCCGCTTGGGTACATTCTACTAATACAATAGAAGGAAATTCTACAGGAAAACTTCGTTTGAATCTTTATGATGTTAAAAAAGAATGGGTAATCTCTCCACAAATAGATTTAGGTGAAGATGAAACATTATATGAAGTTTCTGCAAAAGTTGCTTTCTCAGCTTGGGGAGATCCTACAATGGCTCCAAGTATTGCGACTGACGATAAATTTGCAATAGTAGTTTCTACTGACGGAGGAGCAACTTGGTCAAATGCAAATGCAATTATTTTTGCAGAGGGAGACAGCGATACAGAGCATGATCTTTCAGATTTAACAACATCATTTACAAGAGTAAGATTTCTTCTTCAAGATGCTGAAGGTAATCCATTGACAGGATTGATTAAAGTTGGATTCTATGCAGAAAGTACAGAGTGGAATGCAGACAATGATTTATACATTGAAGACTTTATGATAAATGAACCATCTTCATGTGCAGAACCTGTATCTAACTCAGTAGTTGTATCAAATATAACAGAAACATCTGCAACTGTTTCTTGGACAGATAACGATGAATCACACTCAGCTTGGAATGTATATTACAAAGCATTAAACGAAGAAGAATACTCTATGATTACTGCAAGTGAAACAACAATAGAATTGCCAGCTCTTGAATTATCTACTACATACCTTGTTTATGTAACTGCAAATTGTGGTGATGAAGAATCATTACCTACATCTACTGTTTCATTCAACACACCTTGTGGAATTATAGCTTCATTCCCTTATGTGGAAGGATTTGAAGGAGCAGACTTAGGATGTTGGTCAGCTGAAACAATCACAGGATATTCTATGTATCCATATCCTTGGGTGTTATTAACAGCAACAGACTTGGATGATGTGTTTATCCCTATAGGAGAACAGTCTATCTGGCATACTTATGAGCAAGGAGTATCAGGAAGATTAATATCACCTATATTTGATTTAACAGCATTAGACAATCCTTATTTGAAGTTTAATTATCAACGTTTATCTGATTTTGGTGCAGTAGAAGGTTTAACCGTTAAGTATAGAACAAATTCAGATGAATCATGGATTGAATTGATGACAATGAATGGAGAAATTGACCAATGGGTATTAGACTCTATCGCATTGCCAAATGCAAGTGAAACATATCAAATAGCATTTGAATCTATGGGAGTTTATGGTTATGGAGTAGTTATTGATGCATTCACAATTTATGACGCAGAAGGCGAACAAGGAGGCACAGACCCAGAACCATGCGATGCACCAACCAACCTTTCAGCAAGCAACATCACAGAAACAACAGCTGAAATCACATGGAATGGAACAGCAAGCAATTACGAATTTAGAGTGAACTCAGGCGAAGCAGAAACTTTAACAACAACATCTAAATCTCTAACAGGCTTAACAGCAAATACAGCTTACACAGTAGAAGTAAGAGCAATCTGTGGAGAAGAAACATCAGTATGGGTATCAACAACCTTTACAACACTTGCAGAACAAGGAGGTGAAATAATAGCCCCAGTAGTTACAACACTTGCAGCCACAGGCGTAGATCACCAAAGTGCAATTTTGAACGGAACAATCACAGCCGGCAGTGAAACAATCACAGCCCAAGGATTCAAGTACAAAACACAAAGTGCAACAACATGGAGCGAAGTATCAGCAACAGGTACAACCATCTCAGCAGTAGTAAACGGTCTAACAGAACAAACAACCTACATATTCAAAGCCTATGCAACCACAGCAAGCGGCACAGTAGAAGGCACAGAAATGACATTCACAACAACAGCAGCACCAGTTGTAGTAGTAGAAGGCGAAGTAACAACAGCACCAGCAACAAACGTAGGCAACACAAGTGCAACCTTGAATGGAGCCTTAGTAAGTGCAGGAAACTCTGAAAACTACACAATAGGCTTTGCCTTAGCGACAGTAGCAGACTTCACACTTGAAGACGCAAACGTTCAAAACATCACAGCAACCCTAAATGGCACAACATTCAGCCAAGACGTTAATAACTTAGTAGAAGGACAAACATACTTCTATCGTGCATACATCACAAACGAAGCAGGCACAACATACGGAGCAGTAGAAACCTTCACACTATCAGGCTTGAATGACGCAATAGCAGGAGCAATCACAGCAATGATTTATCCAAACCCAGCACAAGAAGTTGCAACGATGGAAATAAACGGATTA
>JAZRIM010000029.1:0-34046 GCA_045645265.1 Candidatus Onthomorpha sp.
TCTGCTGTCCCTTCTCGCCTCGTTCCGTCCGTTTTGGGATTGCAAAAGTACTACCTTTTTCGTTATTACCAAATATTTTCTGATCTTTTTTTTATACCTCAGCGCTAAATCGTTGATTTTGTGCGAGATTATTTTTTTATATTTTTGTTCGGCTTTTTGTGAAAATGGGGGCTTTTTTGATATAAGTCGCTTTTTTGTGCCATATTTTTTGTGTTTTTTTTATTTCTTAATCACTTTTTGGATTAAAATATTTCCTTTATTTACCATTCTTATATAATAAACTCCTGCGGGAAGGTTTGTAAGATTAATTGAGTTAGTATTTTTGGTTTGAAGAACCGTTATTCCTTGTTGATTGATTATATTTATTTCTTCTATTGTTTGAGTTAAATAGAGTTTATCTTTGGTTGGATTAGGATATATGGATATTTCTACATCTTGTGCTTCTTCAATGGAAACGTTAACATATAGATGTAGGGTAACTATACTATCGCAACCATTTTCTGCGGTAAAGATTTGAGTGTAGGTTCCTGCTTGATTTTCATTAAATCCATTTTCTGTGTAGTATTCTCCTTCGTTAATAGTTGCTGTGATTGTTTCATTGATTGCTGTTTCTTCTATTATTGTGCTATAAAATATAGGGTGCCAATAGTAGCTCCAATTTGTAGCCATATAACTATCTTCTGTACCACAAGGAACTATTAAGGTATCTATTTCATACGAAAAGACATTTTGTCCTAATATAGGTGGAGTTGTTGCAAGAGTTTTTACTGAGGTAAGATTTTCACAAGTAAAGAAAGCTTCTGTACCGATAGAATCAATGTTTTCACCTACAACAAGGTTTCTTAAATTGTAACAGTCCTCAAATAATTTTTCTCCTATGGTGGTTATGTTATTTCCTATTACAAGAGAGGTAAAATTATCGCAATTATCAAAAGGAGAAGTGAAATTTGTTGTTCCAATAGCGGTAACTGGATAATTAACTCCTGCATATTCAATATTGTCAAGGATAACGACTTCTCCTACTTTGTTTTCTTCGCAATCAATAACAAATATTTCTTCCGGTGTATTAGCATAAACCTCTCCTGCTATATAGAATGTTACTAACCCTCCTATATTATTTAAACAATTACTTCCTATGTTCAATTGTAAATCTGCCGAATAGGTTAATCCGTCTATAAATTTTGCTCCTACATTATTAAAGGCTGTTGAATCAATTTCTACATTATCGGGAAGATACACATCAGTAAGTTCAAAACAATTGCTAAATGCGTACTTTCCTATATGGGAAACACTTTGTGGAATATCGATAATAGTTAGGCTTGCACATTCATAGAAGGTGTAATCTCCTAAATCGCTGAGATTTTGTGGAAGAGTTATAGAAGTCAATGCTACACAACCTGCAAATACTCCATCAAATTCCCATGCGTTCAAAGTTGCAAATGAAGTTATCTGAGAGTTGTTTTCAAAGACAACTTCTACTAAATTGGTGCAATAAGCAAATGCTCCTTTCCCGATGTAGGACACTGTATTTGGAATTACGATAGAACTAAAACGAGGATTGCTTTCAAGAAAACTATATGATGTTCCTGCAAAAGCATAGTCTCCTATGTGAACAACTCCGTTTGGTATTGAAATAGAATCCAAAGAACCGCAACGATTAAAAGCCTTGTTGCCAATATGAGCAAGACCTTCTGGAAGATACACAGAAGTTAAATTCTTGCAAGAATAAAAAGCTCTGTCTCCAATATTCACAACTCCATCAGGAACAGTAACTGATGTAAGATTTAATCTGTATTGAAATGCTTGCTCTCCAATAGAAACAACATTATAATCTACCCCTTCATAAATTACAGTTGCTGGAATATTAACCACTATTGCAGAAGTGTCGCACGATATTACTTCTACGTTATTGCTTGTTGTTACTCGATAAGTCAAATCTCCTTCTACAAACTGACCTTGTGCCAAAAGCATATTTGCACATACTAAACCACAAATAAAAAATAAAAAACTCTTCATATCCAATCTATTTTTATTTATTAAAAACTATTTATATTGTGTATATACAATATAAAATATTATTTTGTTACATTTCTTTCATATTTTTTTCATTGATTTAGCAAAAACAACGCGTATGTGCATTTGTTCCAACAATATTTGTTGTGAATTGCTTTCAATTTAGTATCTTTGCATTTGCATAAACAACTGCACGCATACGTGATTGAACTGGGAAGTTGTTGTGAATTGCTTTCATTTTAGTATCTTTGCATTTGCATAAACAACGATTTTGATAGAGGAAGAGCGATAGCTAAGTTGTGAATTGCTTTCATTTTAGTATCTTTGCATTTGCATAAACAACGTAGAAGTTGGAATACCTTGCGAAACTCCCGTTGTGAATTGTTTTCATTTTAGTATCTTTGCATTTGCATAAACAACCTACAAAGAAAGTATTTTATCGGTGTATCTGTTGTGAATTGCTTTCATTTTAGTATCTTTGCATTTGCATAAACAACGAAGGCATTTGTAAAGCTTGATTATGACCGGTTGTGAATTGCTTTCATTTTAGTATCTTTGCATTTGCATAAACAACATATCATTTCGGTATAAATACTGAGGATGTGTTGTGAATTGCTTTCATTTTAGTATCTTTGCATTTGCAAAAACAACGCATTTCTCTAACTTGCTCTTTATGGTTCAGTTGTGAATTGCTTTCAATTTAGTATCTTTGCATTTGCAAAAACAACTGTTCTTGTAAAACTCCGTTTACCATAATAGTTGTGAATTGCTTTCAATTTAGTATCTTTGCATTTGCAAAAACAACTCTTGTACTTTCATTTCTTGAACAGAGAAAGTTGTGAATTGCTTTCAATTTAGTATCTTTGCATTTGCAAAAACAACTTTACATTATCAGTCTTAACTGTTGAAGTGTTGTGAATTGCTTTCAATTTAGTATCTTTGCATTTGCAAAAACAACTATAACCCTTGAAGAAGTTACACCATTACAGTTGTGAATTGCTTTCAATTTAGTATCTTTGCATTTGCAAAAACAACCCTGCGTAGCAGGTGGTACTGCTTTAAATGGTTGTGAATTGCTTTCAATTTAGTATCTTTGCATTTGCAAAAACAACTTACTTCGTGTTTTCCTAAAACTTTGGATGGTTGTGAATTGCTTTCAATTTAGTATCTTTGCATTTGCAAAAACAACTCTTTTCAATTTCTTCAAACTTCTTTTTTAGTTGTGAATTGCTTTCAATTTAGTATCTTTGCATTTGCAAAAACAACAAGTTCGTATGATATTGGAAGTTTAAGAAAGTTGTGAATTGCTTTCAATTTAGTATCTTTGCATTTGCAAAAACAACCGAGCATTAATAACTTCAATATTTTTTGGCGTTGTGAATTGCTTTCAATTTAGTATCTTTGCATTTGCAAAAACAACACCACAAAGAGCAAGTTAGAGAAATGCAGTGTTGTGAATTGCTTTCAATTTAGTATCTTTGCATTTGCAAAAACAACCGTCTGTTGTAACAAATTCATCGTAAGTATGTTGTGAATTGCTTTCAATTTAGTATCTTTGCATTTGCAAAAACAACTTTATCATTTTTCATAAAAGTATCAATATAGTTGTGAATTGCTTTCAATTTAGTATCTTTGCATTTGCAAAAACAACATTAATCCTGTAGTACGTATTTGTTTTCCTGTTGTGAATTGCTTTCAATTTAGTATCTTTGCATTTGCAAAAACAACCTGACACCCAAGCATTGCGGGGGCTTTGGGGTTGTGAATTGCTTTCAATTTAGTATCTTTGCATTTGCAAAAACAACTACGAGAAGCCCCACCCGAGAGATTTTAGAGTTGTGAATTGCTTTCAATTTAGTATCTTTGCATTTGCAAAAACAACCTTTTCATATATCTGCACCATTGGCCTTGGGTTGTGAATTGCTTTCAATTTAGTATCTTTGCATTTGCAAAAACAACGTAGCAGAATAGCGAAGATTTCCGCCTAAAGTTGTGAATTGCTTTCAATTTAGTATCTTTGCATTTGCAAAAACAACATTGCTGGACGATTTGTTTTTGTCTTAGTTGTTGTGAATTGCTTTCAATTTAGTATCTTTGCATTTGCAAAAACAACTACTGACACATAATTTAACAATGAAAAGATGTTGTGAATTGCTTTCAATTTAGTATCTTTGCATTTGCAAAAACAACTTATAAGTCATATCAAACATAACTTCATCTGTTGTGAATTGCTTTCAATTTAGTATCTTTGCATTTGCAAAAACAACATTGACGAAATACAACTAAACGACGACAAGTTGTGAATTGCTTTCAATTTAGTATCTTTGCATTTGCAAAAACAACTTGAAGAAAAAAGTCGCATAAAAAAATTGTGTTGTGAATTGCTTTCAATTTAGTATCTTTGCATTTGCAAAAACAACTTCTTCGTGTATTTCGCGTATTTTGTCGTAGTTGTGAATTGCTTTCAATTTAGTATCTTTGCATTTGCAAAAACAACTTCTCTTAAAATCAGGATTTCTAAGAGGTGTTGTGAATTGCTTTCAATTTAGTATCTTTGCATTTGCAAAAACAACTTTTCTTCTATCCAAACACCAAATTCGCAAGTTGTGAATTGCTTTCAATTTAGTATCTTTGCATTTGCAAAAACAACGCGAACATTAATAACTTCAAAGTATTTTGCGTTGTGAATTGCTTTCAATTTAGTATCTTTGCATTTGCAAAAACAACATTGTGATGAACGAGGAGTTGTAAGAGACAGTTGTGAATTGCTTTCAATTTAGTATCTTTGCATTTGCAAAAACAACTTCTTCATTGTATGTAAGAGTAACAAATAAGTTGTGAATTGCTTTCAATTTAGTATCTTTGCATTTGCAAAAACAACACTCCTTTTTCAAATGCACTATATCAATACGTTGTGAATTGCTTTCAATTTAGTATCTTTGCATTTGCAAAAACAACTTTTCTTCTATCCAAACACCAAATTCGCAGGTTGTGAATTGCTTTCAATTTAGTATCTTTGCATTTGCAAAAACAACCTCATTTGTAATCAAGTAATAATGGGAGGTGTTGTGAATTGCTTTCAATTTAGTATCTTTGCATTTGCAAAAACAACTTTTCTTCTATCCAAACACCAAATTCGAAGGTTGTGAATTGCTTTCAATTTAGTATCTTTGCATTTGCAAAAACAACCTACTAATGGCTGACTTTCTCCAAATTGTGTTGTGAATTGCTTTCAATTTAGTATCTTTGCATTTGCAAAAACAACAGAATCTGAGTAAAAGACTCGGATTCTGTTGTTTATATAAAGTAATAGGATTTAAAAATAAGGCTATTATTTATAATAATATAATTATTAATTAAGATTTTTTGGAATTTAAAACAATTCTAATTGTTGTCCTCCTGCTTGTGTAGGAGTTTTCTTTCCACAATTATAGATTTCTATTTCTCCAAATTGTTTATCGGTTATGTGAATTATACCAACAGAGCCATATTCTGGCAAAAAACTCTTTACTCTTTTGATGTGAACATCTGCGTTTTCTTTGCTTGCACAATGTCGAACATAGATTGAGAATTGAAACATAGTAAATCCATCTTCTAAAAGACGTTTACGAAACTTTGCATGCTCCTTTTTGTCTTTTTTTGTTTCTGTTGGTAAATCAAAAAGTACCATTACCCACATAATCCTATATTCACTAAATCGTTGCACTTGTTTATTTAAGTTATTATTGGATAGACTATTTTTCGCAATTCACCACTATAACACTTTTGAAGCGAAGAAGTAGTAGTACTCACCGCAATCATCAAAGGACTTTTCTTTCCAGAAATCACAACATCTAATACAGGAATTTGCAAAAGTTCCGCTTTAAGTTCCTTTGTAAGTTCTTCACAATTGGGATATTTATCATAAAGTTGCATAACCAAACGATCAACGTATGGACGATAAGGCTCCATTATGTCATCAGCCAAACAATAAGCATTATATTTGTTTCTATGATGTATTCCCAAAGTTGTAAGCAAGCCACTTGAAACCAACGCTCTCGCAACTATTGCACGAAGGATTGCATAACCATAATTCAAAAGATTATTAGGCGAAACGCCCTCACGAGAGCGAGTAAAATTCTCAATCATCGGAAAAGCATTTTGCCAATAATAAACCGCAGCCCTTGCTTCAAGGTTTTCACTATCGCCACTCTTTACCTCACTTGCCCATTTTAGCATATTCCTCACCTCTGTTCCTCGCATTTGTTTCAAAACTGAGGCTTGATTTTGAATCTTTGCTGAAATTGTTTGTTGCCAAAGTTGTTTTTTAAGTGGCAAAGAGGCTTCTATTTGATAACGCATTCGTTCGGTTTGTGTGGTGTTGCCAACCAAAGGCAAGTGCATTCCGATTGGAAGATGACTTTCGTTGCAAGTTATAACTGCCGCATTGTTTTCCAACAAGGCTTCCATAACCCCTTGCGTGATTGTTATACGTTTATTGTCTAAAACTACTATTCCTATGTCTTCTATCGGAATAGTTTTAGTTGCCTCTGCTTTAAAATCCTCCGGAAGAGAAGAATTTGTTTCCACTTCCGGAAGTTTTATTACTAATTGATTATTCTTCAAAGACAAATATGCCGGATTAGTAAAACAAAGCGTGCGTTTAATCATAAGAGTTGTTATTTTTAATATTCTCCTACCTCAACTATTTGACCTATATGATTTACTCTAACTTTAACAATTTCATTAGCAAAAGAAAGAGTTTTAAATTGTTTATATGTGATTTCTTTCAATTCTTTCATATCTTCAACTTTGGTTTCAAGATGATTTCTAAACTTATAATCACGCACAACACTATTTCCATATTGTACTTTTGACATTGTTTGAACTCTAAACAAGTTTGGAGAAATTAAAGAATAATTATCTGGATTTAGTAAATCAATATCTTTTGGAGCAAATATTTTTATTGTTACTTCGTTACCATTTACATCTTTTGTTGTTTCATATCTTGGGAAAACAAAATACTCATTTTGTTTCATTGTGAATAAGAATTGCCAACCTTTATCTTGATTATGTGTTTTATCAATTATTGGTTCGCCATTATTTGCTCTAATTGTTGCTTCAAAGAAAGAAACTACAACTTCTTCTAACTCATACTTAATATTGCCTTTTTCATCTGTTGCTAGCAAAGATGTTTTCTTATCTATAATAGGTTTTTTATAAACTGCAACGTGATGATTATTACCTGTATTTACAAAATCTACAGCTTGTTTTGTTCCGTCTTCGTTTAATATATAATTTCCGTCTTTATCTTTTTTGGAGTGTAAAGCAATAACATTACTTGTGCCTTTTATTGTAACACGTTTTATTGCTATTCCTTTTTCTTTGTTAAGCCAAATTGGATTTTCATCAAGATTTGAAAAGGCTTTTGCACTATCTCCGTTATATTCTTTAAGTCTTGCTTCTAAAATTTTTCTTATTTGTACATCTATCACCTTTTCTACTTTTAGATCTTTATCAATTGGTTTTCTCTTTGTATAAACATCTACAAAGTTTACTACTTTCACCTTTGACGGAACTTTATTTGTGTGTAAAGAATCTAAGTATAATGGGTTTTTATCTAAACTATTCTTACCTGTGAATGCTTTTTTAGGGTCATTATTAAACTCTTGTAAACGTTTTAACAATGCTTCTCTATATGCTTTGTTGGCTACGGTTTGTATTTTTTCTTTGTCAAATGAAGCATTTATAGTTTCTTCTTTTGTTTCGTATTGTTTGATTTTACCTTGCATAGTCGCCTCATGCAATTCTCCTCTTGGAGTTTGTTGAACAATTTGCTTTTCTCCATTCTTTGTTTTAGTTATATTAGTATTTCTTGTAACAACTTTATTTTTTGCCTTTATAGACACGAGGGTGTCTTCAAGATGTTTTTTTGCCTCTTTACGCAATTCGTCCAAAGGCATTGGTGGATTAAATCTTAACTTACCATTCTTATCTCTATACAATTCTTTTGTTTCTATTCCGTAAACGGCAGAACTTCTTTTGTCTTTATCTAATAGTCTAATTTCTACATTATCTAAATCAAGATATTCTTCTACTGATTTTTCTACACGAGCATTTAAGTTATTTAAGTATTGTATGTAACTTGGTTTTGTAAAAGCGATAGTAAGTGCGTCCATTGCGTGATGCCTATGGTCGTTTCTCTTAGTCCAATCTTTTATTTTCTTTATTACATTACCATCTCTATTAGTATAGGATTCTGTTTGTCCGCATTTGTCATACTTATTCCAATTCAACTCTTTCATTACATCAACCAACTGCCAATCTTCTCTAAGCCTATCAGTAACAGAACCTGTTGTTGTATTAACTACTTTAACTATTTGTTCTAATATTTCTCTTGATTTTTTTGATATGTATTGTGAGTTTCTTAAATCCCTATCTATAAATCCGTCTGGAATATCATTTTCTCGCATCAATAATTTTTTACGTTTTGATGAACTTATATTAAGATTATCTATTTTTGATTTATACTCTTCAATCCCTTGTTCTCCTCGTTTTTCTAAAACGTAATCGTATGCTGTCATTCTTCCTTTTTCTATGTTTGCATCTCTTTTTTCTAATGTCTTATTAGCAAATGAGTCATCAAACAACAAGGCTTGTGGTATTATATGTTCTATATCAAATTCTTTACTAAATAATTTTTCTTGTGGTATGTATGTATTCGTATATAAAGTATGGTAGCCATTAGGTTTTAATTCTTCGTATAGTTTATAACGAATTATATCGTTGCGACTTGGATTTTGTATATTAAAGGAAGATTGGAGAATACTTACTATTTTTTCGTGATCTTTTTTAGAAGAGTTTACTGCTTTTGTTAATTCATCTCGTTCTTTTGCACTTTTCTTTAATTCTCTTGCTAATTCTATGCGTATTTCATCAGGCTTGCCATATTCTTTTATAATAGAATTAACAACGTTTACCATTTGATTAAGAATTTTCTCTACGACAGGATTTCTTAAACTATTTTTAGGCAGTTGAGATAAAGAGTCTCTTAATATTTTGTTTTCTATTTCTTCTTTTGTTAGTGATTTTTTTGAATGTTTATAGCCTGCTTTTTCACAAGCATCGCTATACATAAGCCCTTGTTTTAAGAATGGAAGAATTTTCAATGTTGCTCTTGTACTAAGACTGCTATAATCCAACGGGAAGGTTATATTAGATAAAATAGTTGCATATTCTTTTGGCATTTTACATAGTTCCATTACCTTTTGAATTAACTTTTCGTTGCCTAATTTTGAACTATCTCCCTCAAACGAGTAAAGTAAATGCCATAGTTTATAATATGCTTGTTTTTCTATTTGTTGGTCTTTGATTTCTTCTTTTGTTAAATCAGTTTTAAACCCAAGTATTTCGGTGCTAAATCCTAAGGCTACAAAAATTTCCTTTAATTCCTCTTCAATCTTATGTGCTTTCTTTTTTGTAAATTCTATTTCGTGTCCTGATAATTCTATGATTTCTTGAAATGCTTTAAAGAATGAGGCTCTTGTTTTATTTCCTTCTATTTCTTTGTAGTTAAGTTTGTAATTTCCTTTCATTTCAAGTATTTGCAAAACTTCTGAGCTAGTTAGTTTTTCTTTTATATTTAGTTCTGAAAATAGGGTTTGTTTTTCTTCTTGTGTTAATGGGCGTTTGCCATATTTAAACTCTGTTGCTTCTCCAAATAAATCTTGCTGAACATTTGGTATAACATTTCCCTCTATTTGAACATTATTAAGTATTTGCCAAATTTTTGACTCTTGAAATATTGGAGAGGATTTTGGAGATACACGAGGACCTATTATTTTTGTTATTTTTTTACCATTTTTCTCAATTTCTACTTCTCTGCCTTCTAATTCGCAGATACTTAATAGCCCTTTTTGGGATTTTAATGGTCGTTGATAAAAGATTATTACATCTCTTATTTCTTTTTTCAATTCATCTGTTAGTTCTTTATGGTATTTCTTTTGTGATTCCCAAAGTGATTCAAATTCATCTAAATAATCTTGGCGGTAAAACACTTTATTCTTTGTACTATAATGAGAGTCTTGTAATAGTTTTTCATAAAGATATTGTCCTACTGTTTGATGATTAAAATATAATTCTTTGCTTCTATCACTTATATTTCCTAAATAATTACTTGATTTATTGAGTTGGTTATTTATTTCTTGGAATACTATTGTTAGTTGTTCCAAAGTCATTTGTTCTTTTAAACTATCTGCACGCCATTGATAGTTCTCTATTTTTTGCTCAACACCTTTTGTAGTTCTACTTTCACCTTCAATATTAAATGCTTTTTGACAAATTGTCCATGTTTGTCCTTTATTTTTCCCTTTTAATTGTTCTTTTAATTCATCTGTAAACAATTCAGAGTAATATTGTTTTTGGAACTCCCATATCTTATCAAATTCGCTTTGTAAATCAGAACGATAAAAATCAGGCTCAGTTTTAACTCCTTTGTATATTTGCTCTAACAAAAATTGTCCCGGAGTTAAATCTCTATCATATAATTCTCTCGCAACACTCATACCGTCTATGAGTTGTCCTTCATCTGTTGATTTTGCTTTTCTACTGCTTTTGTAACCTCTTTTTTTATTCAGCATTAGCAATACTCTGGCAAATTCGGTTAATGTAATTTCTTCTTCAACTGCCTTTGCTCTTAATGAATATGTTTCAAAGGTTGTTTTATTTCCTTGCTCTGATAAAATTGTATCATCAGTAATGAAATTATTATTTTTTAGTATTTTAATCAACGCTTCTTTTCTTAATTTATAGCGTTGTAGATTTCTTCTTGCTGAACGCTTTAATGTTCTATCAGAATTCGTTGTAATACTTTTACCTTTTTCAAAATTTCCTAATTCATCTGTTGTTAAGGGATTCACCCTTACTCCTATTTTTATAATTGAAGATTGTTCAGTTTCATTTTCTGCCTCATTTACTACTGCCCAACCTATACTATTTGTTCCTAAGTCTAAGCCTAATATCTTTTTCATTATAATTATTTTTCTATTTATATTGCCACAAAGTTATAAAAAATATTTATAAAGCCTTTGTTATTTGAAAAAATATTGTACTTTTGCAGAACTAAATTGAAGCAATTCACAATAAGGATTATTCCGTTGTGAAAACATTTAAAGCGGCACCCTTTCGGGTGTCGCTTTCGTTTTCATGTCTATCCAGTATGTAGTGTTAAGTTTATTTGATCGCAAGATATCGCATATCGTCTTCTATTGTGGTGATTGTACTTAGGTTGTATTCGTTTTGCAGTAGGTGAATTATGTTCGGACTTAGAAAGGCTGGTAGTGTCGGACCGAGTTTTATGTTCTTGATTCCAAGTGATAGCATTGCGAGTAGTACTATTACTGCTTTTTGTTCGTACCACGCTATGTTATAAACAATCGGCAAATCGTTAATGTTCTTTAAGCCTAATTCTTTTCTTAATTCTTCGGCAAAGACTATTAGTGAATATGTGTCATTGCATTGTCCTGCGTCAAGTACTCTTGGAAAATGTGGGTTAGGTTGTAGTGAGAGTTTGTTGTAGCGATATTTTGCACAACCTGCTGTTAGGATTATGGTGTCGGAAGGTAGGGATTTTGCAAAGTTTGTGTAGTATTCTCTTATCGGCATTCTGCCATCGCAACCTGCCATTACGACAAATTTCTTGATGTCTCCTTTTTTGATTGCGGAAATGATTTGTGGTTTTAGTTTTGTGAGCTGTTGGTGTGCAAATCCGCCTTGTAGTTCTGTGTTATCTATGGGTTGTGGTGGCTTGCATTGGTGTGCTTTGTTTATTATGCAAGTAAATTTCTTGGTTTGTGTGTCATAGTCGAGTGGTATGTGTTTTGCGTTTTCTAAGTAGGCTGATCCTGTGGTGTAAAGGCGATCTTGATATGTAGCGTTTGCTGGTGGTGGCACTATGCAATTGCTTGTGAAAAGAATTGGGCCATTGAATTTTTCAAATTCTTTGGTTTGTTGCCACCAAGAGCCTCCGTAATTGCCTTTGAAGTGAGGATATTTTTTGAAGTATGGGTAATAGTGTGCTGGGAGCATTTCTCCGTGAGTGTAGATGTCGATTTGTTTGTCTATGGTTTGATCAAGGAGTTCTTTTAGGTCTTGTAGGTCATGGCCTGTTACGAGTATTCCGGGGCGATTGCCTACTGTGGTTGCTACTTTGGTGTTTTGTGGGTGACCAAAGGTGATTGTGTTGGCTTTGTCTAAGAGGTGCATGGCTCTTATGCCTAATTCGCCTACGCCTTTTACGCAACTAATAAGTTGGTCTTTGGTTGTTTCTTTTTGTCGTGTAAGGGATAGGGCTTCTTCAAGGTTGGAGTAAAGGGTATTGTCTTCGTAGCCTAAGCGTTGTGCGTGTCGGGCGTATGCTGATACTCCTTTGAGTCCGTAGATAATGAGTTGTTTTAGACTTCTTAGGTCTTGGTCTTGTTCTTCAAGGATTGAACTTTGTCCTAATATTGGTGGTAGAAAGGTTAGTTTGAGATTATGAAGAGGTATGTGGTTTTCGTGGGCTCGGGTTTTGAGTTCGTGTTTTTTGTCTCTTAGGTATTGGATTTTGGTTTTGACCGATTCGGCATCAAAGTTGGTATTGGTTATTGTGGTGAAGAGTGCGTCTGTGATAAGGCGACTTGTTTGGAGGTCGTCTTGGTTGTGTGAACGCAAATGATGGTTAAGGGTTGATAATTCTTGGCATTCAAATACCAAATTGTCTAATTCTTTTGCAAGGGTGGCGTCTTTTCCACATACTCCTTGTTTTGTACAGCCCATATTTTTGGCTGTTTCTTGACATTGATAACAAAACATAATTCTCTTTTTTTAATTGGTTAATAGTGTTTTGCTATCTTAACATTTTTTTTCTTTGCTTTGTTTAATTTTTTCTTTGTTTTTTTATTTTTTTTCTTTGATTTTTTCAAAAAAAGTAAAGAAAAAAAGGGAGAATTCTTTGTTTCTCCCTTTTGTATGTGTGTTTTTGTGTTTCCTTATTTTGTTGTTGGAAGGATTTGGCGTGCTGCTGTTTTTGGATTGTTGATTGTGTCGCATCCGTTTACGCAACCGCCTGGGCATGACATTACTTCTATGAAGTTGCCTGGGCATTGTCCTGCTTTTGCGTATTGTTTTAATTGACGGATTACTTGTTTGTTTAATCCATCTATTACAACTTCTTTGATTACGTTTGGATCTGGTGCTGTAAGTTTAACAGATTCGGTTACTCCTGAAATCATCGCAAATCCTCTTCCGTGTCCTACGATGTTTGGATCAAGTGGCATTGGTTCTAATGCTTCTAAATCTATGTTTGAGGCTTTGAATAATGCTTCGATTTCTTCGTATGAGATTACGTAATCTACTTCGTCATATAGACAGCTTTCACTTCTTTTTCCTACGCATGGTGATACCATAACGGTTTTTGCGTCTGGGTATTTTTCTCTTACGTAACGTGCTGTGTAAACCATTGGTGAGTGTGTTGTAGAAACGTATTGTTGCATTTCTGGCAAGTGTTTTCTTACAAGATTCATCCAACTTGGACAGCATGATGTTGTCATAAATGATGCTCCTTCGTGAAGTCTTTCTATGAATTCTTCTCTTTCGTGTTCGGTGGTGATGTTTGCTCCTAAGGCTACTTCTACTACGTCAAAGAATCCTAATTGTTTGATGCCTGCAAGCACTTTTCCATAGTCGGCTTTGAATTGTCCTCCTAATGATGGTGCTACCATGGCTACTACTTTTTTGCCTTCTTTTATGTCGCGGAAGATATCGATTAGGAATGTTTTTTCAAAGATTGCTCCGAATGGACATGCTACCATACATTTACCGCAATAGATACATTTGTCTGGATCTATGTGTTCTATTCCGTGTTCGTCTTTTGAGATTGCTCCTACTGGACAGCTTTCTTCGCATGGTACTGGTTGGTAAATGATTGCGTGGAATGGACATGCTTCCATACACATTCCGCAGTTTACGCATTTGTCTGTGTCTATGTTGGCTTGTTTTTCGCCTACTGTGATTGCTCCTTTTTTACATGCGTATGTACATGGTCTTGCAACACAGGCTCTACATAGGTTTGTTACTATGTAGTTGTTTTTAACACATGATGAGCATGCTTCATCAACAACGGTCATCATTACTGATGTTTTGTCTGTTCTTTCTTGTGCAAGTTTTGCGTAATGTGATAGTGGGTCTAATTCGTCTTTTTCGTCATACACATTGAAGCCTAAGACTGCCATTGTTTTGTATTTCAAGACTGCTCTTTCTTTGTGTACGCAACATCTTGTGTTTTCTTTGTCTTTTGGACGCATTTCTAATGGTAGTCTATCTATTTTTTCTACTAATTCATCGTTTAGTATTAGTTTTGATAGACGCATTAGGATTTCTCTTCTTATTTCTACTGCGTTATTTAATGCCATTATTTTCTTTTTTTAAGGTTTGTTATTCGCGTTCCATTCCTAATTGACGATAAATTTCGTCTAATAGTTTTTCTTCTGTGCATTCTTGTATTAGAACGTCTCCTACTTTTGCGTATGGTGGTTTTGCTACGCCTTCCATGTCATGGCAACCTAAGCAAGCTGAACCAATCATTTCTACTTTGTCTTTAATGTCTTCTGGCAAGTTTTTTTTCATTTTTGCCAATTCTTCACCTCCTGTTATGTAACAGTAAGTGCCTACACAAATTCTTACGTTTAACATATTATTTTGATTTTTGTTATATAAATTGCATTCTTACGTCTTTCATGAATTTTGTTTCTAATAGCGAGGCTATGTTCTTGACTACGTTTCTTCGTATTTCAAGTTCTACCGGTAGGCTCGGATCTTGGTGTGCTACGTTGATTTTTGTACCTACTAATAGGTCTATTATATCGGCATCAAGTATCATTCGAAGCATATCCCATGCTGGTCCTTGTCCTGATAGGTCGGTTGGCTGACCTTTTCTTAGTATTTCTACTAAGGCTCCAAGGGTTATGATGCCTTCGGTCATTAGGTCTATGCCTTCCATTTCCGACTTTGGTGGTAGGCCTGCTACTATGTCGTCTATGTTTACTGTGATTTCTTTTTTTAATTCTCTTGATAGGATTTGCGAGGTTGTTCCTCCACAAACTATTTTCTTTCCTTCGTATGAGGATACTATTTCTGCAAGGTATTTGTCTTTTGTTTCTGAGAATGGAGGTCCTGTGCAGATTAGGAGTTTTCTTGGTTGTCTTACGTACATTACTACGCAAGAGGTGTCGTCTTTTGGACGGAGTATGTCGTTGAGTTCGGCTTGTTTTACTATTTTCATCGAGAGTTCTCTTGCCGAAATGTGTGGTTGTTGTTCTAATAAGTCTTCAATAAAGTCATAAACTAAGTCGCCCCAACCAAATGGCATATCCATATTGCCTATGCCTGATTGTGTTACTCCATCGGAATAGAATATCAATCTATCTTCTTTTTGAAGGGTTATGTTGGAGAGTTTTAATCTTCTTTCTTCTAAAGATACTGTGTTAGCATTCCCTCTATGTATTATTGTATCGCTACCTTCTATTTGTTGTACTTTGCCGTTACGCACTAAGATTAGTGAGGGATTGTCGTATTCTACTATGTTTGCTTCTCCGTTTGAATCCACATCTACTATTGTAAAGGTAGAATAGCTTATGTTTCTTACGCTATCTACGGGCAAGGTATTCATTATGGATTGTACGGTACGGATAATAGGTTCGTGTCTTACTCTAAAATTCATCGCCATTGAGGCTGTCATGGTTGAGAGTACGTTTGCTTTTACGCCACTGCCTAATCCGTCTGAAAGTACTGCTATATTACGGTTCTCTCCTACGCATTTGCGAAGTAAGACTGAGTCTCCACAAACTATGTTTTTGTGTTTGTTGTTTTGATAACTTCCTACTTCTATGAATAATTTTTCTTTATTCAACATTTCTTAGAGATTTATAGGTCAAAGGTCAATGGTATGTCTTTTTTTTCTTTGTCTTGATGTGATTCTACTATGGAATTGAGCATTGCTTCGGTGTATGAGGCATTTTCTCCTAATAGAAAGGCTATTTTTTGTACTACTTTCATATTTTCCATAATCACCTCTTGTGTTCTTTTTAACACTATGTCTTTTCTAACTTCTGGTGCGTGTAGGTTTTGCAGGATTCCGCAAACCAAAGAGAAGTCTTGTACTGAGAATATAGATAACCCATAGTAGTTATCGCCTTCTCTTATGTCTTGCTCTAATACATCTACTCCTGTGCTTAGAACTGAGGAGAAGAATTTGTGGAATGGTACGAGTTTTGTAATGTCGGCTCCGTGTAATCCTGGGTTTGTATCGTATAGTGCTTTGACTTCTTCGCCAAGCATTGAGGCAAACTTTTCGTTCGTATCGACTATTTTTAGGCTTTCGTTAACTATAACTATTCCTTGTGGAATTTTCTTTAATAATATATTGGTTTTATCTTGTGCTATTTTACGCATATATGATACACACATATCATTTTCTGCTCTTCCGTCTATTAAGGCTGTTGCAAATTGACGACAAGTGTCGTAACCACAACCTCCGCAATTTAATTCGTCTGCTTCGCTTTTTTTGTTTACTCTTTTTAGTGCTTCTTGTATTTGTTGTTGTGTGTATTCTTTTTGTTCTACGGCTTTTATGTATTCGTAGTTTTCTTTTATATCTAAATTATTTAAGACTTCTTGGTATTTATGTTCGTCTTTTTGAGTGTTTACATTTTTTAATACTTGCACTCTCTTTGTGGCTGAGGAGCAATTTTCGTTTGAGCAAGGCCCTTTTATGCAACCACCCTCACAAGTCATAAGTTCTAAGAATGTCTTGCAACTTGTGTCTAATTGTTTGAAGTCGGAAAGGATTTCTTGTATATTTTGAACGCCTGAAAAGGTCATATAGCGTGCATCTACATTTCCTGTATTATGATTAATTCTTGCTTCTGTGGTTGTGATGCTATCTATCATATTTGTCAGCATTCCTCCATCGATTGGATATAGATTTCCTTTTGAGGCTTTGAATGGGAAAAAGACATCTTCTTCTGTTGGTTTCATAAACTCAAAATAGATACCCATATCATCAAATAATTCTTTGATTTCTTGGAATGTTAACACAAAATCTATTTTGTCTTCAAATTGGTCTAATTCGGATTTCTTTGCTGCACATGGTCCTACAAAGGCAACTTTAACATTTGGATATATACTCTTCAAGAATAGGGAGTGGGTTATCATTGGAGAAAACACCGGTACTATGTATGGAGAGTATTCTGGATAGTATTTCCTTATCAATTGCACTGCCGAAGGACAACAAGATGAGATATAGACTCCGTTTGGTTGCTCATCAATCCATGCTTTTGTTGCTTCTGCTACTTTTTCTGCTCCTATTGCCGTTTCAGACACTTGCCAAAAGCCTGCTTCTTTAAAAGCGGCAATAACTTTGTGAATATCTTCTTTTGCATATTCACTTAAATAACTTGGTGCTAATGAAACAATTATTTTTTCTTGTCGCATCAATGATTGTTTCAATGCAGCTAAATCATTTCTAACTTTTTTTGTACCATTTGGACAAATAAGGGTACAAGTGCCACAATAAATACATAAATCAGGAACGATTGAAGCCGAACCTGATTCTAACTTGATTGCTTTTACCGGACATGCTTTTACACATCTGTAACAATCTTGACAATTACTTTTTTCTGTATAAACAGGAGCAGTGTTTCGCATAACAATAATTTTTAAAGTCCAAATTTATTGTTTAATATTTCTAATAATTTGGTTTTATTTACCATGGTAAACATTTCACCATCAATTATTACAACAGGTCCTTGACTACATTGCTGAGAGCATAATTGTCCTTTAAAAGTAATCTTTGCTTTTAGGTCATTTACTTTAAGATATTCTTGAATAAATTCAAGGTTTTTATTATTTCCTCTTGCAAAACAAGAACTTCCTAAACAAATTATTATTTCTTTCTTTTCCATTGTATATTGTGTTTTTACTTATTTTAATCCGAAATTAACTTTTTATATCTCATTCTCTTAGGGGTTGTGTCTCCTAAGCGTTTTTTCTTATTTTCTTCGTATTCTGAATAAGACCCTTCAAAGAAATAAACTTGCGAATCACCTTCAAAGGCTAATATATGTGTAGCAATTCTATCTAAGAACCATCTATCGTGAGAAATTACAACTGCACAACCCGCAAAATTTTCCAATCCTTCTTCCAATGCTCTTAATGTGTTTACGTCAATATCATTTGTTGGCTCGTCAAGCAACAACACATTGGCTTCACTTTTTAGTGTTAAAGCTAAGTGTAAACGATTTCTTTCCCCACCTGAAAGAATACCTGTTTTTTTATTTTGGTCAGTTCCAGAGAAATTAAATCTTGAAACGTATGCTCTTGAATTAACTAATTTTCCACCTAAAGATATTTGTTCGTTTCCTTCTGACACTACTTCCCAAACATTCTTTTCCGGGTCAATAGCTTGGTGTTGTTGATCAACATATCCAACCTTAACTGTTGGACCCACATCAAAAGAACCTGTATCAGGAGTTTCTAAGCCCATTATCATTCTAAACAAAGTTGTTTTTCCTGCTCCGTTTGGACCTATTACACCCACAATTCCCGCAGGTGGAAGTGAGAAACTTAAATTCTCAAACAATAATTTATCGCCGTATGCCTTAGAAATAGAATTAACCTCTATAACCTTATCGCCAAGACGTGGACCATTAGGAATAAAGATTTCCAATTTTTCTTCTTTTTCCTTAACATCTTGACTCATCATTTGCTCATAAGAACTCAATCTCGCCTTACCTTTTGCTTGTCTTGCTTTTGGAGTCATTCTAACCCACTCCAACTCTCTTTGAAGAGTCTTTCTTCTCTTACTTTCTTGTTTTTCTTCCATTTCAAGACGCTTAGTCTTTTGGTCTAACCAAGAAGTATAATTACCTTGCCATGGAATACCTTCTCCTCTATCTAATTCTAATATCCAACCCGCAACATTATCCAAGAAATATCTATCGTGAGTAACCGCAATAACAGTTCCTTTATATTGTTGTAAATGCAATTCTAACCACTCAATACTTTCTGCATC
This sequence comes from Candidatus Onthomorpha sp., assembly GCA_045645265.1. Lineage (GTDB taxonomy): Bacteria > Bacteroidota > Bacteroidia > Bacteroidales > P3 > Onthomorpha. The sequence continues at coordinate 19,100 of JAZRIM010000029.1, forward strand.
TAAATGGTTTGTAGGCTCATCTAATAACAAGATATCAGGTTCTTGAAGCAATATTCTACACAAAGCAACTCTTCTTCTTTCTCCTCCTGAAAGATTTTTCACCAAAGCATCATCAGGTGGACAACGCAAAGCGTCCATAGCTCTTTCAAGTTTGTTATCAAGATTCCAAGCATCGTGTTGTTCCATTAACTCTGTTAATTCACCTTGACGTTCAATGAGTTTTGCCATTTCTTCATCACTCATTGGCTCGCAGAACTTCATATTAACTTGCTCATACTCCGCAATCAAATCTGCCACCTCTTTAACCCCTTCAAGAACAATTTCCTTTACCGTTTTAGTATCATCTAACTTTGGTTCTTGTTCTAAATATCCAACAGAGTATCCAGGAGAGAAATGTACCTCTCCTTGATGAGATTTATCAAGTCCTGCAATAATCTTTAAAAGAGTAGATTTTCCTGAACCATTCAAACCAATAATTCCAATCTTTGCCCCATAATAAAAAGACAAATATATATCTTTCAAAATCTGTCTACTTGGTGGAATAAGTTTTCCTACTCCTACCATTGAAAATATAATCTTTTTATCGTCTTGTGCCATATTTAATTCTATTTTATTAACTAATTATTTTCAAATCTTTTAAATTTAACTGCAAAGAAGTCTTTCCTTGAAAATCATTCTCATCTATTTGATAACAAATATCAAACATACTACCCATACTAACATCTTTTTGATAGTCTGCCAATCCAAATCCAATACAATCAAAAGGGAAAGAAGACTTTTCTATTGAAACAGCAGAAAGCTTCAAATGCTTACTACCTACTGTTCTTGCAAAACCAGTATCCATCAAACGTTTACTACAAAAAATAGGAATATTATTCTCAGGACCAAAAGGAGCAAACTGCTTTAAAATTCTAAACAAACGAGGAGTAATGTTTCCAAGCTCTATTTCCATATCAATTTCTATTTCGGGAATCATTTGACTATCCAAAATAGATTTTTCCACCTCTTTTTCAAACAAAAACTTAAACTCTTCAAGATTTTTTTCCTCCAAACTCAACCCAGCAGCAAACTTATGCCCACCAAAGTGAGTAAGCAAATGGGAACAAGACTCAATTGCAGCATAAATATCAAAATCCTTCACACTTCTCGCAGAACCCGTAACCAAATCATTACTCTTTGTAAAAACAATTGTAGGTTTATAATATTGTTCAATAAGACGAGAAGCCACAATACCTATCACCCCCTTATGCCATGTCTCACCATAAACAACTGTAGTCTTTTTAGAAGTTAAATCCTTAGAGGCTTTCAACATTTCTTTTGCTTGCTCAGTTGCCTGTTTATCTAAATCCTTTCTTTGCTTATTATTTTCATCAATCTCTTTTGCAATCATCTCCACCTCCTCACGAGATGTAGATTTAAGCAATTCCACAGCCTTTCTTCCGCTCTCCATTCTACCAGCAGCATTTATTCTTGGCCCTACCAAAAACACTAAATCCGAAATAGTCAATTCCCTATTAAAATAAAGTTTTGAATTAGCCTCATGCTTAATCTTACTATAAGACAAAATAGCCTCAATACCAACACGAGGACATCTATTTATCACTTTAAGACCATAAAAAGCCAACACCCTATTCTCTCCTGTCAAAGGCACAACATCAGCCGCAATACTAATAGCCACCAAATCCAAGAAATTCAAAATTTCATCAAAAGGCCTATTCTTTTCCTTTTGAATAGCTTGAATCAACTTAAAACCAATACCACACCCACTCAACTCCTTATAAGGATAATTAGAATCAACCCTTTTAGGATCCAACACAGCCCAAGCCTCAGGCAAGGTATCAGAAGGCAAGTGATGATCACAAACAATGAAATCCACACCTTTTTGCTTAGCATAAGAAATCTCCTTATGAGCCTTAATTCCACAATCCAAACAAATAATCAACTTCACATCATTATCCACAGCATAATCTATACCTTTGATAGACACGCCATAGCCCTCAGAATAACGATCCGGAATATAAAAATCAATATTGGAAGAAAACCTTTCAAGATAAGAATAAACCAAAGCCACAGCAGAAGTGCCATCTACATCATAATCACCATAAACCAAAATCTTTTCCCCACCCTTAATAGCCAACAATATTCTCTCAACAGCCTTATCCATATCGTCCATTAGATAAGGATCATGCAAATACTCATACTTTGGTCTAAAAAAACGTTCAGCCTCCTCATAAGAAGTTATACCCCTCTGCACCAAAAGCTCAGCAACAATCTCGTAAGTAAACAAATCATCATTCCCTGCATTATTTTTACCTACGCAAAGTTGCTTAGCCAAACGACTAACAATTTCTCTATCACCTCTCTCCTTATAAGCCCAACGTTTTTCCATACAAATATTTTAGGTGGCAAAACACCACTATATTGATTTACAATCACTTTATAACTCTACAAAACAAATACACATCACCACTAACATTCATTTCTATATACAAGACGCGTATTTTAAACTGCAAAGGTACAGAATATTTTTTAAAATTAAAATTTATAATTTAAAAAACATCTATTATAACACTCCTCAAAATTAAGATAAATACAATTTAGTGAAAAAATAAATTGTAAATTAAAGAAAAAAAAAGCAAGGTGCGATGTAGCCTAAAAAAACATAATCTTTATGTACTACAAGTGCATAATCTGTCTAAGAAACACTATAAATATAGTATCAAGCTAATTTATTTCATGATTTTTTAATTCAATCAAAAAACAATTGCAAAAAATCATGAAACAACTACAAATGCAAGACATCTTCAAAACAACAACATTAAAAATCAATAAAACTCTATAACTTGATTTTTATAATCAATATTAACTCGCCCAAAATTTTCTAATGCAGATTGTCCAAATAAAAGTGGTGCCTCTATATTATTCACAACTGTTGCTTGTACATTTTCAATCATTACACTTCCTATTTGCACGTTTCTAAGATTAATGACAGTTCCAACTGCAATACTTCCATCAGCAATTTGATAATATGCCTCTCCTTGAATATCCTCTTCTAACAATTTACCTTGTTTTTTCATAAAAAGAGCTTCAATAGAAGATATTACTATATCTGATGCACCTGTGTCAAATATAGCTTCCATATCAACACCATTTATACGTACGGGGATATATAGCACTCCATTTGCCTTTCTAAATGCTATTTTACATCCCTTAGAAAATTTAGAGTGTGGTTTATTTTCAGTTTTTGATGTATTATTTTTTTCTGATGGATGTATTTTTGATCTTGGTCCACACGCAAGAAACATGCTAATGATTAACAATTGTATAATAATCTTCATTTTCATTACTATTTATTTTTTCAACAAAATTCCCCGGTTTTGGAATTATATGTATAACAAAACGCTGATTAGCCTTATTGCCTGCAATATCTGGTTTTATTCTAAATTTACTGCTCACTCCACTTCCTGAAACAATAAGTTCACAAGGTAATCCTTCAAACACAATCCCTTCATTTCTCCAATAATTAACCAAAGCTAAAGCCCTTTTATAGCTCAAAACATCATTATCATAATAATTATCTCTCGAGCTTTGACCCTCAATAATCACTAAATATTCCGCATCAGGTAGAGTCTTTTTTGCATATTCCATAAAATTAACAATAGCTTTTCCAGCAGACACAATACGTTCAAGATTGTTTTTGTCTATATCATAAATATTGGGAGAGGCTGGCTCAAATTCAACAGATATATTTTTTAGTGTATGCCTTTTGTATTCTTCATTGTATTGAAAATATATTGTGTCTATATTTTTGATAGAATTTTCTAATTGTCGAATTTTTTCTAATTGTTCTTCTGTTGCTTTTCTCCCTTTTTCTATTTCAACAATTTTATTATGTAATAAAGCTATAGCAAGTATAAACAATATCAACATAACAAAAAACATTGAAGTCATCAAGTCCGAATAACTTGTCCAAAAAAAAGATTCTTTTTTATTTTTGCCCATTACTAAAATCTAATTATTTCCAAATAATGATATGATATTCAATACTAATTGCCAAATACAGTAAGTGCAAATAATTACTCCTCCTGCTATTAAAGGAATTTTCACCCAAATAGATAATTTTTCTCTTTTAATAGTAATATTACCAGCTGCCTTTTGGGTTGCTAAAATTCTAATTTCTTCTACAAGCGAGTTTATTGATTGACTTTGTTGTTTGGCTGAATTATTAAGATTCTCTATCATTTTGGAGATAGAGGAGAAATTGCTAACAAGTTGAGAAATCTCTTTCGTTTTTTGTTGTAACACATTGTATTGTTCATCAATAACCCTTTGCAACCTTTGTCCTTGTTCCGTTGTGTAAGCTGTTAATTCTGTTATTTCTTTGGTAGATACTTCCTTTAAATTTTCTATCGTTTTACGCAAACTATCTTCAATAGCACCAACAGATTGATTGACCCGACTATTCATTTCTTCAAAATTAGCTCGCTCTTGTTTAAAGAATAAAGCCATATCTTCAATAGCTCGTGTTCGTTGTTCAGAAGCATCTAACTTGTCATTTAATGCTTTTACCGCGTCTAAATACTCTCTGCAACCACTAATCTGTTCAGCAATCATTCCTATTTCATCAGTACAATTCTTTAATTTATCATAGACTTCTATATTAGCGGTAACAACTTTTTTTATTTTTAATTCATTTATTGTTTGAAGTAACTGTGCTTGTCCTGCTGTTGCTTGATTAACATCATTTAATACTTTATGCAACTCCTTTGCATTTGTAGCAAATGTTTTATTAAATTCATTAAGATTGACAGATACTTTATTCAATACACTTCCAAAATCATTATTCAATTTCGGCAAAAGTTCTGCTTGTATCCAACTTAAAACATTATGCTTTCTTTTTTCAACAATGATTTTTTCTGTTTTCATTTTTGTAGTACCCCAAATTGTCATTCCTATACCGACGGCACTACATATCATTGCTATTGCTACTCCTCCAAGAAGTCCACTTATGCTATTTGTTGCCTCTTTAAACTCTTCTGGGCTATCCGTACTAAGTAAAAAATCAAGTCCGCCCGAAATCCATAAATAGCCAACACCAATAACAATCCCTGCCATTGTTCCTATTAAACCATAGTAAAGAGGTATAGGAATTTGAGATTGAATTGCCTCTTCTTCTGCATCACAATTTCTATCAACAATATCCTTTATGAGATGAAAATCATTAACATTACCATTATTTTTATCTAAATATTTATTGATACCTTTAACTATTGTTTCCCAAACTTCATTTCTTTTTACTTTCTTATTTACCTTTTTTATATTTTCTATTTTTTCTTTTAATTCTTTTTTTTCTTTATATTTATACTCTTTTTCCATATTTGATAATGGAAATGTTACTTTTTCGTCCCACTCAATGAATTCAATCTCTTTTTCTACGTCACGTAATTTTGTTTTTAGAGTTTGTAGTTCTTGACTTTCTTTATCTTTTATTATACCTTTTTGTCCTATTACATATTCTTTCTCTATTGAACTTGGAAAAATTTCACTATAACTTTTTAGACGTTGTTTTGTACTTAAATAATTTTGTATTTGTAATACAAGAATTACTATAACTGCTACTATAATTAAAATGTAATGCATATTTTTTTTAATTTAAATATTCAATAATCGCTTTTTGTGTTACTTGCCATTTATTATTAGCTTTTTTTTCACATTTTCCTTTTCGTAAGGTTTTTATGTGTTTTGCTGTATTACTACTGCCTTTTATTTCACAAACATCATCAAAAACGGAATCTCTATTATTTATAGCCGTTTCTACATCTCCTTTAAATTCAAATTCTCCTATATTTCTTCCAGAGATATAACTTATTTCATAACAAGCATCTATTGCATGCTGAACTTCTTCAAATTCTCCATTTTTAAAATGTTTCACTAAACAAGTTTCAAATATTATTGTATTTTTCGGTTGATTGATTATAAACTCTGGTTGAGGATTATTTGAAGTTATTGTTTGACTTTGTGTAACTATTTCTTTTCTTTGTGTTTCTTGATGTTTCTTTTTTGAGTTTAATGATATTTCATCTATAACTTTGTAGAAATCATCTTCAGTAATATATTTGGATTTTCTAATTTTTATTTCTTTATCTAATTTATTTTCTGTTTTTTTAAACTTCCAAAATAGTCTTAGTATCAATCCCCCAAACACCACAACTATTGTTATACAAATAAAATCTATCATAACATTTAATTTTTAATTTTTTCACTTAATTCATACAACATTCCTATCATTGGATAGAAGAATAATGTTTCTTCAATAGGGTCATTATCTTGATTTTCTTTTTGTTTTTCTGTTAATCCATTATCAAAGAAAGTGCCTAAGTCTTTTTGGCAAATATTAAAAGCCCTTTCCATAACATCATTCTCTATTCCAAAATTATTTTTAATAGAAAAATGTGTCTTGTTTTTGAATATAAAATCAAGTAAATCCCTTACATCTTTTACAACACCTTGTTTGAAGGTATCGTCAATAAGTTCATATGTATCATTTTCTGTAAATAACATTTGATCTTTAATACTTCTTAATATCAATTTATCACCAACAGATACATTTATATTGTTACGCAAAATGTTAATTCCTCCTTTGCAGGTTGCTATCTTTGGATTATCCATAAGAATAATGTCAAGTCCATCTATATCATATTTGTCATATCCAAATACTCGACAGAAAATATCCTTAGTATATTCAGCCAAAGTATTATTATTAGGACTTAGAATAGAAACAACCTTTGCTCCATTTCCAGAAAATGCAATATGACGAGGAAGTGCAAGTCCTTTTAATTTCATAATATTAGCAATGTGATATATGATTGCTGTATAGAATATTAAAAACACTACTTTAAAATCATTGTTTTGTTGTAGCATAACATTCCAATCCAATAAATTTGCAATGTTTTTTTCTTTCACTTTATCATCATTTTTTAGAGAAAAATAGAATGAAGCCAACTCTGTTGATAATCCTTTATTTTTTAATTCATTATGTATATTCTCTAACTCTGACAAATCATTACTATTTAATTTTTCTGAAATACTATGAGTATAATTATTCACAATTCCATTAAGAGTTGCATCGCTGGTATAACCATCTCCAAATATTGTATTTGCAGCGAAACGGAAAGATGTTGTATAATTTATTAGCCCTTTCTCTGCAAAAACTACATCTGTTGTTTCTCCTCCTATATCAATACTTACCATTCTTGAAGCTGCTTGAGTAGTTGAACGAAAATGTTCGTATGGAGCAATTGATTCCATTACAGACCTAATATTTCCAATTTGATTGCCGAAATATTTCTTATAAGCATTTTGCCACAATCCCTCATAAACGTTACGTCTTGCAACTGTCATTGATGCTGGATAAAACCATATAATTTGAGTTCTATCTAATGTTCCTCCTCCTATAAGAACTTTGTTTCTCATAAGAATCATTAGATTTTCTATATAACTTTCAACTCGCCTGCTATTTTGTGGCTCATTACTCCATTTCAAATCTGTTGTTATTTCATTATATTTATGAATAACCCTATGTCCGTAAACAATAGGAACATTGGTTTGTGCCATAGGAATTACATTGGTTTCCCAATTAACATTTCCAGCTTCTGATAATACCGTTCTTGCAGGAAAATTAAACTTGTTTCCTATTTCTTTTGGAACTAACTCTGCTTCAAGAAGCTTTTCTGTTGCCGCAGAAAAATTTGCCCAAAATACTAATTGCTTATCATTTTCATTTATATCAAATGCCGAAGCTGCATTTATTCCATCTGAATATTCTATATGAGTATTTGTAGTTCCAAAATCTATTGCAAATGAATATGTTTTATTTCTGCAAGAATTATTACATAATGGAATAACAAAGCCATAAACATGACCTACACAAACTCTAATAGAATCAATGGATGTTAAATCATAAGCAAAAATATGGGCTTTTAAATAACTATTGTCATTAGTATTTCTAATAATTTCTTCTCCATTGCTTAATTTTTGTCCATTGCGATAACATTCTATTTGATGAATAGATGTGTCTCTAAATTTATGTGTTATTGCTATACGATAACAAGTATTATCAAATAATACTAATGGCATCATTGCCAATCCAAAATCAGAATCAAGTATCTTGATTCCTCCTCTATTACGATTTACATCAGGTGATGAATTTTTGTAATAATTTCTTGTGTAAGTAATACTACCTTCGGATATTGGTATAGTAAGCGTAACATTAATATCTTCTCCATTTATAGTTCTCATAGACAACATAGGTGTTCCATCAATTCCATTTATCAATTGTTCTATTGAATAAAATTCAAAAAATAAAGGTTTTATTGGTAACATTACACTTGTATTCCTTGTATTATCCCAATTGCCAAAAAAGAAATCTTGGTCATTTGCTAAATGAGGATACATTAAAATTGTATCTTCCAAAAAATCATCAATAGTTAAATATGGGTATGGTATTCCAGAAAAAGGCAAAGTACGGTTTTGCCAATTGTTTGAGTCAAAATATGGTGCTTTATTTTGATTTCCCCAATTTGCTTGTACATAAAATACATTTGCATATTGATTACCCGATTCAACAGGTAATACCAAAGGCATTTTACTTCCTTTAAAATGTGTTTGTGAAATTTGAAAACCACTTGAAATATTTGTTTGAATAGGTTTTGTATGATAATGGCAACCTAATATATCGACGGTGTTAGCATTATTAAAATTGAGTTCTTGGAAATTGTGAATGGAATTTGTGTTTAAGTTAGAGATTTCTTGCTTAATATTAAAAGGAAGTTCATTAAAGGTTGCATCTAAATATTTATTTAGTTCATAAAAATCTTGTGCAAAATTTGTTATTCCATAAGATTGACGAAATGCAAATAAATATTCTATAAATTTAGCATCACGTTTATATAATGGTTGATATTCTCCATCAAAAGGGTGGTCATTACCAAATGATATTTCTTGAGAAATATAACTTAAATCATTTGCAGGAGTAAAGAAAAGGGTCGAAGGAGAGGTTGCTCCCACTACGTCCATTTGACTTTTCCTATTAGGGCCCACATACACTAAAATGTACAATCTTTGCATTTTATCAAAATTATACACTTTTCCATCTTGTTTAATAAATATATCAAGAGAATTATAAACTTCTTGATGTGTATTTTTTAAATTTACAAGGTCTGTATTTTTATCCCAAGTAATAATTTGAAAAAGATGTTTTAAAGTATTAAAATTAAAGAAAATTTCTGCTACATCTAAACAATCTGACACCATTTTGTGATAAATGGTATTACCTTCCATGTTTTTTGATTCAACTACTTCTTTAAAAGCATTTTTAACTAATGCAATACGAGCAAATGGTGAAGGTATGGAAGTTATTTCTTTTCTTGCTGTTGCTCCATTTGGTGCAATAATTTGATTTATTACATTTTCTCCATAAGGCAAACAATCTTTCCAATCTGTATTTGTATTTGCTCCTTTATTATGAAGTCTAAATATATGTGCCATAGACTAAAAGTTTAAGTTGTTATTTGTTATTTTTTTTGTGGAATTGTAAAATAGTTCAACAAACCATTGTTCTTTACTAATTCCTGTCGGCCTTTTTTCTTTATTTAGGGTCGCATCAAAAAGAGTGTAATGAGATAATTTGCTCTTTTTGTCTGCAATATTTTTAACCATTTTCAAGATATTGCGTTTTTTGCCTAAATCAAATGGGGAAAAAGTTCTCATATTATTGTTAAGTTCTTGTAACCAATTGACATAAAGTTCAAGAATGTTCTCTACATCTTTTTCAAATCCATTTCCAAAGAAAGATTTATCAAACTCAGGGTCAATAGCCCATGGTTGATGTCTATACTGAGACCTTCGCTCATGGCGTAGATATTTATCAAATAATAAGAATTGTGTTAATGGTTTTGCAATTTGATTGTATGTTACTTTTCCTAAATCAGAGAAAGTAATTGAATCCGTAGTTTGATTTATACCAAATTCTTTGCATATAGTTTGTCCTGTTTGTGGATTTTGCATATTAGCATAATCAATTATAGATAATGCACTAAATAATTCAATTACATGAGCCGCATTGTTTTGAGTTTTTCCACCTTCGCTATTATTATAAGTAGGATTTTGAGTATCGGCAATATAATATAAATAATCAAGAGCATTTGTTCCTGTAATATTTTTATCATAATAATCAAGAGCTGCCTTTGTTTTGTCTATAAAAGAAGAAGAATCTATTGCACTACTTTCATCTACTGCTACTGAAAAATATGGTAACACAGTAATTGCTCCAATAGGAGAAGTATTTAATAAATTAAATTTTGGTAAAGTTTTATTCCCACGTAAAGTTTTTAGAAGTAATGGGAAGCCACTTGCTCCTGTTCCTCCAAATATTGAGCTAACTATGAAAATTCTATCTCCTTGATTGAAAGAATTGGCAAATTGTTGAAACTCGTTTGAGTTTACAAATTGATTTAATACTATACTGCCAATATTCGGATTTCCTTTAAACCCTACATCCATATTAGAAGACAAATTATCACTTGAAAACAACATTCTCATCAATGCTTGATTATTTTCAGACATTGTTGTCAAAGAAATATAATCTTCAAACTTTTTGTTGTCTGTTTGTTGTAAAGGAATAAAAAATCGATTTACATCTTCATTTATTTTTGTTCCAAAAAAATGTTCTGATGTCGTTGCATAACTAAGTTGTTGTCTAACTTTGATGTAAGCATCAAACGAAGCCACTGCACGAGTAAGACTATCTGCACTACTATCAGGGTCTATTATTATTGGTGATATTTCCATCTTGCAATCTACTCCAGAAGCAAGAAGCATTGTTAATGAACGTAGAACACGGGCTCCTGTTCCTCCTATTCCAAATACATATAATTTACTCATAATTATTTTTTTATTTATTTCTTTTAGGGAATATACTCTTCCAAGGTGTATGTCTGCAATTTATACTCCAACGTTTACCAATTATAGATACTATTCCAAATAATACAAATGATATTATTCCGTTTGCAACACCAAACATCCAACAATGATAGCTATATATATTTTGTATAACTTCACCATTTGGTTGTGTTGTGTATAAAAGGCAATCTGGTATTAAACCATCTGCTAAATAATAATTTGCACAACCTCCCGCAAATAATAAATTTATTACAAACGCTCCAAGTCCTACTATTAGCCAATGCCACCATTTATTAAAGCGTGGATGATTGAGCCAATAATAGTAAATTGCAAATAATAATAAAGTTGTTAGCAACATCACCCAACCTATCATTAAATAATGATTCGTTGCTTCCCAACTATTTGTTTGACAATCATAGCCCCAAAGAAAAGAATGTAAATATTCTCCAAACAAATTTACAAACCAATAATAAATGTTTCCAAATAAATTTCCCATAATAATATTATTTTATTGTTATTTTTAATTCTGCAAGATTATCTGTATCAAATGTATAAGCATCAAATAGACCTCCTATTAGATAAGAAAAACCATAAGTTTTTTGAATTGTATCATCAGGATTAGGAAATCCTCCGTTCTCATCTGATAATTCAGTAATCCATCTTGGCTTTATATTTTTTAATTTAATAGTAATATCACCTCTTTGCTTTACAGAAGATTCAATAGTGATAATGTATTCTGTATCGCTTTGTTTAGAAACTCTACTTACCTTCCATTTTGAATTAGATGTTTCATAATTAGATACGTCTAACAAATATTCTTCACATTGTAATAAATTAGAAAAGTCAGCTTTAACCTTTATTTGATATAATTCCCCTTGTGCGGTTTTTGTCTTTTTTAAATTTTCTACTGTATTTGACGCATCATGAGATGGTTTATATCTTCCACCGGCTACAATGTTGTATTTTATATCTTTTATTCCATTGCTTATCATACATATTTCATCAGGCTTAGATTTCATCTTTCCTATTGTAGCATTATGTATTTGTTGTAAATCTTTAACATTCCCCATTAACCACAAATAATATGGTCTTTTGCCCTCAAAATCTCGTTTATTATCAATTGTATCATAATAATTGCCTTTAAAACTTCCCAACATTCTATATACAATCATTCCTGTTGAGTTGAAATTATGTTGTTTTCTCAAAAATGATTTAATACCTATTTGTTGATTGACTAAATATTCAGACGCATTTTTACCTCTACCTGGCGAAAATATACAATCAGACACCAATAAACTAATAGTATCATCTTGGGGATAAACTTTTACTAAAATTTCAGCAATATCTGTAGCACCACTATTTCCACCTGAGACTTTAAATGTTTTAGGTTCTAATTTATCTACAAAATCTTTTATCACAGAACCTTCTTTAATAACATCACTATTTATAAAGTTTAAGTTTAATTCTGAAACTGTGATTGAACTTTCTATATCACTCAGATAATTATATACAGTATTGCGAAATTCACTATTATTTCCTGCACCAACATATCCATACATGCTTCCAGAATTTTCTACATAAACATTTAACACAGGAAGACTTATTTCTGTGGAATCTTTTACTGAACTAATATTCGTTTCTGTTTGAGAAGTTGGTATTTTTTTTTCTGAGTTTTTTCCGCAACTATTCATTATTACGGCAAAACAAATACAAATACCAATAATTTCTTTTACTTTCAATTTACATTTCATTCCGTTACTTTTTATATTTTTAAATTATTTTTCTTTGACTTATGGACATAAAAAAACGTGGGACTTTTTATCTTATCCATGTGTGAGGTCTTCGACTACCTAATTACTCAAATAAGAAAAGCCCACGATATTACTCGTGAGCGTTCTTGGCTTATTCTTTGAGTAATTTGTATGAAAGTGTCGAAGTTTCACACACAAAATTATAAGCAAAAACGCTTTTATGTCGTATTAAAATTTACTAAATCTAAATAATCGTTATTCTTTTGTCCTCCTTTTTTAAGGGTTAATAAGTTGCGAACAAAGGTACAGTATTTTTTCATATTAACAAAAAAAACATACAAAATAATTCAACAAAACAATTCTTTGACTTAGAAAAATAAAACAAAGAATTAATTTATTAAATCAAAGAATTAGCGAAATATTTCTTAGGATTTTTAATGTTAATGCAGATTTAGAAGTAGATATTGCATCTATATCTATTTTTTATCTTTAAATTACATCAATTGATTAAATGTTATAACTTTACAATTCATGCAATTAATTACAATAAGGTGACTTTATACGACAATACCCTAAAAAGAATGGCGTACCCTAAATGAACAGAATGGTTACCAATTATAATACTACATAATGCTTTACTTTTATCCAACGAGAAAGTGCATTATTATACTCATAGGTAATTTTGATTAAAATTTCATTATGTTTCATACGCAAGAAATTAATGTCGTTAATTAAAGTTTCTTTTTTGAGTAGGTTAAACAACTTCATTCCCCTATTACTGCCAATAACAGGGGAGTATTTTTATACATGCAAAATATGTACCAATCAACTATTTATGACAAAATGTCACAACAAAGTTTAGAATATAAACGATATGAATATGGACGAATCAAGAATTATCATAGATTGGAATGAGCAAGGAGATGGCTCATATGACATAAGGGTTGTAGGATACAGAAACTTCAAGCAACATTTCTCAGAAGCATTCTACTCAATTGAAAGACCGATGTCAGTACTTTCTGTTAGCGACAGCAGTATCAGTGGCGAGGTTGCTTGTAATTCAGCGACAATCACACTTCTGAAATATCTTACTAATATTATCAGTAACGGAGTAAAAACGAAAGGGCATATATTCACAGAGAAAGAATTGAACCTAAAATTCCCATTTGTGGACTTAATAGCCATTGAGAGGTTTGAAGAAATCACTGGTATAAAGTTTGACCATAGCAAATTCAATAATCGCAAAGAGTTTCAAGAGTATTTTCAAAAGTGGCTGAAGGAGGAGAAGAAATGAAAATACCAATACACTCCATAGAAGATTTACGGAAAGTTTTTGAGCAAGAAAATTTTACTGAAGAAGAGATTAGAGAAGGATTTTACAACGCAAATCCTGATTTAACACGTCCAAATGAGAAAATAGAACGAACTGTGCAAAAATTATGCAATAATCATTCTTCTATTGAGGATGGCTGTTTGTCATAATAGTGCTTACTCCAAATAGACTTACCACACTTGTCACACTCCAACATTTTGGTATCAGAATTATAAACCAATGAATGCTTTCCACCACAAGGGCAAGGCTCATTGGTCATATCATTATCATCTATTGGTATTGGTTTTTCCATATAACACTAAATTTTCTGCAAAATTACAAAGAAATTTCGTACTTTTGTCATTATATTGTCAAAGTTATAAAGAAAAATCCTATGGGTCTGCCAACCCATAGGATTATACAAGCGGAAGGTGTTAATCATAAAGATAACGAACATTGCGTGTGATGTATGCACTTAATCCAGCACCACTGCGCGCAAGACGTTTCATTTCTTCAACGTTTCCTACTCCTGCTCTATTGTTGCTATAAGAATATGGTTTGCCGCCTTTGAACCAAACGATAATTCTATTGGGTTCAATCTCATAGCCAATAACTGGAGAATTGCCTCTAAGATTTGCATATGGAATCATTTTTACCTCCTTTCTGCTCTATGGCAACGTATTTCAAGTTGCCGTTCTACAATAGAATAAATCTCGTATCGTATAGGTGCGAGGTTTATTCGTTAATACTCACTTATCTTCAGTATATCGAGGGGAAGAATCTATAAAAGCCCGCCACATATTTTCATTGATTTGTTGGCTTGTGGCACCAATAGGTAGAACACCTATTAAAGATATTGCAATATCTGTGCCAACCTTCATTATCTGCCATTTTGTCTATTGCATATCAGTAAATTGTGACATAA
>JAZRIM010000030.1:0-24204 GCA_045645265.1 Candidatus Onthomorpha sp.
TGATTTTTGCGATTTTTTCGCTGTTTTTTTCAAAAAAAACCTTGATTTAGAATTTTTTATCCTTGATTTAATTTTTTCTATCCTTGATTTAGAAATTTCTAAACGAGCTTTTCGTAAAATAAAGTCCGATTTTTTGAAAAATTACCCTTGATTTCGCTCAATTTTCGTCAAGGAACTACTTTTTTTCGCAAAATGAAATTTCCTCAAAATAAAGATTTTTACCTCCTAAAACTTTGTTTAAAGTTTTTTTGTGCTTTAAAGAAATTTGTTATACTTTTGCAAACTGAAAATTTAATGACTTAAAAAAGCGTTTTTGCTTATTTTTGGTGTCTTGAAATCTGGACAATTTCAAAAAATTACACCATTAAAATAAGGAAAGTACGCTCACGAGTATATCGTGGGCTTTTCTTATTTGGTGTAATAGGTAGTCCAGAACCTCAAGATACGGTAAGACTAAGTCCACGTCTTTTTTAATGTCTTTTCATTGAGCAACAATTTAATTATTAACAAATAAAAATTTAACAAAATGAAAAGAACATTACTTTTAATTTGCACTCTACTATGTGCAAACGTGCTTTTAGCACAAACAGAATTTATAGTAGGAAATTTGAGATACGAAGTAAACTCTTCAAATCCGACAGAAGTTTCTGTAGGTGCTGCTAATTCTTCAATCACAACTGCAATTATTCCTGCGATAGTAACTTACCAAGGAACAGATTATAGTGTTACTGCTATTGGAGAAATGGCGTTCTATCATTGCAGTAGTTTAACATCTGTTACTATTCCTAATAGCGTTACTTCTATTGATTATTGGGCGTTTTGGCTTTGCAGTAGTTTAACATCTGTTACTCTTGGTAATAGCGTTACTTCTATTGGAGGGGAAGCGTTCTCTGGTTGCAGTAGTTTAACTTCTATTACTATTCCTAATAGCGTTACTTCTATTGGAGATTTTGCGTTCTCTGGTTGCAGTAGTTTAACATCTGTTACTTGTTTAAGAAGTAATCCTTCACTTGGTGGTAATGTTTTTGATGGAACTCCTAATAATAAAACTCTTACTCTTCCTTGTGGATGTGAAAGTGAATATACTGTTTGGCAAAATGCTACTACTTGGGCAAGTATTGATTGTATCGTAACAATAGGAAGTCGATTTACAATAGGAGATTTAACTTATGAAATAACAAGTGAAACAGAAGTAAAAGTACAAGCCTGCACACGATCAGCAACCTCAGTAGTTATTCCTGAAACGGTAACTTATCAAGGAACAACTTATAGTGTTACTTCTATTGGAGATCAAGCGTTTTTTTATTGCAGTAGTTTAACATCTATTACTATTCCTAATAGTGTTACTTCTATTGGAGAAGGTGCGTTCTTTGATTGCAGTAGTTTAACTTCTGTTACTATTCCTAATAGCGTTACTTCTATTGGAGATTGGGCGTTCCAATCTTGCAGTAGTTTAACTTCTGTTACTATTCCTAATAGTGTTACTTCTATTGGAAAGGGTGCGTTCTATGATTGCAGTAGTTTAACATCTGTTACTATTCCTAATAGCGTTACTTCTATTGAAAATTATGCGTTCAGGGGTTGCAGTAGTTTAACTTCTATTGATATTCCTAATAGCGTTACTTCTATTGGAACTCATGTGTTCTATAATTGCAGTAGTTTAACATCTGTTACTATTCCTAATAGCGTTACTTCTATTGGAAATTATGCGTTCTCTGGTTGCAGTAGTTTAACTTCTATTACTATTCCTAATAGCGTTACTTCTATTGGAAGGTATGCGTTCCAATCTTGCAGTAATTTAACTTCTATTACTTGTTTAAGAAGTAACAGCCCTTCACTTGATAGTGATGTTTTTGTTGGAACTCCTAATAATAAAACTCTTACTATTCCTTGTGGATGTGAAAGTGAATATACTGATTGGCAAAATGCTACCACTTGGGCAAGTATTGATTGTATCGAAACAATAGGAAGTCGATTTACAATAGGAGATTTAACTTATGAAATAACAAGTGAAACAGAAGTAAAAGTACAAGCCTGCACACAATCAGCAACCTCAGTAGTTATTCCTGAAACGGTAACTTATCAAGGAACAACTTATAGCGTTACTTCTATTGGATATGCTGCATTCGCTTATTGCAGTAGTTTAACATCTGTTACTATTCCTAATAGCGTTACTTCTATTGATTATTGGGCGTTCTATGATTGCAGTAGTTTAACTTCTGTTACTATTCCTAATAGTGTTACTTCTATTGGAAATTATGCGTTCCAAAATTGCAGTAGTTTAACTTCTGTTACTATTCCTAACAGTGTTACTTCTATTGGAGATCAAGCGTTCTATAATTGCAGTAGTTTAACTTCTGTTACTATTCCTAATAGTGTTACTTATATTGGAGATTTTGCGTTCTATGATTGCAGTAGTTTAACATCTGTTAATATTCCTAATAGTCTTACTTCTATTGGATATGCAACGTTCTATGGGTGTAGTAGTTTAAGTTCTGTTACTATTCCTAATAGCGTTACTTATATTGACGATTATGCGCTCAGAGGTTGCAGTAGTTTAACTTCTATTACTATTCCTAACAGTGTTATTTCGATTGGATATGCTGCATTCGCTTCTTGCAGTAGTTTAACTTCTATTACTATTCCTAATAGCGTTACTTCTATTGGAGGACTTGCTTTTCATTATTGTACCGGATTAGAATCAATAAATCTTTCTGACAATATTACTTCTATTGGAAGAAATTGTTTTGATAGTTGTATTAACTTAACTACGGTTAATATTCCTACAAGCCTTTATGTAATTGATACTTCGTTATTCAGATATTGTACAAGTTTAACTTCTATTACTATTCCTAATAGCGTTACTTATATTGAAAATTATGCGTTCCTATCTTGCAGTAGTTTAACTTCTGTTACTATTCCTAACAGTGTTACTTCTATTGGAGAACTTGCGTTCTATGAATGCAGTAGTTTAACATCTGTTACTATTCCTAATAGCGTTACTTATATTGGATATCAAGCGTTCATAGGTTGCAGTAGTTTAACTTCTGTTACTCTTGGTAATAGCGTTACTTCTATTCAAGATATGGCTTTTGCATATTGCAGTAGTTTAACATCTGTTACTTGTCTTGCTAATACTCCACCTTATCTTGGAGACGATGTGTTTTATAATACACCTTCCAACAAGATATTAAATGTTAATTGTGGATTGAAAGATGATTATATTTCATCTTGGACAGATTTTTATTCTTATAATATTCACGAGATACCTTTTGTTGTTAATGCAACTGCAAACGATGAAGCGTTTGGCTCGGTTGCAGTTGAGAATAATTGCTCTACTGCTACGCTTACAGCAACCGCAAACAATTGTTATCAATTTGTAAGTTGGAATGACGGAAATACAGATAATCCAAGAATAGTTAATCTTACAAGCGATACAAGTTTCATCGCAACTTTTGAAGAAATAAATTTCAATACAGAACTTTCTGCAAACATTTGTCAAGGACAAGTTTATACAGAAAATGGATTTAATGTAAGCGAAGCAGGTGTTTACACTCAAAACTTAACTTCTGTAAACGGTTGCGATAGTATAGTTACATTAACATTAAACGTTAATCCTATCTATAATACAGAACTTTCAGCAAACATTTGTCAAGGACAAGTTTATGCTGAAAATGGATTTAATGTAAATGAAGCAGGTGTTTACACACAAACATTAACTTCTGTAAACGGTTGCGATAGTATTGTTACTTTAACTGTTAGTGTTAATCCTACTTTTGATACTACTATCAATGCAACAATAAACGCAGGAGAAACATACGCTGAGTTTGGTTTCAACGAAAGTGAAGCGGGTACTTACGTTCAAAATCTTCAAACCGAGTTTGGTTGCGATAGTACTATTACTCTTGTGCTTTCGGTTAATAGTTCTTTACTTGATATTGAAGAAACTGAAATCTCGCTTTACCCTAACCCTACCAATAGCAAAATTACTTTCAGTCAAGCAATAGAAAAGGTAGAAGTAATTGACTTAACAGGAAAAACAATCCTTACTTTCACTAATGCAAAAACAATAAATATTGAATCCTTACCAAGTGGTGCTTATTATCTAAGATTAACAAACGATGAGAAAACCACAATGCGAAAAGTGATTAAGCAATAAAAGAATCAAATCAAAAAAACAAAAGGCGAAATCTTAATTGATTTCGCCTTTTTATTTATCTCTAATCTGATTTAATAGAAACAAACACTAAGACCTAAAACAATAAAGGAGACCTCTTTTGAAGTCTCCTTTATTTTCTTTATTTAGCAAATTATTATTCTGCTTTTGTTTCTTCTGCAACTGTTTCTTGTGCTGGTGCTTCAACTGTTTCAGTAGCTTTTTTCTTTCCACCTCTACGAGTTGTTTTGGCTTTTTTAGCAGTTGTTTCTTTCAACATTGCTTCGTTGTAATCAACTAACTCCATCATTACCATTTCAGCTCCGTCACCCATACGTCTTCCAAGTTTTAATATTCTTGTGTATCCGCCTGGACGATTTGCAACTTTTGTTGCTACATCTCCGAATAGTTCTTTAACTGCTTCTTTGTTTTGTAAGTAGCTAAATACCATACGTCTTTGATGTGTTGAATCTGCTTTTGTTCTGTTTATCAATGGTTCTACATAGCCTCTTAATGCTTTTGCTTTTGCTAATGTAGTTTCTATTCTTTTGTGCAAGATTAACGACGATGCCATATTTGAAAGCATTGCTGCTCTGTGTGCATGTGTTCTTGACAATTTATTTACTTTACAACCGTGTCTCATTTCTCGTTACTCCTTTTCTAATTTATACTTCGCAACATTCATTCCAAATTCTAAGTTCTTAGATCTTACAAGACTTTCCAATTCGTTTAATGATTTTCTTCCGAAATTTCTGAATTTTAATAAGTCTGCTTTGTTGAATGATACTAATTCACCTAATGTTTCAACTTCTGCTGTCTTCAAACAGTTTAGGGCTCTTACTGATAAGTCCATATCTGTTAGTTTTGTCTTTAATAATTGACGTATATGCAGTGTTGTTTCATCAAACTCTTCCTCAGGTGTTTGTTGCTCTGTTTGGATTGCTATATGATCATCTGAGAATAGGGCGAAGTGTTGAATCAATATTGAAGCTGCTTCTGAAAGTGCTTCTTTTGGTGTGATAGATCCGTCTGTTGTTACTTCTAAAATCAACTTTTCAAAGTCAATTCTGTGTTCAACTCGATAATTATCAACTGTATAATTCACATTCTTTATTGGTGTGTGAATTGAGTCAATCGCTATCGTTCCTATTACATCGTCTGATTTTTTATTTTCCTCTGCAGGCACATATCCTCTACCCTTTTCTATTGTCATTTCAATAGAAAGGCTTACTGAAGGCTCCATGTGACATATTTCTACTTCGGTATTCAAAATTTGAAATGAATTCAAACTATCATTGATATCGCCTGCTTTGAATACATTCTTACCTTCTATTTTGAAATTTACTGTTTCTCTTTCTTCTGTTTCAATTAGTCTTTTGAAACGAAGTTGTTTTAGGTTTAGAATGATTTCTGTCATGTCTTCTATCACACCTGGAATTGTGTCAAATTCGTGTTGAACTCCTTCTATTCTTATTGATGTGATAGCAAAACCTTCTAATGAAGATAACAATACTCTTCTTAATGCGTTTCCTATTGTTACTCCGTAGCGAGGTTCAAGCGGACGAAATTCAAATGTTCCTTTGAATTCATCTGATTCTATCATGAAAACCTTATCAGGTTGTTGAAAAGCTAATATGGCCATTTTTTCTTTATTTAATCTTATTTAGAATACAATTCGACGATTAATTGTTCTGCTATGTTTTCAGGAATTTCTGCACGTTCTGGATAGTTCAAGAATTTTCCTTCCATCTTTTCTCCATTCCATTCTAACCATGAATAGTTTACTCTTGATGATAATGATTCTTCAACTATTTCTAATGATTTTGAACGTTCTCTCACTCCTACAACATCGCCAACTTTTAACAAATATGATGGTATATTAACAATTTGTCCGTTTACTGTGATATGTTTGTGAGAAACCATTTGTCTTGCTTGATTTCTTGTGTGTGCTATTCCTAAACGATAAACTACGTTATCTAATCTTGATTCAATCAATTGTAATAACACTTCACCTGTAATCCCTGTTTTTCTTGATGCTTTTTCAAACAAGTTACGGAATTGCTTTTCTAATATACCATATGTATATTTTGCTTTTTGTTTTTCCATTAACTGCAATCCGTATTCTGATTGTTTCGCACGTCTTTTATTTATACCGTGTTGTCCTGGAGGATAGTTTCTTTTTTCAAAGTTTTTATCAGCTCCATAAATCGGTTCTTTAAATTTTCTTGCTATTTTACTTTTAGGACCTATATATCTTGCCATAATTTCTTTTTTTTAGATTACACAATTTTTACACTCTTCTTCTTTTTGGTGGACGACAACCATTGTGTGGTAATGGTGTAACATCAGTAATTTCCAATACTTCTATTCCAGATGTATTGATTGCTCTGATTGCTGATTCACGTCCTGCACCAGGTCCTTTTACAAATACTTTTACTTTTCTCAAACCGTAGTCAAATGCTACTTTTGAACAATCTTCTGCCGCCATTTGAGAAGCGTATGGAGTGTTCTTTTTTGAACCTCTAAATCCCATTTTTCCTGCTGATGACCAAGCTATTACTTGTCCAGCATTGTTTGTCAACGAAATAATACAATTGTTGAAAGAAGCAAAGATGAACGCTTTTCCTACTGGTTCTACTTTTACTACTCTTTTCTTCGTTGTTTTAGCATTTTTTGCCATATTGTCTCCTTACAATATTTAATTTGTTATTACTTAATGAATGCTCCTAATTTCTCTAACTTTTTTATATATAATCCGCATTCAAATTTTAATTACTTATTACTTAGTTGCTTTCTTCTTGTTTGCAACTGTTTTCTTTTTACCTTTACGTGTTCTTGCATTGTTCTTTGTGCTTTGTCCACGTAGTGGTAATCCGTTACGATGACGTATTCCTCTGTAACATCCTATGTCCATCAATCTCTTGATGTTCATTTGTACTTCTGAACGTAATGCTCCTTCTACTTTGTATTCTTCTCCGATTATTGTACGGATTGCATTTTGTTCATCGTCACTCCAATCACTTACCTTTTTATTTTCATCGATTCCAGCTTTAGCTAATATTTGTGATGCTAAACTTCTTCCTATTCCATAAATATAGGTCAAACCGATTACACCTCTTTTGTTCTTTGGTAAGTCTATACCTGCAATTCTTGCCATAAATTATTATTTGTTTAATTACTTAATTACCCTTGTCTTTGTTTATATTTCGGATTTTTCTTATTTATAACATAGACAACTCCTTTTCTACGAACGACTATGCATTCAGGAGATCTTTTTTTAACTGAGGTTCTAACTTTCATTTTTCGGTAATATTTTTAATTTTATTTATAATTTCGCAGTTTATTTATGTCGATATGTAATACGTCCTTTTGTCAAATCGTATGGAGACATTTCTACTTGCACTTTATCTCCTGGTAATATCTTGATGTAATGCATACGCATCTTACCTGATATGTGTGCTATGATAACGTGTCCATTTTCTAATTCAACACTGAACATTGCATTTCCTAATGATTCCAATACTGTACCATCTAATTGTATGGAAGCTTGTTTCGCCATAATTAAATTTCTTCTAAGTTTATATTTTGTTTTATTGCTTTTTCAATAGAATCAAAACTTGATAAAATTTCAGGTCCATTTTCTGTAATTGCAACATCATGTTCCATATGTGCCGCAGGAGAATAGTCTGCTGTTCTACAAGTCCAACCATCTGACTCAAAAACAACTTCTCTATTTCCTAAGGTAATCATAGGTTCTATCGCTATGACCATTCCTTCTCTAAAACGTGAACCTGTTCCTCTTCTACCATAGTTAGGAACAGATGGATCTTCGTGCATATTTCTACCTAAACCATGTCCGCATAATTCTCGAACAACTCCGTATCCAAATGATTGACAATGATTTTGAATTTTATAACTTAAATCGCCTATACGATTTCCTAATATACATTCTTGTATACCTAAGTATAGTGATTCTTTTGTTACTTTTATCAATTGTTTCCAATCTTCTTTTACGCCTTGTAAAGCAAAAGTATATGCTGAATCTCCTACCCAACCATTGTATGTTACTCCGCAATCAATTGATACTATATCTCCATCTTTTATAATTCTATCTCCTGGTATTCCATGAACTACAACTTCATTGATAGAGATACAAAGACTTGCAGGATATCCCATATAACCTTTAAATGTTGGTATTCCCCCATTGCTTCTGATATAATCTTCAGCAATAGCATCTAATTGCTTTGTGGATACTCCTGCTTTTATGAATTTCGCAACCTCAGATAAAGTGTCCCCAACCATGAGGGCACTTTTTCTAAGTTGTTCTATTTCGTCTTTTGTCTTTATTTGTATCATTATAATATTCGGATCTTATTACATTTGACCTCTACCTTTAATTCTTCCTGATTTAGTCAAACCGTCGTAATGTCTCATCAACAAATGGCTTTCTATTTGTTGTAATGTATCAAGTACAACGCCAACCATAATCAATAGTGAGGTTCCTCCGTAAAATTGAGCAAATTGTGAATTTACTCCAAACATTCTTACTATTGCTGGTAATATTGCTACAAAAGCTAAAAATATAGAACCTGGAAGTGTTATTTTTGATAATACATTATCAAGAAATTCTTCTGTTTTTTTACCTGGTTTTACGCCTGGTATAAAACCTCCGTTTTTCTTTAAATCATCAGACATTTGCTTTGGATTTATTGCTACTGCTGTATAGAAATAAGTAAACAATATAATCATTATAGCAAAGATGAAATTATACCAAAATCCTTCAAAGTTAGATAACGCTGCTTTTATTCCAGACATACTTTCTGAATCAGAGAATCCAAATAAAGTCACTGGAATAAACATTATCGCTTGTGCAAAAATTATTGGCATTACACCTGCTGCATTAACTTTTATAGGAACATATTGTCTTGCTCCTCCATATTGTTTATTTCCTATAATTCTTTTTGCATATTGAACAGGGATTCTTCTCGTTCCTTGAACTAACAATATACATAGCATAATCACTACTAATAATACTATTAATTCAACAAATAAAATCACCAATTGTCCTGCATTGTCTTCCATACGTGAAGCAAATTCTGCAAATAATGCAAATGGTAAACGTGCAACGATACCAACCATGATTAACAACGAAATACCATTACCTATTCCCTTGTCTGTAATTCTTTCTCCAAGCCACATTACAAACAATGTTCCGCAAGTCAATAGTATTGATATTGGTAACACCCAATTTATGAAATTAGGGCTATCTGATCCAGTTATACTATATATTGTTGCGCCTCCAATTTGGTTTCTTAGGTTTGCAAGATATGCAAATGATTGGAAGATAGTAACAATTATTGTTAACCATCTTGTCATTTGGTTTATTTTTCTTCTTCCACTTTCTCCTTCTCTTTGTATTTTAGTAAAATATGGTACAATCATTGTCAATAGTTGCATAACGATTGAAGCTGTGATATACGGCATAATACCTAATGCAAAGATTGAAGCATTTGAAAAAGCTCCACCAGAGAACATGTTCAACAAACCTAACACACCATCTTTTGTCTGATCTTGCAATCCTGCTAAGTCAGATGGATTGATACCCGGAATAACGACAAAAGAACCCACTCTATAAATTAGCACAAGTGCTAAAGTATAGAGTATTCTTTCTCTTAGTTCTTTTATATTCCAGATGTTTTTTAATGTATTGATAAATCGTTTCATCTGTTATTAGATTGTTGTTGCTACTCCGCCTTTTTCTTCAATAGCAGCTTTTGCTGTTTTAGAAAATGCGTGCGCTGTAACATTAATTGTTGTATTTAACTCTCCTCGTCCTAAAATCTTTACTCTATCTTTTGAAGAAATTAGTCCGTGTGCTTGCATTAAATCCAAAGTTACATCTTTAACTTGAATTTTTTCTACCAAAGCAGATAATGTATCAATATTGATTCCAACATACTCTATTCTGTTGATATTATTGAATCCAAACTTTGGTAAACGTCTATACAACGGCATTTGACCGCCTTCAAAACCTATCTTACGAGAATATCCTGAACGAGATTTTGCTCCCTTGTGACCTCTTGTTGAAGTACCACCTCTTCCAGAGCCTTGTCCACGTCCTATTCTCTTACGGTTCTTTGTAGAACCTTCCGCAGGTTTAAGTGTGCTTAAATTCATGATATTTTCTCTTAATTTCTTAATTAATTTCTTCTACTTCTACTAAATGACTAACCTTAGCTATCATTCCTTGTATAGGTGCTGTCAACTCATGTACTTTAGATTGTCTAATTTTTCTTAGACCTAAAGCCTCTAATGTACGTTTTTGATCTGCTGGACGACCTATACCACTTTTTATTTGTGTTACTTTTATTTTCATTTCACTAAGATTTATCCATTAAATACTCTATCCATTTCTATTCCTCTAAGCTTTGCAATAGTGTAAGGATCTCTCATTTGCATCAATGCTGCAACTGTAGCTTTTACAACACTATGAGGATTAGATGAACCTTTTGATTTTGCTAAGACATCTTTAACTCCTACACTTTCCAAAACAGCACGCATAGCTCCACCTGCTATAACACCTGTTCCTGGTGCAGCTGGCTTCAAGAATACTCTTGCTCCACTATATTTTGCTGATTGTTCATGAGGAACTGTTCCTTTTAAGATAGGAACTCTCACAAGATTCTTTTTAGCATCATCAACTCCCTTAGCAATAGCAGCCGCAACTTCCTTTGCTTTTCCTAAACCATATCCTACAACACCATTTTCATTACCTACTACAACAACTGCTGAAAAACTGAAAGTTCTACCACCCTTTGTTACTTTGGTAACTCTATTGATGCTTACAAGTTTATCTTTAAATTCGATTTCACTTGATTTTACTCTCTTTATGTTTACTTCTGCCATATTCTTAGAATTTTAAGCCGTTTTCTCTTGCTGAATCAGCTAACGATTTTACTCTACCATGATATAGATAACCATTTCTATCAAATACAACAGCTTCTATACCTATTGATTTAGCTCTTTCTGCAATATTTTTACCAATTACTATTGCTTGTTCTATTTTGGTTCCTTTTCTTTCAAAAGTTTTTTCCACAGTAGAAGCTGATGCTAAAGTAACTCCTTTTACATCATCTATCAACTGAGCATAAATTTCTTTATTACTTCTGAATACTGTCAAACGAGGACGCTCAGATGTTCCACTAACTTTCTTGCGGATCCTCATTTTCAATTTAAATCTTCTTATTTCTTTTTTAGTTGCCATCCTTCTACGGATTTTAATGATTAACGAAATTACTTAGCTGCTGTTTTTCCAGCTTTTTTACGAACAACCTCTCCTTGGAATCTTATACCCTTTCCTTTATAAGGTTCAGGTTTACGCAAAGAACGAATCTTAGCTGCTACTTGACCTAATAATTGCTTATCAATACTTGTCATAATGATAAGAGGATCTTTTCCTTTTTCAGAAACTGTTTCACACTTTATTTCTGGTGGTAATTCAAAATAAATATTGTGAGAATATCCTAAAGATAATTCTAATACTTGACCTTGAACTTGTGCTTTGTATCCTACTCCAATAACTACTTGAACAGTTTTGAATCCTTCTGACACACCTTTTACCATATTTGCAAGCAAAGCTCTATATAATCCATGCTTTGCTCTATGGTCTTTTTGATCAGATTCTCTTGTCAAAGTAATTTGGTTTTCTTCTATATTGATAGAAATAGCAGGACTTACTTCTTGAGTCAAAGTTCCTAATTTACCTTCTACTGTAACTACGTTGTTTGCATCAACAGTTACCTTTACTCCACTTGGAAGACTTATTGGTAATTTTCCTATTCTTGACATTATTATATCTCCTCTTAATTAACTAATGTAACAAATTACCTCTCCACCAATATTAAGAGCTCTCGCCTCTTTATCTGTCATTAAACCTCTTGATGTAGAGATTACTGCTATACCTAATCCATTTAAAACTCTTGGCAATTTTTCTGCACTTACATATTTTCTTAAACCAGGACTACTTATTCTTTGAATATTTGTCATTGCTGGTTCCTTTGTCAATGGATGATATTTCAATGCTATCTTAATTGTTTTAGGGAATGTTTCATCCTCAAACTTGTAATTTAAGATATAACCTTTGTCAAAAAGTATTTTTGTTATTTCTTTTTTTATTTTTGAAGCAGGTATCTCCACTGTTCTATGCTTTGCTGAAGAAGCATTTCTAATACGAGTCAAATAATCTGCAATTGGATCTGTAACCATCTTTTTTCTTTTTTAATATAAACTTAACTTTATCTTACCAACTTGCTTTTTTTACTCCAGGTATCAATCCTGCTAAAGCCATTTCTCTGAAATTAATTCTAGAAATTCCAAATTGACGCATATAACCTTTTGGACGACCTGTTAACTTACATCTATTATGTAATCTTACTGGAGAAGCATTTTTAGGCAATCTTTGAAGCCCTTCATAATCTTCTGCTTCTAATAAAGCTTTTCTTTTAGCAGCATATTTTGCCACCATTCTTTCTCTTTTACGCTCACGCGCTTTCATTGATTCTTTTGCCATAATTCTTACAAATTATTTTGGTTTTTAAAAGGAAAGCCAAATGCCTTCAATAATGATAAAGCTTCTTTGTCAGTATTTGCTGATGTTACAAAAGTTATATCCATTCCTTGAATGCTATTGATTTTATCGATATCTATTTCAGGGAATATAATTTGTTCTGTAATACCGAAAGAGAAATTACCTTTTCCATCAAATCCCTTGTCATTAATACCTCTAAAATCTCTAATTCTAGGAATTGAAGCAGAAATTAATCTATCAAGAAATTCGTACATTTTATCGCCTCTCAATGTAACTCTAACTCCAATTGGCATTCCTTTTCTCAATTTGAAATTAGAAATATCTTTCTTAGATCTTGTAGCAACGGCTTTTTGTCCTGCGATTAAAGTCATTTCTTCAACACCTTTATCTATAACTTTTTTATCTGCTATAGCTGCTCTACCCAAACCTTGGTTTAAAGATATTTTTTCTAAACGAGGTACTTGCATAGCTGTTTTATAGCCATACTCTTTCATCAATACAGATACTATCTCGTCTCTATATTTTTGTTTCAATCTTGGCACGTATCCCATTATTTTATTACCTCCCCTGTCTTTTTAGAATAACGAACTAATTTATTTGTTTTTTCATCTAATCTTCTACCAATTCTTGTTGCTTTTCCTTTTGAATCAACAACCATAAGATTAGAAATATGTATTGGAGCTTCTTTTTCTACTATACCACCTTGAGTATTTTTTGGATTAGGTTTTGTGTGTTTCTTTATTTTATTTAATCCCTCAACAATGGCACGATTATCTTTTGGATATACTACCAATACTTTGCCTGTACTTCCTTTATCGTTACCTGCTAATACTTTTACAGTATCTCCTTTTTTTACATGCAATTTCATACTCTTACTTTTTTGCGTTATAACACTTCAGGAGCCAATGACACAATTTTCATAAATTGTTTGTCACGCAACTCTCTTGCTACTGGTCCAAAAATACGTGTTCCTCTCATTTCATCATTAGCGTTTAACAAAACGCATGCGTTATCGTCAAAACGAATATAAGATCCATCAGGTCTTCTAACTTCTTTTTTCGTTCTAACAACTACTGCCTTTGATACAGAGCCCTTCTTAACATTTCCTGAAGGGATTGCATCCTTTACTGCTATGACAATTTTGTCACCAACGGAAGCATATCTTCTTTTTGTACCACCTAATACTCTGATACAAAGTGCACTTTTCGCTCCGCTATTGTCTGCAACAATTAATCTTGTTTCTTGTTGTACCATGTTATTTAGCTCTTTCTATTATTTCAACTAATCTCCAACATTTATTTTTACTCAAAGGTCTTGTCTCCATGATGCGAACAGTATCTCCTATACCACATTCATTTTTTTCATCATGAGCCATAAATTTGCTAGTCTTCTTAACAAATTTACCATATTTAAGATGCTTTACCTTTCTTTCAACTAATACGTTGATAGACTTATCCATCTTATTACTTACGACAACACCTATTCTTTCTTTTCTTAAATTTCTTTCCATATTGCTATAGGCATTCTTTTTATTTTTCTACTGAATCCGCAGACGATAATTGACGTCTTCTAATTTCCGTATTAATTCTGGCAACATTTCTACGAGTTTCTCTAACAATGTTAGGATTCTCTAATGGAGAAACTGCATGATTTATACGCAATTTAGTAAGTTGTGTTTTTTCTGCATCTAACCTTTCTTGCAATTCTGCGATAGAAAGTTCTTTTAATTCACTATTCTTCATTTTCTAATGATTATGCTTCTTCTATGTAATCTCTACGTACTACAAATTTTGTAATAACTGGCAATTTTTGTGCGGCCAATCTCATTGCTTCTCTTGCAACCTCCAATGGAACACCTTCTGCTTCAAATAACATTGTTCCCGGTTTAATCTTAGCAACAAAATATTCTGGAGCTCCTTTACCCTTACCCATACGAACTTCATTAGGTTTCTTTGTAATAGGTTTATCAGGGAATATTCTAATCCATATTTGCCCTTCACGTTTCATATAACGAGTAACGGCTTGACGAGCTGCTTCTATTTGACGTCCTGTGATAAAAGCAGTATCCAAAGACTTTATTCCAAAAGCTCCAAAAGCTAACTCATGTCCTCTATGAGCTAAACCTTTTATTCTACCCTTTTGCTGTTTTCTGTATTTTGTCTTTTTTGGTTGTAACATATCACTCTATTTTGACTATTAAATACTACTTTTTTCTACGAGGGCGTTGTCCTATTAGAGAACGTTGTCCTGCTCTATTATTTTCTTTAAGATTACCTCCCACTGTTGAAGGAACTAATTCTCTCTTGTTATAAACCATACCTTTGCATATCCACACTTTCACACCAATACGTCCATATGTTGTATGCGCTTCTGCACGTGCATAATCTATATCAGCTCTTAATGTATGCAAAGGAGTTCTTCCTTCCTTGTAGTGTTCAGTTCTTGCCATTTCAGCACCACCAATACGTCCTGAAACAGAAACTTTTATTCCTTCTGCTCCAACTCTCATAGTTGAAGTTATAGCCATTTTAATAGCTTTTCTATAAGAAACTCTGCCTTCTATCTGTTTCGCAACAGTTGCAGCAACTAACACTGCATCTAATTCAGGTCTTTTAACTTCAGAAATATTTATTTGGACTTCTTTATCAGTAAGTTTCTTTAACTCTTCTTTCAATCTATCAACTTCTTGGCCAGCCTTACCTATAATCAACCCTGGTCTAGCTGTATTGATGGTTACAGTTACTAGCTTCAAAGTTCTTTCAATATAAATTTTTGAAACTCCTGCCTTAGCTAAACGTACGTTAAGATATTTTCTTATCTTATCGTCTTCAACCAATTTATCTTCGAACTTTCTTCCTCCGTACCAATTAGAATCCCAACCTCTGATAATTCCTAGTCTGTTACCTATTGGATTTGTTTTTTGTCCCATCCGATTATTATTTTACTATTTTACAAACTATTATTTTTCAGCATCATTTGTTTGAGGTTCAGAAACAGTTAGTTTTTCTTCAACTCTACTTCCTAACACCAATGTAACATGATTTGATCTCTTTTTAATTCTATAACCACGTCCTTGTGGAGCTGTACGAAGTCTTTTTAACTGTCTTCCTCCATCAACACTTATTTCCTTTACATATAAGTTACTATCTTCCAATCTTTTTCCAGCATTTTTAACTTGCCAGTTTGCTATGGCAGAAAGTAATAATTTACGTAATTTTGGTGCTGATTCTCTACGACTATATTGCAAAATTCCCAATGCTTTTTCCACATCAAGACCCCTAACAGCATCAGCCATTAAACGAGTTTTTCTTGGTGAAGTAGGATTGTTGTTCAATTTCGCAACATATTGTGTCTTCTTTGCTTCTTTACGTGCTAATGCACTCTCACGTTTTCTTTTTCCCATTTCTGCACTAATTTTTATTTCTTACCTTTATCTTTTTGACCAGCATGTCCTCTGAAAATTCTAGTAGGTGCAAATTCGCCTAGCTTATGACCTACCATATTTTCTGTAATATAAACAGGAATATGCTTATTTCCATTATGAACAGCTATAGTCAAGCCTACAAAATCAGGAGAAATCATAGAAGCTCTTGACCATGTTTTGATCGTATTTTTATTGTTCTGTTCTTGAGCTAACAAAACTTTTTTTTCTAACTTATAATGAATATAAGGTCCTTTTTTTAATGAACGGCTCATGTTTCTTATTTCTTACGTCTTTCAACTATATACTTACTTGATTGTTTCTTTGGAGCTCTTGTTTTGTAACCCTTAGCTGGAATACCCTTTCTTGAGCGTGGATGTCCTCCGGCTTGACGTCCTTCACCTCCACCCATTGGGTGATCAACTGGGTTCATAACAACTCCTCTTGTTCTTGGTCTTCTACCCAACCATCTTGATCTACCTGCCTTACCTGAAATTTCAAGGTTATGTTCAACGTTAGACACTATACCAATAGTTGCTCTACAAGATTGTAAAATCATTCTAGTCTCACCAGAAGGCATTTTTACAATTGCATATTTACCATCTCTTGACATCAATTGAGCGTAAGAACCTGCACTACGCACCAACTTTGCTCCTTGACCTGGATTCAATTCTATATTATGAATCATAGTTCCAAAAGGAATTTCACTAAGCAACAAAGTATTACCTATTTCAGGGGCAACTCCTATACCTGACATTACTGTCTGACCAACCTTTAAACCATGAGGAGAAACGATATATCTCTTTTCGCCATCTGCATAACAAACCAATGCAATACGAGCTGTTCTATTTGGGTCGTATTCAATAGTTTTAACCACGGCAGGGATTCCATCTTTATCTCTTCTGAAATCAACAAAACGGTATAATTTCTTATGACCACCACCAATATATCTCATGGTCATTTTACCTTCATTATTTCTACCTCCACTTCTCTTTTTACCACAAACCAATGATTTTTCAGGTTTATTTGTAGTAATTTCTTCAAAAGTGCTAACAACTTTAAAACGTTGTCCTGGTGTTGTTGGTTTTAATTTTTTTAAAGCCATCTCTTATTTTTAAATATTGCTAAAAAAATCTATTGTATCACCTTCGGCTAACATAACTATAGCCTTCTTAAAAGCAGCTGTACGGCCTTGAATAAATCCAGATTTTGTATATCTTGATTTATTCTTACCACTATAATTCATTGTATTTACACTTTCAACTTTAACTCCGTATAGTTCTTCAACTGCTCTTTTAATTTCTATTTTATTTGCGCGTTTATCAACTATAAAACCAAAACGATTAGGGAATTTCTCTGTCGTTTTAGTCATCTTTTCTGTAATAATCGGCTTTACAATGATGTTCATTTTCTTCTATCTTTCTTATAAATTCCTAACTAAGAATTAGTACACACTCTTTCTAACTCTTTAATCATTGATTCTGAAATAACTAACTTATTAGCGTTCAACACTGCATAAGTATTAATTAATTCAGGACTCATAACATTAACTTTTTGTAGGTTACGAGCCGACAAAGATACGAATTTTTCTTTAATTGTATCAACTATTAGAAGAGTTTTTTTATCTTGAACTTTTAAAGCAGAAAGAATTTCTATCATTTTCTTTGTTTTTGGAGCTTCAAAACTGAAATCTTCAACAACGATAATATTGTTCTCTCTTGATTTATAAGTTAAAGCTGACAAACGAGCTAAGCGTTTTACTTTTTTATTCAATTTGAAACGATAGTCTCTTGGTCTTGGTCCAAAAACACGACCACCACCTTTGATTGTTGGACTATTTGTGTCACCTGCTCTAGCTCCACCTGTACCTTTTTGTCTTTTTAATTTTTTTGTAGAACCTGAAACTTCTGAACGTTCTTTTGATTTGTGAGTACCTTGTCTTTGATCAGCTAAATATTGTCTAACCGCCAACCAAATAACGTGATCATTAGGTTCAGTTCCAAACAACTCTTCATTGACAATAACTGTTCTTCCAGTTTCATTGCCATTTATGCCATAAACTTTTAACTCCATCTCTCAAGTTTTAAAATTGAACCCTTAGGACCTGGAACAGATCCTTTCACTAATACTAAATTCTTTTCAGCAATTACTTTTAATACTTGTAAATTCTGAACTTTTACTCTTCTTCCACCAGTTCTTCCTGCCATTCTCAATCCTTTAAACAATCTTGAAGGATAAGAAGAAGCTCCTACAGAACCTGGAGCACGTAATCTATCATGTTGACCGTGAGTTTTATCTCCAACTCCACTAAAACCATGACGCTTAACAACTCCTTGGAAACCTTTACCTTTAGAGATACCGACTACATCGATAAATTCTCCTTCTGCAAATACATCACAAGTTAACACTTCTCCAAATGCCTTCTTTGCACCTTCCTCAAAACGAGAAAACTCTGCAACATATCTCTTTGGAGTTGTATTTGCCTTAGCAAAGTGACCTTTCATTGGTTTGGTACAATTTTTCTCCTTTAATTCTTCAAATGCTAATTGAATAGCACTGTAACCATCCTTTTCAGGAGTTTTTACTTGTGTTACTACACAAGGACCAGCTTCAATAACTGTGCACGGCATTTGTTTACCGGAGGCATCATAAATGCTAGTCATTCCAATTTTTTTTCCTATTAATCCTGACATTTAATTTAATTAATTTATTTAAATTCTCAGCTTATCTCACGACATCGGCTGAATATTCTTTTAATTTATCTTACTTTTTAATGATTTTAATTAGACTTTGATTTGAACATCAACACCGCTTGGTAATTCTAATTTTACCAATGCATCAACAGTTTTTGATGAAGTACTATCTATATCCAACAATCTTTTGTAAGAACTTAATTCGAACTGCTCACGTGATTTTTTGTTCACGAAAGTAGAACGGTTAACTGTAAATATTTTTTTATTTGTAGGCAAAGGAATAGGTCCTCTCACATGTGCCCCTGTTAATTTTACAGTCTTTACGATCTTTTCAGCAGATTTATCTACTAAATTGTGATCGTATGATTTCAATTTAATTCTAATTCTTTGACTCACAATTATTATTTATTAGTTGTTTTCTTTACTTTTTAATACAGTTTCAGTAACATCTTTTGGAGCTTCTGCATAGTGAGAGAATTCCATAGTTGAATTTGCTCTACCAGAAGTAATAGTTCTCAAAGATGTAACATATCCAAACATTTGTGCCAAAGGAACTTTAGCTCTAACTGATTGAACACCTATTTTTGCTGTTATACTATCAAGAATAGCTCTTCTTCTATTCAAGTCACCAGTTACATCACCTAAATAAGCATCAGGAGTATTAACTTCAACAGACATAATCGGTTCTAACAATACAGGTCTTGCTTTCTTAGCAGCTTCTTTAAATGCCATTTTAGCACACAATTCAAATGAAAGAGCATCAGAGTCTACTGGGTGATAAGAACCATCTGACAATACAACTTTCATACTTTCAAGAGGGAATCCTGCTAAAACACCATTTTGCATTGCAGCCTTGAATCCTTTTTCAACAGCAGGGATAAATTCTTTTGGAATATTACCACCCTTAACTTCATTGATAAATTGTAAACCTTTAACACCTTCATCAGCAGGAGAAAGAGAAAATACAATATCAGCGAATTTACCTCTACCACCAGTTTGTTTTTTGAACACTTCTCTGTGAGATGATTCAGTTGTGATTGCTTCTTTATATGCAACTTGAGGAGCACCTTGATTGCAATCAACATTAAACTCTCTTCTCAATCTATCCATGATAATATCTAAGTGTAACTCACCCATACCTTTCATGATAGTTTGACCAGAATCCTCATCAGTATTGATAACTAATGTAGGGTCTTCCTCAGAAAGTTTCATCAACGCATTATTGAATTTATCAATATCAGCTTGTTTTGTAGGTTCTATCGCAATAGAAATCACTGGCTCAGGGAAAGTCATTGATTCTAATATGATAGGATTATTTTCATCACAAAGAGTATTTCCTGTCTTAATATCTTTAAAACCAACAGCAGCACCTATATCACCAGCTTCAATTCTGTCCATAGGATTTTGCTTGTTAGCGTGCATTTGCATTACTCTTGAAATACGTTCTTTCTTACCTGTTGCAGCATTGTAAACGTATGAACCAGCATCTAATGCACCTGAATAAACACGGAAGAAACAAATTCTTCCAACATATGGGTCAGTTGCAATCTTAAATGCTAATGCAGAGAATGGTGCTTTTGGATCAACCTTTCTTGTAACAACATCACCTGTATTAGGATCAGTTCCTTCAACCTCAGGAATATCAATTGGAGAAGGTAAAAATTCACAAATAGCGTTGATTAAGTTTTGAACACCTTTATTTTTGAATGAAGAACCACATAATACAGGAACGATTCTCATTTCACAAGTAGCCTTACGGATATGGTAAAGCATTTCTTCTTCTGTGATAGAGTTTTCATCGTCCATATATCTCATCAATAACTCATCATCTTCTTCTGCAACACCTTCTATCAATTTTTTTCTATATTCAGCAGCTATTTCCTTTAAATCCTCTGGCATTGGAACTTCGTATGAAGTAGTACCATTAGTAGCTTCATCATACATCAATGCTTTATTAGAAATAAGGTCAATAACTCCTTTGAACATATCTTCTTGTCCGATAGGAATTGTCAATGGAATAGGGTTTGCTCCAAGACGTTCTTTAATTTGTTTAAGAACGTTAAAGAAGTCAGCACCAGCACGGTCCATTTTATTAACGAAACCTATACGAGGAACCATATATTTGTCTGCTTGTCTCCAAACTGTTTCAGATTGAGGCTCAACACCACCAACTGCACAGAACAAAGCAACAGCTCCGTCTAATACTCTCAAAGAACGTTCAACTTCAACAGTGAAATCAACGTGGCCCGGAGTATCGATGATATTAATTTTGAATTGTTTTTCTTTATAATTCCAGAAAACTGTTGTAGCAGCAGAAGTGATTGTGATACCTCTTTCTTGTTCTTGAGCCATCCAGTCCATTGTTGCTGCTCCGTCGTGAGTTTCCCCTATCTTATGACTCTTTCCTGTAAAATACAAAATACGCTCAGTAGTTGTTGTCTTACCAGCGTCAATGTGAGCCATAATACCTATATTTCTTGTTAGCTTTAAATCTGCCATAACCTCTTAGAATCTAAAATGAGAGAATGCTTTATTTGCCTCAGCCATTCTGTGAATATCTTCTTTCTTTTTGAAAGCAGCACCTTCTTCTTTGTAAGCTGCTAAGATTTCAGAAGCCAAACGAATAGCCATTGTTTTTTCGTTACGTTTACGAGCAAATCCTATTAAGTTTTTCATACCCATAGATTGTTTTCTTTCTGGGCGGATTTCAGAAGGGATTTGGAAAGTAGCACCTCCAACTCTTCTACTTCTAACCTCAACTTGAGGAGTAACGTTTGCTAATGCTTTTTTCCAAACTTCTAATCCATTTTCATTTGAACGTTCAGTAACTATATCAATTGCTTCATAAAAAATATTATAAGCGATCATTTTCTTTCCTTTTAGCATGATGTTGTTAACGAATTTTGTAACTAAAACATCATTAAACTTAGGATCTGGAAGAATTATCCTTTTCTTTGGTTTTGCTTTTCTCATCTTTCCTTAAAGTGTAAATTTCCTCAATTAACTATTTCTTTGCATCTTTTGGTCTCTTTGTACCATATTTTGAACGTCTTTGTTTTCTACCATCAACACCAGCAGTATCCAAAGCTCCACGAATGATGTGATATCTAACACCTGGTAAGTCCTTAACACGACCACCTCTAATCATTACGATAGAGTGTTCTTGTAAGTTATGACCTTCTCCTGGTATGTAAGCATTCACTTCTTTACCATTAGTTAATTTTACTCTGGCAACTTTTCTCATCGCTGAGTTTGGCTTTTTAGGTGTAGTAGTGTACACTCTAGTACAAACACCTCTACGTTGAGGGCAAGAGTCCAATGCAGGAGATTTACTCTTGTACTCCATTTTTGTACGTCCTTTACGGATTAATTGTTGAATTGTTGGCATATCGAAATATGTTCTTTTTCTTTTTTAATTATACTTTTTACTTTTTAACTAAAATTAAAAAAATTCAACGTTCAAAAAACCACAGCCAATTGGTCCTAAGAATAATATCTCCAAAGACACGTCAACCCTTCATAACTAACAGAATCAACTTGTTACGAAACGAGTCTATACAGAGACGCTAATTTTTTCAATGTGCAAAATTACAACTTTTTTTTCTAATACCAAGAAAATCAGCGAAAAAATTTAAACAATATGCAATTTTTCAACACACAAAAGTGAAAAAGTAAGAAAAAGCGGTTTTGAACACACAAAACCGCTTAAAAAAATTATTTTTTAATCACCTTTCGCATTATCGCCTTATCCTTATTATGTAATACTAAATAATAAGTACCCGCAGACAAAGCTTCAATATTTATTTCGCTTACATTCGAGAATACCAAAAC
The DNA here is from genome assembly GCA_045645265.1 of Candidatus Onthomorpha sp. Taxonomy (GTDB): domain Bacteria; phylum Bacteroidota; class Bacteroidia; order Bacteroidales; family P3; genus Onthomorpha. The sequence continues at coordinate 22,689 of JAZRIM010000030.1, forward strand.
ACATCTTCCTGCAAGATCTATTACTTCTACCTTTTCCAACATAGAATTAAAAACAATTTTGCCATTTGCAGGATTAGGATAGAATGAATACTCTGTTTTTTCAACATCTTCTAAAGCAGTACAATCCTCTTCTATATTTGCAAAACAATCATTCCAATCAGAATTAGCATAAGCCTCCGAACAACCACAAGGAACGATTAAAGTTTTTTCATTAGGAGTTGAATAAAAAACCGAAGACCCTAATGCAGGAGGAGTTGTTCCAAGACATTTAACAGACATCAAATTATTACAAGAAGCAAAGGCAACAAGATCAATATAAGTAACACTTGCAGGAATCTCTATATAAGTTAAAGAAGGCAAAGTTGATAATGCCGCAGTTCCAATTGTAGTAACACCATTAGCCATAGTAACAGAGCTTAATGACATACAATTTAAAAATGCATAAGAACATATTTCTCTAACACTACTTGGAATATTAACCGAAAGCATACTCATAGAATTTTTAAAAACTCCCTCTCCAATAGCAGTAACACTATAAGCCACTCCATTATTATAAACCGTTGCAGGAATATCTACCTCTCGAACAGAACCATTAAAATAACTATAAACCCTAACTTCCGGAGGGTTTACAGAAGTTATCTCATATTGTAAAACATAATAAGTATCTGAATCATCAAAAAACGTTTGAGCAGAAAGCACACTTGCACATAATAAAGTACAAATAAATAATAGCACTCTTTTCATAATACTGTATCTTTAAGTTCACAATTCCATTTTCAAGAGATTACAAAAACATAACAAATCTCAAAAACAACAAAAAACCTATTCCACAATCAATTTCTTTTTCACGCTACCTTTTGTGGTGTTAATCTTGACTATGTATGTTCCCGAAGATAGATTGCTAATATCTATGTCTTTTTCAAAGTTGCTTACCTTTGTTTCTATTAGCAATTTCCCGACCATATCAAAGACTTGAATATTATTTATAGTATAATGACTCATTACCTTAAAGTAATCATTCGCAGGGTTAGGCATTAGGTAACACATTTTCTCTAATTCTACTTCTGAAAGCGATTGAGTATTTGAAGGAATCATAATAATAGGCACCATATTTATATAAATATTTTGCCCAATAGTATAAGCAGGGTCATCATTAAATCTTATCCACTCTCCATTGCGTCTAAGATGTTTTTCATCAGTAAAACTACATAAAGGAAAATTATCCTCTGGGCCTAAAGTTTTTACCCAATTTAAATAATCATCTCGGAGCCAATAACAATTATAATGATCAGGGTGAAAATCTTCAGTATACCATTGTCCTGTTATTGAATCTTTAAAATTATAATACAATTGAGGCCAAGGTATCATTCCCATGTAAATTGTATCATAATTAAGTCCGCATTCAATCGGTCCTCCGTGAGCAAAAATAGAATCTCTTAAACAAGGACTATAAACATTACATGTGTGATGTATATTAAAACTACTTGGACTATACTTAGGGACATCAAATGCTATT
>JAZRIM010000031.1:0-41181 GCA_045645265.1 Candidatus Onthomorpha sp.
AAGCGGAGAAGCAGTCTATATTCACTTAGAAACAGCTAATGAATTAGGCTGTTCAGACACCACATCAGTGACAGTTCCAATAGAATTATTTGCCGTATGGTTACCAAACGCATTCACACCAAATGGAGACGGAGTAAATGATTTGTTCTACTTCATCAGTCTCAATCAATTAGAAGACGTAACCTTTGAAATATTCAATAGATACGGAGAAAAAATCCACTCTGCAAGCGCAAAAACATTAGATTCTTCTCTACAAGATGAACTAATAGAAACATTTGCTTGGGACAGCACTTACAAAGGAAACAAAGTTCCAATAGGCACATACATTTACCGCCTAACATACAAGCGACTTGGCAACACAAGAGTCTATGACACAACAGGTACAATCAATGTTGTACAATAAAAATAATAATATGATAATCTTTTTATTCTGTAAGCATCTTAAAAATAGTATAAAATAAAGGTATTACTAACCTTTAAAGGATTTATTAGTTAAGAAGTATCGTTATTTAGATGAGACAGGATGTATATATCGACATATAATGTATTTATAAATTTGTTTGTTATTTCTATAACATAGTTATTTAATTTACAACTTATTTTTCTTTGTTTTTTTTTATTTTTTCTTTGAAAAATTTTAAAAAAGCAAAGAGTTTTTTATAGCGTTCTTTTTCGCTATAATTTATTAAAAGACATCAGTTATTTATTACTATATATATGTATTTCTTTTTGGAATGATTGGCTTTTAGTATTTAACTATTTTATTCTAACTCTTACTCCCCACATTCCAGGGTAGGTTTCTTTTTCAAAGGAGAAGGAACGTATTAGTTCTACTCCAAGGGAATTGAAGATATTGTCTAATCCTATGCCGACTTCATGGTAAGGAAGGTATTGTCCTGTGAGACTTTTATGATAGAGAAATAGGGTGGTTTTGGTTTGTTTTAGTGCTAAGTTTAGTTGTGCAAAGGTTTGAAGGTATTGTTTGTGATAGGTTGTGCGTCCGTATTGCAATAGGTTGAATCCATAAATAGAGCTTACTAAGGAGTTTGTCATATTTGGAGTTAGAAGTAGGTATGGGTTGGCGCTTCCAAAGATTTTTCCTCCTGTGAGTCTTAGGTCTAAGGCAATGTTTTTGGTTAGAAAGATTCTTCTTTGTGAGGTTAGGTGTATTTCTTGGTATTTTCTTTCTACGTTGGCAAGTGGTATGTTGTAGGAGTAGGTAAGGGAAATTTTAGTGGGTAGGGAGTAGAGCTTTCCTTGGAAGGTTTCGGGTGTTTTTCTTGCTTTCTTTCTTTCGGGTTGCCATGCGAGGTTGCCTTCTGCTATTATGTATTGTATTGGGCTTTGAATTAGTTGGATTATTTCTTTGTCTTTGTAGTGTAGGCGTGAGTAGTAGTTTCGATAGTGTAGTGCTGGGGTGATGCTGATTGCGTTAGGAAATTCATGGAAGTATTTTAGGGTTGCTTTTTTTTGAAAGGCAAGGGAAAAGTTTGTCCAGGTGGAGAGAGAGTATTGAATTTTATCATAGTCGGCAAGGTATGGCATATAGGTGTTGTCGTAATAGGAAATGCTTAGTGTTTTTGCTCCTAAGGAATAGAGGGAGGTGGCTTTTTTTGCAAAGTTGTAGCCTATGCTTGCTCCGTATTTGAATTTTTTGTCGTTTGTTCCGTATGCTAAAAGCCATTCAAATGAAAATCTTTTGCTTAGGGTGGCGTTTGTCTTGCCGCTTACCCTTAGTCGTACGCCTTCAATAGGGTTGTAGCTAAGGAAATTTTCGCACGGTCCTAAGTCTACTACTCCTAATGTAAAGTAGGTGTTGTTTAGGAGGTTGTCAATTTTGTTTTGTAGTAGCAATTGTCCTATTCTTTCAATTTCTTGTTCGCTTAAAGGGGTATAAGAATATTGTCCTTTTGCGTTTATGGAAATTATTGCTAAGATTATGAGAATGAATGTCTTTTTCATAGGGGGTTGTTTAAATGTTATCACTTGCAAGGGCTGCTGTTGAGAAGGCTATTTGTAGGTTAAATCCTCCTGTATCGGCGTCAATGTCGATTTCTTCGCCTGCAAAGTATAGTCCTTTTACTTTTTTGGATTCCATTGTTTTGCAGTTGATGTCTTTTAGGTCTATTCCGCCTTGTGTTATTATTGCTTCGTCCCAACCCATATCGCCTATTATTTGTTCGGTGTAGTTTTTTAGATAAGTGAGGATTGATTGTTGGAGATTGCTTTTTTTGTTTTTCTTTTCTTCTCTGTACCATTGTTTGAAGTCAAAGCACATTTCTTTTGGTAGCCATGCTCTTACAATGTTTTCTACGCTCATTCCTTGACGTTGATTAACGATTTGATTGATTTCTTTTGAAAGGGCTTCTTCGCTTATTTTGGGTTTTAGGTCTATTTTTAGGTAAAGTTCTTGGTTTTTGTAGAGAAGCTTTGCTGTTTTGCGACTTAGTCTTAGTATGGCAGGGCCGCTAAATCCGTATTCGTCTAAGATAATATCTCCGCTTTCTTGTGCAATGATTTGGTTGTTGTGAAGAATTTTTACGTTTGTGTTTTTGATGAGATAGTTTTGTAGATTTTTGTGATGTCCTCTTGGTGTACGCAGTCCAACTAAGGCAGGATAGGTTGCTGTGATGTGATGACCGCAGGATTTTGCTAATTTGTAAGCATCTCCTTCAGAACCTGTTTGTGGATATGATTTGCCTCCTGTTGCAAGTATTACTTTGTCGCAATAATATTCTCTTCCATCTGTTGTGCTAACGCCTTTGATTTGATTGTTGTGTACAAGGAGTTTGTTTACCGTTTTAGAAAAATAAATATTTGTTAGCGGGTGGTTTTCTATTTGTTTGATTAGTGCAAGGAATATGTCAAGGCTTTTCCCGCTTTTAGGGTATATTCTTCTGCCTCTTTCTTCTATTAACTCTACTCCAAGTTGCTCAAAAAAATTTATTGTATCTAAATTTGAAAAACGTTTTAGGGCAGGGATAATATTGTTTTTGTCGGAAGTAAGTGAAGAGCAGTGTGAGAGAAATTCGTCTAAGGATAGGGTGTTTGTTAGGTTGCAACGTCCCTTTCCTGTCAGGCGTAGTTTTAGGCCTGCTTGTTTCTTTTTTTCTAAAAGTAATACTTTTTTGTTTTTTGATTGTAGGAATAGGGTGGCAAGTAAGCCTGAGGCACCTGCCCCTATTACTATGCAATCGTATTTATTTCTTTTGTTCATATCCGAAGTTTTGTAAGTCTCTCTCGCTATTTCTCCAATCTTTCTTTACTTTTACAAATAGTTCTAAGAAACATTTTTTAGAGGTGAACTCTTCTATGTCTTTTCTTGCTTCTATTCCTATTTTCTTTATTTGGTCTCCTCCGTGTCCTATTATAATTCTTTTTTGGCTTTCTCTTTCGGTGAAGATAACGGCTCTAATTCTATTTAGGTTGTCTGATTCAAGGTATTCTTCTACCATTACTTCTGTTGAATATGGTATTTCTTTTTCGTAACGGAGTAGGATTTTTTCACGAATGATTTCACTAACTAAGAAACGCATGCTTTTGTCGGTTAGCATGTCTTTGTCGTAGTAGGCAGGAGATATAGGCAGTTTTTCTTTTACTAATTCCATTACTCTTTCTACTCCTATTTTGTGTAGGGCTGAGCAAGGTAATACTTCTGCATTTGGTAATATTTCTTTCCAACGATTGATTATTTCAATTACTTTTTCTTGTGTTGCATTATCTACTTTGTTAATTACAACAATGGTTGGAGTTGTGCTGTGCTTTATCTTGTTTAGAATTTCATTGTTTTTTAGGGTTTCGCCTAAGTCTGTTACTACAAGATATACGTCTGCATCGGTTAGGGCTCCTTCTACTTGTTGTAACATACATTGTTGTAGTTTGTAGTGTGGGTTTAGTATTCCGGGTGTGTCAGAGAATACTATTTGAAAGTCTTCTCCGCTTACAACGCCTAATATTCTGTGTCTTGTGGTTTGGCTTTTACGGGTTATTATACTGATTTTTTCTCCTACTAAGGCGTTCATAAGGGTTGATTTCCCTACGTTTGGATTGCCTATTATATTTACAAAACCGGCTTTATGACTCATTGTATTTTTGTTTTTATTGTTATTAAATTATTCCTTCTGTTATTAAATCGTGAAGGTGTATTATTCCTAAATATTTGTCGTTTGTGTCTGTAACTATTAGTTGTGTGATGTGATGTTCTTGCATTATGGAAAAGGCTTCTACTGCAAAGGCATCGGCTTGTATTTTCTTAGGATTTTTAGTCATTATTTGTTCTGCGGTTTGAGATTTTGTGTCTATAACGTCTTTGTTGTTTAGCATTCGTCTTAAATCGCCATCGGTTATTATTCCTAATATGTTGTTTTCTTCCGCTACTACTGTACAACCTAATCGCTTGCTTGTGATTTCCATAAGAGTTTCTGTAAGTGGAGTTGATGGATCAACAGTTGGTTTTTCGTTTTTTACGTAAAGGTCGCTTACCTTTAAGTATAAACGTTTCCCAAGGCTGCCTCCTGGGTGATATTTTGCGAAATCTTGTGCTGTAAAGTTTCTGCAATAAAGCAAGGCTACGGCAAGTGCATCGCCTATTACAAGTTGTGCGGTTGTAGAGGAGGTTGGTGCAAGGTTGTTTGGACAGGCTTCTTTTTCTACTGTACAATTCAAAATGTAATCAGCCGATTTTGCTAAGTAAGAGTCGGTGTTTCCTACCATTGCTATGAGTTTGTTGCCGTTTGCTTTGACAAGTGGCGTTAAAACTTTGATTTCTGGTGTGTTCCCGCTTTTTGATATACATATTACAATGTCTTCGGGCTGAATTATGCCTAAGTCTCCGTGTATAGCTTCGGCTGCGTGCATAAATATAGAGGGCGTGCCGGTGGAATTAAGTGTTGCAACAATTTTATTGCCAATTATTGCACTTTTTCCTATGCCACTTATTATTAATCTTCCTTTGCTGTGGAATATTTCTTTAACAACTGCTACAAATTCATTATCAATGTAATTTATAAGTTGTTCTATGCACTCACTTTCTTTTTTAATGGTTTCTTTTGCTATCGCTAAAATCTCAAAATCAGTTTTCACTTTTTTTATTTTTTTTAAAACATTTGTTCAATATAAAAAAACATCGTATCTTTACATACTCAAATTTATGTTTGCAAAGCAATTAAATTGGACAGCAAAATTACACATTATTATTGAATAATACTCGTTATATGGAGAGTTGTGAAAGTAATAAAATGCAAAGAGAAATAAATTCGGCATTAAAAAATATGTTCGGATTTGATAAATTTAAGGGAAATCAGCAACAAATTATTGAAAATTTGTTGGCAGGAAATGATGTGTTTGTTATAAAACCAACAGGAGGAGGAAAAAGTTTGTGTTATCAACTCCCTGCTATGATTTCGGAAGGAACTGCAATAGTTATTTCTCCTTTGATTTCGCTAATGAAAAATCAAGTTGATTTTCTTAAAGGTATGACTATGGATTCTTCTGTTGCACATTTTTTAAATTCAACTTTAAATAGACAAGAAATACAGCAAGTAAAAAGTGATTTGCTTTCAGGAAAGACTAAATTATTATATGTTGCACCAGAGTCTTTGACTAAACAAGAGAATGTAGATTTGCTAAAAACAATAAAAATCAGTTTTTATGCAATAGATGAGGCTCATTGTATTAGTGAATGGGGGCATGATTTTAGACCAGAATATAGAAGAATACGTCCAATAATTGATATGATAGGAGCAAATGTTCCTGTCATTGCACTAACAGCAACAGCAACACCAAAGGTTCAGCAAGATATTTTGAAAACTTTGGAAATGAATGATGCAAAAGTCTTTATTAGTAGCTTTAATAGAACAAATCTATACTATGAAATAAGACTTAAACCAAAAGATGAGAAACTCTTAAACAAAGAAATTATAAAATTTATCAATCAAAATAGATGTAAAAGTGGTATCATCTATTGTTTGAGCAGAAAAAAAGTAGAAGAATTAACAGAAACATTAGTAATAAATGGCATAAAGGCGTTACCATATCACGCAGGTTTAGATTCTTCTGTTAGGGCGGCAAATCAAGATATGTTTATAAAGGAGGATATTGATGTAATAGTTGCAACGATAGCCTTTGGAATGGGAATAGATAAGCCGGATGTGAGATATGTTATTCACTATGATATGCCGAAAAGTTTAGAAGGGTATTATCAAGAAACAGGAAGGGCTGGAAGAGATGAAGGTGAGGGACAGTGTATCGCATTCTACTCTGAAAAAGATATGGAAAAATTAGAAAAATTTCTAAATGATAAACCTGTTTCCGAAAGAGAAATAACTCAGCAACTAATAAATGAAACAATATCATACGCCGAAACTTCACAATGTAGAAGGAAACTTTTACTAAAATATTTTGGCGAAGATTACACACAAGATAATTGTGGAAATTGTGATAACTGCATACATCCAAAACCACAAGTAAATGCCTCAGAAGAAATCGTTGATTTTTTAGAAGTTGTTGAACAAACAAAACAACAATTTAAGTCAAATTATTTGATAGATGTCGTAATGGGAGAATTAACTCCTAATATAAAGACAAATCGTCATCACAAAATAGAATGTTTTGGCATAGGAAAAGACAAACCTGCAACATTTTGGAAAGCGGTTTCAAAAGTGTGTGTATTAAATGACTTTTTGAGAAAAGATATTGAACGATATGGCGAATTGAAACTTACACAAAAAGGACTTGAATACAAAGAAAAACCATACCCAATAAAAGTTGCATACGATAGAGATTTTACAGAAGAGGAAGGTGATTTTACAGAAGAATTTGTTCCAATATCTTCTGCAGAATCTACCACTGATCCAGAATTATACAATTTGCTAAAAAGTATTAGAAAGAAAATAGCAGAAAAAGAAAAATTACCTCCATACGTAATATTTGAAGATCGCTCTTTGGTAGATATGTGCATACAATATCCTATCAAAGAGGAAGAATTGAAAAACATAATAGGAGTAGGTGCATCAAAAGCAAAAAAATATGGGGATGAATTTTTAGAAGCAATAAAAGCCTACGTAGAAGCAAAAGACATAACTCGACCACAAGATTTAATCATAAAATCATTGATAAACAAATCCTCAGGATTAAAATACTTTATTATAAGAAGTATAGATAAAAAACTGCCATTAGAGGATATTGCTTTGTCAAAAAATATGGAAGTTGATGAATTGCTAACTGAAATAGAAAGCATAGTTTCCTCAGGAACAAAAATAGATTTGAGTTATTGTATAGACGATTACATTGACCAATATCATCAAGAAGAAATAAACGAAGTGTTAAGAGAGATGGAGACAGATGATATTGATGAGGTGCTTGAAGAATTAGGAGAAGACGAATACACAAGAGAAGAAGTAAGACTAATGCGTATTCAATTCTTAACAAAATATGGTCAATAAATGGAACGATTGATAAATTTCTCAGGATTAAACAATATTTTGAGGAGAAAAAAACATTCTCAAAAAATAATAATCTTAGACTCTAACACATACGATAATTGTCTTGCAACACTAATAAGCGAAGTTGATAGCTTATGTGATGCACAAATAATAGAAATAGAACCAGGAGATGAAAACAAAACCCTTGAAACTTACACCTCAGTTGTGCAAACTCTAATTGAACAGGGTTCTGACAAAAATACACAGTTAATTGCCTTGGGTGGGGGAATGATTACCGATATAACTTCTTTCATTGGAGCAACCTATAAGCGAGGAATAGATACTTATTTAGTCCCTACCACTCTTCTTTCAATGGTTGATGCAACAATTGGAGGAAAATGTGGAGTTAATTTTGGAGAAGTAAAAAATCAAATAGGTTGTTTCTTAAAAAAATCCATAGTTTGCATTGAACCAACTTTTCTTTCAACCCTTTCGGAACGACAAATCCTTAGCGGAGTAGCAGAGATGTTAAAAATAGCTCTTGTTTGCGATTTTGAACTATTTGAAAAAATGATTCAACTCTCACCTTTGGAAATAGGACAAAACAAAGAATACATAAATAAATGTATAAAACTAAAACAAAGCGTAGTAAAGCAAGACCCTTTTGACAAGAATTACCGACACATACTTAACTTTGGACACACAATAGGCCACGCCTTAGAAAGCATAGCGATGAAAAAAGGTCAAGAATTATTGCATGGCCAAGCCGTAGCAAGCGGAATATATTACACACTTGACTTATGTAATAATTTACCAAAAGAAACGACTAATAAAATAAAACAATACATTGCACAATACTACACAATACAACCAATAAACGATGTTCAAGAATTGTTTAACTATATGAACAGCGACAAAAAGACAATAAACAACGAATACAACTTTGTCTTATTGGAAGAAATAGGCAAAGCATCAATAGGAAATAAAATAAGTAGAGAACAAATAGAAGTAATAATTAAAAATTAAGCAACAATGAAAAAATTATTTTTAGTATTAGCGGTATCGCTAATGTGTTTTACAGCAAAAGCACAACAATTTACAAATCCAAGTTTTGAAACATGGGCAGCAAATACGCCACAAGGTTGGTCAACATTAGGATTTATGGGATTTAACCTTTGTACAATGGAGCAATCAACAGATGCCCACACAGGAGATTATTCAGTTAAAATTGCACCTAAGTTTTTAGACCCAACTATAGCAGCGATTATGCAAATGGATTCAATGGCATTCCCTGGTTTTTTAACCAATGGTAACTTTAATATAGAAGTTTTTATGCAGTTTTTACCGAATGCAGGTTCTGAACTTACAGAAGAGGACTATATGTATCTATTAACAAATATTATAACAGGAGGATTGCAAATAGAAGAAGATAATCAACCTACAAGTATAAGCGGTTATTATAAATTTAACTATCAACCAGAAACCGAAACAACTTATGATTATTTTGAAATGATGGCCTTGATGTTTGGAGATGTAGAAGGACAAAGAACAATCGTAGGAATGGGAGCATTTTACAGCGATGATATGTTTGCAAAAACGGGAGAATTTCAACAATTTGAAATGCCAATATATTATTTAACAGAATATCCAGCAAATGAAATAGTTTACATCGCAATAGTTGGTTGTGAAGAAACACGAATAACTAATTTCCCTGAATTATACTTAGATGATATGATGATAAACTACTCTTCATCATTAGAAGATGTAGAAAAAACAGACCTAATCAGTGTTTATCCAAATCCAACAAATGGAAAAGTAAGAATAAACTGTGAAAACAATTCTTATATCCAAATAGTAAATCCATTAGGTCAAGTAGTAAAAGAAATAAACAATTACACATCTAATTCTCTTATAGAAATAGAACAAAAAGGCATTTATTTCGTAAGAGTAAACGGAGAAAAAACAGCAAAATTAGTTGTAAAATAGAATAATGAAGTTTTATAAAAAAATACTATTCTTAGGATTGATAGGCACTCTTGTAAGTTGTGTAGGAGGATACACATTTACAGGAGCGTCTATCTCGCCTGAGGTACACACATACAGCGTAGAAGCTTTTCAAAACAGAGCAAGCATAGTACAAGCCACGCTTGCTTCCGATTTAACCAACGACTTGGTAAACAAAATCAACTCTTCCACCTCACTGCAACAAGTAAATGCCAATGCAGATGTCAGTTTCAAAGGAACAATTACAGGATATAGCATATCACCAACTGCAATAGGAGCAAACGATAGAGCAGCAAAAAACCGATTAACCATAAGCATAAGAGTAGATTTTGTAAACAACAAAAATCCAAAAGAGAATTATCAATCACAATTCTCACGTTATCGTGATTATGATAGCAACTTCTCACTTTCCGAAGTAGAAGAAAGTCTCATAAACGAAATAAGCGAAGAGTTAATCGAAGACATATTCAATAAATCATTTGTAAACTGGTAAACAATGCAACATAAAAAAGCCGTAAATCTTATCGGCTGGATAATAGCAATCCTAACTACACTGCTTTACACCTTAACCCAATATCCTACAATTTCGTTTTGGGATAGTGCAGAGTTTGCTACAACTTGTTCAACTCTTCAAATTTCTCATCCACCAGGAGCACCATTTTTTCAACTTTTAGGTTCAATTATTCCAATCACATATTTATCACCATTGTTTAGTGGATTAAGCGTAATGATGCTTTATCATATATGTGTTTACATTTTGTCTCGTTTTTCACAAATGTATCCTGGAATTATTACATCTTCAATAATAGGAGCATTAACCTTTGCAGTACTGGATTCACAATGGTTTTGTGCAAATGAAACAGATGTTTATCCATTATCACTCTTACTTAGCCTGCTTTCAATATGGCTAACAATCAAATGGACTCAAACACACAGAGCAAACTATCTTATATTGATATGCCTGCTTTTAGGACTTTCACTTTGCGTACACCAACTTACTCTACTTTCTCTGCCTGCAATTTGTTTGATTATTTATTTTGACAAACGAAAAACAACTTTTAAAGGAGCATTACTCTATTTGCTTCTTTCTTTCTTGCTAATTATTCTTATACAATTTCTTTTACCAATATTTTTGATATGGATATTATCAGAGTATGAAATACTTAAAATTATAATCTTTGTACTTATTCTTGCTTTTTTGATTTTTATATCTATAAAAAAATCAAAACCAATTTTATTATATGCAATTTTAGGACTAATATTTCTAATCATAGGATTAAGCACCTATCTTGTTGTGCCAATACGAGCAAATGCAGGAGTACCTCTTAATCAATATAGTCCAAGCACAGCAAATCAATTTAAAAACTATTACAACAGAGAAAATTTCACTAAACCTCCACTTATTTATGGGCAATATTACACAGCCCTTCCACCAGAAAAGTTTGAAATCACAGAAAACGGGCAACTCAAACCAATATTTGCAAAAGAGCAAAAAACATTTTTTCCAAGAATGTGGAATTATGAAAATCTCTCTTATGAGAATGGTTACATAGAATGGGTAGGACAGCCCGAAGAAACAATAATTATCAACTCTGAGGAAAGAATAAAACCTTCCTTTAAGCAGAATCTTCAATTCTTTTTCTCCTATCAACTCAATTATATGTATTTTCGTTACCTATTAAGCAATTTTTCAGGAAAGGTAAACGATGTACAAGGATATGGAGACTATAAAAACTCTCAATGGACTACGGGAATAAAATACATAGAATCTAAAATGAGTATAAATTCTCAAACACTCAATCCACAAGCTAAAAAAGGACATAATATATATTATGCAATACCACTTTTATTAGTAATAATAGGCTTATTCTCTCATCTAAGAAAAGATTCAAAATACTTTCTTATCAATTTAATCCTATTTTTCTTTTCTTCAATAGCCCTTGTCCTTTATCTCAATCAAGCAGCCTATCAACCAAGAGAAAGAGATTATGTATATTTACTTTCTTTTGCAGCATTGATTATTTGGCTTGTAGTAGGTATATTCTCAATTTCTCAAACAATAGCCAATTTCATAAAACTAAGACGTCCAATCTATATAACCCCTCTTTTTGTGGCTTTACCAATTTATATGTTTGTAGAAAATTTTGATGACCACAATCACGCAGGACAATACACTGCACGCAATTTTGCAATATCTATGCTTGAAAGTTGCGAGAAAAATGCCATTCTTTTTGTTAATGGCGACAACGATACCTTCCCTCTGTGGTATGTTCAAAACGTTGAAGGAATTAGAACAGACGTTAGAGTAATTAACCTGCAACTATTAAACGATGATTCAAACATAAAACAACTCTATCAAGCACAATATGAATCAGAACCAATACAAACTACACTTTCTTCAAAGCAATATGAAAATCAATACACTTATAATCAAATCTATCCAAGCTTTGAAAGACAATCTCTCAATAAAGTAATAAAAGATTCTTATACAAAGACCGACACACTCTTTGGCACAACTCTTCACATACTTAGCACAAATAAATATTACCTAAAAAAAGATAATGATTCCATATATTGGCAATACAACGTCTTAGATATAGGTAAATCAACCTTTGTTGCACTTGATATAATCGCAACAAATATAGAAAAACGTCCTATTTATTTCTCCTCATACTCTATTGATGACTTTTTTGGCTTAGAAAACTATTTGAAATTAGAAGGATTTGCTTATAAATTAGAAGGAACACCTATTGAAAACCAAGAAATAATAGCACTAAAAGCAGGTGAAATAAACGAAGATAAGATGTTTGATAATTTTATCCATAAATTTCAATGGAAAAACTTTGATAAACCAGATGTTTACTACAATGAAATAGAACGAGATATAGTAAAACAATTCTATGATAATTCAATATGTTTAGCATACAAGCTATTGCAAAAAAATAAAGCAGATAAAGCACTTATTGTTTGCAATTTATTAGCCACAAATCTTCCTTTCTCTCTTCACTACTACCCTTCAGCAGCTGCCGACTTAGCAATAATTTATTCACTTTTAGGAAGAGACGAAAAAAGCGAAGAATACATCACTCTATCCACACAACAATTTTCTCAAATTATGCAACAATATTTCACCCTCAATGTTTCTCAGCAAGCACAAGATAGAATGCAAATACAAAAATTAGAAAACACTTGGTATCGCTTGCTATTACAAAGTCAAGATTGGGGATTGGAACGTATACGCATCACTCTTGCCGATGAATACTTTACAATGATAAACCAATATTTGCAAATAACCCTACGACAATTTGAGAAAATGGCAGAAAACCCTGAATACTACTATCAAGAAATAGAAAACATAGTATTACAACTGCGAAATATCTATTCTCTTGCAGAAGAATATGAAGAAAAACTAATACCTATCCCCGAAAAACTCTTAGAATTCTTTAAATAAATCAAAGAAATAAAAAAATAAGTCTTTGATTTATTTTCTAAAAACAAAGAAATAAAATTCGATTGCAAAGGTTGTGAAGTAGGAAAGTGTAGCTGTGAGGGCTGCTCCTTGAAGTTGATATTTTGGAATAAGAATTAAACCTGCAATTATAGTAATTACTAATCCTATTATTGAGGCAAATGTGCTGATTTTAAAGTTTCCTTTTGCGTAAAAGTATTGTGTGAAATTGCTTGCTATGCTTAAAGGCAATACCCCTATGCTTAAAATCCTTATTGCTTGACTTATTTCTTCAAAGCCTTTACCAAAAATAAATGAATAAACCTCTGAGGGCAATAAACACAATACTAATAATGCCAAGGCAGTGAAAATGCCATTGATTTTGCTCATTTTCCAAGAGAATTGTTTAGAAGAAGAATCGTCTTCGTTGTTTGAAAGGGAGGAGTATTGCACTAAGGCGAGTGAAGAGCCGAAAAGCATTACCGCTTCGCTAAGGCTAACTGCATTTGAATAGATTCCAACAAGGGTTTCGCCACAATAGAATCCTAAAATATAGAAACAAAGTCTGTAATTCATACTTTGGGCAATATATCCTATTTGTTTTGTAACTCCAAGCTTGAAAAGATTTTTAAAAGATGAGGTTAATTCTTGTTTTGATATTGGTTTTAGGTTTTTATATTCGTCTCTTAATGCAAAAATTCCATAGAAGAAAGACACAATATAAGCAATTAACATTGCAGTTATAAAATCCTCTACCGAAGTAAAACGATTAAATAACCAAAGAATAAGGATATAAGAAAAAGAAATAAGAGGATAGAGTAGTTTTAAGATGTTTGCTTGTGATATTTTTTGCTTTCCGAGCAGTAAAAACTGATTTATTTCACTTATTGCAGCAAGTACAGCTATAAATACACATATATTAGGGAAAAACAAAGAAACTAAAATAGCTGTAATAACAATCCATAAGAATGAAGGGATTATTAAATTTGAGAAATCTTTACGAGGAGTTAAGTAAATCAAGGTTGAATTGCCAATAAGGGTGAACAACATTAACAAAAGATTGATGTTGTAAACCATTATTGCTTGTTCTCCTTTTGCTTCCACACCAAGAATCTGTGAAATTAGGATAATGGTTAAAAATCCTAATCCCGCAGAGGAGAATTTTGTAAAGATAGTATGTAAAATTTTTCGTATCACGAGTGCAAAGATAAGAAAAAATGCAGAAAAATTTGGTGGATTTAATTTTTTTGTGTAGTTTTGCAAACTCAAACATGGTGCGAGTAGTTCAGTTGGTTAGAATATCAGATGGTGGTCCTGAGGGTCGTGGGTTCAAATCCCATCTCGCACCCAGAGATTTAAGGAATAGAAGGCTCTTCAAAAGATTGAGGAGCCTTTTTTTGTTGAAATAAATTTTAACGTTAAAAGATATGAAAAAACTTAGTTTAATTATTGCCCTTGTTTTCGTTTCTTTGAATGTTTTTGCACAATCATTCAAATACGAAAGCGTAAAGAACGATCCTTTAAATGCAAGGATTTACACCCTTGACAACGGACTTAAAGTCTATATGTCGGTTAATAAAAGCGAGCCAAGAATACAAACTTACATTGCAGTAAGAGTTGGAAGCAAGAATGACCCAAGTGCTACAACAGGATTGGCACATTATTTTGAGCACATGATGTTTAAAGGCTCAGAAAAGTTTGGAACAACAAATTGGAAAAAAGAAAAAGAATATATAGAAAAGATAGAGGATTTGTATGAAGTGTATCGCAAAGAGAAAGACCCTCTAAAAAGAAAAGGATTGTATGCAGAAATTGACTCTTTGTCTTATATAGCATCGGGATTCGCCATTGCAAACGAATATGACAAAATGATGAGTTTCATAGGCAGTCAAGGAACAAACGCAGCCACAAGTAACGATTACACATTCTATCAAGAAGACATACCAAGCAATCAATTAGAAAATTGGGCTAAGATTCAAGCCGACCGTTTTGCTAATCCAGTGTTAAGACTCTTCCATACAGAATTGGAAACCATTTACGAAGAAAAAAATATGAGTCTTACAAAGGATTATCGTAAAGTAAACGAAGCAATGCTTAAAGCCTTATTCCCAAATCACCCTTACGGACAACAAACAACCTTAGGAGAAGCAGAACATTTACGTAATCCAAGTTTGAAAAACATTAAAGAATTTCACGCTCAATACTACGTGCCAAACAATTATTGTATTGCAATGAGTGGAGACTTTGATCCAGATCAAGCAATCAAAATAATAGATAAGTATTTCGGTGGATTAAAAATAGTAGAAGTACCAAAATTGGAATTCAAAGCTGAAAAAGAAATCACTAAGGTAAAAGAAATAGAAGTAAAAGGCTTAGAAAGCGAATATATCACAATAGCATATAGAATCAATGCAGGCGCTACATCAAAAGAAGCAATGATGGCAGAACTTATAGATATGATTCTAAACAACGGATACACAGGATTGATAGATAAAAACATCAATCAAAAACAACTATGTCAAAGAGCAAATAGTGGAGTGTATGGATTAAACGACTACACTGCCTTTATTCTAAGAGCATACCCTACAAAAGGACAAGGATTAGATGAATTAAAATCTATGTTGTTGCAACAAATCGATATTTTGAAGACAGGAAATTGGGACGAAAGCATTTTGCAAGCAGGAATCAATAATATGAAATTCCGTGAAATACGTTCCTTAGAATCAAACTCAGCAAGAGCGATGAAAATGGCGATGAGCTATCTTTCAAATGTTGAATGGGAAAACGAAGTAAATTACTTAGACAACCTTTCTCAAATCACAAAAGATGAAATCGTTGCTTTCGCAAACCAAATCTTCAAATCGAATAACTATGTAGTTATAAAGAAAATAAAAGACGAACCAGAAACAGTTGCAAAGGTTGAAAAACCAGCAATAACTCCTATTCAAATCAATCGTAGTGCAGAGAGTGATTTCTTTAAGAAAGTAAAAGAAGCAAAAGTAGAAGATATAAAACCTGTTTTTGTTGATTACGACAAAGATATGAGCATAAAGAAAATGCCAAACGGCACAGAAATTCTTTATGTTAAGAATAACGACAACACACGTTATAGTTTAAGTTTCCGTTATGCAGTAGGAAGTTGGGAAAACAAGTATTTAGGATTACTTGGTTACTATCAAGATTTCTTATACACTCCATTTATGAGCCAACAACAAATAAAAGAAAAATTATACAACATAGCTACAACATTTAGAATAAGTGTAAGCGGAGACGAAACAGTAGTTACAATCGAGGGATTAACAGAAAATCTTTTAGAAGCCTTAGATGTAGTAGATGGAATACTAACAAATCCTTGTCTTGATGAGAAAGCGTTAGAAAGTATAAAGCAAAAAATGTTGAAAGAAAGAGCTGAAGCAAAAAGTGCACAACAACAATGTTTCTCTAAGCTATCTTCTTACGCTCTTTACGGCAAAAAGAATGCACATCGTACACTTTTAAGCGACAAAGAAATCAATAAACTAACAACAAAGCAACTTACAGAACAAATAAAGAACCTAAAACTATACGAAGAACAAATAACCTATTACGGAGACTTGAATATAGATGCAATAGAAGACTATATTTTCCGTCATCACAAGATGAATGAAACAGGTTCATACAAAAAAGCAGACAGAAAACTATCAGAAAAACAAAAAATAACCAAGAATAAAGTTTACTTTGTCAATTATCCAGCAAATCAATCCTATTGCAGAATGTTTATAGTTGGCGATAAATATGACGAAAGCCAAAGAGCAGTAGTTGCAATGTACAATGAATACTTTGGAGGCAGTATGAATAGCATCGTATTCCAAGAAATGAGAGAAAAACGCTCACTTGCCTATCAAGCATCTTCACGTTATATAATGGGAAGCAATAAAACCGACAAAAATTACAACCTTGCACACATAGCAACTCAAAACGATAAAGTAGTAGAAGCATTCGATGCGTTTAATTCTCTATTAGATTATATGCCGGTTGCAGAAAATAACTTTGACCTTGCAAAACAAAGTATCTTGAAATCAATAGCAACAAACCGTACAACAAAACAAGCAATCATTTCTTCTTACCTAACAGACAAAGAATATGGAAGAAAAGAAAACTCACAAAAGAAAATGTACGAACAATTGCAAAAAATGACCTTTGAAGACATAAAAGCATTTAGCGAACAAAACCTTAAAGGTCAAAAGAGAGTATATGTAATACTTGGAAGCAAAGACCAAATCAATTTTGACGAAGTTAAAAAATTTGGCGACATAGAAGAATTAACCTTAGAAGAAATCTTCGGATACTAAGAGTTGATAAAAACGAAAGTTAAGCACAAATGCTTGCGGTGTTTTCATAATATCGCAAGCATTTTTCGTTTTCTTGCTTTTTCAATATAGGGTTTTATAAATTAGAATCGCCACGAATTTTCGGATGTAAACAAAATTTCTATAAATTTAACGCCGAATGCTTGCGATATTTTCAAGCAAAAGATTTCCGACTGCAAATTTTGAAAATATAAGCCTTTAACTAAAAATCACAAAATCAAAGACTTAACTTTTTAAAGCCTTGATTTTGCCAAAAAAGTCTTTGATTTTGCCAAATTTTTCGCTGTTTTTTTCAATTTTTTCATTGATTTTTTCCAAAAAAAACCTTGATTTAATTTTTTCTATCCTTGATTTAGAAATTTCTATCCCTGATTTAGAAAATTCTAAACGAGCTTTCGGAAAAATTGCCCTTGATTTCGCTCAATTTTGGTCAAGGAACTACTTTTTTTCGCAAAATGAAATTTTCTCAAAATAAAGACTTTTACCCTCAAAACTTTGAGTTAGAGAATTAAGTGTTTGTATAAGATTTTTTTGTGTTTTAAGAAATTTGTTTTACCTTTGTGGGCTGAAAAATTACCTCCATTGAGATTGGATGAAACAAAATTAAATAATAATTAAAAATTGTAAGTATGAAAAAAATTATTGGTTTATTTTTCGCAGTTTTATTTTCGGCAGGATTGTACGCACAAGAAGATGTAATAAAGTTTCTTGGAATTCCCGTAGACGGCACAAAACAAGAAATGATTGAGAAGTTAAAATCCAAAGGCTTCACCTATAATCAACAAGAAGATGCTTTGCAGGGTGAATTCAACGGAGAGCAAGTTTCTATTCAAGTTCAAACACAAAACAACAAAGTTTGGAGACTTTGCATATTTGATACAGAACCTCGTAGTGAGGGGCAAATAAAGATAAGATTTAATAAACTTGTCGGTCAATTTGAGAATAATAGCAAATATACTCCGGCTAAGAAATATCAAACGATAGATGAAGAAGAAAGAATTGGTTTACAAATTCTTGGTCACGACAAACAGTATAATGCGACCTTTATTCCTAAATCATCAGGTAAGGTCTGGTTTACAATAAAGAAATTTGTAGGTCACTATATTATTGCCTCTCAAGATATCTTTCGTATTGTTATGTATTACGAGAATACAAAGAACGAAGCCGATGGCAGTGATTTATAACTCTGTGTTTTGATTTTGTACTAAGAAGACAAATAATAACGCTCGCAAGTCTTAATTTTCTTTTGACAAGCGAGCGTTTTTTTGTTTTTTTTCGTTTTGTTTTGTGTAGAGATTACTTTTCTTTATCTTTGCAAAATGGAATTAAAGGAAAAGAAAAAGGAGCTTAGAAAGTTGATTCGTGAGAGAAAAAAGCAACTTTCTTTGAGCGAAAAACAAAAAGAGGGGAAAGAGATTTTTTCTTTGATAGAAAATTCTTCTGCATACAAGCAAGCAAATATCGTTTTGCTTTATTGGTCAATGGACGATGAGGTTCCGACTCACGATTTCATTCTTTCAAACTATGAAAACAAGACAATTCTTCTGCCTTGTGTGGTTGGGGACGATTTAGTGCTTAGAAAATTCTCTGGAATGCAGTCAATGAAAGAAGGAGAGCAGTTTGGGATTCTTGAACCTACGGGAGAAATTTTTTCGGACTATGAAAAAATAGATTTAATGATTATTCCGGGAGTGGCTTTCGATAGAGAAAGAAAACGCATCGGTAGAGGTAGAGGATTTTATGACCGTTTGCTTGCGGTTAATCAAAACAAGAAAATGGGAATTTGTTTCTCTTGTCAATTAGTTGAAAGTGTTCCTACCGAGGAATTTGATGTGAAGATGGATTTTGTGGTAACTCCAAATGAAATTATTGGCAATGAGTAAAAAGAAACTTGTTTTAATTTCCTGCCTTTCGGGATTGCTTCTTAGCTTTGCTTGGTTGGATTTGCTTTTTGCTCCTTTGATGCTTGTGGCTTTTGTTCCTATGCTTTGGGTTGAGGACTATATCTCAAAAAACAATGAGGACAAACGCTTTTCTTCCTATGCTGGTTTTGCATACTCTTATCTTCCTTTTTTGATTTGGAATGCTACTACAATTTTTTGGGTGTCTTTTTCTACGCCTGCTGCTTTGGTTTTGCCTTTCTTTCAAGCCTCTTTAATGGCTCTTGCTTTTCAACTTTTTCATTGGGCAAAGCGTGTGTTTGGTGTTGAGAAGAAAATCAATTATGTGTTTTTCATTATTTTCTTTCTTGCTTTTGAGCTTTTGGAACTTAATTGGGATTTCAATTTTCCTTGGTTGAACTTAGGTAATAGTTTTGCAAAATTTCCTGCTTTGGTGCAATGGTATGAATATACAGGCGTTGCAGGTGGTAGTCTTTGGATTTTGCTTTCAAATGTCTTTGTTTTATTTTTTTTAAACGGCGTTTTAGAAAAATATTTCAATAAAAAAATAAATTATTTCTTAGGAATAATTCTCGCTTTGCCGATAATAATTTCTTTAACTATTTATTTCACTTATGAGGAAGAAAAAACAAAAGGTTCAGACGTTGTTGTGGTGCAACCAAATCTTGATCCATACGAAGAACAATATACTTTCTCGCCTCAAATGGTTTGTCAGATAATTGAAAACCTTACTTTGCAAAAGGCAGACAAGAATACGGATTACGTTCTCTGTCCTGAGAGTTGCATTCAAGAGTATGCGTGGGAAGAATACTTAGAAGAAACTCCAAGTATTGAGTATTTAAGAGGAGTTTCTAATCGTTTTCCTCGTTTAGAGTTTATCGCAGGTATGTCTTCTCGTAAAAAGGTTGAGGAAAGTCAAAGAACAATTGCAACAAGAGAGCATAAGAGATATGGTTTTTTATATGAAAATTATAATACTGCAATAAAGATAGATAGGGATACGCTTTCTCCTAAAAGTCAAATAAGACATAAATCCGTGCTTACGCCTGCTGTGGAGAAAATGCCTTTGCAAAAATATCTTAGTTTTATGGAAAACTTTATTCTTGACTTAGGTGGAACGGTTGGAAGTTTGGGAACGGATAAGGATTTCAAGGTTTTTTCTTCTGATTCTAAGCCTAAGACTGCTACTGCTATTTGTTATGAAAGTGTTGATGGAGGTTATGTTGCGGAATTGGTCAATGCAGGTGCAGAACTCTTGTTTATAATTACAAATGACGGCTGGTGGAAAAATACTCCTGGACATCGTCAGCACGCTGCTTTTGCTTCTTTGCGTGCAATTGAGAATAGACGTTATATTGCAAGGAGTGCAAACACAGGAATCTCATCTTTTGTTTCTGCAAAGGGAGAAGTCTTGCAAGAAACTAAGTATTGGCAAGAAGATGTGATAAAACAAACTCTATATCCTCAAACAAAAAAGACTTTTTACACAAGGTATGGGGATTATATTTATAGAACGGCATCTTTCCTTGCTGTTTTGAGTATTTTATTAGGATTAGTAAATAATGTTTTAAAAAAGAAAAAAAATGTTTAAAAAGGTACCACACACTTATGTAATCATTTTCTCGCTTATAGTGATAGCTGCAATTGCTACTTGGTTTGTTCCTGCGGGAGAATTTCAGCGTCAAGAAGTGCAAACCGAGAGTGGCAAGATTGTTAATCAGATTGTGCCGGGCTCATACGAGAGAGTAGAACAAAGTCCGCAGACTTGGGAAATTATGTCTTCGTTTTTCAAGGGCTTTCAAAAGGCTCCTGGAATTATTGCTTTCCTTTTGATATTGGGAGGTGCGTTTTGGATTTTGAATGAAACAAAAGCAATTGATATGGGAGTGCAAACCTTCCTTAAAAAGTCTTCTTCTTTGGAGCGTTATGCACTATTTAGGAAAATAGGAGTGAATAATCTTATCATTGTTGTGATAATGATTATGTTCTCTTTGTTTGGTGCAATTTTTGGAATGAGTGAAGAAACTATTGCCTTTGTTGCGATATTTGTTCCCTTGGCAATTTCTATGGGATATGACTCAATTACGGGAGTTTGTCTTTGCTTTCTTGCAGCGGGACTTGGCTTTGCTGGTTGCATTTTGAATCCTTTTACGCTTGGAATTGCACAAGATATTGCTGGAATTAAAATGTTTTCTGGAATTGAATACAGATTAGTCGTTTGGTTTATAATTACCTTTGTTGGAATCGCCTTTGTGCTTTATTATGCAAACAAAGTGAAAAAGAATCCAACAAAATCTATTATGTACAACGAAGATGAATATTGGAGAAAGAATCAAGCCTCGGTAAATGACTTGGTTGCAATTAAGGCTTCAAAAACTTGCTGGATTGCATACTTTGCAACACTTCTTATTCAAGTTGTTTTCTGTGTTCAAACTCAAAGTCTGCCTTTAATAATTACAACTCTTCTTTTTGCGGTTATTGCTTATTTAGGAATAAGAAAGTCAATGCAAATGTTTTCTCTTTCAATCCTTGTTTTTACTATTGTTTATTTGGTAATAGGTGTAATGGTTTTTGAATGGGGATTTGAACAAATTGCTGCATTATTCTTCTTTATGGCAATAGTTACGGGAATGGCTCTTGGTAAAGGGGCAAGTGATATTGCAAAACTCTTTATTGCTGGTGCAAAAGATATGCTTTCGGCAGCTTTGGTTGTAGGTTTAGCAAGTGGAATCATCATAATATTGGAAGATGGTAAGATAATTGACACCTTCCTTTCAGGATTGGCAAATGCTATTTCGGGAAGTGGTCAAGTTGGAGCTTTGAGTATTATGTATGCTTTTCAATCTGTGTTGAATGCAATCATTACCTCAGGCACAGCAAAGGCTGCAATGCTTATGCCGATGTTTGCCGAAATTGCAAATATGACAGGAATGTCTTTGCAAGCAGCAGTAACTGCTTTTCATATTGGAGATGGATTTACTAATCTTATTACTCCAACCTCAGGAGTGTTGATTGCAGTTTTAGGATTGGCTAAGATTCCTTATGCAAAGTGGGTGAAATTTTCTTGGAAATTTATCTTGGCAATGGTTGTGCTTGGTTGGTTGCTTTTGATTCCAACGGTTGTAATGGATTTGCCTAATTTTTAAAATAAAAATATAGATATGAAAAAGGTTTATTTGATTTTCTCATTGTTAATTCTTACTTTGTTTAGCAGTTGTGAGGCATTTGATGATACAACTTATCAAATCTATTATGATAGTTACTCGCTTGCCGATAGTATTAAAAGAATAGAGCTAAGAGAGTATAATCAAGAGGAGGGAAATTATGACAATACAAGAACAATTCAATTAAATATTGGTGAGAAGTCTGATATTTATGAGGTGAGTTCAGATATTGAATTTGTGGAAGTAATGGTGGTTAGTCAATATACTTCAACATTGGAAAAATATCACATAAATATTTGTTATTTAAATAAAGGAGAGGAAAATATAATAAGGTTATCTTCGCTAAAATAGTGAATATTGACTTTTTTTTCGTAATATTGCAAATTCTCAAAAACTAAAAACAAAGAACAAAATGGCATTGTTAGAAATAAAAGATTTACACGCAAAGATTAAAGATAAGGAAATTTTAAAAGGAGTAAATCTTACTATAAATAAAGGTGAAGTTCACGCAATTATGGGGCCTAATGGAAATGGTAAAAGTACGTTAGCCTCTGTTATTGCAGGTAAAGATACATTTGAAGTAACGAAAGGAGAAGTTCTTTTCAATAATAAAAATCTTTTAGATTTGCCAATAGAGGCAAGAGCAGCAGAAGGAATTTTTCTTGGTTTTCAATATCCTGTGGAAATTCCTGGTGTTAGTATAACAAACTTTATGCGTACAGCAATCAATGAGCAAAGAAAATATAGAGGATTAGACCCTATGTCAGCAAAAGATTTTCTTGCATTGATGGAAGAAAAGAAAAAAGTTGTGGAACTAACAAGTAAACTTGCTAATCGTTCGGTAAATGAAGGTTTTTCTGGTGGAGAAAAAAAGAAAAACGAAATATTTCAAATGGCAATGTTGAATCCAACGCTTGCAATCTTGGACGAAACAGATTCGGGTTTGGATATAGATGCTTTAAGAATAGTTGCAAACGGAGTAAACGCTCTTCGCTCGCCAGATAATGCAACTGTGGTTATTACACACTATCAAAGATTATTAGATTACATAGTTCCTGATTACGTTCATGTGCTTTATGAGGGTAGAATTGTTAAAACAGGAGATAAAACTCTTGCTTTAACATTGGAAGAAAAAGGTTATGATTGGATTAGAAAGGAATTAGAGCAAGGAAAGTAATGGAAGAGAGTCTTAAAAATATCAATTTTAGTTGTAACATCCCACAATTTAACACTATACGACTAATACAATTGAATGGAAAATTGTATGAAGATGTCGTTTTAGGAGAAAAATATAAGGATAAGATAGAGATAGAAAGAACAGAAGAGGGAATATCTATCAATGTTAAAGAAAATGCTGTAATAGATACTCCTTTGCAAATAATAAATGTTGTAGGAAATCAACAATCCTTAAATACATCTTCATTTAGCACGGTTAAATTAGGACAAAATAGTAAGTTGCGTCTTATTCATTGTGATGATTCTATTTCGGAACATAGTTGTGATTTGACAAATAGCCTACAAATAGAAATAGGTGATGGCGCAAGTTTAGATTATTACAAGATGGAGAATATAAATGACTTTTCTACTGTAAGCACTCAGGTGTGTTTTGAAATGGGAAAAGAATCTAAACTTACAACTTTTGGACTTAGTCTTAATGGAAAGCTTATTCGCAATAAGATAATAGTTAATTTTAACGATGAATACGCTGCTGCTGACCTTAATGGTTTGTATTTGATGGATAAACAACAAGAGGCAGAAACTGAAATCAATGTTTATCATCATAAACCTAATTGTTATTCCAATCAATTATTCAAGGGAATACTTGATGATGTGGCAAAATCGAGTTTTGTAGGACATGTTTTTGTTGATTATGGAGCAAGTGGCACTACTGCAATGCAAAATAACAAGAATATGTTGCTTACAGATAAGGCAAAGGTGAATACTCGTCCGTTTTTAGAGATATATAATGATGATGTTAAGTGTTCGCACGGAGCAGCAATAGGACAATTGAATGCAGATGCGTTATTCTATCTTAGAACTCGCTGTATAAGTGAAAGAAGTGCAAGAATGTTGCTTATGTACGCTTTTTGCGAAGATGTACTCTCTAAAAGCGATATTGAAGAGTTGAAAGAAAATTTAGGAGATTTGATTAAACGTAGGTTACAAGGTGAATTAACTGCTTGTGGCAATTGTGTGTTTCAATGTTCCACTCCAAAGTTGAAAATTAACTAAGTATGCAAATAGCCATATTCGGTAAAAATTGCAAAAAAGAAGACTTGTGTTATATAGAAGACTTATTGTCGCAGATAAGTCTTCGTTCTGATAAATTGATTATAGCAAAAGAGTTTTTTAACTACTTGCAAGATAAAATCACTTTCCCAGAAAATTCTTCAATAGTGGCTTTGGAGGAAGATAAAATATCAACTCAACAAATAGATGTTTTGTTTTCTTTGGGAGGAGATGGCACTTTATTAGACACACTCTCGGTTGTAAAAAATTCTTTTATTCCTGTTTTGGGAATAAATCTTGGACATTTGGGATTTCTTACAAGTGTCGGAAGAGCTGATATAAAGAATCTTTTAACCGAAATAGAAAAGGGGCATTATAAATTTGAAAAACATAGCGTATTGCAAGCATCTTGTGAGGCTTTGAAAGGAAAACGGTTTGCTATAAATGAAGTTTGTGTGCGTTCTCTTTCACCTGGTGAGTTGTTAGAAATAGATGCTTACATAGGAGATGAATATCTTACAACATATACCTCAGATGGGTTGATAGCTACTACACCTACCGGCTCAACTGCTTATTCTATGAGTTGTGGAGGGCCGATAATTTCTCCTAATTCAAAGTGTTTATGTATAACTCCAATATCTCCTCACAATCTTACTTTGAGACCGCTTGTTATTCCTGATGATTCACAAATTAAATTCGTTATAAACCACTCTTGGAAAGGGGTTTCGTTGCATTTCGATTCGCAAGTTTATCCGCTTGAAACGCCAATCACAATAGAAATTTCAAAAGCAGATATGGAATTGAGAGTAATAAGAATGCAAAATCAAACATTCTTTTCAGCAATTAGAAATAAATTGATGTGGGGAACAAATCTTAGACAAAGAAAAAGTAATGATGAATAAAAAATCTGTTGCAGTAATAGGCTCAACGGGTAGTATTGGCAGACAAACCTTAGATATTATTGCTCAACACCCTGATAAATTTTCGGCAGAGGTATTAACCGCTAACACGCAAGCTGATTTGCTTATAGAGCAAGCTTTGATGTTTAATCCTAATGTAGTGGTTATTGCTGATAAAACTCAATATGCAAAAGTTAAAGAGGCATTATCGCAAACCGATATAAAGGTTTTTGCAGGCAAAGAAAGCATTGACGATGTTGTTCAAATGGATTGCGTTGATGTTGTCTTGATGGCACTTGTTGGATTTGCAGGCTTGTCCCCAACGGTTAAGGCAATAGAAAAAGGAAAGCTAATTGCTTTGGCAAATAAAGAAACACTTGTTGTAGGGGGAGAGTATGTTATGAGATTGGCAAAACAAAATAATACTGCAATTCTTCCTGTTGATTCGGAACATTCTGCAATTTTTCAATGTTTGATAGGTGAAATAAATAATGAAATAAACAAAATATATCTTACTGCTTCGGGTGGACCGTTTAGAAACTTAAATGCAGAGGAACTTTCAAAGGTTAGCGTTGCACAAGCCTTGAATCACCCAAATTGGGCAATGGGAAAGAAGGTTACAATCGACTCTGCAACTCTTATGAATAAGGGTTTTGAAATGATTGAGGCAAGATGGTTGTTTGATATAAAGCCAAGCAAGATTGAAGCAGTTATTCACCCTCAAAGTATCATTCATTCAATGGTGGAATTTGAGGATGGAAGCATAAAAGCTCAATTAGGAATTGCAGATATGCGACTTCCAATTCAATATGCGTTGAGTTTTCCTGAACGTTTGCCAAATTCCTCAGAAAAATTAGATATTTATAAATATTCTACTTTGACTTTTGAAAAGCCAAACAGAGAATTATTCCCTTGTTTAGATATGGCGTATTACGCAATTGAGAAGGGAGGAAATGCTCCTGCGATTATGAATGCAGCAAATGAGGTTGCGGTAGAGGCATTTTTAAAAGAAAAAATCAAATTTATAGAGATAGGAAACATAATAGAAAAGGCATTTAATACGTTTGCTTTTGTGGAAAAGCCTTCTTTGGAAGATTATTTCAAAACAGATGAATTAGTAAAAGAAAAATTAAAAGAAGAAATATTAAATAATTAAAAAAATATGAAGATATTAGCGTTAATTCTGAGTTTGTCGTTATTGGTGTTTATCCATGAACTTGGGCATTATTTATTTGCAAGATTATTCAAAACAAGAGTAGAACAATTCTATTTATTTTTCAATCCTGGATTTTCAATTCTAAGAGCAAAAAAATGTAATGGCAAATGGCGTTTAAGTTGGTTTAGTAAAAAATCTCCTGAGGAGTTTGCTCAATATCCTGATAAAACAGAATGGGGAATTGGTTGGTTGCCTTTTGGTGGCTATTGTTCGATTGCAGGAATGATAGATGAGAGTAATACCTCTGCAGACTCTCTTTCAGCAGAGCCACAAGAGTGGGAATATCGTTCAAAGAAAGCTTGGCAACGACTTCTTATTGTTTTAGGAGGTATTTTGATGAATTTTGTTGGTGCAATTGTAATTTTCTCTGCTATGCTCTTTGTGTGGGGGAAAGAAACTCTGCCTATGCAAAACGCAACACTTGGATACGATTATACAGAAGTGGCACTGAAAAATGGATTTCAAAATGGTGATATAGTTCAAAGTATAGATGGTAAACAAGTTGTTGATTTGTCAGAAGTAGTTGAACAAGTCCTTTTAGAATCACCAAAAGATATAACAGTAAAAAGAGGTGATTCTTTGGTAACATTTAATCTTTCAAAAGATTTTGCAAAACAAATGTTGGTGGCAAATCCAAAAGAGTTTGCAACTATTAGAGTTCCTTTTGTGATAGATAACTTTGCAATAGGTTCTCTTGCACAAGAGGCAGGAATGCAAATAGGGGATAGCATAGTTGCATTGAATGGAGTGCTAACACCTACATTTAGCGATTTTGTTAAGCAAATTGCTAATGAAAAAGGCAAGAAAATTACGATAACTTATTTTAGAAATAATAAAAAAGAAGATGTTTCCTTTACTCTTGGTAGTGATGGAAAGATTGGAGCAGTAGCAAAAAATCCTACGTTAATCTATAAAACAGAAAAAACTGAGTATAATCTTTTTGAATCAATACCTGCCGGAATACAAGTAGGAACAGAAACTTTGGTTAATTACGTTAAACAATTTAAATTAGTCTTTACAAAAGAAGGTGCTTCACAATTAGGTGGATTTGGTGCGATTGGCTCAATGTTTCCTGCAGAGTGGAATTGGGCAATCTTTTGGAATATGACAGCATTCCTTTCTATAATTTTAGCATTTATGAATATATTGCCTATTCCTGCTTTAGACGGAGGACATGTTATGTTTACACTTTGGGAAATGATAACAGGAAAGAAACCAGGCGACAAATTTATGGAGCGAGCTCAAATGATAGGAATGATTTTGTTGTTCGGATTGCTGATTTTTGCTAACGGAAACGACTTATATAGGTGGATTTCTTCAAAATTTTAGTCCCTAATAATCAGATGCTTTAATAAAAAGTGATAAAAAAAGTAAAGAAAAAATTTGGTAGTAATAAAAAAGGTTGTATCTTTGCAATCGCTTTAAGGGAATAAAGAAAGCCTCCTTAGCTCAGCTGGTTAGAGCACATGACTGTTAATCATGGGGTCCTAGGTTCAAGTCCTAGAGGGGGCGCTCAAAGAAAAAAGAGAGAAATTAAAAGGTTTCTCTCTTTTTTTTATTTGTATTGGTTTTCTAACTCTTTGAAATAATTTTCTAAAACAAAGAAATAAAAAAATAAGTCTTTGAAATATTTTACTAATTCAAAGACTTATTTTTCTTAGTTAAAGATTTGTTTATTTTAAAAGAACTTCTTTTATTATATTTTCAAGCTCTTCTTCGCTTTTTGCTCCAACTAATATTTGTGGCTCGCCATTTTTAGGAACAAAAATCAAGGTTGGAATACTATTTATGCCTATTTCTTTCGCTAATATTTTCTCTTTATCGACGTTTACTTTGTAAACAATGATTTTATCAGCATATTTTTCAGCCATTTTATCTAAAATAGGAGAAATCATTTTGCATGGTTTACACCAATTTGCATAAAAATCTACTATAATAGGCTTTTCTGCTAAGGAAACCCATTTTTCTGGTGATTTTTCATAATCTGCAACTTTTGTTAAAAAGTCTTGCTTGTTTATTTCTATGGGTTTGCTTTGTGAATATGCAAACGAAAGTGTTAAAATTGCAAACACAAAGACGAAAATTTTGATAAATTTTTGCATAATTTTAAGTTTTTTAATTTTTTTGCAAATGTACAAAAAATAAATAAAACACATAGAAAGTTAAAAAAGCAAGAAAAAATATTTGTTCTCTATGTTTTTTTTGTATATTTGCAGATAATTTTGTTTAATATAGGTATAGTTATGAGAAAATTACAATATTTATTGGTAGGATTATTGTTCGTATGCGTTGGTCTTAAACAAATTAACGCACAACCCGTAATGACAATGACAAGTGCAACAGCTACTGCTTACAATTCAGCAGATCTTGCAGCAGATTATACATCTACTGGTGGCTGGACAGTAGCTAAAAAAGGATTTATTTATGGTACAAATCCAACTCCAACAAAAGCAAATGGGGCAACATTAAAACAAAAAACAGGTTCAACAGTTGGACCATATACATCTACAGTTACAGGTTTAGCTCCTAATACTACTTATTACGTTCGAACTTACGCTACAAAAACAAACCCAGCCGATACGGTATATTCAAGTAATATTCTTTCATTTACAACACCTATGGCAGAAAACCCTCAAATTTCTACTCCAACTGCCACAGATATTACTTTGTTTACAGCAACATTAAATGCTACAATAACAGAAAAAGGAGACGCAACCTCGTTTACAAGTAAGGGCTTTGTCTATTCTACAACTCCAAACCCGGATTGTAACACAGGAACAAAGCTTACGGTTTCAGGAACAGTGAATGCAAGTTCTATTCCTTTCCCTATGACAAAAGAAGTAACAGGATTGGTTTCTGGTGCAACATATTACGTAAGAGCTTTTGCTATTATTAAATTTGGTACAGCAGTTACCGATACTATTTATACAGATGAGATTTCTTTTACAACAGCACACGCTTGTCAATCTGTACCTACAAATACTAATGTAACGGAAATAGGAATTACAGAAGCGAAAATAGATTTTAACCCAGGATTAGGACAAAGTCAATGGCAAATAAAATGTGGAATAGTTGGACAACCCGATGACCAAGCAAATTTTTATGTAACAAATGACACTACATACGTTGTTACAGGTTTAGAAGGTGGACGTTCATATTCTGTTTACGTAAGAGCAATTTGCGGAAATCTATACAGCGAATGGAGTCAAATGCGTAATTTTGTAACACTTCCACCATTATGTGCAAATGTTAATGGAGTAAGAACAACAGAAGTTCAGCACTCTTCTGTAAAAATTACATGGAATCCAGGAAGTATGAGTCAAAATCAATGGGAAGTTATTTTTTCTCAAAGCAATCAAACTTTACCAAACTCAGGTGTAATAGTATATGATAATCCTATTTTTTCACCAATAGGACTTACTCCTCAAACAGAGTATAAAATGAAGGTTAGAGCAGTGTGTAGTGATGGAGAAGTAAGCTCTTGGAGTGATGAATTTGTGTTTAATACAATTCAACAAGGAATAGAAGATGCAGAACTTATAGAAAATGTAGATATTTATCCTAATCCAACAGAAGGAAAAATATCATTTAAAGCAAACAATCTTAGAGTAGAAAGAATAGAAATATTAAATGTTTTAGGTGAAGTAGTATATTATTCAGATAAATTGCCAGAAGATTTTGACTTTGAGAATAAAAAAGGAATTTTCTTCGTTAATATTTATACAGAAAAAGGAGTTCAAACAAGAAAAATAGTAGTTAAATAATAAAAAAATAAGTTTCAATGTTATCAAGTATATTTTTACAAATATCACAGACTGCAACAGAGCTTGCTTCTGAAGCAGTAGCAACTCAAGCCGAATTAAATGTTTTTGAATTAGCCACAAAAGGTGGTTGGATAATGATAGTGTTGGCAATTTTGTTGATTGTTGCCATTTATCTCTTTGTTGAAAGATTTTTAGCTCTTAGAAAAGCTCTCAAAGAAGATACTTACTTTATGGAAAACGTAAAGAATTGTATTCATAGTGGCGATTTGGAAGGAGCAAAGAATCTTACAAGAAATAATCCTACTCCAATAGGACGCATGGTTGATAAAGGACTTTCTCGATTAGGCAGACCGTTAAATGATATCAATCAAGCAATAGAAAATGTTGGTAAGTTAGAGGTTGCACAATTAGAAAGCGGAGTTTCAATGGTAGGAACAATTGCAGCATTAGGACCTTCGTTAGGATTTCTTGGTACTGTAACAGGTATGGTCAAAGCATTCTTTGATATGAGTACAGCAGGAAATAACATAGACATTCAGTTGCTTTCTGGAGGTATTTATGAAGCGATGGTAACCACTGTTGGAGGTTTGATAGTCGGCATTATAGCAAACTTTTTGTATAGTATTCTTGTCGGACAGATAAATAAAGTGATTTTTATGTTGGAGGCAAGAACAATGGAATTTATGGATCTTTTGCACGAACCTGCAAAATAAAAATTCTTTCTTTGTTATGATTCAAACAAGAAATAAAATAGACCCTAATTTCAACTCTTCATCAATGTCGGATTTGGTGTTTTTGTTGCTAATCTTTTTTATGCTAACATCAACTCTTATCAGTCCAAATGCAATTAAGCTATTATTGCCACAAAGCACAAGTGGGCAAACCTTAGCTAAGCAAAATGTAGTTGTTTCCATAGATTCAAATTATAAATACTATGTTGAGAACATAGAAACAAATGAAGAAGAATTACCACAAGTAATAG
The DNA here is from genome assembly GCA_045645265.1 of Candidatus Onthomorpha sp. Classification (GTDB taxonomy): domain Bacteria; phylum Bacteroidota; class Bacteroidia; order Bacteroidales; family P3; genus Onthomorpha. The sequence continues at coordinate 31,378 of JAZRIM010000031.1, forward strand.
GGGGATTTTTAAAAGAAGTAACAGATGGAACAGTCAAACTTCACTCAGATAAAACCGTTCCTGTGCAATATGTAGTTACTGTTATAGATGCAGTAAATAAGGTGAACGCTCAACAAGGCAAAAAACACAAAGTTATTTTAGCAACAGAGGCAACTAAATAATGAACGAAGAAAATAGAAGAAGACTTATTAGTGCGATTATCACGCTGTTTGTATCTCTGATGGGAGCAGGTGTGTTGTTTATTGTTGCCTTACCATACCCTGATCCACCACCTCCTGAATTGGGAGTAGAGATGAATGCAGAGGAATTATCGGATATTGGAAATGATTTTGACAATGCATCTGAAGGAGGAGAAGATGTGTCAAATAATGTAGCGTCTGATGACACTAAGGAAAATATTGTAAACCAAGATACCGAAGAAGCTCCAATATCAAGCAAAAGAAACGAGACGGTAACCCCTAAAAAAGATAAGGAAAAACCTGCTGAGCCAGCGATCAATCAAAATGCCTTGTTCTCAAAAGGCAAAGTAAAGAAAGGAAACGGTGGTTCGCAAGGAATTTCCGAAGGAAGTGGCACCGGAGCAGGTGGAAACGGCGATGGAAAAGGTGTTTCGTTTAATTTAGGTGGTAGAGGAGCAAAAGAACTTGTGCCTCCATCAACCTCAACTTCAAAGGTAGGAAAAATTGTGGTAGAAATATTTGTCGATAAAGAAGGAAATGTAGTTGGAGCGACAGCTGGTGTAAAAGGAACCACTCTTTCAGATTCTAATCTCTACAAAAAATGTGCACAAGCTGCGATGAAATGTAAATTTGCTCGCGATCCAAATGCACCAGAGAAACAAAGAGGAACAATTACTTATCGTTTCGTTTAGCGTCTCCTCTGCTTACAACAATTTTATAACCTAATGCACTTACTTGTGCTTTTAATTCTTCTAATCCTTCAACGGCTTCTTTTCCTACAAAAGCCTTATTGTTATATAAATTATAGAGTTTTCTAACGTCTGTTGGAGAAAGGTTTGGCATAACTACATTCGCACCAACTTGAAGTCCTAATTCTCGTCCGTTTTCTGCAATAGAACCAAGAGCAGTTGTAGAAGGAATAAGAGAATAAGGAAACATTAAACGAAGAATTGCTACCAATCTAAGAGTTTTATGTAAATCTCCTTGCGCTTTATCTTTGAAAGGAGTGTCAATATGAGGGATAAACGGACCTATTCCAATCATATCGGGTTGCAATTCTTGCAAAAATCTTAAATCTGCAATGATATTTTCAGTTGTTTGAAAAGGAGAGCCCACCATAAAGCCAGAACCGACTTGAAAACCAATGTCTTTTAAATCAAATAAGCATTGTTTTCTTTTCTCAATCTTCATTGCCGCAGGGTGAAGTTGCTTATAATGCTCTTCGGTCGCTGTTTCGTGTCTTAGAAGATACCTATCAGCTCCTGCATTAAAAAAATCCTGATAGATTTGTTTGTCTTTTTCGCCTATTGATAAGGTTACAGCGCAATCGGAGTAAGATTTCTTGATTTGAGATACAATTTCACAAATTTCTTTATCAGAAAAGTGTAAATCTTCTCCACCTTGCATTACAAAAGTTCTAAATCCCAAGGAATAACCATAAGAAACACAATCTAAAATATTTCTTTGACTTAAACGATACCTTTCAACATTAAGATTGCTACACCTAATTCCACAGTACAAACAATTATTTTTACAATAATTACTTATTTCTATAAGTCCACGAATATATATATCGTTTCCGTAAGTTTGTTTGCGTTTTCTATCTGCTTGTTTAAAAAGATACTCTTCTTGAATAGAGTTATCTTTACAGTCAATTAAATTTTTAAACTCCTCATTTGTTAAATTATTTCTTTCAAAAAGAGTATCTATTAAACTAAGCATATTATTTATTTTTTATCAATTGTCATTTTATAGAAAGAACGATACACAAAATAGCAAGCTAAAACAAAGAATGCAATACCTACGTATGGTGCAACGCCTTTAAACGATTCGCTAATTGCTATTTCCATTGCTAAAAGACCAAATAAAGTTGTAAACTTAATGATTGGATTAAGCGCAACAGAAGATGTGTCTTTGAAAGGGTCGCCTACAGTGTCTCCAACAACGGAAGCATCGTGTAAAGCAGAGCCTTTTTCCTTCATATCTACTTCTACTATTTTTTTTGCATTATCCCAACTTCCTCCTGCATTGGCCATAAATACTGCTTGAAACAATCCAAACAACGCAATAGAGAGTAAGTAACTAACAAATAAAGAAACTGCATTGTTTCCACCGATTGAAGCAGGTGAAGAAAGACAAGCAATTCCTAATGCAAAGCAGAAAATAGCAATAAAAATGTTATACATACCTCTTTGAGCGTAAAGAGTACATATTTTTACAACTTCAACAGAAGATTCTTCGTCTGCTTTTTTTGGAGCATTAACATCAAGTTTTATGTTACGTTTAATATACTCCACAGCACGATAAGCACCAGTTGTAACAGCTTGTGTGCTTGCTCCTGTAAACCAATAAATCACAGCACCACCAAGAATGAAACCTAAAATAGTGTAAGGATTTAATAAATTAAGCAAAGTGCCAGGTTCAACGCCAAGAGATTTTTGTATAACAAGGATTAAAGAAAATATCATAGTAGTTGCACCTACAACAGCAGTACCTATCAAAACGGGTTTCGCTGTTGCCTTGAATGTATTACCAGCTCCGTCATTTGCTTCAAGATAATATTTTGATTTTTCCCAATCAGGTTTAAAACCAAAGTCTTTTTCAATTTCTTTATCAATGTTTTCTTGTTCTTCAATCAAAGAAAGCTCATAAACAGATTGAGCATTATCGGTTACAGGTCCATAGCTATCAACAGCAATCGTTACAGGACCCATTCCAAGCATACCAAACGCTACAAGACCGAAAGCAAAAATAGAAGGATACACCATTCCTATTTCGCCTAAGTTAGGAGAACAAATATAAGCGATAAACATCAACAATACAAATATTAAACCGGTCCAAAAACCTGAGAAATTACCAGATACAAATCCTGATAAAATATTCAAAGACGCTCCTCCTTGTTCAGAAGCCTTTACAACCTCTTTCACGTGAGTAGATTTAGGAGAAGTAAATATCTTTGTAATTTCTGGAATCAAAGCTGCACCAAGAGTTCCGCAAGAAATAATAGTAGAAAGTATCCACCATAAACTTCCACTTTGGCCAATTTCTCCAATAAGTAAGTAAGATGTAACGAAAGTTCCTATAATAGAAAGAATAGATGAAATCCATACCAAATTAGTTAAAGGAGCCTCAAAATCCAAATCATCTTTCTTTCCATAAAGCACTTGACTTAATCCCTTATTTATGTAATATGCAATAATAGATGTTACAACCCCAAGTATTCTCATTGTAAATATCCAAACCAAAAGGTCTTTTTGAATATCAACATCGCCAATTGCTAAAAGAATAAAAGAAACCAAAGCAACACCTGTTACACCGTATGTTTCAAAACCATCAGCTGTTGGTCCAACTGAGTCACCTGCGTTATCACCTGTACAATCGGCAATAACACCTGGGTTTCTTGGGTCATCTTCTCCAATTTTGAAAACAACCTTCATTAAATCCGAAGCAATATCTGCAATTTTTGTAAAAATACCTCCTGCAATTCTTAAAGCCGATGCTCCTAAACTTTCTCCAATAGCAAAACCTATAAAACAAGCTCCTGCAAGATTAGCAGGCATTAGAAGTAAAATTACAAGCATTAAAAGAAGTTCCACACAAATTAATACAACCCCAATACTCATTCCGGCACTTAATGGAATATTTAAAAGGTTCAATGGATTACGTTTTAGAGAAGCAAATGCCATTCTTGAATTAGCATAAGTATTTATGCGTATTCCATATTTTGCAACTATATACGAACCTAAAATTCCTAATATTGTCCAAAGAAGTATTAAAAGCACGGCTCCAATACCAAAACTTTCTCCATTTTCTCCCTTTGCAAGAAAACCAAAGTAAAGACTTACTGCCAAACCTACAAAAACAAATAAAATAACAAGAAACTTCGCTTGTTGTTTTAAATAAGTTGAACAAGTTTTGTAAATAACGTGTGCTATATCAAGCATACTTTTGTGAGCAGGGAGTTTTTTTATTTTCAGGAATTGGTAAATCCCGAAAATTATTCCGAGAATAGAAATGAAAAAGCCCCAATGTAATATTCCAAACTCGTGAATTTCCAATGGGACTTTTAAATCTGCTTCGCTTGCCTGCAAGAGTGTAGGCAGAAAGGCGACTAAACTTAAAGCAATTCTTTTTTTCATGGTTTTATTTTTTTTGTATTATTTTATTCTTTTAAGGTCGGCAAAAATACAAATAAAAACAAAAAGAAACTAAGATTAAGAAAAAAATATTTTTTTCAAACATTTTTAAATAAAATACGTTATAATAAAATATGAAATGTAAAGTATTTGTATGGCGATTTTAGTAGAATTGATATCTATAACAACATCTGCAATAGATAACTATTACGATGTATTGTTGATAGAAAAGAATGGCAAGAGGGCTTTGTCAATTCCTATTAGTGAATATGAGGGACAGCATCTTGCGTTAAGTATTGATAAAATTGAAGCAAACAGACCTTTAACTTTTGATTTGCTTTGTAATATTCTTTCTTGCTCTGAGATTAAACCAGAAAGCGTAATAATAAAAGAGTTTATAGATGGAATTTTTTATGTTGATATTTGTTGTGAGAAAAATGGTGAGAAAATTATTTTTGACTCACGTTGCTCCGATGCGTTTAATCTTTCGGTAAGATTATCTTTACCAATTTTTGTGGAAGAAAAGGTTTTAAATGATGTAGGCTTTGAAATTATTTCTCCAAATATGATTTGCGAACAATCAAACAATGAAGAGGAATGGACAATAGAAGAGTTAAAACTCCTATTGAAAGAAGTAGAAGCAGAGGACGATGAAGAAATTGCCAAAGTGTTGAAAGAAAAAATCAGAGACTTAGAAAACGAGAATTAAATCATTTCTTTTCAGGGTGACGTCCTCCACAGCGAAAACGTTCTGCCCAATATGTTTCGGAGAATCTTCCAATTGTTACACCCTTTGAAGAAGAGGTGTGAATAAATTTGTCTTTATCTAAGAAGATTCCTACGTGATTTATTGTTCCTCCTTTTTTATTGTTAAAGAAAACAAGGTCTCCTTCCTTTAAATCGTTTTTGTCTTTTATTATTTTGCAGACTTTTTCCATGTCTTGACTTCTTCGTGGTAAGGAAATGCCGTATATCTCTTTGTAAACATCGCAAACAAAACCAGAACAATCAACTCCTTGTTTTGTTGTGCCACCCATACGGTGTGGAGTGCCTAACCAATCCAAGCAATAGGCTCTTAAATCGCTTACCTTATGATTTCCTTTTGGTTTTTCTTTAATTGGTTGTTGCGTTTCAATTACTACATCTGGTTGAGTCACTTTACAAGAAGTAAATCCTGCAATTATCATTATCAATATTAAGATTTTTTTCATATCTATTGTGCTTTTAATTCTTTAATACAATCTTTTAAACTCTCTTCCCAATGAGGTATTGTTATGTTTAGTAGTTTTTCCGATTCGCTTTTGTCAAATATGCTAAATTTTGGACGAGTTGCAAGGGTAGGGTATTGACTTGTGAGAATAGGGTTTATTTTTATTTTTTTCTCTCCCCATAATTCTATTGCTTTTCTTGCAAAATCGTACCACGAACAAACTCCGTGATTGCTGTAATGAAGAATTTTTTTATCGTTTATGTGTTCTATTGTTCTAACTGCAAAATCGGCTAAATCTCTTGCGTATGTTGGACTTCCAACTTGGTCATATATTACGTTTAATTCCTCTTTTGTTTGAGAAAGGCTTATCATTGTCTTAACGAAGTTTGACTTAAATTCGCTGTAAAGCCAACTTGTTCTAATTACAAAGGTCAAAGGATTATTTTTTAGACAGTTTTCTTCTCCTTTTAGCTTTGTTTTGCCATAGACAGACAATGGATTAGTTTCTTCTTGTGTAGAGTGAGGTTTACAATCCTTTCCTTCAAAAACATAATCTGTTGAAATATACACAAGTCTTGCTTTATGCTCGGAACAAAGCTTTGCAATGTTTAGCGATGCCTTAGAGTTTATTTCTTCTGCTAAGCTTTCTTCTTGCTCAGCCTTATCAACCGCTGTGTAAGCTGCAAAATGCAAAACACAATACAGGCTATTGCTTTCAAAAAACGCTTTTAAATCTTCTTGATTGCAAATATCCAAGTTGTCTTTGTCTGTATAGATGAAATTATACTGAGGAAAATTATTGGCAATCTTTTTTAGCGACAAGCCAAGTTGTCCTTCTGCTCCTGTAACTAAAATGTTCTTCATTTCTTTTAAATTAACACTACAAAAATACTAAGAAAAAAGAAAATAAAGCAAAGAAATAAAAAAATAATACAAAGAAATAATTTTCCAAATCAAAGAAAAAAAATAATTATTGTATCTTTGTATTTTCAAAGTTAAAAATAGGCTTATGCAAAACAATGATAATATGAAAAAATGGATAAGGATACTATTGTGTTTCTTTATTTGTTTGCAAATGTTTCCACCAATATTGGTTTTAGACGTTACTTCATTGCGTCATTTCTTAATAGCCTTGTTTGATATTGTTGCAATAGGCGTTGTAATTTACTATTGCTTTTGGAAAAAGAAAGAATTGCTTTCCTCTTCCATATTTACAAAAAATCCACTCATACCTATTTGGCTTTTACTTATTATATATATGGGTGTATCCATTAGTTGGGCAATCAATCCCATAGAAGGATTTGCAGTTTTAAATCGTTGGATACTTGTTTTCTTAGCAATGATTATCTTAATAGGCTTTATGTTAAAAGATAATCACGCAATGAAAAACCTAATCATTTGTACACTTGTCATAACTACAATAAATGTTCTTTCTTGTATTGTTTGCTACTATGTTTTCGATGTTCATGTTTCGCAACGCAATAACCTAAAATTAACAGGTTTTTATGGAAATAAAAATATCTTTGCAGTAGCCCTATTATTCAAACTACCATTTCTGTATTACGCTTTTTTGCGTTTTAAAAAGTTTATTCGCTACTATGCTTTGTTTTTAATTTTTGCAGTAAGCTTTTGTTTGGTAATTTTAAGTACACGTTCAAGTTTCTTAGGCTTGTTTTTGCAATTATCAATCTTGGCTTTCTATGGAATTTTCTATAAAATCAAAACTCGAAAACTATCAATTATTTTCAAACATTCAAAACTTTATTTATTGATTTGCCTTGTTGGAGTAGCCGGATTTGTTTTAGGCGATGTCTTTATTAAATATAATTTCAACCATTATTCAAAAATCACAACAAATAACTATTCCATAGAAGCAAGAGTAAGCTCTATTACAGAGGGAAATAGCAAAGGCAGACTTTTAATTTGGAAAAACACATGCGAAATCATAAAACAATCTCCTTATATAGGATATGGAGTTGGCAATCATAAGTTAGCTATTATGAAAGTTGAATGTGCAAAAAAGCATGATTACGTTGTTTCGGACCATGCACACAATGATTTTCTTGAAATGTTCTCTGAACTTGGTATATTCGGTCTTTTAATTTATGTTGCCACTTATTTAGTTTTTGTAATTATGGCTTTAAGGCAAATGTTTCGCTATTCGCACCTTCAATATCGCCTTTTAGCTTTGGTGGCTCTAAGCCTTATTCTAACGTATGCAAATGATGCCTTATTTAACTTTCCATTAGAAAGAGCCGATTGCCAAATTTATTTAGTTCTTGCAGTAGCGATTTTAATCAGCAATCACATTCGCAACAGCAAAACAAAGCAAAAACCAATGTCAAAAGGCGTTTTAATTTCTCTAAGCCTTGTTTTGATAGTTTGTTTCAGTATAGAAGCCTTGCATTGTCAATCTTCCATTCTTCAAAAGAAAAGAATACATCAACACAATGGCGATACAACAATAAAATACACACCAGAGGATTGGCTAAACAAAATGCCATTTTTGCCAAACATAGATGAAAGCACAAAACCTATTGCGGTAAACACAGCAGAACGCTTTGCTAATGTAGGGAATTATAGAAAGGCAATAGATATTCTTTTAGAAGATAATTCTAATCCTTATTATAGTTTAAGGGAATATAGATTGGCAAACTATTATAACAAATTAGAGAACAAAACTGATAGTGCAACGTATTGGGCTCAAAAATGTATAGAGATGAAACCTTTGTGTTATTCTCCTGTTCGTGTACTTGTCAATATTGCGGGTAAGAAAAACGATAGTCAAACGCAATTAGAGTTAATTAACTCTTATTTAGAAAAATATCAATTAGAGCCATTGGCTTGGGAAGATAAAATAACTATTTTGCAAAGACTGAAAAAAAATGAAGAAGCAATAAAAACAGTAAAAAAAGCAAGAGAATATATGCCAATAAACAGTAAAATGAAAAAATTAGAAGAAAAACTAATAAAATAAGTCTTAATTTTTCTTATTGAAAATCAACGGTTTATTTTTTTTACTAACAAGTTTTTAAACAAAAAAACTCCTTATTTGAAATTAAGTTGTAATTTTGCAGAGTTAAAACATAGAATTATCAATAATTAAAAACGTAAAAGAAATGAAAAAAGCATTATTAGTATTAGCAGTAGCAGGTTTCTTCGCTGCATGTGGTGGAGCAACTGAAACAGCAACTGAAACAGCAACTGAAACTCAAGCTACAGAAACAGCAGTAGCTGAAACAGCAACAGAAACAGCAGCAGAAACTGTAGTAGCTGAATAATTAACTTCTCTCTAAGAGAGAGTTTTGCAAAGAAAAAAAGCAGTCCCAAGTAAAGAGACTGCTCTTTTTTTTTGTATCTTTGTGCTACCATTCAAAAAAATGCTTATGAATACCTCTGAAAAACAGTATGGATTTACTCAGATAAATTGGAAAGATGTAGTAATTCTACAAAGAGTAGTAAAAAAATCTGCGGAAATCAATCAAGTAAAGAAACTTACTTATGCCGATTTGTTAATAATCTCTATTGTAAAAGGCTATTTTGGAACCTATAAGAAAATAGGCGAATTGATAGATATGACAGCCAATCAAGTTTGCAAACATATTAAAAAAATCAAGTCGATTAAAAGCATCTATAACGAAGAGACTATATTTAGAGAAGAAGACAAAGCCTTAATCTTTAATCGTGAATTTTTAGAAGAGCGATATAAGACAATAGACTCTTGCGACTTGTTGCCATTTTAGAAAAAAGCCAAATCCAAAAAGGCACATCAAAAGTGCAAAAAAGGAATGTTTAATGTGCAAAAAAAGCACCTTTTAATGTGCCAAAAAGGCATACATATATATAATAATATCTAATTTATATTTTTGGAATATTATAAAAAATAAAAAATGAAGTAAAAAAATAAAGAAAAAATTTGGAATGTTATTTTTTTTTGACTTTGTCGCATTAATTTTAAAAACTTTAAAGTCATGAAAAAGTTATTCTTAATTTTATTATTTGCATTATTGTTTTAAAATCCAAACCTTAAAGCACAGTATCATCTCATTCCACCGCCAGATTCAAGTCAATACGATTTACTTTATATTTTTGATACTACTTATTTTTCTAATTGTTTTTCTACATCTGACACTCATAGAACATCTATTCCTTATGATGACTACGTGATTGTTGGTGTTGCAATCAAAGTAGGTTTTGAATCTCTTGATGATTTTAGAGATATTTGTATTTTAGATGATAACTTTGATACTATTTCTCGCACAATATTCAATACTTTTAA
>JAZRIM010000032.1:0-97384 GCA_045645265.1 Candidatus Onthomorpha sp.
TTTTTGCGATTTTTTCGCTGTTTTTTGCAATTTTTTCATTGATTTTCATGCAAAAAAACCTTGATTTAATTTTTTCTATCCTTGATTTAGAAATTTCTATCCCTGATTTAGAAATTTCTAAACGAGCTTTTCGCAAAAAAAACTCCAAATTTGCGAAAAATTAACCCCAATTTTCGTCAATTTTTCGCAAGAATTTTTGCAAAAATCCTAAAATGAAATTTCCGTAAAATAAAGGTTTTTGTCTATAAATTTCGAGTTGTGAAATTAAGAGTTTGTATAATGTTTTTTTGTGCTTTAAAAAAATTGTTATACTTTTGTAATCTGAAAGAATTATAAACGAAAAATATTACGTAATCAATAAAAAGAAGATAAAATGAAAAGTTATAGTTTTTTGAAAATTGGTATAATTGTTGTTATAGTATCTTTATTTACTTCATGTACTGTATATAAATACACTACTATTTCAAAAGAAGAAGAATATAAAAAAGAATATGTTGGTAAAAGCCATAATGAAATTGTAACAAGGCTTGGAGCACCCGATAAACAATTTTCCGATGGAGCAGAAGGCACTATTATAATTTACGAAAACAGTGTATTTAATAGCAATATCAACACTTACAAAGGTTCTGGAAGTGCTACAACAATTGAGTCTAAGGGTTACATGCAATTTTTCATAAATAAAAGTGGAATTTGTTATGATGTAAAAACAAATCATACAGAAACAATTGAAGAAATAGATGAAGAAGCAAGTAAAAACGATACATATAATTTGTTATGTGGTAGTATATTTGCTGTAATAATTGGATCGTTTTGCGTATTTGTATTATAAAGACTTAAATTAAAATAATAACGCTCGTAAGTCTTTGTTTAATTCAGACAAACGAGCGTTTTGTTTTATGTGTTTAAAGAATTATTTTCTTGGTGCTAAGCCTAAGATTTCTCTTGCTTCGGCTGAGGTTGCGATTTCTCTACCTAATTCTTTTGCAATGCGAACTACTTTTTCTACAAGTTCACCATTTGATTTTGCTTTTACGCCTTTTGATAGGTAAATGTTGTCTTCAAATCCTACTCTTACGTTTCCGCCCATTGCTATTGCGGCTGCTGCCATTTGAAAGGCAGAACGTCCAACTCCTGTAACGGTCCAAGTTGAGCCGGCAGGGATATTATTTACTAACCAAGCAAGATTGCTAACTGTTGCAGGGGTACAGCCCGGTACTCCTAAGACAAAATTGAATTGCATAGGATGTCCCGGTACTTCTCCTTTGCGTGCCATTGTCAAAATGGTGTCAAGGTGTCCCATTTCAAAGCATTCGTATTCCGGTTTTATGCCTTTTTCTATCATTCTCTTACCAAATGCACGCATTGTTGGCATTGTGTTGTCGAAAATCTCGTCTCCGAAGTTGCAAGTTCCGCAATCAAGTGTTGCCATTTCAGGTATTGGATTAGTATTTGTTGAATCTAATCTTTCATCTGGGCTCATTCCTACTGCTCCTCCTGTTGATGGGATTATGATTACATCAGGACAAACTTTGTAAATCGCTTCTTCGCATTCTTGAAATCTTGCATGATTTTGTGTAGGTGTACCATCGTCTTCTCTAACGTGTAGGTGTACGATTGCAGCTCCTGCATCTACTGCTGATTTCGCTTCTCTTACTATTTCTTCTACTGTATATGGAACGGCAGGATTTTGTTCTTTTGTTACTTCTGCTCCACATATAGCAGCTGTTATTATCAATTTTTCCATCGTTTTCTTATTTGTTATTTCTTTGACATTGTTTTGGAACTACGCATGTGCCACTTGCTCTACATACAACTATTGGTTCTGCCAATACATCTGCTGCTGAATCTGAAATATCTGTTCTTGGAGCGATTACTTTGCGTGCTTCGAATTTCATCTTACGAGATGTGTTTCCTACGTGTGTGATTTCTCCTACTGCTTCAATGTAATCTCCTGCATATACAGGTGCTAAAAATTCTACATTGTCGTATGCACAGAATAATCCTTCGTCTCCGTCTTGTATGATTAAAAGTTCTGTTGCTACATCGCCAAATAGATTCAACATTCTTGCTCCATCTACAAGGTTTCCGCCATAGTGAGCGTCATGTGCGGACATTCTCATTCTTATTATTGATTTTGCTGCCATTGTTTTATTGTTTTATTTTGTTATTATTTTACTATGTAATCTACAAATAGGTAAGGTGTTTTTATAGCTTCTGGTGCTATGTTTTCAACGGTTTCTTTTACTTCTGCAATCACTACATCTGCTGCGGTAGCCATAAGAGGATTGAAGTTTTGGCTTGTTCCGCGATAGATTAAGTTACCATATTTATCTGCAACTGAAGCTCCTATTAAGGCAACATCTGCTCTTAATGGAAGTTCTAAAAGATATTCTTCTCCGTTTACTTCAATTACTCTTTTACCTTCTCCTGCAAGTGTGCCTAATCCTGTTTTTGTTAAAAATCCTCCTATGCCTGCTCCTCCAATTCTTACTCTTTCTGCCAATGTTCCTTGTGGTACTAATTCAACTTCCATTTCGCCGTCTTTCATCTTTTGTTCTGTTACAGGATTTGTTCCTATGTGAGAAGCGATTACTTTCTTTACGCAACCTGTTGCAACTAATAATCCACTACCTTTTTCAGGATAAGATGTATCGTTGCATATTACTGTAAGGTCTTTACGTCCTGCTTTTGCTAATGCTTCTATTATTCTGTTAGCACTTCCTGCTGCTAAAAAACCTCCAATCATTACGGTCATGCCGTCTTTAATCATTTCGACAGCTTGGTCGATTGTTATTTGTTTGCTCATATCGTATTTTGTTTTTTATTGTATTACTTTTCTATTATCTTGCAAAGATAACGTATTTTATTCATTTGGCTGAATTTTTTCAAAGAAATAATTAAAAAAAGTAAAGAAAAAAAATTTTTTTTCTTTGATTTATTTTTAAAAAACAAAGAGTTTTTTGGCTCAATTGTAGTGCTTGTTATTTTTTTTCATTATCTTTGCACAATTAACTCATAAATTATTAAGAAATATATGTACACTGATAGTTTTATAGCAAATGTTGCGGTAGGTATTAAAGAGAATTGGGATTTGCCTGCTTTGAGTGATTATAAGAAAGAACCTATATATTATAGAGAAGTTGCAGCTCAAATTGCAAAGATTCATTTATTGTTTGAACAATCAGGAATTGAAAAAGGGGATAAAATAGTTCTTTGTGGTAGGAATTGCTCTTCTTGGGCGATTATCTTTTTTGCTACACTTACCTATGGAGCTGTGGCTGTTCCTTTATTGCATGAGTTTAAGAGTGATTCGATTACTCACCTTGTAAACCACTCTGATGGAAAAATTCTTTTTGTTGGCGATGTTGTTTGGGAGGGTTTGATTGCTGAAAATATGCCTAAATTATCTGCTATCATACAAATGCAAGATTTTGATTTGGTTGGTTGCAACGATGAAAAGTTTAGAAGTGTATTTGATAATTTAGAAAGTGAGTTTGCAAAGAAATACCCAAATGGATTTACAAAAGAAGATGTAAACTATCAAAGAGATAATTTAGATACTTTGGCTTTGATAAACTATACCTCAGGAACAACCTCAGTAAGTAAAGGAGTGATGCTATCTTATCGTTCTTTGCTTAGCAATTATATGTTTGCTTGTGAGGTATTGCCTAATTTGAAACCGGGAGATAGGGTAATATCTATGTTGCCTATGGCTCACATGTACGGATTGCAGTTTGAGGTGATTTTTGAGTTTATAAGAGGAATACATATTCATTTCTTAACTCGTATTCCTTCTCCAAAAATTATTGCGGAGGCCTTTGCGAGAGTAAAACCTGATATAATTATTTCGGTGCCTCTTATAATTGAAAAGGTATATAAAACAAAACTAAAACCAATTGTAGATAAAAAATCAATGAAGGTGCTTTTAAGAACACCTGTTATTGATACTATCATAAAGAATAAAATACTTACTACTTTAACCGAGTCGTTTGGTGGAAAATTCTATGAAATTATTATAGGTGGTTCAGCATTTAATAGAGAGGTTGAAACATTCTTTAAGAAAATTGGTTTTCCTCACACCGTAGGTTATGGAATGACAGAATGTGGACCTATAATTTGTTATGCCGATTGGAAGAATCATAAATTAGGTTCTTGTGGAAAAGCCGTTCCTCGTATGGAAGTGAAGATTGATTCGCCTGATGAAACAAAGATAACAGGAGAAATACTTGTTAGGGGTGCGAATGTGATGATGGGATACTATAAAAATGAAGAAGCAACTAAGGCAGTGCTTACCGAAGATGGTTGGTTACATACCGGAGACTTAGGAATAAAGGATAAAGAGGGTAATGTATATATCAAAGGTCGTAGTAAAAATATGATTCTTGGTGCAAGCGGACAAAATATCTATCCAGAAGAGATAGAAGACTTACTAAATAGTATGGAACTTGTTAATGAGAGTTTAGTAAAAGAAGAAAATGGAAAATTAGTCGCTCTTGTATATCTTGATCAAGACTACATAGACACACGAAACATTACTTTGTCGCAAGAAGAGATTATAAACCAAATCAAAACCCAAGCAAACTCATCTCTTGCGGCTTATGAACAACTCTCAGCCATTTATTTGCAAGAAGAAGAGTTTGAAAAAACTCCAAAACGTAGTATAAAACGCTACATTTATATGGGGAAATAATCAAAAATTAGAAAGAAAATGAAAAAGATACTTTTAATTGCCTCCGCTCTTTTATTGACAAGTGTAGTTTTTGCACAAAAAACACCTTGTAACCTAACAGAAGAAACAAAAGATGGAAAGACAATGTATAGGGGAGAAAGAAATTATGTTGGCACAAATTACGATGATTTAAGGGTTTGTGTGCAATATTTATATGATGGTGAGAATCATTGTTTGGAATTAACCTTAGATACAAAGCTAACCTTGACTCCGCAAGAAAAATCAATAGCATATATTCAGCTTGCAAATGATACGGAGGAAGAATTGGTGCTTAGTAAGATTGTAACAAACTCTAAAAACAATAAAATAGGGTGTAGATATGCTCTTACAGAGAGTCAGCAAAAAATATTCTCGCAAACAACAATCACAGCAATATATTTCTCTACCAAAGAATACTCTCAAATAGAGATTGCAGAGCTTAATAAATACACAGCAAAGAAACTTATGGAGAGATTTAACTGTGGAATCAATACAATAGGAAAATAATAAGTAAAAAGAATAATAAAAAAATATAAATAATGAGTACAAAAGTAACAAAGCAATTAGTAAATCCTCAAAGCATAGTTGTTGTAGGAGCAAGTAATGACACTGCAAAACCAGGTGGTGCAATACTTAGAAATATCATTGAAGGTGGATTTAAAGGACAATTACACGTAGTAAATCCAAAAGAAGAAGAAATACAAGGCATAAAATGCTCAAAAACTGTTAATGAATTACCACAAGTAGATTTAGCAGTTATAGCAATAGCAGCAAAATATACAGAAGAAACAGTTAGAGTTCTTACAGAAGAAAAAGGAACAAAAGCGTTCATTATTATCTCTGCTGGATTTGGAGAAGAAAGCCACGAAGGAAAAGAATTAGAATTAAGAATTGTTTCTTTGATTGAAAAAGCAGGTGCTTGTTTAATAGGACCAAACTGTACAGGTATTTTCACACCTTACCATCATGCAATATTCTCTAAGCCATTCCCAAAATCTTCTCCTAAGGGTGTAGATTTTATAACAGGTAGTGGAGCAACAGGTTGCTTTATTATGGATATTGGAATGCAACAAGGACTTCACTTTAATCACTGTTGGGCAGTAGGAAACTCAGCACAACTTGGTATAGAAGATATATTGGAATATCACGATGAAAGTTTCAATCCAGAAACTTCTTCAAAAGTAATCTTAATGTATATAGAAAACATTAAGAATCCAATGAAACTGCTTACTCATGCAAAGAGTTTGAGAGCAAAAGGCGTAAGAATAGCAGCCATTAAGTCAGGTTCGTCAGAAGCAGGCTCACGTGCAGCTTCTTCACACACAGGAGCATTAGCTTCTCCTGATGTTGCAGTAGATGCTTTGTTTAGAAAAGCAGGTATTGTTCGTTGTTACGGAAGAGAAGAGCTTTGTACAGTAGGTAATATCTTCACTTACCCAGAATTTGAAGGTAAAAACATAGCAATTATCACACACGCAGGAGGACCAGCCGTAATGCTAACAGACGCATTAAGCAAAGCAGGAATGAATATTCCTCATATAGAAGGAGCAATGGCTGATGAATTGCTTACAAAACTATTCCCAGGTTCAGCAGTTGGTAACCCAATAGACTTCCTTGCAACAGGAACACCAGAACAACTTGGAACAATTATAGATTATTGCGATACAAAATTCGATAACATAGATGCAATGTGCGTAATCTTTGGAACACCAGGTTTAGCACCAATTTACGAAGCATATAGAGTGTTATCAGAAAAAATGAAATCAAGCAAAAAACCTATCTTCCCAATACTTCCTTCAACACTTGTAGCAGGTGATGAGGTAAAAGAATTTGTTGAAATGGGTAATACATATTTTGCTGACGAAACTGTATTTGGTAATGCAGTAGGACGTATAATCGCTACACCAGAGGCTTCAAAAGACGAAGACATTGTTAAGATAGATGTAGAAAAAATAAGAGAAATAATCTCACGTTGCCCAGATGGATACCTTGATGTTAAGTTAATGAACGAATTACTTGACGCTGCTGGAATAAATCACGCAGTAGATATTTCAAGTGATAATGTAGAAGATATAGTTGCTTTTGCTAATAAAACAGGATACCCACAAGTTATGAAAGTTGTTGGACCTGTTCACAAATCTGACGTAGGTGGTGTATCGCTTAATGTAAAAGATGAAGCACATGTAAGAGCAGAATTTGAAAGACTAATAAAGATAAAAGATACTTACGCAGTTCAAGCATACCCAATGTTGTTTGGAACAGAAATCTTCATAGGAGCAATGCGTACACCATTGTTTGGACACCAAGTACTTTGCGGATTAGGTGGAATATTCGTAGAAGTATTGAAAGATGTTCAAGCAGGACTTGCACCAATCGGAGTTGCAGAAGCAAAAGCAATGATAAAACGTTTGAGAGGTTACAAGATAATTCAAGGAGTAAGAGGACAAGACCCTGTAAACGAAGACTTGTATGCTGACCAAATAGCAAGAGTTGCAGCATTAGTACAAGCAGCACCAGAAATTGCAGAAATGGACTTAAATCCGTTGTTAGGTTCACCAAAAGCCGTAGTTGCAGTAGATGCTCGTATAAGAATTGAAAAATAAATTCTAAATACATAAACAAAAAAACGAAGTCTCAAAAATGGGACTTCGTTTTTTTTTATTTCAAAAAATTGATAAATCTAAATTACTTGAATTGAATAATATCTGCACTTACAGTAATAGTTTTTATATACACTATTCCAAAAATATGACGAGAAGATTTAGTAACAGTATAGTTAGTTAGGGCTTGATTTGCTTGTAGAGCAGCAGTTGCCTTTACTTTGTCAATTGCTTTTTGTTCAGGATTGCCTCCGCAAAATCCTAAAACGTAAGTAGCAGAAGCGTCTTCTTTAATTGTTTTTACATATTCAAAATTAGCAGAATTAAGGATAACTAAATTATTATCCATAGTTTGCAATTTACTTGTAGTAGAACAACTTGTCATTCCCAATGCTACAATCACAATAGCAAGGATTGTTAATAAACTTTTTCTCATGATATTAAATTTTTTTGTTTGTTAATAACTTTTTACCTATCGCAAAGGTATAAAGTTTTTTCATCATAGCAAAGCAAAAATGAATAAAAATAAATTTTTCGGGGGGGGTAAAACTAAAACTCTAAGACTTAATAAATTAAATCAAAGAAATAATTTTCTAAAACAAAGAAATAATTTTCTAACTCTAAGAAATATCTATCTCTCCAACGAAAACTTTTTTTGCTTCGCCAATAAGGTAAGGGGCAGAGAAGGTATTGTCTTTGTTTTTCTCAAATTCTACTTGTAATTCTCCTCCTTTTGCTGAAATATTTATAGTATGCTTGCCCTTGCTTAGTTGTTTTTCTACGCTATATGTAAGTGCTGCTGCACAAATTCCTGTTCCGCAGGCAAGGGTTTCGTCTTCAACTCCTCTTTCGTAAGTACGGATTTTGATATTGTTTAAAGAGGTTTCTTCAACAAAGTTTACGTTGCAACCATTGTAAGGAGAAAATCTTTCGTCATAGCGTAAAGCTCTGCCTTTTTCTAAAAGGTTTATGTTTTCTACTGAATTTTCAAAACTAACAAAGTGAGATGTTCCGGTGTTTATGTAATACCCGTCTTCAAATTCTTGAAATAGGGTAGGGATTACCATTTTTAATTTGATGTTTTCTGCATTTATTTCTGCAAAGTGAAGTCCGTCAGGTGCAATAAATGAGCAAGATTTTTTGATTATTCCTAAGTCAAAAGCAAATCTAACAATGCTTCTTCCACCATTGCCACACATCATTCCGCCACTGCCATCGGGATTAAAGAATTGCATAGCAAAGTCAGCCTCTTGGCTGTTTTCTAAAAGAATCAAGCCATCGCTCCCGATTCCAAAGTGTCTATCGCAAAGAAATCTTATGTTTTCTTCGCTTAGATTTATTTCTTGATTTCTCTTGTCAATGATTATGAAATCGTTTCCGGTGGCTTGATATTTATAGAACGTTAATTTCATTTAGAAGAAAATCTATATAATAAAGAAACTCCAAGTCTATAATTTCCTATTCTATCAGGGCAAACTTTGTCTTCGTATTTTACGTTTGTGTATTCGAGAGTTAGGGTGAAGAAAAGGTCTTTGTTTAAGAAGAAATCAACTCTTGGTGCTATGCGGTAAAGGTTTTCTACGCTCATTCCTGAACCGTAAGTGTTGATGTATGTTCTATCGAAATCGTGTGTTGCTCCTGCTATGAAAAGTGCAGGTGTTATTCTTCCTAAGTTGTAAGATATATCACACCAAAGGGAGTTTATTGTTGTAGGAGTGTAGTTTCCTTCAAATTCATAAAAGCCTCCAATCATACAATAGTCGTTTAGATTTCCTCCACTTATTGCTTGCAGTTTGAAGTTTAAGTCTTGGTTTTTGTAATTCAAAAATGCTGTGTATGCAAAACTTAAAATTGTTTTATCGATGTTTTTGTTTGGTTTTAATTCTTTGTATTCTGCTCCAACGCCTGCAAATAAGTTGTCTGTCTTTACTTGAAGTTGAAGATTTAATTCGGGGATTGAGGCAAAGGATTGTTGTCTATAATATCTTCCTCCTCCAATTCCAATTGAAGCGTAATCTCTTTGCCAACCTGCTGAGGCAACTATGTTAAGGATTTTAAGTGGTGCGTAATCTAATCTTATGTGATTAAGACGTGAAAAAGGGTGAAAAGGTGCTCCGTTATTTAAGTCTTGCATCGCAGGCATCATTTCAGGAACGCAAAACGCACTCCAACCATGTCCCATTGTAAGACTTACATTTTCCCAACTCATTTTTACGTTTGCTTGTCTTAGACGTAAAAGATGCATATTAGCATCGCTTTGTCCAGTAAAGTCAGTCTCTAAATTTCCTACTACCTTTGCTCCGAAAATATCGTTAAGGAATATTCTTGCTCCAAAACGTGATGCTGCCGCTGAAAAGTTTTGATTTGTATTTTGATTTCTGTCTTTACCGTTTTCATCATATTCGGCAGGTTTTGGATAAAGTGAAAGTTGCCCATCACGTGCTTCTACAATTTCGTGAGAGTTTATAAAATATTGAGGACTAACCCAACCATAGAATTCAAAATCGAATTTCTTTTCTTGTGAAAAAAGGTTTGAGAATAGGCAAACTAAACTCAAACCTAAAATGATTTTTTTCTTCATTTAAAAATCTTATTATTTCTTTTTCAAATTTGCTATTGATAAAATAACTCCAAGTGCTACTCCTAATAAGGCAGCGAACAATACTCTATATTCCGAAGGAAGTAAGAAAGTTATTGTGTGTGCAGGATACCAGAATAATGGAATTGTTTTTTTGAATACAAATCCCCATTGTACTTTCCAGTTTAGGTTTGCTATGATATTTCCAAACGGAATAGGAGAGAAGAAACCTTTAAGTGTTCCTCCTGTTTGCAAAATGTGTGCATCTGTAACTTTATGCACTGTCATAAACATTGGAGCGAAGAAAGTGTTCATCAATACCGATACTGTAACAGCGTAAATCAATTGAACTCCAAAACTTTCCATTCCAATTGTTAATGGACTTATGTTTAAACCGAAGTATCCTAATACTTTGAAACTACCTGCTGCGAAAACTGTCATTGCAATTGTGATTCCAACTCCAAGTATTCCCCAAACAAATGCTCTTGGTAGTATTCCAAATCCTTTTTCAGAGTAAACTCCTTTGCTAATTCTTAATCCAATACATTCTCCTGCTGTTGCAAGAATTGCAAACTTAAAGAATGCTAATACCATATAACGCCAATCTTTTGCAGCGCTCCAAGACATAAACCAAGAGTTAATAGGTTCTACAAAAATGAATACTCCTACTACTATAAGTGTTACTAAAATAAATATTAAATCTTGTTTTTTCATTTTTTTCTTTGTTTTTATTCTATTAAATCAGTGTTTTTTGTTTCTAATTCTTTGATTTGTAATTTGTAATCTTCTATTTCTTTTTCGTAATTGTTTGTTTTCTTTACCAATCCTACAATCAAGATTAAAAGATAAATCATTACTCCAAATATAACTAAACTTGCAATCCAAAACTTATAGTCTGATATTCCACTTTCATATTGAATTGCACACATAGCAACTACTAATATTGTTGCTAATACTGCTCTAAATATTCCATTTGCAAATATTTTTTTCATATCTCAATGTTTTTTTCTTTATTGTGCCGATGCTAAGGAATTAAGTAATGATTGAATGGTTTGGTTTTCTTGCAACGCTTGTTGAACTTTAGTTAAAGAATTGTTATTAGCAGTATTGTAAATAAATCCAAAGATTTGACCTGTTTGACTTATTATACTTTCATTTCCTGTTGAAAGAACGTTTTTGTCCAATTGCTCAATAATTTCTAATAACTCTGTTTCTGCTTGTGCTTTATTGGTAGAAAGCATTGCTATTGCTTGATTAAGTCTTGCTACATAAGAATTTAGAAGACTTCCTGCTTGTCTATATTCCATTATTTCTTTTACTTGAGGGTGCGATTGAGCAAGAGTAATTTCGGTTTGTAAATTGTAGTTTTGTGCCAATTCGCCTAACTCTGCCAATACATAGATAGAAAGGAGTTTTTCACCTTCAACCGATTTTGCTTTCTTGCCTTTGAATTGTTCAAGATACTTAACATAAGATATATAGTAAGTGATAATCTTATTCAATACATCTTGTCCTTTCTTTATCTCACCTGCTTTCAAGTAAACCTCAGCAAGTGCGATGTCATAACGGTCAAAATGAAGTTTTTCATTAGGGAATTCCTTAATTGCTTTGTCTAAAACGTTTATTGCTTTTTGTTTTTGACCTTTTTCTACAAGGTTGTTGGCAAGTATAGAGAAGTTACCTCTCATATTCTTTGAGTTGTTTACGCTAACTGCTTCCTCTAAGTAAACTCCTTTTTGATTAACTCCTCCCCAAGAGAATTTTTCTGTAAATAGGTTGTATGTTTTCTCTGAGTTAAATCCTCCATTTGTAGGATAAGGCATAATTCTAAATACTATACCTTCTTGTCTAATGTATTGTTGAATATTAGGGAAAACCTTTGCCAAATAACGAGGGTTCATAACATAGATTGGACGTTCAAAATGGTTTGTTCCTAAGATATCAAGAAGCATTAACTCATTTCTAATCAATTGTTCATAACGATATTCTTGTGGAATATTGATTGAAAACTCAACTCTACCTTCTTCATTATCAACCATTTCTTTTGGATAAATGCCTTGTGCTGCTGCTTTTGCTTTATTGAAAGAAATGTAGAAGTTATTAGTAGGAAGAACCTTTACAGAATCTCCATTATTGTCAAAAGTAGTTGTATTAGGGTCTGATTTCAATTCGTTTAAAACGCTTGTTATTTCTCTGTAAGGTTCATCGCTTGGAGTAACCAAAGAAACGTCTAAATCCAATCCGTAATACTTTTTATCTAATGTGAAAGGTAGTTTATCCGATTCATAAACCTTATTGTAAAGTTGTTCAACATACCAATGCATTCCTGATAGAGTGTAGTTCAAAACTCTAACATCTGTACGTATCCCCTCAACCTCTTGTGCATACCAAAGAGGGAAGGTGTCATTGTCGCCAAAGGTTATAAGAATTGCATTTTTTTCACAACTTTCAAGGTAGTTTCTTGCAAATTCTCTTGTCATATATCTACCACTTCTGTCATGGTCGTCCCATTCCTCTGAGGCCATTAAAACAGGAACTGCCAACAAACAAACAACACCTATTATTGAAGCACGTGCTATTTCAGGTAGTTGCTTGATTTTTTTAGTCCATTGGTAAAGAGCATAAACCCCAAGACCAATCCAAATAGTAAAGGCATAGAACGAACCTGCATAGGCATAATCTCTTTCTCTTGGTTGAGCAGGAGGTTGGTTAAGGTAAAGAACTATTGCTAAACCTGTCATAAAGAATAGTAAAAATACTACAAATGAATCTTTTGGTGATTTCTTTATGTGATAAATCAATCCTATTAAACCAAGTAATAAAGGTAAACAAAATAGTTTGTTTTTTCCTGCATTGTTTGCTAAGTCGGTTGGAAGATTATCTTGTGGTCCAAGACGTAATTCATCAATAAAATCAATACCTGTAATCCAGTTTCCGTGTAAAAGGTCTTTTGTGCCATTACTTACATTTGTAGGTTCGTTGCCTGAAAGAAGTAAACCATGAGATTGAATATCGTTTTGTCTTCCTGCAAAGTTCCACATAAAGTAACGCCAATACATGTGATTGACTTGATAACGGAAGAAATAGGTTAAGTTTTCCGCAAAGGTTGGTTTTCTATCGGAATTTTCGTCTATTCCTGCCCACATCTTGTAATATGTAGGGTGATTTCTGCTTGCATCACTGCTCCACATACGAGGGAAAATAGTTGTTTTGTCTGATTCATACACAAGTTTGCTTCTTTGCTTAACTTCTATGTATTTTCCTGCTTCTTTGTCTTTTATGTATTTAGAAGAACTCTCTTGTTGGTCAACAACCATTGCATTGTAATACTGTCCATGGAATAGGGGAGTGTCACCATATTGTTCACGATTCAGATAAGTTAATAACGCAGTTGCATCCTTTGGAGCATTTTCGTTAATAGGAGTGTTGGCATTTGAACGAATAACTAATACCAAAAAAGTTGTATAACCTATTAAAATAAATAAAAGAGATAAAATTGCTGTATTAAGAATAACTTTTCCTTTCTTTAAAGAATAAAGAATTCCTCCAACAAGAAGTCCAATAAGAAGAACAAAGTAAATAATAGTTCCTGTGTTGAAAGGAAGTCCTATGGAATTGGTAAAGAATACTTCAAACTTGCCTGCGAAAATAACAATATAAGGAACTATAAAATAAAGTATTATAGCAACAAGTAACATAGAAATCAATCCCACTAAAATGAAATGGCGTTTTTTATTCTTTTCTACATTAGGATATTTTTTGAAATAGAAAACGTATGTTATTGCAGGGATTGCCAAAAGGTTAAGGAGGTGAACTCCAATTGAAATTCCAACAAGAAAGGCAATCAAAATCAACCATCTTAAATTATGTTTATCCTCTGCTTCTGCTTCCCATTTTAAAATTGCCCAGAATGAAATAGCAGTAAAGCAACTACTCATTGCATAAACCTCACTTTCAACAGCCGAATACCAGAAAGTATCTGAGAATGTATAAGCTAAACTACCTACAACGGCACTTGCAAAAATAGCAATCATTTGACCAAGAGTCATTTCCTCTTTATTCTTTACAAATTTCTTTGCAAGTAAAGTAATTGTCCAGAAAAGGAAAAGAATAGTAAAACCACTACAAATTGCACTCATAGCATTCATAGTGTATGCAACAAGACTTGTGTCGCTACCTGCAAAGATTGAAAATAAAGAACCAATCAATTGAAAAGTAGGTGCTCCAGGAGGGTGTCCTACTTGAAGTTTATCTGCTGTTGCTGTGTATTCTCCACAATCCCACCAAGGTACTGTAGGTTCTGCTGTGATAAGGTAAATGGTTGTAGCAATTAAGAAAACAACCCACCCTAATACATTATTTATTAAAGAATATTTTTTCATTATTTAATTTACTTAGAATTTTTTTACCAATCAACTTTCTTTCTTTTTATAGGCATTGTCATACATCTTGCACCACCACCTCCACGAGGAAGTTCTGCTGCATCAAATGCTACAACAAATCTTTCGTAATCTCTCATATTTACTTTGTCCCCACACACATCTTCTGCTTTCAACACCTCAAAACCTGCATTGTTTAACGCCTCTATTGTGTGAGTATTTCTTGCATAACCAAGGATTTTACCCTCACCAAGTGCAAAGAAATTAGCACCACTATGCCATTGTTCTCTATCTTGATATAAGTAATCATCACCACCACACAAAACAGGAGAGAAGTCAAAACCAAGTTTCTTAGTTGCTTCTAACATATTGTTTCTTTGGTGATAATAGATTTGTCCGTTGTCAATTTCAATATGAGTTACATTAAATTTACCTAAAGAATTTTTTATTATAGGTTCATAAATCATACATCTATCCTTAGCAAGCATAGTAAATACCATGTCAAGATGGATAAATGATTCAGGTTTTTCAGGAAGTTCTTGAACAATAATATGTTGTCTTTCCTTTCTTGAGGCATAATACTTAGTTAAAAAATCAATACCTGCCTTATTTGTTCTACAACCATTACCAATAAAAAGTACATCTTCTCTTGCAATCAACACATCACCACCCTCAGTGTGAGCACCCTCACATGCCTTTGGATTGATTGTTTCGCAAGAGAAATAATGTTTGAAAATCGCTTCCATAACATAACTTTCTCTATCTCTTACATTTGTACTCATAGAGTGAATCAACACCTTGTCGTACACACTTGAAGAGGCATCACGAGTAAAAAATAAGTTGTATAATGGATTGAAAACAAAAATATTATCTTTCTTATAACCTTCGATTAAAATAGTAGAAAGTTCTGCAGGAGTTTTTTCAATAAGTTCTGCAAATAAATCTTCCTTTTTTTCGTTTTGTAAAATCTTTGAAAGAAGTGCTGCTTTTACCTCTTTATTTTCTAAAACCTCAGAAAGTAAATCTTTTACTTGATATGTTTTTGTCCATTTATTTAATACTCCTGAAAAATTAGAGTATTCTTTTTGTGCAATATTAAGATTCAGTAAATCAGAATATAACGCTTCTTCAATAGAGGAAGGCGTCATCATTTCAATCTCTATGCCAGGTGTATGCAGAATAACACCCTCTAATTCTCCTATCTCGGAATTAACTTGAATATAACTCATAAATATTTATATTTTTTATCAATTTGCAAATATAGTGCTTTTTTTTGGAATGCCAACTTACTTAGGGATAGAACTTATTAACTTTTGAGTATATTGCGATTGGGGATTGTCCATTACCCTGTCTGCTTTGTCCAATTCCACAATCTCACCCCTTTGCATCACCATTATTCTATCGGACATCCACCTTACCACACCCAAGTCATGCGTAATAAATATATAAGTCAAAGAAAATTCCTTTTTCAAATCATTCAAAAGAGAAAGTATTTGTGCTTGCACCCTTACATCTAACGCACTCACACTCTCATCACAAATAACAATCTTTGGACGAAGTAAAAGAGAACGTGCAATTCCAATTCTTTGTCTTTGACCGCCCGAAAACTCATGAGGATAACGATTATAATGCTCTTTTTCCAATCCAACTCGCTCCAACATCTTAATAACCTCTTGCTTTCTTTCTTTAGAATTATTACCAATCTTATGAACCCTCAAAACCTCTTCTAATGCCTGTCCAATACGAATGCGAGGATTTAATGCAGAATAAGGATTTTGGAAAATAATTTGAATATCTTTTCGTAATTTTTTTAATTCCCCTTTCTTTAAATTAGAAATCAATCTATTTTCAAAATAAATCTCCCCTTTAGCGTTTTCAATCAAATTCATAAGAGTATAACCCAAAGTACTCTTACCACTGCCACTTTCTCCCACAAGTCCAAGAGTTTCACCCTTATACAAATCAAAACTAAGATTTTCTATTGCAGTAAATTTACCATATTGAATATGAATATTCTTTGCACTAAGAACAATCTCACGCTCACAATCCAAAGGTTTTTCATTAGAGAATTTCCTTGCCTCAAGTAGCGAAATAGTATAAGAGTTCTTAGGATTAGAAAAAATTTCTTCTTTACTTGCTGTTTCAACGATTTCTCCCTTATAAATAACTGCCACTCTATCTGCAATTTGCTTTACAACACCCAAGTCATGAGTGATGAAAATAACAGCGAAATTTCTCTTTTTTTTCAAACTTGAAATCAAATCCAAAACTGCCTTTTGAACACTAACATCAAGTGCAGTAGTTGGTTCATCACAAATAAGAACATCAGGATTTAACGCAAGTGCCATTGCAATCATAACTCTTTGTTGTTGTCCTCCTGAGAGTTGATGAGGATAGGAGTTAAACGCTTTTTCAACATCAGGCAAAAGAACCTCCTTAAACAATTCCAAAACCTTTTCTTTACCAACTCCCGTTTCCATTACCTGCTTTCCGCACTTCATTACAGGATTTAAAGCGTTCATCGGTTCTTGAAAAATCATAGAAATTCTCTTACCTTGAAAAATTATTTCCCCCTCTACTTTTGATTTTTTCTTGTCTAAAAGTCCCATAATTGCAAGAGAAGTAACGCTCTTACCACTGCCACTTTCACCGACAATAGCGAGCGTTTCCCCTCTATCTACTTGGAAAGAAATCCCTTTAACAACTTCATTCCATTCTTTGTTTTGAAGAAAACTTACCTTTAAATCCTTAATCTCTAACATAGTTTGCAAAAATACTAAAAATATACGACAAATTGGCGTAATCAAAAAAGGGGTTATTCTATCAACCATTAAAAACTGCTTTTTTTTACCGTGTTTAATCATTATTTTTATTCTATTACATATATAAATAGTCTGAAAAATAAAAAATGAACAGTTTTTGAGATTTTTTTTCACTTAACTTATTTGTTACGACAAAATGTACATCTGCTACGACAAAATGGCGTATAAACTACGTCAATTTGGCGTATAATAATATATATAATAGTAATAATATAAATTATGTTTTTTGTTAATTCTCAGGGATTTAGAAAAAAGTTTTAAAAAAAGTTGTAAAAAAGTTTGGTGGTTGTAAAAAAGGTAGTATCTTTGCACTCGCAAAACACACGAAGAAATTATCTAATAATTGTCCCGTGGTGTAATGGTAACACAACTGATTTTGGTTCAGTCATTCAAAGTTCGAATCTTTGCGGGATAACAAAAAAGTAAAAAGGGAGTAAGATGATTACCCCCTTTTTTTTATTACGCCAAATTGGCGTAGTCTTATGTATCTAAATTCAAAGACATAAATATCTCACAGTTAAGGTGTTTACACATTTCTATGGTGGAGTTTATTTTTAATTCTTCCATAGGAAAGTGCTTCAACCTAACTTCTCTTTTTAGTTTTCTGCATATCATTTCAGCAAAAATCTCTGCTGTTTCTTCTTTCAAGCAAAAGCAATCCAATATTTCTATGGGTGAAAAGTCAGGGATTACAACTCCTTGTGCTAAGAGTTCTTCTTCTTTATATAGGTTGATAATATCGTAATCGGTTATGGTGTAGAGTTTTAGGGTGTTTTCGTTGTGCAGCACACATTGGTTTCTTTTTTCTTGTATTTTATTTATAAATTCATAGTCAAAGTCTTTTACTTTTTCTATTGTGTAGTTTTTTAGTTTTTCTTCATCAAAGGTGGATTTCATTATAATCCCTTCACTTCCACAGAGTTGATAACCTTGTTTTTCATAATAAGGCACCAATCCTTCGTGAGCGGCGATGAGTATAAATCCCTCTATTCCTATTTCTTTTAAACTCTCTTCCGTCTTTTTAATCAGTTGAGCAGCAATACCTTTTCCTCTTTTCTCTTCTATGGTACAAACACTTCCAATGTAGGCAATTGGGAGTATTTCATTATTTATTTTCAAACGATGATGAGTTGCAAAGAGCATTGAAAGGAGTTTTCCTTCTTTTTCTATGTGAAAGAAATTGCCTTCCTTGAAGTATAGTGAGAAGAATTTATCTATATATTCCCAAGAGTCTCCAAAGGTTTTATTCCAAAGTGTTTTCGCTTGTTGTTCTATGTTAGTTGTACAAAACATTTTTCTATCAATTTTATAGGGTAATAACTTAGTTTCGCTTTTCTAAGTCCTTCTATTCCAAGGTCTTCTTCTCTGTTGATATATAGGTAGTTTTCGCTTATGTGTGTTGCGATTTCTCTATTTATCAAAGCAAAAGCACCTTCAAAGTCTCTGTCTGCCTTTTCTATGTGTACATCAAAGGTGTTGGAGTTTATCTTACTTCCAATGGAGAAAGCAACTATTTGGTTATCAACTTTTATTGCTCCTGCATAAAGGTTTAAATCGTCAAAGTTTTCAAAGAGGTATTCTATTACTTTTCTTTCTTTTTCATAGTCGGAGTCGAGTTCGGGAGATTTTTCGCTTGCTTGTTTTTTCCATTTGTCTAATAGTGGTAAACATTCAAAGCAGTTTTGGGAGTTTAGTTCTATGTATTCCCATTGATATTTAGATGTGAATTTGTTTATATGATTACGTTTCGCTTGGTATTTTCTTCCTTTTAGGTGCTGGAGGTCTTCTCTTAGGTAAAGGTAGTCAAAAAAGTCTCTTTCTTCTCTTACTTCACAATTTTTTTTGTTTTCACAAATGATACTTATTTTTTGATTTTTTTCTTTGGCATCTGTGATAAGTTTCTTTATTATTTGGTCTTTATCACCCTCTCCAAGAGGTTGATGATAGCATATTTCTTTATCTCTAACAAAGTGAATACGAGTAATTAAGCAGTTGTCTATTATGGCGTATTCTCCATTATATATAAAAGAGTAGGCACATAGGTTGGCAAAGGAGGATTCGGCATTTTGAATGGTTTTATATGGATAATATTTTTCAAAAATCTCTCTGTCTTTCGCAGTTATGGGTTTAAATTTTATCATTCTATCAGTTTTTGAACTACAAAATTATAAAAAATCTTACCTTTGCAAAAGAAATTGCCTTTGAAAATGGAAGTTTTAATTGAAAATCAAGCAGGATTTTGCTTTGGAGTGGTGAGTGCTATTGAGACTTGTGAGAGAAGTCTTGAAAAGTATGGGGAAATTTATTGTCTCGGAGAGTTGGTGCATAATTCAATGGAGATAAACCGTCTTGAAAAGCGTGGTTTGAAGATTATTGAGGTAAAGGATTTAGAGGGGTTAAGGGATTGTAGGGTGATGATTAGAGCGCATGGAGAACCTCCTACGACATACGCTCTTGCGAAAAGAAATAATATTGAATTGATTGACGCCACTTGTCCTATTGTTTTGAAACTTCAAAAGGATGTGAAGAAAGCGTATGAGCAGTGTGCAGTGAGCGGTGAGCAAGGAGCAGGGCAGATAGTTATATTTGGTAAGAAAGGGCATGCAGAGGTTATTGGACTTGAAGGACAAACAGACAACACTGCGATAGTTATCAGCAAGCAAGAGGAGATTGATAAGATTGATTTTACAAAAGCGGTTTATCTTTTTTCACAAACAACAAAGAATAAAGAGGAGTTTGAGGAATTGGTGTCAATTATCGGACAGAAGATGAAGGAGAATAATAACGATAATTTCTTTCCTACCAACTCTATTTGTAAGCGAATGGCAAGCAGAACGAAAACGCTTCTGGACTTTGCCGATAGTGTGGATGCAGTTCTTTTTGTTAGTGGTAAGCATTCGTCTAACGGGACTTATCTTTATGAGTTTTGTAAACAACATAAGAAAGAAACGTATTTTATTTCCGATAAAGGGGATATTGATTTAGAGGAGTTAAAACGATATAATAAGATAGGAATCAGTGGTGCAACATCAACACCTATGTGGTTAATGCAAGAGATTAGAGATTATGTTCTTGAAAAAATTAAAAATATCTAATTTTAAAAACATAGAAGAAAAGGAGTTTTCTTTTTCTCAAATCAATTGTTTTGTTGGTAATAATGGCGTTGGCAAAACAAATATACTTGATGCTATTTATTATTTGAGTTTTTGTAAGAGTTTTTTCAATAATAATGATTTTCATTCCATTAGATATGAACAAGATTTCTTTGCTCTACATGGTTTTTATGATTTTAAGGGCGTAGAAGAGGTTTATTCTTGTGTGTTGAAGATAGATGGCAAAAAGCAAATGAAATACTCTCAGAAGTCTTATAATCGACTTTCAGAGCATATTGGTAAGGTACCTTGTGTGATGATTGCACCTAATGACCATGTGTTAATTACAGGAGGTAGCGAGGTAAGAAGAAAATTTATTGATTTGATTATTTCTCAACAAGATAAGGTTTATCTTCAAAATCTTATTCGCTACAACAAAGCAGTGGAGCAAAGAAATAAATTATTAAAATCTTTTCAACTCTATCATTATATTGATGAAGTTAATCTTTTGATTTGGGAGGAGCAAATTGCACTTTATGGTGCGTGTGTCCAAGAGAAAAGAAAGGAGTTTTTTAAAGGGTTTAAGCAACCGATGAATGATTTTTATCAGTTTATTTCTCAAAATAAGGAAGATGTAGAAATTGAGTATCAAACCTTTGAGGGTGATTTGCTTTGTTTGTTGAAAGAAAATAGAGAGAAAGATAAGGTTGTCGGATATACTACTGTAGGGGTGCATAAAGATGATTTGATTTTTTCTCTTAAACAAATGCCTATTAAAACTCATGCCTCTCAAGGACAACAAAAGACTTTTCTTCTTTCACTCAAACTTGCACAGTTTGATTTCTTATCAAAAAATATGGGTGTGAAACCAATATTATTGTTAGATGATATTTTTGATAAATTTGATTTTGAAAGAGTTAGTAGAATTTTAGCATTATTGGAAGATGGTAGATTTAGTCAGGTTTTTATTACCGACACTCATCTTGAAAGGGTTGAGAAAATGATAGGCGAAGAGTTGAAAGATAAGACTAAAATCTTTAAATTATGAACAAGGATTATTATATAAAACCAAGAGGTTTAAGCGAAGCAAGTGAGCAACCTATTATAAATGTAATGGAACGCTTTTTAGAATCACTTGGAATACCAACTGATTTTAATCAAGAGGAGATTATTAAGGTGTGGGAAGAGATTACAGGAGATTTAATTAAGAAATTAACTAAGAAAATCTATGTTTATGATAAGGTTCTCTTTGTTTATGTGAATGCTCCTGCACTTCGTAGTGAGTTAATGATGGTAAGAGGTAATATATGCGAGAAAATAAACAATCATTTTGGAAAAAAAGTATTGAAACATATAGAAATAAAGTAGCATTAAGACGTTTTCTTTCTCTTTTTTCTACCGATGTGTTGGTAAGAGGTGCTAATTTCTTGCTAATACCTGTTTTTCTTCATCTTATGACTCGTGAAGAGTTTGGGGTTTATGGTTATCTTTATAGTTTCGCTATGGCAATGAGTTTTGTTTTTACACTTGGTTTTCATGCCTCTGTACCTAAACTTTTTGCTGATACAAAAAACGATAACAAAGCACAAGGAAGTATGCTCTTTACTCTTTCTCTTACTCTTTTACTTACGCTTGTTTGTGTTTTTTCTTTACTTTCTTTTACAGGAATTGATGAGTATTTCTTTTCTTTTATCAATCGCAATAACGATGTAAGTGGTTTTTCTTACGATACTTATCGTCCTTATCTCTTTGTGGCAATGGCATCGATGGTTCTTTCCAATCTTTTGACTTATTACTTCGTTGCAGCAGAGAAAATAAAGAATATTCAAGCGTTTAATTTAATACGTTTCTTTTTTGCTAATGGATTATCAATTATTCTTCTTTATACTGCTGCCAATGCTGATGCTGCTCTTTTGCGTTTGGCAATTACTTATCTTGTAGAATTTATTCTTTGTGGTGTTTTCGCTATTTTCCTTTGCAAAAACTTTACTTTTAAATTTTCTTCATATTATTTGCGTAAGGGTTTGAAGATTGGTCTTCCGCTTTCTTTTGTTGCTCTTTTGAATGCTATAACTAATTTTGGTGATAAACACTTTGTGATGCTTTATTGTGGAGTAGGGGTTGTGGCAGTCTATAATTTAGCATCACTTCTTGCAACTATTCCTGTGATAGTTTATCAATCGTTTAATTTTATTTGGTTACCATCATTTTTACAAGAGAAAAACCTAAGTCTTTTAAAAAAGAAAACCGATAGGAATGGACTTAGGATTTTTATCCTTTTGTTCTTGCTTTCAGTCTTGATATATATCGGAGCGTTTTTCTTACTTCAATGGGGTGTTTTTCCGGAAAATTATTCTCTTATAATGCAGATTCTGCCTCCTTTATTGCTTTCTCAAATTTTTGCTTCGCTTAATTTGTTTTTCTTTAACTATTTTACATATTTTGAAAAGAATTATCTCACTATTTTAACCTCTATTGTTATCAATAGTTTGAGTTATTTGTTGTTTAGTTTGACAGCGTCAAGGTTTGGTTACATTGGTGTTGCCTATTCTTTGTTATTGTCTAATTTTACATTGTTTGTAATTTATTATATATTGACGTCCTATTATGTTAAAAAGGGTATAAAAAATGATAGTTTATGAATATAGCATATTCTTGTGATAACGCATATATAGAGCAAACAGGAATTTCTTTAATCTCTGTTTTTGAAAACAATAAGGAAGAAAAAGAAATTAAGGTTTATCTTATTTCAAAGGGGATTAGTAATGAAAATATAGAAAAGTTAGATTCTCTTTGCAAATCTTATAAAAGAGAATTGGTGGTTGTTAATTTTGACGATATAGCATTTGATTTACCACAATGTTCTTGCGGGAGACATTTGGAAACTATTTATGCGAAAGTGTTTTTTTCGAGAATAGAGGGGTTGGATAAGGTTTTGTATTTGGATAGTGATGTTGTTGTCGTAGGAAATTTAAAACCACTTTGGGAAACCGACCTTTCTGAAAAATATATGGGTGTTGTGGAAACTACTTATACCAAAGGAAAGAAAGCATTAGGTATTCCACGCTCCACACCATTTTTTAATGATGGTGTTGTCTTGGTAAATGTGGATTATTGCAGAGAAAATAATTTGATTTCCAAAGTGATAGAGCAAGTGAACGCCTTTGGCGGAAATCCACCTGTACTTTCGGAAGGAGTTTTGAATAAAATATGTGGTCAAAATGTTAAATACCTTAGTTTAAGGTATAATCTTATTTCAGGAAATCTTTATTTTGGGTTGTATGATTATGATTATCTTTTTGAACAATTACACTATGAGAAGGAGGATTTAATAGATTCGTGTGAGAATCCTGTAATTGTGCATTATATCGCAGGTTTTTACAATCGTCCTTGGTGCAAAAAATGTACTCACCCCTTCAAAGAATTTTATCTTTATTATAAATCTATTTCACCTTGGAAAGACTCACCTTTGCAAGATAAAGATTTGTCTTTTAAAATTAAAGTTGCAGGTCTTGCCTACAAAGCTTTTGGTTGTAGATTTATTGATAAAATTCGTGATATCTTAGGATTGCTTGATTAAGTCTTAGTTTTAGAAAAATATTTCTTTGATTTATTTTAATTGGATAGTAATAAGTAGTAAATAATAATAAATTTAATGACTATGAAAAAAGGTATGTTTTTATTGATTGCTTTGTTTGGTTGTGCAATCTCTTATGCTCAAACAACCGTAATATTGAAACCTAATGCTGTGATAGGAAAAGATGCGGCAATAATGAAATTTGATAGCGATTGCATAGCTACAGGAGGTAGCGAAACTCCTGCTAATATGAATTATGCTAATGATACTGTCTTGTGGATGAAAGATTGGACATGGACTGCTATTGGATGTAATGGCGGAACATTGCGTTCTCTTTTGTGTTTTACAGGTTTGGATTCAATACCTCAAAATGCTACAATATTGAGTGTAACATTGCGTCTTTATGGAACAAATGCAGATAGAAATACTTCTTATCCTGGTGCTCCCTCTGGCTTTTATGCAAATATTGTTGTTGTGCAACAAATAATTTATCCTTGGGATGAAAATACTGTTACTTGGAATACTCAACCTACGACAACGACAATGAATCAATTTACTTTACCTCAATCTACTTCCGAGTACAATTGGAATTGCAGTGTAAGTAATTCAAATCTTGTTGCTATGGTGCAAAGTATGGTGTCGGGTAATAATTATGGTTTTTTGTTTAAATTGCAAAACGAAGCGCATTATAGAAATTTAGCTTTTTCATCGAGCGATTGCTCAGACTCTACTTTGTGGCCAGAATTAGAAGTAACGTATGATTATTGTGAAGCAAGGTTCTCTATGACTATGGAAAATTCTGATCATCCTAACACGATTACTTTTTCTGCTTACGAACAAGGTGGACAGCATTCTTGGAGATATGGCACTCAAATCTTATCTACACAACCTACATTTACAACTACGTTTAATCAAAATCATAGTGAAGGTTTTTGTCATAGCATAATAAATGATGGAGACACTTGTGAGACTTGTATAAAACTTTGTATGGGAGATATTCCTCGAATGATTGATGAGAGCGAATCTTTGAAAGAATCGATAGTTGTACCGCAAGGTTATGTTCCATTAGGAGATGAAGTTGTGTTTTTTGAAGAAAAAGAAGTTTTGAAAGTTATTCCAAATCCTACAAACGGAAAGTGGCAAATAAGTTTTGAGGCATTGGAAACAGACCTCGCTCTTGTAACTTTATACAATGCTGATGGAAATATTGTTTTCTCAAGAAATATGGAAGTCTATGAAGGAACGAATGTTTTGAATATGAATTGCGATGATTGTGAAAATGGGATATATACAATTGTTGTAAAAGGTGAAAAAATCAATTTAGCACAAAAGGTAAATGTTATTAAAAATATCTAAAATTAAATCATAGTAACAATTTCCTAAGTCTTAGTTTTAGAAAAATATTTCTTTGATTTATTTTAATATTTCTATGAAAAATTTATTTTTTTCATAGGAATATTTTTACCTTTGCAAACGTTAATATGTATAAAAGAAAAAATAATAATTAAAACTAAATAGAATATGAGAAGAAATATAGTAGCAGGCAATTGGAAATCAAATAAAACGTTTTCCGATGCAGATGAATTGATAACAGATATAGCAGAAGCGTTAAGAGAATTTGATACAACAGATGTAGATGTAGTGGTTTGTCCTCCATTTCCTTATCTTGAACTTGTAGGAGATGCAGCAGAAGATGTGGAGTTTTTTGTTGGAGCACAAAATGTATCAAAATTCGATGATGGAGCATATACAGGAGAGGTTTCAGCAAAGATGTTGCAATCAATGAATATGGATTATTGCATTGTAGGACACAGTGAAAGAAGAAAATATTTCTTTGAATCTAATCAAGATGTTGCTCAAAAGGTAGATAAATTGCTTGAAGTAGAAATTACACCAATTGTATGTGTCGGAGAACAATTAGAGGATAGAGAAGCAGATAAACATTTTGATGTAATACGTTCTCAGGTTGTTGAGGGATTGTTTCACTTAAATGAAGAGCAAATTCAACAAGTAGTTATAGCATACGAACCTGTTTGGGCAATAGGAACAGGAAAAACTGCAACAAAAGAACAAGCACAAGAGGTACATGCTTTCATTAGAGGATTGATTGCAGAGAAATATTCAGACGATGTAGCACAAGAAATTTCAATTCTTTATGGAGGAAGTTGCAATCCTAAGAACGCAAGAGAACTTTTTGCACAACAAGACGTAGATGGAGGACTTATTGGCGGAGCAGCGTTGAAGAGTGCAGACTTTATAGAAATCGCTCGTAGTTTTTAATATGTATTACATTAAGTTAAATATTACTCTTTCTCTCAATCAAAAGTGGGAGGAAGAGAATTTTTGGATTGCAGATGTCTTTAAAGACTCTTTAATTTCACTTGGTTTTGATAGTTTTGTGGATACACAAAATGGTTTTGAGGCATATTGTTCGGAAGAAAACTATTGCTTAGATAAAGTAAAGCAAATTGCACAAGAAAACTTAAGTTTTGTTCAAGGATTAGAGATTTCTTATTCGGAAGAAAAGATTGAGCAAAAGGATTGGAACGCAGAATGGGAAAAGGACTATCCTTCAGTTGTGTTTGGAGATTTTTGTGTAGTGCGTCCTGAGTTTAATCCAAAGCAAGAGGGAATAAAATATGATATTATCATAAATCCTAAGATGTCTTTCGGAACAGCACATCATCAAACGACTTCTTTAATTATCAATTTTATTTCACAAGAAGATATTGCAGGCAAGAGAGTTTTGGATATGGGTTGCGGAACAGGTGTTTTTGCAATTCTTGCTATGAAAATGGGTGCTGAATATGCAAAAGCAATAGATATTGATATTTGGGCAGCAGAAAACGCAAAGGAAAACGCAAAGAAAAACTTTGTTGAAGTAGATGTACTTTTGGGAGATGCGAATTTACTTGATGAAAACGAAAAATTTGATGTTTTCTTTGCTAACATAAATCGTAATATCCTTCTTGCCGATATGGAAACTTATTCAAAATCAATTAAAGAGCAAGGCGTTTTGTTTTTAAGTGGTTTTTATTCGCAAGATGTTGAAATTTTAGAAACAGAATGTAAACTCTATGGTTTTGAACTAACCAATGTAGAAACAAAAGACAATTGGGCAGCAATGCGACTTGTTAAAAAATAAAATAATGAAAAAAATATTATTACTTATTCTTCTTATTACAATTGGAGCAATAAATCTAAACGCTCAACAAAGATTTAAAGGTTTTTCAGGACAAGTAGATACTTATCTTGGAGAGTTAAAAGAAATGCTTGAAAGTGATGTGAATTTAAAGTCTGATGCAAAGAAAGACTTTGAACAATTATTGGAAGAGTATGAGCAATCTTGGACTAATTTCTCTATTCAACATAGAAAAGATATTGCAAAATTATCTCAATCTATGTTTAAAAAGAATATAAGAATAAGGAATGGTTTTTTTACTTTTATTCAAACTCAAATTGCTTTTCAATCCTCAAAACAAACTCCTGAGAGTTATACTCAATGGTTGAAGTCTATGCAAAATTGCATAGCAAATAGCAATATTAAAATCTATAATCAAATAGTTGAAAACACCTTACTTTTACTTTCTGAGGGGTATCTTTATAAATCTAAAAATGTTGCTTGGTATATTGGAGATGCAGGCGATTATGTTTTTAGAAATGATAAAGAACGTGGAGTTTATGCCGATTTTATTAGCGAAATAGATTTAACTTATCGTTCTATTCAAGACTCTAATACAATTTATTCAACTCTTGGACAATTTTATTTGAAAGATGAGTATTTCGAGGGTAAAGGGGGTATTGTAAATTGGAGTAAATTAGGTTTGCCACAAGATGATGTCTATGTGGAGTTGAGCAATTATGGAGCAAGTCTTAATCGTGCGATGTTATATGCCGATAGTGTTTCGTTTACAAACAAAGAATATTTCTCATATAAATTACAAGGAAGTTTTGAAGATAGATGTAGCGATAAGAAAACAAAGGAAAGTTATCCTAAATTCATATCTTATCAAAAAGCAGAAATAATTAAAAATCTTTATCCTGATGTTGATTACGTTGGAGGATTCACTCAACAAGGAGGAACAATTCTTGGAACAGGCGATGTGATAACTCCTGCTCAATTGCGTTTCTATAAAAATGGGAAACTTTATGTAAAAGCATCTGCCGTAGAACATCCTTTTTCACGTGAGGGGATAATTACAAAGGATTGTCAAGTTACAATCTACACAAATCAAGACTCGATTTATCACCCAAGTACAAAGATGAATTTCAATAAATCAACTCGTCAATTATTTTTTAGTGATTATAAGGAAGGTATTTCAGCAAGTCCTTGGGTTGATAGTTATCATTGTGTGGATATTTATACCGAAGCAGTTTATGCAAATTTAGATGATTTGAATATAGAGTTTCGTGCAATCAAGGGACCTAAGCGAGATGCCTTTGCAGTAATAGAAAGTAATAACTATTTCTCTGATGATAAATGGCGTGAACTTCAAGGAATAGAGTCGGTTAATCCTCTTTATGTAGTTAAGCAATTTACCGATGCTTATAAGAAAGATGAGTTTACAGTTAAGCAATTTGCAAAATTCGTTAAGTTAGACGAGGTTCAAGCAAAGATGATGCTTATGAATTTAGCATTAAACGGATTTATTATCTATGAAAGTTATAGAGAAACAGCAATAGTAAAACAAAAACTCTACGACTATATTCTTTCAAAAACAAAGAAAATAGACTATGATGCATTGCGATTTATTTCAGCAACAAAGGGAGAGGCAAATATTGTTTTGAATACCTCTGATATGAACCTACAAATGAATGGTATAAAAACATTTACTCTTAGCGATACTCACAATGTGGTTATTCGTCCAAAGAACGGAGCAATCAGGATGCAAAAAAATAGAAACTTTGAATTTGATGGAGATATTATGGCAGGACTTTTCACTCTTAGTGGAATGAATTGTAAGTTCTCATATGATAATTTCTCGTTGGAATTGCCTACGGTAGATAGTTTAAACTTCTTTGTGCATTTATTTGAAGATACTACAAAGTTTGTGATGATTCAAACCCCAATTCAAAACCTACAATGTAAACTTATAATCGATGCTCCTGATAACAAAAGTAGTAGAAAGAAATTGCCTGATTATCCAATACTTTCTTCAATGAAAGATAGTTATGTGTATTATGACCAAACAAATATTCAAAACGGAGTTTATAAAAAAGAAGATTTTTATTACAAGGTAGAACCTTTTGAGGTGAAGAATCTTTATAAGTTTAAAACCGATAGTATCTTCTTTTCAGGTGTGTTAAAGTCAGCAGGAATTTTTGAAGACATTACCGAACCATTAAGAGTGATGAAAGACTATTCTCTTGGTTTTAAAATCGAAACTCCACAAGCAGGAAAACCAATCTATGGCGGTAAGGGACAAATATATAAAACAATAGATTTGAGTTGCAATGGACTTTTAGCAACAGGGTATTTAGATTATCTTGCATCAAGAACTCATTCCAAGAAATTTATCCTTCACCCTGATTCAATGTTCTGCGAAACTCAAAAATTCAATACATTCTCAAAAGGAGCAGTTGGTGCAAGCGTTGCCTTTGCTGATGCAAAAAACACAGTAGCAAAACAACATTGGTATCCAAAACAAGATTATATGTTAGTAGAGCAAAAGAAAGAACCTTTCTATCTTTATGACTCAGTAGCAGTTCATAGTGGTTCGCTAACCGTTTCTCCAAAAGGATTGACAGGACAAGGAAGCACTCAAAGTGAAGAATTGATAGTATCTTCTTCTTACACACGTTTTGGACAAGACTCTTATGCTGCTGATACCTCAGAGGTAAAGATAATGGCATTAGACGGAAATTCCATTGCCTTTCAATCAGATAATGTGAAATCTAATGTGGATTACAAAGAACAAAAAGGATTCTTTAAATCAAATGAAGGAGTAAAGAAAAACGAATTACCATATTTACAATACGCTTGCTATATAGACCAATTTGAATGGGGAATGCAATCTAAATTATTGGGATTAGTAGATACACAATCACCAAAGATAGGTGATTTTGCAAGCAAACCACTAAAAGAAGCAGTAGATTTGCCTCACCCTGGAGCAAAATTTGTTTCTCTACACCCTAATCAAGGAGGATTTACTTTTAATTCTCCAAGAGCGTTATTGGATTTGAATAAGAATAAACTATTTACCGAAGATGTTTACGTGATAAAATGTGCCGATATTGCAATTCGTCCATCAGATGGAAGTATTACAATTCATCCAGGTGCACAAATCGATACATTAGATGATGTAAGAATTTTAGTAAACACTCAAAATAAACTACATGAAATTTATGAAGCAAGAGTCTTTATAGAATCATCAAAACTTTATTCAGCAAATGGATATGTAGATTACATTGACCAAGATAATAAAAAACACCCAATCTTCTTAAAAGAAATCAATCCACTTAGCGGAAGTACAATTGGAAAAGGCGAAATCCCAACAGATGAAGTTTTACAACTAAGTTCAGCGTTTAATTTCTATGGAAATGTAACGTTGAAAGCAGTTGATACAAACTATTATTTTGATGGAGGAGTACAACTTTCAAGTAATTGTTATGGAGATGAAGCAGCATGGGTTAAATTCTCGGCACAATTAAATCCAAAACATATTTATATTCCAATAAATGAAGCACCTGTTGATGTAGAGGGAAGAAGAATTACAACATCTATTATGTTTAATCCAGATAATTTTGAACCAAAAACAACATTCCTAACCTACGATACAGAGGGCGATAATGTGATGTTAAAAAGCAAAGGATTCTTAACTTATAACAAAGAATTAAATAAATATATCATTGCTTCAAAAGAAAAAATCAATGACTTTTCAAACATAGATGCTCCATACCTATCGTTTGATAAAACATCTTGTAAATCAGAGGGTGAAGGAGAAATTAAATTAGGTTTCTTACCTTCGGAAGTGATGAAAACAAACAACTATGGTAGTGTAAAGGTAAATCAAGATGGCGAGGCACAAATCAAAATGGCAATGGCGTTAGATTTTCCTATTGCACAACAAATCATAGATATGATAGGAGTAGAATTGTATGAAGATTTAAATCTTTCGCAAATAGATTTTGAAAACTCAGGATACAAAAAATATTTACAATACCTATTAGGCGAAGAACAAGCAGGCGAATGGTATGCCGATTTATTAGTAACAGGGGAGTGGAAAGAAATACCAAAACAAATGAAGAATAAAATCTTCTTCACAGACGTACGTTTGGAATGGGATCCTGTACTTCGTTCCTATATAGGTAAAGGAAACTTTGAACTTGCAACCGTAGGAAAATATCAAGTTAATAAAACAATCAAGACACGTATTCAAATATTAAAAGGTGCCCTTTCTCCAACGATTAAAATATACATAGAGGCAAATCCAGACCATTGGTATTATTTTGAATACAACGGTTCGGCAATGGATATACTTTCTTCTAATGAAACAATCAATTCAACAATCAACGAAACACCAAGAGAGGATAGAGAGTTTAAAACAGAGAAAGGAAGAGTTTATGTATATAGAGTTGCAACCCCAGCACAAAAACGTAATTTTATAAGAACAATAGAATTAGGACAAGAAGAATATCAAGAAATAGAAACAGAAGAGGAGGAATAAAATAATGACAATCACAATCACAATACCAGTAATATTGGCCTTAGTAATAGGATTAGTAGTAGCTTATCTTTTAGGTTCAATTCCCTCAGCGGTTTGGATAGGTAAATCATTTTACGGGATAGACGTAAGAGAAAAAGGAAGTAAAAACGCAGGAGCAACAAATACCATAAGAGTTTTAGGACTACTTCCAGGAATATTTGTTCTTTGCATTGACGCTTTCAAAGGTTGGCTTGCTATTTATTTATCACGCTACTTTGGAATGGAAATCGCAAATAGCGACTATATGATTTTATACCAACTAAGCGTAGGTATTTTCTGTGTAATAGGACATGCCTTACCAATTTTTGCAGGATTTAAAGGAGGAAAAGGCGTTGCAACAATGCTTGGAATAGTAATAGGATTGTTCTTAAAAATCATACCATTGGTATTAGCCGTTTTTATTGTAGTCTTTATTCTCTCACACTATGTTTCACTCTCTTCAATGAGTGCCGCAATATCATTTCCTATTTTCTATTGCATAAGATGCGTTGTAATTGATGAGAAAATCAACATTGTAGAATTAATATTTGCAATCATAGTAGCAATATTCATTATATGGACACATAGAAAGAATATAAAACGACTATTAAACCACGAAGAACCGAAATTCAAATTTAAAAAAACAGAAGAATAATAAAATAATAAATTAACAAAACAACAGTATGAAAAAAACACTTATGACAATTTTAGTATCAGGACTTATGTTCGCATCTTGTTCTAAACAAGAAGCAACAGACAATCCATTACTACAAAAATGGGACACTCCATTTGAAACTGCCCCATTTGAAAAAATTAAAGTAGAACACTATTTGCCAGCTTTTGAAGCAGCAATGGAAGAACACAACAAAGAAATCCAAGCAATAATCGACAATGCAGAAGCACCAACTTTCGACAACACAATAGCAGCATTGGATTATGCAGGAGAAACTCTTTCAAAAGTTGCAGGCGTATTCTTCAATATGATGGCAGCAAACACATCAGAAGAATTACAAAAAGTAAACGAACAAGTAGGACCAATGATGGCAACACATTCCGACAATGTTTCAATGAACGCAAAATTGTTTGAAAGAATCAAAGCAGTGTATGACGCAAAAGATTCTCAAAAATACACAGGCGAACAATTAGCATTATTGGAAAAAACCTACAACAAATTCGTACGTTCAGGAGCATTACTTGACGCAGCAAAACAAGAAGAACTAAGAAAAGTAAATGCAGAACTTACAAAAGTAGAAGCAAAATTCGATGCTAACCTTTTGAAAGAATCAAAAGCATATCAATTAGTTATAGACAAAGAAGAAGACCTTAAAGGCCTACCACAAGGCGAAAAAGAAAAAGCATCAGCATTAGCAAAACAAGAAGGTAAAGAAGGAAAATGGATATTCACACTTGATAACCCATCATTCATACCATTTGTTACATACGCTGACAACAGAGATTTAAGAAAAGAAATCTTCAATGCAAGAGTTAATCGTTGCAACAACGGAGGCGAAACAGATAACAACGCATTAGTAGCACAAATGTCAGAACTACGTGCAAAAAAAGCACAACTTTTAGGTTATGAAACATTCGCTCACTATCAATTAGAAGAAAGAATGGCAAAAGAACCAAAAGCAGTGTTTGACTTATTAGAAAACTTATTATCATATTCAGTAAAAGTAGCAAAAGAAGAAGCAGCACAATTCCAAGCAATGTTGTCAAAAGACGTACCAGGAGCAACATTAGAAGCATGGGATATGTATTACTATGCAGAAAAAGTACGCCAACAAAAATATAACTTTGACGCAGAACTTACACGCCCATACTTTGAAATCAACAACGTAAGACAAGGTTGCTTTGACGTACTTACAAAACTATACGGCATTAGTTTCACAGAAAGAAAAGACGTATCAGTTTACGCAGAAGATGTATTAGCATTTGAAGCAAAGAACGAAAAAGGCGAACACGTAGGAATACTTTATTGGGACCCATACACAAGAGCATCAAAAGGTTCAGGAGCATGGTGTAACGAATACAGAGGACAATCACGCAAAGACGGAAAGAACATAACTCCAGTTATCACAGTATGTTTCAACTATGCAAAATCACCAAACGGAGCAACAACACTTACAGCAGATGAAGCATTGACAGTATTCCACGAAATGGGACACGCAATTCATCAATTACTTTCAAATTGCACATACCCATCAGTATCAGGAACAAACGTAGCAAGAGATTTCGTAGAATTACCATCACAAATCTTAGAACACTGGTGCCTACAACCAGAAGTATTGAAAATGTATGCTAAAAACGAAAAAGGAGAAGTAATTCCACAAGAAATGGTTGAGAAAATGGAAACATCAGGCAACTTCTTCCAAGGATTTATATTTAGCGAATTATTAGCGGCTTCATACTTAGATATGTGTTTCCACTCAATAAAAGCAGGAGAAAAAGTAAACACACAAGAAATGGAAGCAAACGCAATGGCAAAAATAGGAATGCTAACACAAATCCCACCAAGATACCGTTCAACTTACTTCTCACACTGCTTTGGTGACGGAGGATACAGCGCAGGTTACTATTCATACACATGGAGCGAAACCTTAGACGCAGATGCCTTTGAAGCATTCAAAGAAACAGGCAATATCTTTGACCCTGCAACAGCAGCAAAATTCAAAATCTTACTAAGCAGCGGTAGCACCAAAGACGCAATGCAACTATACAAAGACTTCCGCGGAGCAGAACCAGACTTAAACGCACTACTTCGCAATAGAGGTTTAATAAAATAAGACTTTAAGCAATTAAAGTAAAGAAACAAAAAACAAAAACGCTCGTTTGTCAAAATAAAATCAAGACTTACGAGCGTTTTTCTTTTTACTAAAAAACTTATATAAACTATTAATTTCATAACTTAAAACTTGTAGACAAAAACCTTTATTTTGCAGAAATTTTATTTTGGAATTTTTGTGAAATTTTTTGCGAAAAATTGATGAAAATTGAGGGTGTTTTGAGGTAAATT
This sequence comes from Candidatus Onthomorpha sp., assembly GCA_045645265.1. Lineage (GTDB taxonomy): Bacteria > Bacteroidota > Bacteroidia > Bacteroidales > P3 > Onthomorpha. The sequence goes on from JAZRIM010000032.1 coordinate 34,458, forward strand.
TAGGTTTTGTTGAGTGAAGTCTTTGAAAAAATTGAAAAAAGCAAAGAAATAATTTATTAAAACAAAGTATTATTTTGATAAAACAAAGAAATATTTTTCTAAAATCAAGAAAAAATCACACTAAAACAAAGAAAAAATAGGTGTTTTTAAGGCTTTGAAAAGTTAAGTCTTTGATTTTGTGAATTTTAGTTAAGGGTAAATAAATCAAAAATTTCGGATTACTCTTTGCTTGTTTGAAAATATCGCAAGCATTTGGGCTTTACTCTTGGAAAAACAATTTTATTGCAAAACAAAACGCTCGCAAGTCAAATTAAAACTAAGACTTACGAGCGTTTTTCTTTTCATATTCGTTTTGTTTTTAATGGTTATTAAATTATTTGACAAAGGTATGAATTATTTTTTAATTTTGTACCTTTGCAAACTTAAAAACACAAATTATTTATCTATGAAGAAAATTTTTAAAACAATGATGTTATTTACAGCTGCTTTGACTGCGGTTTCTTGCGGTGAGAAAGAGCAAAAGCAAACAGAGTTTGACTACAATGTAGAAAGTTTTGCAGATATTCAAATCTTGCGTTACAAAGTTGATGGCTTTGATGAATTGAGCCTTAAACAAAAAACCTTCATTTATTATTTGAATGAGGCAGCTCTTTGGGGAAGAGATATTCTTTTTGACCAAAACGGACGCTACAATCTTGAAATCCGCACAATGTTAGAAGACTTTTATCAAAATTATAAAGGAGATAGAGAAGATAAAAACTTCAAAGGCGTTGAGGAATACTTGAAACGTGTTTGGTTTAGCAACGGTATTCATCATCATTACGGAAGTGATAAATTTGTTCCTAAGTTTGAGCGTCAATGGTTCGTAGAACAAACAAAGTGTAGCGAAGAAATTGCAGAGGTAATCTTCAATCCAGAGGTTATGGCTAAGAAAATATCTCTTGCAGAAGGCGTTGATTTGTTGCTTGCAAGTGCTTGTAATTACTATCAAGGCGTAACACAAGAAGAAGCCGAAGCATTCTATGCAGAAATGAAAGCAAAGGGCGATCAAGCTAAGCCTGTAATGTATGGAATGAACTCAACACTTGTAAAAGGTAAAGATGGAAAAATCTATGAAGATGTTTGGAAAGTAGGAGGTAAGTATGGACAAGCAATAAGCAAGATAGTAGAAAACTTAAAGCTTGCACGCCCTTACGCAGAAGATGCAAAACAACAACAAGTTATTGATTTGCTTATTTCTTTCTATGAAACAGGTGATTTGAAAACATTTGATGAGTACAGCATTGCTTGGGTTGAAAACACAGAACCTAATGTTGATTTTGTAAATGGTTTCATTGAATCATACGGAGACCCTCTTGGAATGAAAGCATCTTGGGAAAGTATAGTTAATTTCAAAGACATAGAAGCTACAAAGCGTGCAGAACAATTAAGTATCAACGCTCAATGGTTTGAAGATAATTCTCCTGTTGCAAAAGAGTTTAAGAAAGAAAAAGTAAAAGGCGTTTCAGCAAAAGTTATCAGTGCATCGATTCTTGGAGGCGACCTTTTCCCTTCAACAGCCATAGGAATAAACCTACCAAACAGCAATTGGGTTAGAGCAGAGCACGGAAGCAAGTCAGTAACTATCGCAAACCTTACAGAAGCCTACGCTCAAGCCTCAAATGGCAGCGGAATGTTGGAAGAATTTGCCTATGGAAAAGAAGAAATCGAGATTATAAAGAAATATGGTCAATTCACAGACGACCTACACACCGATTTACACGAATGTCTTGGTCATGGAAGTGGAAAACTCTTGCCGGGCGTTGATCCGGAAGCCTTAAAAGCATACGGAAGCACGATAGAAGAAGCAAGAGCCGACCTTTTCGCACTTTATTACCTTGCAGACGCAAAATTAGTTGAATTAGGACTATTGCCGGACGCAGAAGCATATAAAGCAAGCTATATTTCACAAATGCAAAACGGACTTTTAACACAAGTAGTTCGCATAAAACTTGGCGATCAAATAGAAGAATCTCACATGAGAGACAGAGCTTTGATAGCAAGATGGGCATTTGAAAAAGGAAAAGGAGCAGCAAAAGGCGGAAAAGACGTAATAGAAATGGTTAAACGCGAAGGAGAAACCTTTGTAAAGATAAACGACTATGAAAAGTTGCGTAATTTGTTCGGACAACTCTTGGCAGAAATCCAAAGAATCAAATCAACAGGCGACTACAACGCAGCAAGAGATTTGGTAGAGAACTATGCAGTGAAAATAGACCCTGAATTACACAAAGAAATCCTTGACAGATACCAGAAACTCAACATAGCACCATACAAAGGCTTTGTAAACCCAGTCTATACAGCAGTAAAAGACAGCAAAGGCAATATAACAGACGTAAAAGTCTCATACGAAGAAGGCTACACTGAGCAAATGCTAAGATATTCCAAGGATTACAGCCCATTGAAATAAGAAAAGGGTAAATAAAACAAAAAAAGCCGAGTCAAGAAAACAATTCGGCTTTTTAATTTAATTCTATTTGGAAGAAAATAGATATTTTTGCAATAGGTTAAAGAAGTAATAACATAAGACAATTTAAACTATGGCAAAACGAAAAGAAAACATAGAAGAATCATTAGAGAAACAATTATGGAAAGCCGCTGATAAACTTAGAAAAAATATTGATGCAGCAGAATACAAACACGTAGTATTGGGACTTATCTTTTTGAAATATATATCCGTTTCTTTTGAAGAATTGTATGCAAGACTGCAAACAGAAGTAGATCAAGGAGCAGATCCAGAAGATATAGAAGAATATAAAGCAGAAAATGTTTTCTATGTGCCTATTCAAGCACGTTGGAGTACGCTTGTCGCAAATGCAAAAGACTCTAAAATAGGAAAAATTATAGATGATGCAATGGATAGTATTGAAAAAGAAAATCCTTCTTTGAAAGGAGTATTACCCAAAGTTTTTGCACGACCAAATCTTGATGCTACAAGCCTTGGAGAATTGATAGACCTAATAGGTAATACTACATTAAACACATCAACAAATAGTGCAGATCTATTAGGACATGTCTTTGAATATTTTTTGGGAGAATTTGCACTTGCAGAAGGGAAAAAAGGAGGGCAATTCTATACACCTCGAAGCGTTGTAGAACTTTTGGTAAAAATGCTTGAACCATATAAAGGACGCGTACTTGATCCTTGCTGTGGTTCAGGAGGAATGTTTGTTCAAAGCGAAAAATTCGTAAAAGAACACCAAGGAATCATTAACGATATATCCATATATGGACAAGAAAGTAACCAAACAACTTGGCGACTATGTAAGATGAATCTTGCAATTCGTGGCATAGATGCCTCGCAAGTTAAATGGAATACAGAAGGATCTTTTTTAAATGATGCACACAAAGATGTAAAAGTAGATTACCTAATAGCAAATCCTCCATTTAATGATAGCGATTGGAGCGGGGAACTTTTGAGAACAGATGGTCGATGGAAGTATGGTATACCACCAATAGGCAATGCAAACTTTGCTTGGATACAACATTTTATCTATCATCTTGCTCCAAGTGGACAAGCAGGCTTTGTATTAGCAAAAGGAGCTTTGACATCTAAAAGTGGAGGCGAAGGAGAAATAAGAAAAGAATTGGTAAAAGCAGGCTTAGTTGATTGTATCGTAAATCTACCAGCTAAATTATTTCTCAATACACAAATTCCAGCTTCTTTATGGTTTCTTTCACGCAACCGAAATGCAACAGAACGTTTTCGAGATCGTAAAGAAGAAATACTCTTCATAGATGCACGCAACCTTGGACACCTTATCAATCGCCGAACACGCGAATTTAGCCATAGAGACATTCAACAAATAACAGAAACTTACCATAATTGGAGGAATAGAAATGGTAAATATGAAGATATAGTAGGCTTTTGTGCTTCTGCAAGCATAGAAAAAGTAGCTGAATTAGATTATGTACTAACACCAGGACGATATGTAGGATTGCCAGAAGAGGAGGAAGATTTTAATTTCACAGAACGATTTACCACATTAAAAACCGAGTTTGAACAACAACTAAAAGAAGAAGAACGCTTGAACAAACTGATATTAGAAAACTTAGAGAAGATTAAATAAGGGATTATGAAGAAATTAACTATCGAGCAACTTAAAAATTTTAAGGAGTCAGAAGATAAGGTGGAATTTAAAAAAGCAGAACAAGGGAATTTTGCTTATGATGGAGGTAGTCGTGTTAAGCCTAATGAACGTAGAAAATGTATTCTTGGTTATGTTACGGCTTTATGCAATGAAGGAGGTGGCTATCTCGTATTAGGAATGGGAGATGCTTATCCTCATAAGGTTATAGGAACACAACAGAATAAAGATAAATTGGGAGAATTAGAAAGTAGTATTTATAAAGATACACAAATTAGGCCTTTCGTGTATGAATTATATGAAGATGAAGCAAATTTAAGTGGTCGTGTACTTGTTATAGATATACCTCCTCGTCCAATTGGAAAATTATTTAGATTTGAAGATGTTCCTCTTATGCGCGTTGGAGAAGAACTAAAACCAATGTCTGATGAAATGATATTTAGTATTCTTCAAGAACAAGAACCAGATTTCTCTGCTAATACATGTGATAATATTACTGTTGATGATCTTGATGAAGAAGCTATCCAAATACTTAAACATAGATATGCAAAAAAACAAAACAATCCAAATTTCTTGACTTTATCAAAAGAACAAGTGTTAAGTGATCTAAATTTAGTTAAAGAAGGAAATGTTACTAATGCAGCATTGATACTTGTTGGTAAACAAGAAATTTTAAAAGAACGACTTCCACAAGCATCAGTTATATTAGAATATAGAAAATCAGAAACTCTTGTACCTTACACAAATAAGCATGTTTATGAACAACCGTTCTATAAAATGATTGATTTGCTTTGGCATGATATTGATTTGAGAAATGACAAAATTGATGTGAATGAAAATTCTTACATATTTAATATACCTTATTTTAACGAGGAAGTTATTCGTGAGGCAATAAACAATGCTGTAGCTCATAGAGATTATCGCCGTTCAAGCGAAATAGTTATAAAGCAATATCCCCAAAAAATGATTATAATAAATACAGGAGGTTTTCCACTAGGTGTTACAATAGATAATCTATTACGTGTGCCAAGTACTCCTCGGAACAGGTTGCTTGCTGATGTTTTAGCAAAAACCGGTGTTGTAGAACGCTCAGGACAAGGTATTGATAAAATATATAAGAACACACTTTTAGAAGGGAAAGATGAACCAGACTATTCACATAGTGATCCATTTAGAGTAGAATTACACCTTTCAGCTGTTATTAAAGACAAAGCATTTGCGGTATTCTTAGAATCAGAACAAAGAGATTTAGCCGATGAAGATAGACTTTCTGTATTTGAAGTAATAGGTTTGAATCATATACGAATGAATAAATCTGAACTTGTAGAGAAGTCAATAATTAAAAGTTTATTGGAGCGAGGTCTTATCGAAAAGAGAGGAAAAACAAGTGGAACGTATTATATATTATCAAAAAATTACTATGAATGTTGTGGAAAAGAAGGTGAATATTCCAAAAGCGAAGATTGGAATCTTTCTCAAGCCTTACCTGTTGTATTAGCTCATTTTAATACTTTTAAGATAGCAAAAATGAAAGATTTTGTAAGTATATTGGGGAATCACATGTCTAGAAAACGAGTTCGTAATACGATAAATTCATTAGTAGAACAAGGAATATTATCAAAAGAAGGAATAGGTTCTGGTACTATATATCAATTAAGTGAAAATTATATAAAAGATTCCAAGATAATATCAAAAGCTTTAGAGATAGGTATAGAAGAACTAAAAAAGAGAGGTGAAATTTAATTGAAAGGGCTAAAAAAGGGCCAAAAAAAAGACAAAAAAATAATTAAAATAATGAATAAAATCATATAATGTATTTATTATTAGTAATTTAAGAAGGGCCAAAAAAAGTATGAATAAATTCTATAACATAAACAAAGAACAATATAAAACTCCGCAAGAAGTTTTTGATGTTATAAGTCAATCTGAAAAAGAACCTCCAATAGCATTTAAAATAATAGCAACAATAGGTTGGAGTAATATAGCGGTTCAAATCAATAATCTAAAAGAAGAACTACCATTTTTCTCAGAGGGATTAGCTTTATCTGCTTTTGCAATAAGTTTTCTAAACAATACAGCGAATGAAAAACTTCCCAAATATATTTTAGAATCTGGTACAGAATGTATTAAACAACTTACCGAAAAGATTATAGATAAGAATAATAATATTTCTGAAGAACAAAAGAATAAAGAAAAAGAATGGTGGAAATTATTCCTTGATATTTGGAAAGAATGGCTTAAACGCTATCTTGAAAAAGAGGGATTAATATCTTAAATACGTAATTATGACCAACTGGAAAGAATATATAACAATTGATACATTAACGTTAGTTATTTCTATTGCAACACTTGTGGTAAGCATTGCTGCATTGATTGTGGCTAAGCGTGCTTATAAGTACAACCGTGCTAAAGATATACAAGTACTTAAGACAACAATTGCACAAAAAGAAGCACAATTAGATTCTATGAAAACTGCTTCTCGGTTTGGATTTATAGGAGATACTCAAACAATGGCAAATAAAATGTATCTTGAAAAAGAAATAGAACAATTAAGAAAACAATTGTGATATGACCGAATGGAAAGAATATAAATTGGGAGAGATTGGAACTTTTGGAAATGGTAAAGTTCGTCCACAAAAACAAGGTGATATTCCTATTTATGGCGGTAATGGAATATTAGGATATTGTGATGAATATAATTATTGTGGTGAAACTATAATTGTGGGACGTGTAGGTGCATATTGCGGTTCTGTTTATTACGAAAATAGACCTATTTGGGTTTCTGATAATGCGTTAGCATTAAAACCTAAAAATAATTATAACACAAAGTTTATATACTATCTTTTAAAAAAATACAATTTAAATGAATATGCAGAAGGCTCAAGTCATCCACTTGTAACACAAACTTTATTAAATGCCATTGAAATAATTTTTACAGATGATATAGAAAAGCAAAAACACATAGCCTCTTTTCTCTCCTCCTTAGATGATAAGATAGACCTACTACACCGTGAGAATAAAACCCTCGAAGCTATGGCTGAAACGCTATTCCGCCAATGGTTTATCGATAAAGAGAATGATTCAACATTAGAACAAATTATATCTATTCAAAATGGATATAATTTTAAGAGCAATGATTTCAAAGATAAAGGAGATTCTCAAATTGTAAAGATTAAAAATATCTCAAATGGTATTGTGGATATAGATTCAACAGATTGGGTTGATAAAAAAATAACAAATGTTTTATTGTCAAAATTTCAACTTCATAGTGGAGATGTAATAATTGCGATGACAGGGGCAGAGATAGGTAAATTAGGAATTGTACCAAATAATAACAGAAACCTTTGGTTAAATCAACGGGTAGGTCTAGTTGTGGAAAAATATATAGGAGCAAAATATTTGGCTTATTTACAATTGAAAAATGATTTTGGACAAGATTACATTGAAAATACTGCAACGGGTAGTGCACAGCCTAATATAAGTGGGTTAGGAATAGAAAAATGTGGTTTCCCGAAATTGGGTGGAGAAGATATTGTTATGATGTCTAAACAAATAGGGAGTTTTTATGATAAAATAGTTTTTAATTTAGGTCAGATACGAATTATCACTCAAATACGCGATAGTTTATTGCCAAAGTTGATGAGTGGAGAAATAAAAGTGTGAGGTAAAACCGAAAAAAACGGGAGGTAATTTTGTTAAAGCTTGATGTGAATTTGATAAGTCGGCAGGGGAGTATGCAAAAGATCGGATCTTTTGAGGTAAAAGATCGGATGTTTTGGGGTGAAAGATCGGATCTTTTTGTGAAGATGCTCCGGACTTATTTGTTTTATCTCCCTTTTCGCAACGATTACCTCCTATAAATTCAGAAATTACATAAACAATATAGTTATGATTGATTTGATTGGCTACAAAAAACGAATGCACATCAACGGCGAGGATAAAGATCAGTACTCGGTAAGGATAAATCCTAAAACACGTATGGATTTTGAAAAATTATGTGCTTTGATTGCCGAACGAACTACGCTTACCGATTTTGAAGTGGCTTTTGTTTTGGCGGAAGTCGAGCAGGTGGTGATTGAAAACATTCAGCTCGGTCGCGGTACGGAAATAGGACGACTCGGAAGTGTGGAATTGGCAGTGAAAGCTAATGCGGTGGATAGTGAAGAGGAACTTGATAAGAAATTGGTGGAGAAAACAAAGATTATTTATAAACCTTCCAAGGGTATTAAAGAGGCTTTGAGAATGGTGAAATATAAATTGGTGCGTCAAAAATAATATTTGTTGTCATGAATGTAATGAATGAACAAAGTATTGAGGGGTTGGTGATTGATTTGTGCGAAAGTCTTGGGTATAGTTATTGTTATGGTCCGAGTGTTGTGCGAGATGGATTTGAACAGGTGGTGTTGAAGGATATTTTATGTTCTGCTGTTTATCGAATCAATAGTTCTTTGCCAAGGCAGGTGTGTGATGAGGCATTAAATAAAGTTCTTCGTATTGCTTCGCCTGATGTGTTGGCAAATAATGAGGTGTTTCATCGTATGCTTACCGAGGGTGTGTCGGTTTCAAGTTATGTTGAGGGTTCGGAAAGAGGAAATTTGGTATGGTTGGTTGATTTTGAAAATATTGAAAACAACGATTTTGTGGTTGTCAATCAGTTTACTATTGTTGAGAATGGCAGAAATAAACGTCCTGATGTGCTTTTGTTTGTCAATGGATTGCCTTTGGTGGTTATTGAATTGAAAAATGCGGCTGATGAGAATGCTACAATTCAGAGTGCATTCAGACAAATTGAAACTTACAAAGAGATTATTCCTTCTTTGTTTACATATAATGCTTTGGTGGTTATTTCCGATGGTTTGGAAGCAAGGGCTGGGTCTATGTCGGCAGGTTTTAGCAGAATGATGGCTTGGAAAACATCTGATGGAAAGGCTGAAGCATCTCATTTAATAGGTCAATTGGAGATTTTGGTGAAAGGAATGTTGAATAAAGAAACGCTTTTGGATTTGATTCGTTCCTTTACGGTGTTTGAAAAAACAAAGACGGAAGATGGAAAAACGGGCATTAGTTCGATAAATACGATAAAGAAGATTGCGGCTTATCATCAATATTATGCTGTAAACAAGGCTGTGGAATCTACAATAAGAGCTACGGGAATAAATACCAAGGAAGATTGTTTTGTGAGTGAACCTCCTGAAAATTATGGATTGAAAAACGTAAATAAACAAGAAAAGGGGGATAGAAAAGCGGGTGTTGTGTGGCATACGCAAGGCTCAGGAAAGTCTTTATCAATGGTTTTTTATGTAGGAAAAGTGGTTAAGGCTTTAAATAATCCTACTATAGTTGTGATAACAGATAGGAATGATTTAGATGATCAACTTTTTGGAACTTTTGCTGATTGCAGACAATTATTAAGACAAACACCTGTTCAAGCTGATGATAGAGAACATTTGAAAACTCTGTTACGTGTTGCTTCGGGAGGAGTTATTTTTACTACGATACAGAAGTTTCAACCAGAAAATGGTAATGTTTATGAAACTCTAACCGAGAGAAATAACGTGATTGTTATTGCTGATGAGGCACACCGTACACAATATGGCTTTAAGGCAAAGAATGTAGATGTGCGAAATGAGGCAGATGAGGTAATAGGCTCGGAAATAAAATATGGATTTGCAAAATATATGCGAGATGCTTTACCTAATGCAACTTATTTGGGCTTTACAGGAACTCCTATTGAGGCAACCGATGTAAATACTCCTGCTGTATTTGGTAATTATGTAGATGTTTATGACATAACAAAGGCTGTTGAGGACGGAGCTACGGTTAGAATTTTCTATGAAAGCCGATTGGCAAAGGTGGAGCTGACTTCTCATGGAAGAGAGATGATAAATGATTTGGATAAAGAGTTAGATTCAGAAAAATTAGATGATATACAAAAAGCAAAAGCCAAGTGGACACAATTAGAAGCATTGATTGGTAGCCAATCTCGTATAAAAAATATAGCGAAAGATATTGTTACACATTTTGAACAGCGACAAGAAGTTTTTGAAGGGAAGGCTATGATTGTTGCAATGAGTCGTAGAATTGCTGTGGAGTTGTATGATGAGATTATTGCCTTGCGTCCTGAATGGCATAATGATGATTTGTCAAAAGGAACTCTAAAAGTAGTTATGACATCGGCTTCTTCTGATGGTGCGGACATTGCTAAACATCATACAACAAAGCAAGAAAGGCGTATGTTGGCAGATAGAATGAAAAATGCTGATGATGAATTGAAACTTGTTATAGTTCGTGATATGTGGCTAACAGGATTTGATGTTCCATGTTTACATACACTATATATTGATAAGCCTATGCAAGGTCATACTTTAATGCAGGCAATTGCGAGAGTGAATCGTGTGTATAAAGATAAGCCTGGTGGTCTTGTAGTCGATTATCTGGGGATTGCTTCCGACTTAAAAAAAGCTTTATCAATCTATTCTGGTTGTGAAAGTGGAGAAGATCCAACAGAAAATCAAGAACAAGCAGTTAAAATAATGGAAGAAAAAATGGAAATCATACAACAAATGTTGCAAGGTTTGGATTATTCTTCTTATTTCACGGCTAATATTTCTGAAAAATTGTCTGTTATTCTTAAAGCAGAGGATTATATTCTTGGATTGGAAGAAGGGAAAAAACGATTTGTGAATCAAGTTTATGCTTTATCGAAAGCCTTTGTTATTGCTATTCCTCATAAAAAAGCTATGGAAGTTAAAGATGAGGTTGCTTTCTTTCAAGCTGTCAAAGCACGCTTATGTAAATTTCAATCTCCAAATAATGGAAGAACAAATGAAGAGATAGAAACAACAATTCGTCAGGTAGTTGATCAAGCTTTGATTTCAGAAAAGGTTGTTGATATTTTTGATGCGGCAGGTATTAAAAAACCAGATATTTCTATTCTTTCAGAAGAGTTTTTAGCTGAAATAAAAGGTATGAAGCATAAAAATATTGCTTTTGAAGTCTTAAAAAAGATACTGAATGATGAAATAGTAGCACGAATGAGACTAAATTTAGTGCAAGGGGAGAGTTTAATGAAAATGCTTGAAAAGTCTATAAATAGATACCATAATAAAGTGATTACTGCGGCAGAAGTAATTGAAGAATTGATAGAGTTGAGCAAACAAATTGTAGAACAAGACGATAATTTCAAGCAACTTGGACTTACAGAATATGAATATGCGTTTTATACTGCTGTTTCCTCTAACGAAAGTGCAGTAGAACTTATGGGAAAAGATAAATTAAGAGAATTGGCTGTTGTATTGACAGAGCAAATACGTAAAAATACTTCTATTGATTGGGAAATAAAAGAAAGTGTAAGAGCAAAGATGAAAGTTGTTGTTAAACGCTTGTTAAGACGCTATGGTTATCCGCCTGATATGCAGAAGTTAGCAACAGAAATTGTAGTAAAACAAGCCGAAATGATTACTTCTGAGTTTTTAAGAAATAACTAAAAGGAAAAATAAAACAAAAAAAGCCGAATCAATAAACGATTCGGCTTTTTTTATTCTTTATCTTTTGGTAGTTCAAACTTGATTGGTAGGGTGAATTGAAATCTTACGGGTTTTCCTCTTTGCTTTCCCGGTTTCCATTTCGGCATATTTTTTACCATTTCCACCGCTGCTTCATCGCAACCGCCGCCTATGCCTCGTAAAATTTTAACATTTGAAATTGAACCGTCTTTTTCAATAACAAATTGCACGAAAACTCTTCCTTCAATGCCTTTTTCTTTTGCAAGTTCAGGGTATTTAAGGTTTTTGTGAATGTAAGCATACATTGAATCCAAGCCTCCGGGAAATTCTGCTTGCTCTTCAACAACGACAAACACTTCATCTTCTACGGAAACTTTCTTTTCTTCTTGACAAAACGCCATATTTGTTAAAAGAATTGCTGATAATAATAATGCTAATCTTTTCATAATACTATTTTTTTGTGATTGGATAAAAAAAAGTCATAGAAATTACGAATTATTTCTATGACTTTTTAAAATATTTCTATGACTTATTGAAGGTTTTCTAAGCGTGAAATATATTTTTCAATTTCTCTGTATTCTTGTGATGCAGGAAATTCTGTTTTTATTCTTTTGTAGCAGTTTAATGCTTCTACATTATTTTTTTGCATTTCGTAAACTTGTCCAAGTTTCAAAAGAACAAATGGAGTAGTCATTATGTTTTCTGATTTTATTGCGTCTTTGTAGTTGCTAATTGCTTTGTCTAATTCTCCAAGCTCTACGTATGCGTCTGCTATCAATGCTTTTGTTTGTATTGATATGATTTTGTCTTCTCCTTTGTAAGCAGAAAGGTGTTCTATTGCTTTTTTGTATTCGCCTTGACGTAAATAAATGTTGCCAGCGTAATAGTTTGCAAGAGATCCTCCTTTTGTAGAACCATATTCTTCTATTATTGAAATCAATCCTGCGTGTTTACCATCTCCTTCAAGTGCTTTTTTGAAATCTTCTTGTTCAAAATATTTTTGAGCCGCAAATAATTCTTCTTGAACTCTTTTTTCGCGTGGCTCAACTACGAAACTTTGATACAGAAAGTAAGCAGCAATTCCTAAAACAATCACAGAAATTATGATTGTTATTATTTTTTTATTTTTTTCGATGAATTTCTCAGAATTAGACACTATTTCGCCTACATTCAAACTGCTATTTTCTTGCCCTTTTTCTTGATTTGCTTTGATGTTTTCTTGATTCATTATTTTATGTTTTTAATTTCGGAGTGCAAAGATACGTTTTTATTATAAAAAAACAATGTTTCTTTGCAATAAATCTTTGAATAAAATTATTTAGCTAAACAAAAAATCTAATGTTTCGTTAATTTAAAAGATATTTTTTTTATTAAAAAATTTGTTGATTATGAATTTATTCTTATTTTTGCTCATCTAAATATAATAAAACTATGAATATAGAAACTAAATTTATGGGTTTAAACATTAAAAGCCCAATTGTAGTTGGTAGTTGTGGATTAACTTCCAATGTAGATACTTTAAAGAAAATAGAACAAGCAGGTGCAGGTGCAGTAATTTTGAAATCTGTGTTTGAAGAGCAAATTTTACAAGAAATGTCAAACAATGCATCTCAGTCTCATACTTTTGAATATGCCGATGAAACGTATGACTACATTGTAGCTCACACTGAAAAACAATCCTTAGCAAAATATATTAACCTTATTAAGACAGCAAAAGAAACAGTTTCTATTCCAGTAATAGCAAGCGTTAATTGCGTTTCTTCTTCTCAATGGATAAATCTTACAAGTCGCATGGAGCAAGCAGGAGCTGATGGAGTAGAGTTAAATATGTTTGTTTTGCCATCGGATGTTAATCTTACAACGGACAATGTTGAAAAATTCTATGAAAATGTTATTCATAGCATAAAGAAAACCGTTAAGATACCTGTTTCGGTAAAGATTAGTTCATATTTTTCTTCACTTGCACGATTTGCACAAAAGATTTCTTGGATGGGAATTGATAATTTGAATATTTTTAATCAGTTTTCAAAACAAGATATCAATATAGATACAATGACAATTGAGCCTGCTAATGTGTTTTCTTCACCAAATAGTTTGCATAAAACAATAAGATGGACTGCTATTCTTTCAAATGTGGTTCATTGTCCAATTATGGCAGGTGGTGGAGTACACAAACCACAAGATTTTGTAAAGCTTTTGTTGGCAGGAGCAAATACTGTGCAAACAGTTTCTGCTGTTTATGAGCAAGGAACAAGCTTTATTGAAGAATCAATAGCCTTTTTAAAGGAGTGGATGCAAAAGAATAATTTTGAAACCTTAGATGATTTTAGAGGAAAACTTGCTGTTACAAAAAATAACGAAAGTTCAGCATTTCTAAGAGTTCAATTTATGAAATATTTTGCAGGTATAAAATAATTAAAGTAAATCTTAACTAATAAAAATATTGTTATGGAAAAACAAATCAACTCAAACAGCTTTTTTAGATTTGAAGATTTAAGAGTTTATCACAAATCTTTAGATTATGTTAATTGGTTGCTAAATCAAAATTGTCAATTAAATGGATTAGATGCAGATTTGGTGTTAAAACCTTTGGTAAACTCTGCAAGCAAGGTTTCTTTGAATATTGCAGAGGGTTCATCTCGTCACAGAACTCAATTGATTCAATTCTTGAAAGACGCTAAGGCTGCAATAAGAGAATGTGTGGTTTATACTGCAATTGCATATAAAAAAGGTGTGTTTTCACAAGAACAAAATGATGCTTCTGTTGAAGTTTTAATGGAAATGACAAAAATGTTGGGAGCAATGATTGCTTCTTTACAAAAGTCTGTTGCTAATAAAACAACTAATGTTGAAAAGACTCAAAAGCCTGAAACAGATGATGAATTTATGTCAGAAAATTTCTCTTTTGAATATTAAAAAATAAAGTTTTAAAACATTGGCGAGTTTTGTTTTCGAATAAAACTCGCTTTTTTTTGTTTAAAAGTGTCTTTTTATTGGAATTTATCGTAATTTTGTAGATTTAAATACTTATTGTTTTTATGCGATTTGAGCAAATAGTAGGACAAAGAAATTTAATCAACACTTTAATAGATGTTGTTTTAAGTAATAGAGTAAGTCACGCACAGTTGTTTTTAGGGAGTGCTGGTTATGGTGGATTTGCTCTTGCTTTGGCTTATGCTCAGTTTGTAAGTTGTACTGATAAGCAGGTTTACTCTTCGTTAAATCAAGATGGTCTGAAAGCAGATTCTTGTGGGAAATGCCCTTCTTGTTTGAAATATGAAAAACTCTCTCACCCAGATTTATTTTTTACTTTTCCAAGTACTACAACTAAGAGTGTAGAGAAAAATAATGAGAGTACAAGTTTTTTAGAGGTTTTTAGAAATTATGTTCTCTTTAAGAATGCTTATATTGATTTAGAGTCGTGGTACCAAGAGCTTGGTGTAGATAATAAACAAGGTGCAATAAATGTAAGGGATGCTAATACAATAATTAAAAACTTAACTCTTAAAACCTACGAATCTCAATATAAAATAAATATTGTTTGGGGCGTTGATAAATTACAAATAGATGCTGCAAATAAATTACTAAAAATATTGGAAGAACCTTATGAGAATACACTTTTTCTTTTGATTGCTGAAAATAGTGAGGTGTTGCTTCCAACGATACTTTCAAGAACTCAACTGATTAAACTGCCTCCAATTTTAGATGAGGATTTAACGGATTATTTGTCTAAAAAAGGTTATGAGCAAGTTGAGAAAATTGTAAGGTTTGCAGAGGGAAATTTGATTAAAGCTCTTTCTTATAATTCTGATGAGAAGCAGGAATGGAGAGCGTTATTCATTCAATTTAATAGATTAGCCTTTGCTTATAATGTTTCTTTGAATGAAATTTATAAATTGGTGGAAAAAATTTGTAAAATGGGGAGAGAGGAGTTGAAAGCTTATTTAAATTATTCTTTGGAATTGTATAGAGAATGTTTTCAACAGGGAGAATTGAAGAATGATAATCTTTGTAATTTTTCGGAAGAAGATAGGGATTTTAAATCTAATTTTTCAAAATTTATTACACCTAAAAATTTGTTAAATATATATAATCTGACACAAAAGGCAGAACTTGAAATTATGCGAAATGGTAATGCTAAGATGATATTTTTGACTTTGGCTATAAATGTAGGAAAATTGCTAAGAAATACACAAAATAAATAATATATAATTCAAATTATTTTTATAGTATGGATTCAGAAAAAAAAGAAATTAAGGAAATAGAACAAAGAGATAAATTATTAGAACAATTTGTTCACCCATATTTTGATGAGGAACCTGATATTGAGAAAGATAAATTTGTTGTTAGCGACCTTGTGTCAAGAGGTTGTAGTAAGGAGCCTATATCTTATCGTCCTGTTTCAAAGAAAGAATTGGATAATTGTTCTAAAATGAATGTTCATAATTGGATGGGGCACATTCATTCTCCGTCTAATACTGATGTTTGTAATATTGTAGAGGTGAGATTTAAAAATTCAAGAAAAGATTTCTATCGTCTGCCAGAGGGATTAGAAATTTCCGAAGGAGATGTTGTTGCTGTAGAGGGAAATCCTGGTCATGACATAGGAATTGTTACTCTTTCAGGAGAATTATGTAGAATTCAAATGAAGAAAAAGAAACTTGATTTAAACTCAGATTTTAAAAGACTTTACAGAAGAGCAAAGGCGGCAGATATAGAAAAGTGGTTGCAATCATTAAGAAAGGAAGATGATATGATTTTCAAAACAAGGGATTATGCAAATCGTTATAATCTTAAAATGAAAGTTAATGATGTGGAATTTCAAGGTGATGGTACAAAAGCGATTTTTTACTATACGGCAGATGAAAGAGTGGATTTTCGTCAGTTGATTAAATCTTTGGCAGAGGAATTTAAGGTTAGGATAGAAATGAAGCAAATAGGTGCACGACAAGAGGCAAGTCGATTGGGTGGAATTGGCACTTGTGGAAGAGAACTCTGTTGTAGCACTTGGTTAAATTCTTTTAATTCAGTTTCAACTATTGTTGCGAAAACTCAACAGCTTTTCCCAAATCCTCAAAAGTTAGCAGGGCAGTGTGGAAAGTTGAAATGTTGTTTGAATTATGAGTATGATGTTTATGTGGAATCTCTAAATAAAATACCAGACTTAGGAGTAGAACTTCAAACTGAAAAAGGTGTAGCTATATATCATAAAGTAGATGTGTTTAAACGTTTGTTTTGGTATTCTTATCAAGGCAGTACAGAGTTATTCCCTTTGTCTGCCGAATCGGTTAAGTCAATTATAGAGAAAAATAAGAAAAAAATTGTTGTAAAAGACTTAGAAACATACGCCGAAAAATTGGAAAACGAAAAATCTCAATCAAAAAATAATTTCAATGAAAGTTATAATTAGTAGAGTGTTTATTTTGTTGTTTATTGTTTTGTTTTCAGCTTGTAATCACAATGTTGTTTACGATCAAAACAAGCAGGTAGATCAACAAGCTTGGAGAACAATAGATAAATTGTATTATGAAGTAAATATAACCGATACAATAAAGCCTTATAAGTTAGCAATCAATATCAGAAATACGATAGAATATCCTTATAGCAATATTTTCTTTTATATGAATACTATTTTGCCTAATGGAAAGGTTACAAAAACTGATACAATAGAGTGTTATTTAGCTTATCCTGATGGGACATGGAAAGGAAAAGGCTCTTCTAAAATTAGGGATAATCGTTTTTGGATTGCAAAGAATATAAAATTTGAACAAAAAGGTAAATATACTTTTGAATTGCGTCAAGCAACAATAGATTCTACTTTAAAAGGAATTTGTGACGTAGGATTGCATTTAGAATATCAGGATTAAAACATAAATAGTTTTTGAAATGGCTGAAACAACAAAGAAAAAAACTAAAACAAATAATTTAAAAAAGTATATAAGGATAATGTGGGGCACATATTTCTGCTTTTTATTGGCAGTAATTGTGTTTTTTGTTCTACTATCCTTAGGTATGTTAGGTTTTATGCCTACATTTGAACAATTAGAGAATCCAAAAGCTAATTTAGCAACAGAGGTATATTCCGATTCTGGCGAATTAATGGGTTATATAGGTATTCAAAATCGTTCAAACGTTACATACAAGGATATATCTCCTAATCTTATCAATGCTCTTGTAGCAACAGAAGATGCTCGATTTTACGAGCATTCGGGTATTGATTTGCGTTCATTGTTTAGAGTTTTAACAAAAACGGTTTTAGGTGGAGATAAAAGTTCTGGAGGAGGAAGTACACTTACTCAACAATTAGCAAAAAATCTTTTCCCGAGAGAACAAAAATCTACATTAGGTACAGTCTTTGCTAAACTTAAGGAATGGGTTGTTGCAGTTAAACTTGAAAGAAATTATTCCAAAGAAGAAATTTTATCAATGTATCTAAATACGGTGGATTATGGAAGTAATGCATATGGTATTAAAGCTGCATCACACATATTTTTTTCAAAAGCACCATCGGAATTAGAGGTTGAAGAAGCAGCCGTATTGGTTGGATTGCTTAAAGCTCCGACAGCCTATAGTCCTGTTCGAAATCCAGAGAATGCAAATAGGAGAAGAAATGTTGTTTTAAGCCAAATGCAAAAATATAACTACATTTCGGAAGAAGAGTACAAGAAAAAATCAGCAAATCCGATAAAATTACGTTTTAATCCACAATCTCACGATGAGGGAATAGCAACATACTTCCGTGAAATGCTGAGAAACTATATGAAAGAGTGGTGTAAAACTCACTATAAAGCCAATGGAGAAAATTATGATGTTCATAAAGATGGTTTAAAGATATATACAACCATAAATTACAAAATGCAAAAGTATGCAGAAGAAGCAGTTAAAGAGCATTTTGCTTCTTTGCAATCAGAATTCTTTAAACACACCAAAGGATACAAAGATGCACCATTTACAGGTATAAGTAAAGAAGATATAGAGAAATATTACATTCAAGCAATGAAGAATTCCGACAGGTATCGCGTACTTAAATCAGAAGGATTTTCAGAAAAAGATATAAAATCCAACTTTAAAGAAAAGACAAATATGAGAGTCTTTACTTGGAATGGCGATAAAGACACAGTAATGTCTCCTTGGGATTCTCTACGTTACTACAAGCATTTCCTAAACACAGGAATGGTATCAATAGAACCACAAACCGGACACATAAAAGTATATGTTGGAGGAATAAATTATAAACATTTTAAATTTGATAATGCAAAACTTGGAAGAAGACAAGTAGGTTCTACATTCAAACCATTTGTTTATGCAGCCGCAATGCGAGACAGCGAATTATCACCATGCTATGAATTAGAAAATTCACCAGTAACTTTTGAAGAATATGATAATTGGACACCAAAGAACTCAAATGAGGATTGCAGGGAAGGTGAAAACGTAACACTTAAATGGGCACTTGCCAACTCTATAAACTATATTTCAGCAGCCCTAATCAAAGATTATACTACACCACAAGCAGTAGTAGATTTAGTAAAACAAATGGGTATTACAACTCCGATGGAAGCTTATCCTTCTATTTGTTTGGGAACCTCAGATCTTTCTGTGATGGAAATGGCAGGAGCAATGTCTACATTCGTTAATAAAGGAATTCATAAAGAACCAATCTTTATTACAAAAATTTGTGATAATAAAGGAATGGTTTTAGAAGTCTTTAATTCAAAGAGTAACTCTGCATTAGATGAAGAAACTTCTTTCTTAGTTTTGGAACTTATGAAAGGAGTTGTTGATGGCGGTACAGGAGGACGTTTAAGGTATAGATACGGGCTTACAAGTACTATTGCAGGAAAGACAGGTACTACCGACAATAATTCAGATGGTTGGTTTATTGGCTTAAATCCTAAATTAGCAACAGCAGTTTGGGTTGGAGGAGAACTAAGAAGTATTCACTTCCGTTCAACAGCCTTAGGACAAGGAGCATCTATGGCTTTACCAGTTTATGCCTTATTTATGAAACGATGCGAAAAAGATTCAAAACTCAATTTCTATAAAGGCGATTTTGACAGACCTCCGACAATATCCATAGATATGGATTGTAGTAATTATGTGCAAGAAATAGAGCAAGGAACAATGGAACAAGAAAGAAATAAGGAGTGGTAATTACCCCTTATTTCTTTGTTTATTATTTTGTTTTTAAATAATCTGCCACAGCTTGATAGGCGGGAAGAGAAAAGGGGTCATTTACACCATTTGAAGCTTCTGGGTGAGAGGCTAATCTTACAATTACCATTTCTGCGGTTGGATTTATGTAAATTACTTGACCATGAACACCTCTTGCACAAAAGGCTTTATCATCGTTTTTCATAACCCACCACATATTTCTATAAGCCCAGCCTTTCAAAAGAGGATAATTTTCTTTGTCAAATTTATTTGCATTAGAATTTTTAATAATATCATTCATCAAACCTTGAGGAATAATTTGTTTTCCATTGAAATAACCATCGTTTCTAATCATTTCACCAAAAGCAGCCAAATCTCTTAAAGCTCCATTAAAACCTCCACCAGCAAATTCAGTACCTGTGGCATCTAATTGATAATAACCTTCAAAGTGAGCACCCATTGGTTTCCAAAATCTTTCAGAAATCAAATCTGCCAAAGGCTTATCGCAAACTCTTGTAATAACCCAAGCCAAAGCATCAGTGTTAATTGTTTTGTAACCAAACTTTTGACCATGTTTTCCATATTGTTTTACAGTAGTAAGAAACTCTCTATAACTTTTCGCACCAGTATAGTTTTCTGGTTTAGGATAAGGCGTTCCCGCTTGTGAAAATTCCCAAATACGAGAATTAGGATTGTTGTAGTCCTCATCATAATCCAGAGCAGTGGTCATATCTAATAATTCTCTAATAGTTGCGTTTCCAAAAGCAGAACCACTTAATTCTGGAACATAATATGAGGCTGTTTTGGTTTCATCAAGCACACCTTCCGCAACAAGCACAGCGCCTAAGGTTCCTGTTAGAGTTTTGCTAACAGACATTACCGCATGAGTGCCATCTGGCTCTAAAAAACCATAATATCTTTCAAAAACAATTTTGCCTTTATGCAAAACAATTATTCCATCTGCTTTGGCTAAATCAAGAGATTGCTCAAAAGAAATAAGTTCTCCATTTAAAGTCTCAAACATAATGTTAGCAATGGCATCATCGTGTTTTTCTTTAAATTCATAGCGATTATACTCGGCAGGTTTAACCCCTTTTGTAGGAAAAAACATTCTCATATCACAAACACTTTCCCTAATTTGAGGAAATTTAAAAAAACTTCCATCAATTACACTTTTAATTAAATCATTTTGAGCCATTGCACCAATATTCATTGATAAAAGAACGGCACTTGCAAAAAACTTTTTCATAGACAATAAAGATTTTAAAAATTAACTACAATACAAACAACATTTACCAAACAATAAAGTTCTGTGAATTTAACAAAAAAATAAAAATCACTACTTTTGAGTATTGTTGCAAAAAACAAATCTCTATAATTTTGCAAAAAAATAATTATAATGAGCAAAATGAAATTTATTCTACCAATTATCATGCTTCTGTTAATGACAGGGCAAAGCTTTGCACAAAACCCACACAAAGAAAATGAAGGGTATGCAATAGAAGGACATATCTTCGATAAAGAAACACAAGAAGCAGTACTTTATGCTACTGTAATGATTAAAAATACCACAATAGGAACAACAACAGATGAAACAGGGAGTTTCTTAATAAGAAAACTTAAACCAGGTAAATACACATTAGTTGTTAGCTGTTTAGGTTATAAAACTATGGAAACAGTAGTTGAATTAAAGGAAACAGAAACCCCACACGTCCATTTAGACTTAGAACCACATACAGTAATGATTGATGAGGTTGTTGTCTCAGCAAATAGAAATGAAACATCAAGAAAAGAAGCCCCAGTAATAGTAAATGTTCTTTCAACTAAGCAATTTGAAAAGAACAACGCACAAGACCTTGTTCAAGCCTTACCTTTTCAAAGCGGAGTAAGAGTAGAATATAATTGTCAAAACTGTGGCTTTCCACAAGTAAAGATAAATGGTTTAGATGGACCATATACACAAATTCTTATAGATTCTCGCCCAGTTATGAGTGCATTAAGCGGAGTTTATGGATTAGAACAAATTCCGGTAAATATGGTTGAGCGAGTAGAAGTGGTAAAGGGTGGTGGTTCTGCTTTGTTTGGAGCAAATGCCATTGCAGGAACTATAAATATTATAACAAAAGAACCAACCACCCCAAGCCTTAGTGTAGGTACAGACGTTCAAATGATAGGAGGAAGCTCTTATGCGCAAAACGTAAACGTAAATGGAGCGTTGTTAAGCAAAGATAAAAAAACGGGAGCCTCATTTTATCAAACATATAGAACACGTTCAGCTTATGATGCCGATAAAGATGGATTCACAGAGTTAGGAGAATTGGAAAATCTCTCTTTTGGAACAAATATATTCTATAATATAGATAATAGAAACAAACTTAATTTGGAATATCACACAACAAACGAAGACAGAAGAGGAGGAAATAATCTTCATTTGCAACCACACAGAAGCGATATATGTGAAATGACAGAACATCAAATACATTCACTAAGTTTTAACTATAATTTCGTATCACTTGATGGTAAAAATCGTTTGAATACATACGCCTCTACACAATACATCAATAGAAATTCATATTACGGAGCTTATCAAGACCCAAATGCGTACGGAAAAACAAAAGATTTAACCTTCTTGGCAGGAGCAATGGCAAATCATAAATTAGATAAACTCTTATTTTCACAAGCCGATATTACATACGGAGTAGAATATAGCAGTAATAGTTTAGATGATAGAGTGGAAGATTATAATATGTACACACAACAAACTGCAAATGTAATAGGAGGATATGTGCAATCAGAATGGAAAAGCAATAAACTTAATTTCTTATTAGGAGCAAGAGCAGATAAACATAATCTTTTAGAAGCACCCGTAATAGCACCGAGAGTAAACTTGTTGTATAAGCCTATTTCCGATTTGCAACTCAGAGCAAGTTATTCAAGTGGCTATCGAGCACCACAGGTTTACGATGAAGATTTACACATAACTCAAGTAGGAGGAGAAAGTGTTAGGACTGTGCTTGATGAAAACCTACGTCCAGAATATTCTCATAGTGCAAGCCTATCGGCAGACTATTATATGCAAATAGGAAACAATGTTCAATTCAATTTATTGTTAGAAGGATTTTACACAAACTTAGATGATGTTTTCGCATTAAGAGTAATAGGACACGATCAACAAACACAAACTACAATACAAGAAAGATATAATGCCTCAGGAGCAGTAGTTAAAGGAATAAGTCTTACAGCAAAAATGTCTTATAAAGATATAATAACAATATCTGCTGCATATACTTTGCAATCGAGCAGATATAAAGAAACAGAATATTGGTCAGAAGATGAAAATGTAGCAGGTACCGATAAATTACTAAGAAGCCCTGATGATTATGGTTATGTAAGTTTAGATTATACTCCAATTGAGAGATTAGGTCTTAATCTTTCGGGAACATATACAGGAAAAATGCAAGTGCCTCACTATGCTGGATTCATAAATCAAGATCGTATGGAAACAACACCAAGATTTTTCGATTTGAATTGTGCAATTAACTACGATTTTCAATTGACAAAAACCAATTCACTTCAAGTAAAATTAGGAGTAAACAATATCTTCAATTCGTTTCAAAAAGACTTTGATAAAGGAGTTGATAGAGATTCAGGATACATGTATGGTCCTACACAGCCAAGAACGTTTTATTTAGGTTTAAAACTAAAAATGTAGTAACATTATTAAAGATGAAAAAAGAGATGTTTTTGCCAGCATCTCTTTTTTCTTTGTTTTAGAAAATTATTTCAAAGAAAAAAAATTTTTTTTCTTTGTTTTATTTTTTTAATTCTTTGAAATAATTTTTGCTATTTTTGTTATTTTTGCAAAAAAATGGTGCAATGAAGAAATTATTGTTGATTTTATTGGCTTGTGTTTTTGTTTCAGCATGTTCGAGTGGTGATAGAGATGAAGAAATGATTGAAAAAACTATTGAAAATTATTATAAGAGTTTAAATAATCGTGATTTCAAAACCTTAGAGACTCTTGTTTCAAAGAGAATGAGTAAAAAGATTTCTTATTTCAAAGATTTGGCTAATGAAGTTGTGGTTTACAAAAGTGTAAAGGTTGAAAACGTTGTATTAAATGGTAATTTGGCTATTGTTGAGGTAGAGGTAGTTGATGAATTTGGTAATAAAATAGAGTGTAATTGGAATTTGTTAAAAATAAACGAAGAGTGGAAGATTGATATGATTGATGTGTCGGCTTCCGAATTTTAATTTTGATTTTATATGATTAAAAGAATACTATATATATTTAATTTGTTGTTTGTACTCTTGCTTTTAGGAGTTTATGTTGGGATGAGAGTCAGTCCAGAGTTTATTCCAGAATTATCTTTGTTCTCTTACATTTATCCTCTTTTGCTTGTGGTGAATGTTTTATTTTGTTTGTTTTGGCTTTTCTTTAAAAGGAAATATATTTTTGTGCCCTTGGCAGTTATTTTGATAGGTAGTAGTTATACACCTCGCTTTATTGGTTTTAATTTTCAAGCATCTAATCAAGAACAAGAAAAGACTTTGAGTATTATGACTTTCAATGTAGGACATTTTCAATACAATGCACAAGAAGATAAAAAGATTGCAATAGCTAATAAAGATTCTATACTATCTTTAATAAAGACTATGTCGCCCGATGTAGTATGTTTACAAGAGTATGCTTCGGTTAAAAAATCTAAGACTTGTTTTCATTACATTATGACAGAGGTTTTGGGCTATGAGCATTTCTTTGCACCTGACAATTCCTCTAATTATGTTCGTGGAAGTGTGATATATTCCAAGCATTCAATTAGTCGTTCGGGTACACTTTTCCCTTTGAAAAAGAATTATTACTCTAAAACCTACGCCGATGTCGTTGTGGAAAAGCAAACGCTGAGAATTTATAATGTTCACTTGGATTCTTATCGTCTTTCTGAACAAGAAAAAACAGAGGTAAACAAAATAAAAGACGCAGAAATGATTTCGGAAGAAACAAGTAAGAGTATTCTTGATAAACTTTTGGAAACAAATAAAGAACAAGCAAAAGAGGTTAGGGAATTAAAGTCTATTTTAGATCAAACAATGGAAGAATATTTGTTGGTAGGGGATTTTAATGCTACACCTTATTCTTATACATATCAAGTCTTACAAAAAGATTTAAAAGATAGTTTTGTAGAGAAGGCAAGTGGCTTTTCGGGAACATATAACGACTTGTTGCCAAAATTTAGAATAGATTATATTTTTGCAAGCCAGTCAATAGATTTTCTTTCTTACGAACAAAATGTTTACAATTATTCAGACCATAATCCAGTTTTTGCACGATTTAAATTAAAATAAAGATCAAGAAATGAGAAAGCAAGAACGCTATGCCTTAACAATTGAAAAACTAAAAGGATTGTTTCCCGATGCAGATACGGAACTGCACTATGAAACACCTTTTCAACTTTTGGTTGCAGTAATTCTTTCAGCACAATGTACCGACAAAAGAGTTAATCTTGTAACTCCTGCATTGTTTGAAAGATATCCAAGCGTTGAGGCAATGGCTGAAAGTTCACAAGAGGAAATATATTCATATATAAAAAGTATCTCATATCCTAACTCAAAAAGTCGTAATTTAAAGAAAATGGCTGAGCGTTTGCACGAGGTATATCACGATGAGATTCCTGACGATCCACAAGAATTACAAACCCTTGCAGGAGTTGGTAGAAAAACTGCAATGGTTATTTTAGCAGTTCTTTACAAGAGAGCCGTAATGCCGGTAGATACTCACGTACATAGAGTTTCTGCTCGAATAGGTCTTACACTTGGAGCAAAAAATGTATTGGAAACCGAACGACAACTTTTATCTAATCTTACAAATGCAGAAGATATGTCTTTGATTCATCATCAACTTATTCTTTTGGGACGTTATATTTGTAAGGCACGAAGACCTATTTGTGAGCAATGTACATTGCAAGAGTGTTGTAAGTATTTTAAAATGAAAAATAAATAGAATAAATAAACAATTAAACAATTTATTATGAGAAGTCTAAAAAAAGTATTTTTATTTCTTACGATTGGATTATTCTTTGCCTGTGGAGGAAAAGAAAATAACGCAAAATTTGAAGAAATGTCTGATAGTGAAAAAATATCTTACTTAAATGCAAAAATAAGAAAAGAACCTAATAATGCAGACTTGTTCTTTAAACGAGCAGAAACTCTTTTCAAAAAAGGTGAACTTACAGAGGCTTATTCAGATATTGAAAGGGCTATGCTAATAGAAAAGAAAAAAGTGGAATATCATGTACTTAAAGCAGATATTCTTTTTGCACAAGGAGAAACTGACTTAGCCTTTTCGGCACTTCAAACAGCAAAGGAAGTAGATGGTAAGTATATAGAGGCGTATCTTAAATCTGCTGAATTAAGTCTTTATTTAAAAGACTATGAAAAAACAATGTTTGATGTAAAACAAGCAATTATTTTAGATAAACTAAACCCTACTGCATATTTCCTTAGAGGTTGGGCTTTGAAAGAACAAGGTGATACAATCAATGCTGTAAAAGATTATCAAAAAGCAATAGAATTGAAATCTGATTATGAGCAAGCTTATGAGGAGTTAGGAATATTGTATGCTCAAAAAGGAGATGCACTTGCGGTAGAGTATCTTAATAGTACAATAAATATCAATCCGAAAAATTATTCGGCGATGTACATTTTGGCATTATTTTATCAAGAACATAATGCAATAGCTCAAGCTTTGGATACTTATCAAAAACTATTGGAAATAAAGCCTGACCATGCCGATGCTTTACATAATGTGGGCTATATCAATCTTGTGGAAAAACAAGACTATGATATAGCGATAGAATGTTTTAATTCTGCGATTAAAGCAGATACTTTGTTTTGGCAAGCCTATGTAAGTCGAGCAGAAGCCTATGAGAAAAAAGGTGAAAATGAAAAAGCAAAGGCTGATTATCAAAAGGCTGAGGAATTAAAAGAAAAAATGTAAAGATTTTTTTTGTTGTTCCCAAAAAAAGTTTTACTTTTGCGAAAATAATTTTAAAGATAGAAAATGAGATATTCAATATTTGTTGGCGTGTGTAGAGGAAAGAGTATAAACTCTTTGAATGAATATTTTGAAAAATAATAGAAAACGACTTTCATTTTTTTGAAAGTCGTTTTTTTGTGTAAGAATGATTTTTTTATAGTAAAAAATAAATTATAAATATTATGGCAAACTTAAAAGGAAAAAACTTAATCTCTATTACAGATTACACAAAGGAAGAATATTTACAAATATTGGAGTTAGCCTCTGAGTTTGAAAAACAACCAAAACAACCTATTTTAAGTGATAAAGTAGTAGCTTCTATCTTTTTTGAGCCTTCGACAAGAACACGTCTAAGCTTTGAAAGTGCAGCTAATATGTTAGGAGCAAGGGTTATTGGTTTTAGTAATCCAGCAGCAACAAGTTTGCAAAAGGGTGAAAGTTTACACGATACAATTCAAATGGTTAGTAGTTATTCTGACTTAATTGTTATGCGTCACCCAAGAGATGGGGCAGCGCGTTATGCTTCTGAGGTTGCAAGTGTGCCAGTTATTAACGCAGGTGACGGAGCTAATCAACACCCTACGCAATGTATGTTGGATTTGTATTCAATTCAAAAAACGCAAGGAGGGTTAGATAATCTAAATATTACTATGGTGGGAGATTTAAAGTATGGAAGAACCGTGCATTCCTTAGTTCAAGCAATGTGTAACTTTAATGCAACATTCCATTTTGTTTCTCCTGAGGAATTAAAAATGCCTTCTTCTGTGAAAATGCACATAAAAAATATGGGATTAGAATATCATCAATATACAAAATTAGAAGATGTTATTCCTTTTTCTGATATCATTTATATGACACGAATACAAAGAGAACGTTTTTCTGATCCTTTGGAATATGAAAGAGTGAAAGATTGTTATATTTTAGATGCTGCAACTCTTAAAGGTTGTAAACCAAATATGAAAGTGTTGCATCCGTTGCCAAGAGTAAACGAAATTGCAACTGATGTAGATAAAACTCCTTATGCTTACTATTTCCAACAAGCTCAAAATGGAGTTTATGTTCGTCAAGCTTTAATGGCAGCAATTTTAGGTGTAAAATAATAATTTAATAAATAGATTAGATATGTCAAACGAAAGAAAAAAGGAACTTGTTGTTTCTGCAATTGATAACGGAACTGTAATTGACCATATTCCTGCAAACGAAATATATAAAGTAGTAAAGATTCTTAATTTGGATAGTTACAATGATGAGGTTTTGATAGGAACAAACCTTTCTAGTAAAAAGTTTGGTAAAAAGGGAATTATAAAAGTAAAAAATAAGTTTTTTGAAGAAACCGAAGTTAATAAAATATCTTTGGTTGCTCCAAATGCTACTCTTATTGTAATTAAGGATTATGAAGTTGTAGAAAAGATTCAATTGAATATTCCTAAGGAAATTAAAAAAATAGTAAAGTGTATCAATCCTAATTGTATAACAAATATTGAGGATATAGAAACTTATTTCAAAGTAGTAGAAAATGAACCTTTGAAATTGCAATGTCACTATTGCGAAAAGACTATGACAAATATTCGTTTTGAAGAATAGAAAAAATAAAGCAAAGAATTATTTAATTATTTCTTTGCTTTATTTTATTTTTTCTTTGTTTTTTTTCTTAAAATCTTGTTCAGTTTAAAGAAAAATCGTACCTTTGCAAACTCTTAAAAGCATATAGAAGGTTAGGACGATGAGTAAGAAATATGTTTTAAAGTTTAGTGGATTGAAAAATGGCATTCACGAATTTGAATATGCAATCGATGAAAATTTATTTCAAGAATTTGATTGTGAGGAAGTTCTTGGTGCTAATTTGTCTATGAAAGTAAACTTGGATAAGAGCGAAAGACAATTAAAATTAGAGTTTCATATTCATGGAATATTGCAAGTGATTTGTGATAGATGTGGAGAAGAGATGGATTTGAATATGGATTTTAATAAAACATTGTATGTGGAATTTGGGGAAGAGTTAGAGGAGCAGGATGTAGATTTGTATGTGATTCCGTTTAACGAATATTCATTGGATTTAGCACCATTTGTTTACGAATACGTAATTTTGGAAAAACCAATGCGTTGTGTGCACGGAGAAACAAAAGGAAATACTCAGGTTTGTAATAAAGAAATAATAGAAATGTTAGAAACCCAAAAAGAAGAGGACGAAAAAGAGACCGATTCTCGTTGGGATGCTTTGAAAAATTTAAGATTTTGAAACAAATAAATTTAATTTAATATGCCACATCCAAAACACAGATTCTCTCAAACGAGAACAGCAAAAAGAAGAACTCACGATAAAGTTGAAGGAGTTCAATTAACAACATGTAGCAACTGCGGTGCACCTGTTATTATGCACAGAGTGTGTCCTGAATGCGGATTTTATAGAGGAAAAGAAGCTATAAAGAAAGAAGCAGAAGCCTAATTCATTTTAACAACATTATGAGAATAGGGCTTGATGCTATGGGTGGCGATTACGCACCCAAGGCTGTAGTTGAAGGTGCAATATTAGCTCAAAAAGAATTATCAAAAGAAGATACGATAGTTCTTTTTGGGCGAAGTGCTGACATACTTCAAATTCTAAAAGAGAATGAAGTAGAAGCTTCTTTGTTTGAAATAGTTGATGCAGACCAAGTAATAGATATGCACGACAAACCTGCAAAAGCATTTGTCAAAAAACCAAATTCAAGTATGGCAATAGGATTTCAATACTTGAAAGAAGGAAAGATAGATAGTTTTGCGAGTGCAGGAAATACAGGTGCAATGCTTGTTGGAACAATGTATTCTGTTGGAGTAATCAAAGGAATAATGCGTCCATGTCTTGCAGCGCTTGTGCCAAAGGTAGATGGAGGCGTTACTCTCTTGACAGACGTTGGTGTAAACCCAGATGCAAAACCAGAAATGTTGGTTCAATTTGCTGTTTTAGGAAGTGTATATGCTAAAACAGCGTTAGGAATGCAAAATCCTAAGGTTGGATTAGCTAATATTGGAGAAGAAGAAGAGAAAGGTAATGCACAAACTCAAGCAGCTCATGCATTGATGAAAGAAAGCAAGGGTTTTGAGTTTTTTGGTAATGCAGAACCTGTTGAAATCTTCAAAAACAATGTAGATGTTGTAGTGTGCGATGGTTTTGTAGGGAATATGTTGATGAAACACACTGAAGCATTAGCAAGAGTCTTCGCAAAAAGAGGCCTTGTTGATGAATATGTGGCACGATTCAACTATGAAATATACGGAGGTTTACCATTGCTTGGAGCAAACTCTATTGTATTGATAGGACATGGAATATCAAATGCTAAAGCAATTAAAAGCATGATATTTCAATCAAAGAATATATACGAAACTAATCTAATAGGACAATTAAAGGAAACTTTGTCCGTTAATTAGTTTGTATTACAAAAAAACGAAGTAAAAAGATGTCAAAGTTAAAAGCTGCAATAACTGCGGTAGAGGGATATGTACCAGATTATATCCTTACTAACGATGAGCTTAGTCAAATGGTAGATACTAATGATGAGTGGATAATGACTCGAATTGGTATCAAAGAACGTCATATCTTGAAAGGAGAAAAAGGACCTTCTGATATGGCGGAAATAATTGTGAAAAGAATATTGGAGAAAAAGAATATTTCTCCTGACGAAATAGAATTAGTAATTTGTTGTACGGTTACGCCAGACATGGTCTTTCCTGCAACAGCAAATATCGTTGCACACAAGTGCGGAATCAAAAAAGGATTTGGTTTTGATATAAATGCAGGTTGCTCAGGTTTTCTTTACGGATTGACAACTGCTACAAAATACATAGAATCTGGCTTTGTGAAAAAAGCAATCGTAATTGGAGCAGAAAAAATGTCAGCAATCGTAAATTATCAAGATAGAGCAACATGCCCAATCTTTGGAGATGGTGCAGCGGCTGTACTTTTAGAAGCAACAGAAGGCGAATACGGAATTATAGATGAAGTATTGTGTTCTGATGGTGAAGGAGTAAAACACTTACATCAAGTTGCGGGCGGTTCAGTTAAGCCTGCCTCTCACGAAACTGTTGATGCAAGAGAACATTTCATATATCAAGAAGGACAATCCGTATTTAAATGGGCGGTAGTCAAAATGGCAGAAGCAACAGAAGAGATTTTGAGAAGAAATAACATAACTTCACAAGATATAAACTATCTATTGCCTCACCAAGCTAATATGAGAATAATCTCAGCAACAGGAAAGAGATTGGAAATGCCAGATGAAAAAGTTTTAGTTAATATAGAAAAATACGGAAATACGACTTCTGCAACCATACCTTTGTTGATGTTTGAAAATCAACATAAATTCCAAAAAGGAGACAATTTAATATTGACAGCATTTGGAGCAGGATTTACTTGGGGTGCAGTATTAGTTAAATGGGCTATTTAGATATAGTTTTTTTAGGAACAGGAACCTCGCAAGGCGTACCGGTTATAGGGTGCGATTGCGAGGTTTGTCTTTCTAATGACAGAAAAGACAAGCGATTGCGTTCATCTATTTTAATAACATCTAACCTTGGAACGCAAATAACAATAGATGCAGGACCCGATTTCAGAACGCAAATGTTGAATGAAAGAGTTAAATACCTCGATGCAATACTTGTAACACACGCTCATAGAGACCATGTTTCAGGTCTTGATGATGTGCGTTCATACAATTACCTTCAACAAAGTCCTATGCCGATTTTTGCAAATAAATATGCAATAAAAAGCATCAAAAACGAATTTTCATACGCCTTTGCATCGGTAAAATATCCGGGATTGCCAGAATTTGACTTGCAAGAAATAGATGTAGAAAAGCATAATCAAATAAAAATAAAAGAATTAGAAATCGTACCAATAGAAGTGATGCACTTCAAACTTCCAATCTTAGCATATAGAATAGGAAACTTTGCATACATAACAGATGCCAAAACAATAAGCGAAAAAGAAAAACAAAAACTAAAAGGAGTGAAGCATTTAGTAGTAAATGCCCTAAGAAAAGAAGAACATTTCTCACACTTCTCACTAAGCGAAGCCTTAAATCTCATAGCAGAGCTACAACCCGAAAAAGCATACCTTACACATATCAGTCATTTCTTAGGAAAAGACAAAGAAATATTAAAAGAATTACCAAAAAACGTGCAATTAGCATACGATGGACTTAAAATAAGAATACAACAATGATAGAAATAATAGCAGCAATCATAGGAACAATATACATAGTCTTAGAATACAAAGCCTCACCTTGGCTATGGCCTTTTAATATCCTTATGGCATTGATGTATGTCTATGTATTTTTTGACAATGGAGTATATGCACAAATGCTAATCCAAGTTTATTACGTATTTATTGGCATTTACGGTTGGTTAGAATGGAAAGGAATGCTAAAAAACGGTAAAAAAGAAGAAAAACCAATCACCTCACTACCAAAAAAACTTTATTTACCGGTAATAATAATAACAATAGCACTCTCAATCGCAATTTCCCTAATCTTAAAACAAATACCAGGCAATGAAGTTTGGCTTTTAGACGGACTATCCACAGCATTAAGCGTAGTTGCAATGTGGTTATTGGCCAAAAAGTATTATCAACAATGGATATTTTGGATAATAGTAGAGCCAATCATTATTTTAATGTCCTTACAAACAGAGATGTACGCAACAGCCGTGCTTTATCTAATCTATACCATAATAGCAATAATGGGATACTTTAAATGGAAAAAACAATCAATACATTAAATATAGAAAACATAGAAGTTGTTGTATTAGCCAACGGAGAATTTCCAATAAATCAAATACCTCTTTCGCTATTACAAAGACCTATTCCCGTTGTGTGTTGCGATGGAGCGATAGAGGCTTTGGATAAAATTGGCAAAACGCCCTTAGCACTAATAGGAGATGGCGATTCGGTAAGTGAAGAATTGAAAAACAAATACTTAGATAGGTGGCATTTTATTGCAGACCAAGAAACAAACGATTTAACCAAAGCAATGAATTTCTGCATTGAAAAAGGATTTAAAGAAGTTGCAATACTTGGAGCGACAGGCAAAAGAGAAGACCATACATTAGCCAATATCTCACTACTTATCGAATATTCAAAACAAGTAAACGTAAGAATGTTTACAGATTATGGAGTTTTTGTTCCAATTTCCCAAACAACAACCCTTTCTTCCTTTGCAAAACAACAAGTATCTATTTTTTCGCTTGATGCAAACAATCCCCTAACATCAAAAAACCTACGTTACCCGATAAAAAACCGTAAATTCAAATATTGGTGGGAAGCAAGCCTAAACGAAGCCATAGAAGAAAACTTCACTCTCTTTACTGAAAGTGAGGTAATTATATATCAAACCTACGAAGTCAAAAATTAAGCTTTTTTTTCTTTGTTTTTTTTAAAAAAAGTAAAGAAATATTTTTTTAATTCAAAGAAAAAATTTATTTTTGCAAAGGAAAATTTTTGCTAATCATTATGAGCATTATCTATATCCAAATTCTTGGAAAAAATAACTTCATAGTATAAGGAGGTTTGTTTGGTCTGATTGTACAAACCTCCGAAAAATAACTGCAAACAACATTCCGTAATTATTTTAATAAATAAAATTTTTAGAACTATGGAGAGAATACATAGAAAAATATGTTACATTTTTATTGTAACAATGTTTTTGAGCAATATTTTGCACTCTCAAACTTGGACAAATCATCATAGTATGATAGCTTATACGGGATTTGGCACAGATGCAACAGCTCAAAAAATAAAAGTCTTTAATCAAGACACCTTAATAGGAATAACAAAAAAAGCAGGACTAGAATATTATGGATTTTCAATGTTTCAAAATGGAAATAATACTGAATACATAGCTTTATTAGATTCTGCTGATATTGTTATTTCTGATTTTACATTATTAGGAGATACTGCTTATTTTTGTGGTAAAAGATTAATATCTCAAAACACTTACATTGGTGTGATAGGTCGTTTTAGTGTGAGAGAATTTATTGACAATGGAAGTTTCAATTGTCAAATAACAGATATTAATAACACGGAGCATTTAATAGGATTAGTAGCTTTTTATAAACCTAGTTCAAATTTAGTTCATTTAACAGCGATAGGGAATGCAAATCTTTCTTCTTCAAATCCGGGACGAATAGTATATCTTGATTTTCAAAATAATTCAAATTCTATTTCAGCGTGTCGTATATTTTTTTCACAATTATTAATGAATGGGAAAGAGATAATGCAAGATATATGTTTGAGTAATCATTATATTTCAGTAGTAAGTCTTGTGTATCCAACTAATAGTTATATTATTAGGACATTTGAAAGATCTAATCCAAATACTATGCTTTCAAGTAATGTGTTCGCATTTTCAAATAACGTGTATTTTAATGTTGCAAGTGACCCTTTTATGTTTCCAATACACATTACCTCCTTTGCAGGTGACAAATTAGCTATATGCCTTTCAGCAACAGATGGACAAAACTTTTTTACAATGGTAAATTTTGGCTCGTCTAATTCACCTAATATAGCATACACTCAAACTATTCCTCATAATGATAAAGCAAATAGCCCTTTAGAAATGGACTATTCACAAGAAATGGGGAAAATCCTAATTTTAAACGAATATGATTTTAGATGGCAAGGAGCGAATCATTCATTATGTTATATCGATCCAACGTTAAATACTCCGTACACAACAATTGAAGATTCTTTGACAAGTGTGAATCAATTAAATCATTTTTGCATTTTACCACATAAAAAATATGCAGTTGTAGGTGTTAGATCTACAAATCAAATGTTAGCTCCGCATTTATATGCTATTAAAGAAATAGCGTCAGGTTCAACAAACTGCATTGATGAAAATTCAATAACTATTGGTAATTTGAATTTGCCAAATGGTAATTCAATATCTATTTTATCGTCTATTCCTTATACAAATTTAAATTGGAGTACTATATCTACAACTTCCTATTTAAATGGTATAAATGCAAGTTGTGCAGATTAGTTAATAATAATTAAACATTTTAAGTTATGAAACAAATAGTAAAAAACTTAGGGTTAGTGTTTTTAGTTGCAGTTTTGCAAATGTCAATTAGTTTGAAAGCACAAATTGATACCGCTTTTTTGCAAAATGAATATACATCGCAATACATATTTCCTCCAATGCTTGACCCTATTGGTTATCCAAGTAGGGAAATACCTAATGCTTTAGCAGAAGCTCAAGTATCATCTGCTACATTTCAAATTATGTATAATGTAAATTCGCAAGGAGTGGTTAGAATAGCACAACGTTATGAAGTTCAAGAAGGGGATAGTGTTTCTTTAATGGGAACTGCGTTTTTGATTTCTGCATGGCATCAAGAGGGGTATAATACAATTAAGGTTGGTGTATGGGATAAGAATTTAACAACAGAAATTTACTCAAAAGAATTTATAATATCAGCAGAAAATTTTAATGATGTATTTTATGGACATGTAGATTTGGACCCTTGGATTGAATGTATATTTGATGATACTTTAACTTTGTACGAAGATTATTATATTGCATTAGAATCTTATGCATTAATTCATAGCCCAGGGGTGCACCCTCAAATACCTCCTTTGGTATTGGAAGATTATTGCGTAACAGCAGAAAGATATGAAAATGGATATTGTGCACCGTATGGTATAAGTACAAAATACAAACCATACGTTCAGTTTGATGATAGCAGATCTTGGATTTACGTTGATGATGTGCAATGGGAGGTTGGTAATAATTCATACCATACTTTTGCAAGTACTATGTATGGACCTGGTTATTATGAAGTATGTGATACAATCATTTATAAGCCTTGGGGATATTGTGCTATAAAGGTTGCAGAGGATACAACGACAAGTGGTTTGACTTCTGTTTTTCTTTCAGAAGAGAGCGTAGAACTTTATCCTAATCCTGTAAGAGATGAGTTGAATATTTCTTGTAATTACAATATTTTAGAAATAGAGATATTTGATGCTTTGAATCGTTTGATTGAAAGAAAGAATACAAACTCTAAGATAATGCAAATAGGTGTTTCGCAATACAAATCAGGAACATATATTCTTAGAATTAAGACTGAAAAAGGAAAGATTGATAAGAAATTTATCGTAAACTAACAAAAAGAAAAAGCAACCAAACAAGGTTGCTTTTTTTTATTGATTAAATTTTTCTTCTTTGTTTGCTTTTCTTGCTCATCCAAAGACCGTAAACTTCGCTTACATTACCTGCTGTAACGAAAGCATCAATTTTTTCTTCATCTATTAGTTTCATCAATCTTGTAAACTCATCTTTGTTAAGCAAGACTTCAATTTCTATTTTCTTTTCTTGACTATATCCACCTATTACTTCGTAAAGAGTAACTCCTCTTACTAAATCCTTAACAATAAACTCTCTTAGGCGTTCGTGTTGTGAAGAAATAATACAAACACGCTTTTTGTTGTTCAAGCCAGCTGTGAAATAATCTATCACAAGTCCGTTAATCCAAGTGCCAATCAAACCTATAACAACCATATGGAAAGGATTGATTGCAAAAGCTGTACAACAAATTATTGCACCCGCAACAGAAACGGAAGCACCTATGTCAAAATGTAAATATTTGTTTACAATCTTTGCTAAAATGTCAAGTCCACCGGTTGAAGCGTTGATACGGAAAAGCACAGTCTGTGCAGCACTCAAAAGAAGTACGAAACAACAAAGGTCAAACCAAATATCGCCCATGATAGAAGGGATTGCACCGCCTTCTCTTATGAAGTTTTCGTATGGAAAGTATGTTTCCAAAACGCTAATCATTGGTCCGAGAATTAAAGCTGTATAAACAGTTTTCAAACCGAACTCTTTACCGATAAGGAAGTAAGCTAAAATCAACAGAATTGCGTTAATTACAAAAATAACTGTTGAAACAGGTAAAGGCATTCCAAACAATTGTTCAGAAACTCCACTTATCACGATTGATAAACCTGAGATTGTTCCGATAATCAATTTACTTGGAACAAGGAAGTAATAAACTGCACAAGCAGTAACCATCATTCCGACAGTCATAATAAGCAATTCTACCCAAAACTTTGAAGTTTTTAGCACGTCTGCTGCAATTTTTAAATTAGTTGAAAGTTTTTGTTTTATATCTGCCATAAATCATTAAATTTTTCTTTGCAAAAGTACGAATATTTCTTTGTTTCGAGAAAATAAGTCAAAGAAATATTTTTTTAAATCAAAGAAAAAAAATTTTTTTTCTTTGATTTGGAAATTTTAAGTAGTATATTTGCAAATTGGAATGCTCAAATCGTTTTAGTAATGAATTATATAGAGAAATTAACCTTTGAACAAAAACAAGAATACTACGCTGCACTTTGTGAAATGATTTCTCCCGAAAGGGTTTCTTTGTTTGAGAAAGTGATAGAGGAAAGAACCGATATGCAATGTGTAGTAGTAGAAAATATATATCAATCACAAAATGCTTCTGCTGTGCTAAGAACTTGCGATTGTGTAGGTATTCAGCAAGTGCATGTAATAGAAAATAACAATACTTATCAGATAAATCCCGATGTTGCTTTGGGTTCAAGTCAATGGATTGATCTTCATCGCTACAATCGTAAGGAAAATAATACTCTTGATTGCATAAATAAACTCAAATCGCAGGGTTATAAAATTGTTGCAACCCTTCCTCATGAAAAAGATGTGTATTTGCCCGATTTGGACGTAAAAGAAAAAATGGCAATAGTCTTTGGAAACGAGGTAGAGGGACTTTCTTCGGATTTAATAGAGAATGCAGATATTTATATGAAGATTCCAATGTATGGATTTACAGAAAGTTTCAATATATCAGTCTCTGCCGCAATCACAATGTACAATCTAACAGATAGATTAAGAAAAAGCGGTGTGGATTATCACCTTTCTGCCGACAGACGAATAGAAACGCTTATTAAATGGGCAAAACGTACTATTAGAAGAAGCGATATGATAGAAAAAGAACTAATGAAAAGACTATTTTCAATACAATAATGAATCAATACAGCGAAAAAATTGCTCAAAAATTGATGTTAGATACTCGAAAGGTAGATAACACAATATCACTACTTGAAAACTCTTGCACAATAGCCTTTATAGCACGATATAGAAAAGAAGCAACAGGCGGATTAGATGAAGTGCAGATTTCATTGATTGTAAACGCATTAAAAAAAGCCAAAGCCTTTGAAGAAAGAAAAGAAGCAATTCTCAAAAGCATAGACTCACAAAACCTATTAACAGCTGAGTTAAAAGAAAAAATAGAAACCGTAGAAGAACTCACAGAATTAGAAGACTTGTACTTACCCTACAAACCTAAAAGGCGTACACGAGCAACAATAGCGAAAGAAAAAGGATTAGAACCTCTTGCAAAACTTATTGTTAGTGAGAAAAACATCTCATTATCCAAATACACAGAAGAGCAATTGGAAGGAGCAAGAGATATTGTTGCAGAATGGATAAGTGAAAACGCTGTTTCACGTCAAAAAATGCGTAGATACTTCAATAGAAACGCTGTAATAAAAACCACAAAAGCCAAAGACTATAAAGAAAACTCTAAATACGAAGAATTACTTGGCATAAAACAATTTGCATACAACGCTCCAAGTCATAGAATTTTAGCTCTTTTTAGGGCAGAGGCAGAAAACGAATTGAAAATATCTATTTTGCCAGAAGATTCAAAGGAAGCAATAGAATATCTTGCAAAAGGATTTGTGCGATATGATAATCCTACGAGTAGAGAAAAACTTTTAGCTTGTCAAGACGCTTATAAAAGGTTATTATCCCCCTCGATAGAAAATGAATTGAGAGCATTGCTAAAAGAAAAAGCTGATGAAAAAGCAATAAATGTATTTTCTAATAATTTGCGTCAGCTTTTAATGGCATCGCCTCTTGGAGAAAAACCAACCTTAGCAATAGATCCGGGAATAAGAACAGGTTGTAAAGTAGTGTGTCTTAACTCTAACGGAAAATTACTTGCTCACGATGTTATTTTCCCTCAAAACAATAGCATAGAAGCCGAGAAAAAAATAGTAAATCTTGTAAAACAACATAGCATTGAGGCAATAGCAATAGGCAATGGTACTTTCTCAAAAGAAACAGAAGAATTTATTAGAAATATTAAGTTTGATAAAAAAATAATCATTAGCCTTGTTAATGAAAATGGAGCCTCTGTCTATTCTGCTTCTGAGGTTGCAAGAGAAGAATTAGGAGATTACGACATTACAGTAAGAGGAGCAGTCAGTATAGGAAGAAGATTGCAAGATCCTTTGGCAGAATTGGTGAAAATTGAACCTAAATCAATAGGCGTAGGACAATATCAACACGATGTAAATCAGAATCTTTTGCATGAAAGCCTAGATCAAACCGTTGAAAGTTGCGTAAATCAAGTAGGAGTAGAGCTTAATACGGCAAGCACTCAGTTATTATCTTATATTTCAGGCATTGGACCTATTTTAGCAAAGAATATAGTAGAGCATAGAAACGAAAATGGAGCTTTTTCTTCGAGAAAAGATTTATTGAAAGTCAAACGCTTTGGCGAAAAAGCCTTTGAACAATCAGCAGGATTCCTTAGAATACGTCAAGGTTTGAATCCCTTAGATAATACGGCTGTTCACCCCGAAAGATATAGGGTTGTAGAACAAATGGCAAAGGATTTGAATTGTAGTGTTAAGGATTTGATTGACAATGCAAAGAAAAGAAATGAAATTAACCCAACTAAATATATCAAAGGAGATTGTGGAATAGAAACTTTGAATGATATAATAAAAGAATTGGCTAAACCCTCACGCGATATTCGTACTAAATTTGAAGAGTTTACGTTAAATAAAGGAGTAAACAAATTAGAACAAATAAAAAAAGACCAAATTTTAGAAGGAATTGTTACAAATATAACAGTATTTGGAGCTTTTGTAGATTTGGGTGTACATGTGAGTGGATTGATTCATAAAACAAAAATTGCAGATAACTTTAAGGGAGAAGTAGGAGAGGTTTTGTCAATCAATCAAAGAGTGAGAGTGAAAGTGATTTCAATCAATTATGAAAAGAAACGTATAGAATTAAGTTTGATATTATAAAAACAATGAATATGAGTTATCGTAAATTTTTATTGATTATAGTTTTCTGCCTTTTAGGCTTTGTTTCATCGGCACAAATGTTAAAAGCCTATGTCGTAGCTGGCTTAAACGCTTCGCAAATTGACGGAGACGAGGTCTATGGCTATGAAAAATTTTCGCCACAAGCAGGTTTAGGAATTATAATGCCTTTTAACATGAGAAAACCCAATGAAGGCTGGCAAGCAAGTGCAGAATTATTGTATTCACAAAAAGGAGCAAAGGAAGCACTTGACCCTTTCCGTTACAATACCTCTCTTCACTATGTAGATATTCCTCTTATGGTGCATTTTGTTGATGCAAGAGGAGGCTGGACCTTTGGATTAGGAGGCCAATATGGTCGTTTGTTTAAAATAAAAGAAGATTGGGGATTGCCATCGCCTGTTATAGAATCGTTTGAGCGTCCTGTGGACGGACGATTGCCAGATTTCAATAGAAATGATGTTTGTGTGGTTGCAGATATTCGCTTTACAATTTGGGAAAAGATTAAATTCTCATTCCGTTATCAATATTCCCTTATGCCAATTAGAGAAGATGTTTGGTATTACAATGGTTATCCAGCAGGAAGTGCAGGATTTAAATCTTGGTCAAGAGATTTTAGAAACAATTATATGAGTTTTAGAATTTTATACATGATAAACGAAAGAAGTAGTAAAGAGTTAGATAGAAATATCAATAGAACGTCTTATTAAAATAGAGTATGAAAGAAAAAATAGCTTTATTTCCTGGAAGTTTTGACCCAATTACAAAAGGGCATGAGTCAGTTGTACTTCGCGCTCTTCCAATGTTTGATAAAATTGTTATAGCAATAGGTAGTAATAACGCTAAAAATTCGGTTTTTTCTCTTGAAAAAAGAATAGAATGGATAAGAAAAACTTTTGCAGGTTATGATAATATAGAAATTTCTACTTTTAATAGTTTAACAATAGATTATTGTAAACAAATAGGTGCAAAATATATTTTGCGAGGTCTTAGAAATTCTGTAGATTTTCAGTACGAAAGAAATATTGCTCGCATAAATCAGGAATTGGATAGTGAAATAGAAACAATATTTCTTTTAACTAAACCAGACGATGCAGCAATTAGTTCATCTTTGGTAAGAGAAATTTTAAGTTTCAACGGAGATGTTTCTAAATTTGTTCCTGAAAAAATAATGATAACTTCAAATGATTTACAAAAATGAGTAGAGTAAGCTTTAAACCTGGTACAATGATTTATCCATTACCTGCTTTAATGGTTAGTTGTGGTCAATCACCTGAAGAATATAATATTGCAACTGTTGCTTGGACAGGAACAATTTGCTCAGATCCTCCCATGTGTTATATAAGTCTTCGTAAATCAAGATATTCTCATGAAATAATTTCTCGAACAAAAGAGTTTGTTCTTAATTTAACCACAGAAAAACTTGCTAAACAAACAGATTGGTGTGGTGTTAAGTCGGGAAAACTTTTTAATAAGTTCAAAGAAATGAAGCTTACTGCAGTTAAGGCACCTAATGTTAATGCTCCAATGATTGATGAAAGCCCTTTGTGTATTGAGTGTAAGGTTGTTGAAATAAAGGAATTGGGTTCTCATGATATGTTTATAGCAAATGTTGTTGGAGTGCAC
Organism: Candidatus Onthomorpha sp.; assembly: GCA_045645265.1. Classification (GTDB taxonomy): domain Bacteria; phylum Bacteroidota; class Bacteroidia; order Bacteroidales; family P3; genus Onthomorpha. Next base: position 76,023 of record JAZRIM010000032.1, read on the forward strand.
GCTGACGAAAAGTATATCAATAAAGAAAGCGGATTGTTTGACCTTCAATCCGCTAAACTTATGACTTATTCTCACGGTAAGTATTATTCTATTGGAGAACAATTAGGTTTCTTTGGCTTTTCTGTTCAGAAAAAGAAAAAATAAAAAGATTTCTTATTGTTCTTTACCATTTAAGAATACTCTATCTACCTTATTTGTTCCGTAATAATAAGGTATGTATTCTATTGTAGGAATATCTTTTGTGATATAGAAGTTTGCTTTTTTGCCTTTTGCAATTGAACCATGTGTTTCGCTAATTCCCATTGCATATGCTGAGTTAAGCGTTGTTGCATTTATTGCTTCTTGTGGTGTAAGTTTGTAATTAACACAAGCAAACGTTAAAACCATTTGCATATTTCCACTTGGAGATGAACCAGGGTTGAAATCCGAAGCCATAGCGATAGGAAGACCAGCGTTAATCATTGCTCTTGCAGGCGAATACGGCATATTCAAGAAAAATGCTGCTCCTGGAAGAATTGTAGGCATTGTTTGAGAAGTTTTTAAACATTGAATTTCTGCTTCTCCCACACATTCAAGATGATCAACCGATAAGGCGTTGTATTTAACTCCTACTTGAATTCCACCAGAATAATCTAATTCATTTGCATGTATTTTAGGAATTAAACCATTCTTAACTCCTGCAAAAAGCATTCTATCAGTTTCCTCTACGGTAAAAAATCCTGTATCACAGAAAACATCAATAAAATCAGCAAGGTTTTCTTTTACAACAAGAGGTATCATTTCGTTGATTACCAAATCAACAAATTCACCTTGTTTTCCTCTATATTCTAAAGGAACTCCGTGAGCCCCTAAGAAATTTGCTTTAATTGTCAAAGGAGAGTTTTCTTTTAATTTTCTAATTACTCGAAGCATTTTGATTTCTGCTTCTGTTGTAAGTCCATATCCTGATTTTATTTCAACAGCACCTGTTCCGTATGATGCAATTTCTTCTAAACGTTTCATTGCATCTTCATATAATTCATCTTCGCTTGCTTCTTGAAGACGTTTTGCTGAGTTTAAAATTCCTCCACCACGTTTTGCGATTTCTTCGTAGCTTAATCCTTTTATTTTATCAATGTATTCTATTTCCCTTGAACCAGCATAAACCAAGTGAGTGTGAGAATCGCAGAATGAAGGTAAGACAAAACGATTTTTTGCATCAATTATTTTTTCTGCATTAGTCTCTTGTAGTTGGCTCATTTGACCAAAATCCACTATTTTATCATCTTCTACGATTAAATATGCATTATCAATACAATTTATTGAAGACATATCTTGACCACATACTGCAATTCTTGGAGTTTCTTCTACTTGAACTAAACTTTTAATATTTGTAATAAGTGTTCTCATTGTTTATATTTTTATTTTATTTGTATGCTTAAATTTATTCCAAAATTGTGAGTTGTGAAATTAGTAGGTGGAAAGTAGAAAGGAGTTATTCTTGCACTTAAATTATCATCTATGTTAAATTCATAAAGGTGTCCGTAAACCATTGCGTCAATTATGTTTAGCAAATAAACGGCTGCACCAATCACAAGGCTGAGTTGAAAATTTTTGTTGTAGGCATCATAAAGCGAAAGTATGCTTTCATCACTATATTTTGTGTAATCAGTTAGTAAATCAGCAGTGTTTCCCTCAATTCTGTTGTAATATTCTGTTTTGAATTTAACAGAATTTTGATAATTGGTAATTGCAAAATAAGTAACCGCTCCTGCACCGGCATATATTATTGGAATTTTCCATGCTTGTTTGTTATATACCTGACCGGCTCCTGGTAAAATTGCTGATAAATAGCTTGCTTTTTTTGCTGAATGAGCCTTTGGCTTTGTTTGTGCAAATAGACACGAAAAGCAAACACAAAGACACAGCAAAAAAACAATGTATTTTTTCATTCCTTACTTAACTTATTCCAATAAAGAGATGATTCTCGAGAAATCAGTGTCGTTTTTAAAAGAAATAGTTATGCTTCCCTTACCTCTTTGTGAACGAGTTATTTCTACGTCTGTTTCCAATCTTTTAATCAAATTTTCTTTTTGTGTTTTATGGAAGTCAGGTAGGGATTTCTTTTCTTTCTTTTTTGGTTGTATTTTAGTTTCTTCTTTCAGCCTGTTTACAATTTGCTCTACTTGTCTTACTGAAAGGTCTTTTTCTATTATATCTTTGACAATATTTATTTGAGCATACTCGTCTTCAATGTTAATTAAGCAACGAGCGTGTCCCATAGATATTTGATTGTTTCTTAAAGATAGTTGTACTTCGGCAGGAAGTTTTAAAAGTCTTAAATAGTTTGTGATTGACGAACGACTCTTTCCAATTCTCTCGCTCATTTTTTCTTGTGTTAAGTCACACTCTTCTATTAAGGCTTTTAAGGATAAGGCAATTTCAATGGCATTTAGGTCTTCTCTTTGTATGTTTTCCACCAAAGCCATCTCCATTATTTCTTGCTTGGTCGCTATTTTAATGTAGGCAGGTATTTCTTTAAGATTTGCAATCTTGCTTGCACGATAACGTCTTTCTCCTGCAATAAGGATATAACGGTCGTTTTCTTTTTTAACTGTAATAGGTACTATTACACCACTTTCTTTGATTGATTGGGCAAGTTCATTTAGTGATGTTTCATCAAATTCTTTTCTTGGTTGATCAGGGTTTGGATCTATTTTGTCAATAGGAATATAACACAATTCCGCTGTAACAGAACTTATTTTGTTGTTATCAGTGGAGCTTTTTGTGTCAATGTTTCCCAATAAAGCTTCTAATCCTCTTCCCAATGCGGGACCTTTTTTTATTGCCATATCAATCTGTTGTTTTAATTTATTTCAGTAGCGTTTTTTTCTATTATTTCATTTGCAAGATTCATATAATTGACCGCTCCTGTTGAACTTGCGTCATACATAATCACACTTTTGCCATGACTTGGAGCCTCAGCTAATTTTACATTATTGTATATTAGTGTATCGAAAACAATATGCTTAAAATGATGTCTTACATCTTCTGCAACTTGTCTGTTAAGTCTTAATCTTGCATCAAGCATTGTAAGTAATATTCCTTCGATTTCTAATTCTGTATTTAGTCTATTTTGAACTATTTTAATGGTATTGAGTAATTTTCCTAAGCCTTCTAATGCGAAGTATTGACATTGAACCGGTATAACAACGCTATTTGCGGCTGTAAAGGCGTTTATTGTTACTAATCCTAAGGATGGAGAGCAATCAATTATTATATAATCATATTCTTCTCTAATAGGAGCAATGATTTTTTTAAGTTTTTCTTCTCTGTCTTCCATTTTAGGTAATTCTACTTCTGCTCCTACAAGGTCAATGCTCGCAGGAAGTAAATCCAAGTTAGGAGTAGAGGTGTTTATTATTGCTTCTCTTACATCAGTATTGTTAATCAAGCAATCATAAATAGAATATTTTACGTCCTCTTGCTCAACTCCTACGCCCGATGATGCATTTGCTTGTGGATCTGCATCAATCAGTAAAGTCTTTTTTTCTAATATCGCAAGGGCTGCGCTTAAATTAATAGCAGTTGTTGTTTTTCCTACACCACCTTTTTGATTAGCAATAGCTATTACTTTACCCATTTATGTTATCTTAAATTTCTTGCAAAAAAAAGCTGCTAAGCAAAACAAGCAGCTTTACAATTATTTTATTATTACTAAGTTAATCAAATTTAATGTTTTCAATCTCTGCATTAAATTCTTCTTCTGCTGCATTTAAGGCATCATCTTCAAAAATTGGTTCTTCACCTGTTTCAATGAAATTGATAACACCGTTTAACGCGTTTTGGAATTTAGCATAGTCTTCTTTGTAAAGAAATATCTTGTGCTTTTCATAGGTAAAAGAACCGTCATCTCCGTTAAATTTTCTTTTGCTTTCAGTGATAGTAAGGTACTTTTCGCCTTGTTTAGTTTCTTTTACATCAAAAAAATAAGTTCTTTTTCCTGCTTTAACTGCTTTGGAAAAAACATCTTCTCTTTCTCTCTCTCTTGATTCTCCAAAATCCATAACAATCTTTCTTTTTTTATGATTTATTTTTTACAAAAGTACTAATTTATTTTCAAATTGCGACAATTCTTTTAAATCAAAAAATAATTTTTTTATTTAATTCTTTGAAGCATAATCTCTTGCACCGAAAATTGAACTACCGATTCTAACCAAGGTTGCACCTTCTTCAATAGCTAATTCAAAGTCTTGGGACATTCCCATTGAAAGTTCGCAAAAATAACTCTTTGAATTAAAAAATTTATTCTTTGTTTCGTCAAAATATTTCTTTAAGTTATTAAATTCTTTCTTTGTTTTATTTTTGTCATCTGTTATTGAGCCAATTCCCATTAAGCCACAGATTCTTACGTTCTCTAACTTAGCAAATTCTTCGCTTGATAATAGTTCGTCAGCCTCCGTTTCTTCTAATCCAAATTTTGTTTCCTCGTGAGCAATGTCTATTTGCAATAAACAATTTATTACCCTATTGTTTTTAATAGCCTCTTTGTTGATTTGTTGCAAAAGATGAAGACTATCAACTGAATGAATTAGTTCAACAAAAGGTGCAATGTATTTAACCTTATTTGTTTGCAAATGACCAATGAAGTGCCAACGTATATCCTTTGGAAGAACCTCGTGTTTATCTCTCATTTCCAACGCTTTGTTTTCGCCAAATAGTCGTTGCCCGGCTTCGTATGCTTGTTGCAGGTCTTCAACAGGTTTTGTTTTTGATACGGCAATCAATCTCGCATTGCCGTTTATTTTGTTGTTATAGCTTATAATATTATCCTTAATTGACATATCTTTCTTTTTTTTTTCTTACATTTGCAAAAGTAAATAAAAATTTAAAAATATAATACAATGAAAGAAAAACAAAAATTACCAACCGATAGAAGTTTTCCAATGTATGTCTTGCTTGATATAATAACAGGGCATATCTATCAAGCGTTTATGTTTTCCAAAATGTCAAAAGAAATCAATATTGTGGCACAAGACGGAAAGAAAACTTTTGATTATATTTACTTATGGCTTATCTCCATAGGAGCAGGTTTGCTTTTTGCATTAGGATTTTATGTGAAATCAATGATTATAACAAAGATTTCTTATGTTTTAATCTTCGCTTTAACAATTTTTATCTTTATTTGGTTGCTTGGATTCTCAGATAAAATAGGAAAAGAATTAAAACGAAGAGAAGTGAATTATAAATTTGGAGCAAAAACTTATGTTTATTTATTTGTACTCCCTGTAATATTAGGTCCTATTTTAGCATTTGTACTTGGAATTCTTACAAAGAGTGCTATAATTTCTTCAATAATAGCACTGCCTATTGCACTTTTTTCTTACATATATTTTTATAAATTGATAGAAGCGATGAATCGTTTAAACAAAGCATACAACGAAACAATTTAATCAAAGAAAAAAGAAAAAAAAGCAAAGAATTAAAAAAATATTTCTTTGCTTTTTTTGAAAAAAACAAAGAAAAAATAAAGGCCGTCTAACTCTTAAAATTAGACGACCTTTATTTATTTTGGAATATCTTAAATTCTATTTATTAACTTGGAATTTAGTAACTCCGTTTTTGATGAAATCAACAATTTGATTAGCTGCTGCTAAACCTGCATTCAAGTTTGCTTCTGCTGTTTGTGCACCCATTTTCTTAGGAGTTGCAAAATAACGAGGAGCAAATGCTGCTAATTCATCATTATTTCCTGCTGCTATGTCAGTAACGTATTTGAAATCTGTACGTTCTGCTAACAATTTAGCCATATCAGCTTCGTTTATAACTTCTTTTCTTGCAGTATTTACTAAGCAAGCGCCTTTTGGCATTTTTGAAAGAAGTTCGTAGTTGATAGAATTCTTTGTTTGTTCGTTTGCAGGAATGTGTAAAGAAACGTAATCGCAGTTAGAATAAAGTTCTTCTATTGTTGCAGCTGGTCTAACGCCTTCTTCTTGCATTTTTTCAGCAGAAACAAATGGGTCAAACGCCCAAACTTCCATTCCCATTGCTTTTGCTTTTTCAGCAACTAAACGTCCAACGTTTCCGTATGCGTGAATACCAACTTTTTTTCCTTTTAACTCGCTTCCAGTTGCAGGAGTGAAAGTTGTTCTCGCCATATAAATCATCATACCCAAAGCTAATTCAGCTACAGCGTTTGAGTTTTGACCAGGAGTGTTCATTGCAACGATTCCTTTTGCTGTACAAGCTTCAAGATCTAAGTTATCAAATCCAGCACCAGCACGAACTACTATTTTTAAGTTTTGAGCGTGGTCAATAACTTCTTTTGTAACTTTGTCAGAACGAACAATTAATGCATCTACGTCAGCAACTGCTGCATAGAAATCGTTAACGTCAGTATATTTTTCTAAAAGAGCTAATTCAAAACCAGCGTCTTCTGTTATTTTTCTTATTCCATCAACAGCAGCCTTTGCGAAAGGTTTGTCTGTTGCTACTAATACTTTTGTCATTGCTTTATTTTTTAAGATTAAGCGTTTAATTTTTCAAATTCTTGCATACAAGCAACCAAAGCTTTTACTGATTCAACAGGGCAAGCATTGTAGATAGAAGCACGGAATCCACCAACTGAACGGTGTCCTTTAATACCAATCATTCCTCTTTCTTTTGCAAATGCGAAGAAAGCGTCTTGTTTATCTTCGTAACCTGATGCCATAACGAAGCAAACGTTCATTATAGAACGATCTTCTTTTTCAGCTGTTCCAACGAACATTTTATTTCTGTCTATTTCGTTGTATAATAATTCAGCTTTTTCAAGGTTTACTTTGTGCATTCCTTCTAATCCACCCATTTCTTCTTTAACCCATTTCAAAGTTTCGTGCATTACGAAGATAGGGAATACAGGAGGAGTGTTGAACATTGATTTGTTTTTCTTTTCTTCTCCAATGTGTGTACGATAGTCAACCATTGTTTGAAGTTTTCTTTCAACTTTTCCTAAGATGTCTTTTCTTACGATAACGAAAGTAACACCTGCAGGACCAACGTTCTTTTGTGCTCCACCATAGATAAGAGCGTATTTTGTAATATCAACAGGTCTTGACATAATGTCAGAAGACATATCTGCTACCAATGGAACAGGGCAATCCATATCATATTTTATTTCTGTACCATAAATAGTGTTGTTTGTAGTGATGTGGAAATAATCAACATCTGTAGGGATTGTGTATCCTTTTGGTATATATGAGTAAGTTTTGTCTTCAGAAGATGCAACAACTTCTACTTCTCCGTAGAATTTAGCTTCTTTTACTGCTTTCTTTGCCCAAACACCTGTTTGAAGGTAAGCAGCTTTTTTATTTAAAAGGTTAGCTGCAACGTGGAAGAATTGAGTTGAAGCTCCACCACCTAAGAATAATACTTCGTAAGTATCAGGAATGTTTAATAAATCTCTCCATAATTGTTCTGTTTCAGCCATTATTCTTTCCCAACCTGGAGTACGGTGAGAAATTTCTAAGATACCAACTCCTGTGTTGTCGAAGTTTCTAATTGCTTCAATAGCAGATTCAACCGCTTTCTTTGGTAAAACGCAAGGACCTGCGTTAAAGTTATGTACTTGTGCCATGTTTGTTTGTTTTTTTAATATTTTACAATGTTTTTTCTTTAATATATTTCTTGCAAAGATACTTTAATTTTTTGTATTGACAATCAATTATTTGTTTTTTCTTTGTTTTAAAAAAATATTTCTTTGTTTTATTTGATTTTTTCTTTGAATTATTTTCTTAATTTTGTGTTTTAATTTTACGAAACAATAAGATAATATGGTAAGAATAAGAGAGGCTCAAAGAAAGGATTGTCCTACAATTCTACAATTTATAAAAGAACTTGCTGAATATGAGAAAGAACCAGATGCAGTAGAGGCTAATGTTGAAATATTAGAGAAATCCATATTTGATAAAAAGCAAGCAAAAGTTGTTTTGTTAGAAGAAAATGGAGAAAGCGTTGGTTTTGCACTCTATTTCTTTAATTTCTCGACTTGGAGAGGTAAATCTGGTCTTTATTTGGAAGACTTATATGTCCGTCCTCAACACAGAGGGAAAGGATATGGTAAAATGTTACTTTCATACTTAGCAAATCAAGCTGTAGAGCAAGGTTGCCCACGTTTTGAGTGGATTGTGTTGGATTGGAATCAACCATCGATTGACTTTTACAAAGCCATGGGGGCTAAACCCTTAGATGAATGGACTGTATTTCGCTTAGAAAATGAAAAACTTAAAGATTTAGCAAAAATCTATTGTACATTTAGTGAATTAGAAGGCTGAATTTCATTCTCTATTTGAGGGTTTTGAGTAGGTATTTCAATGTTTTGAGTAGGTGTTTCAACGTTTTCAATAGGTTTTTCTAATATTGGTAGAACTTTTTCAGTTGGTTTGCTCCATTTGTGTTGCTCCCAATATTTTGATTTGCCTATTGTGATGTTTATTCCTGTAAATACATCAAATCCATTATAGTCTGCGATATTGAATTCTTTGTTTGTGTGAAGATTTCCACCAATATAAAATTGTCCAATGCCTGATTTAATACTCAATAAAGCACTTGGATTAAATAAATTAGTAGTTCTAAACATATTTCCAAAGCTTAGAGAAAGCATTCTTGTGTGTAAAGAATAGAAGAGAGAGAGATGAGTATCGTAAATGCGTCCTGCACCAATTTTCGTATGGAATAAGGCGTGTAAATAGTTTACTTTACCAAAATTATATGTAGCTCCAAGATATAATTTAGTAGGAAGGTGAGTTGTATAAGAAGGAATATTTTGCGTTCTTATATCAAGCGCAGAAGAAATACTATCTACAAGAGTGTTAATCTGCGTTTCAAAATTTGTTTCTATACTATCAAGACCAGAGGTTATTCCTTCGAAAACAATTTCTTCAAAAGGTTTGTTGTTGATAATTTGAGTTGTGTGATTATTCCAAGAAATAAAATTAAATACATCAACAACACTTGCACTCAATTCAAGATTTTCTAAAATGCGATAGCTTGCTCCAATATCAAAAGAAAGACCATAGTTATCGGTTGCGTGATTTAAAATATCATTTAAGTTTTCTGGTAAAATAAAATCAATATTTGAATTTTCTTTAAAAAGAGATGTTATACTTAAATCGCCAATTGGATTTGAGGTTAAAATATCTAATTCGCCGTGAGCAGATATTTTTTCATTACCATCAAAGTTTAATTCAAGATTAGCATTGTTTGTGTGAATATTTACAATACCTGTTAAAAGTTTTATTTTACCTCCAACACTAAGTTTATCGTTTATTTTACGCGTATAGCCAAGTGCATTTGTAATGTAGGTGTTTAATTCAAAAAAACGGCCATCTAATATTTTTATATTTCCATTTGTTGCGCTGCTTCCATCTAAAATAAAATCAAATATTCCTTTTGAGAAATTTAGTCTTGTATCTATTGTTAGAGATAAGTCGTATGTGAAATAATTCTTGCCAGCCTTAAAACCAAAACCAAATAAATCCATATCATAATTAAGATTAATGAAATTATCATCGCTCAATTTGTTACGGAAATTTTCTAAATCTAATTGTAATGAATCAGGATATATGGGATGTTTGTGAATTAAATCGTGATAAGAAAACCCAGAAGTGTGTATACCTAAATCGGTTGTTCCAACCATTATAGAAATATAAAAATTTGTGTTAGGCGTTATAGCCGGGTTGTATTGCATTACTTGTGGGGCTTCTCTTAAAAAATATAAGATGTCTTTTTGTGCAAATGACTTGTTGTTTGGTAGAATAAACAAACAGATAAATAAACCTGAAACTACTATTTTATATATTTTTTTCATAATAATTAAAATGTTATATTACCAATTGCTTTTACACTTGCTTTGATTTTGATTGTTGCGTCATTGGAAAATCTAACAAATCGTTGCTCTCCGTGATTGTCTTTTGAAGTGTTAAGTAAAGCAGATAACTTAATTTTTTTTGCAATCTTTAAATTCTCATATTTAGAATTATCAAGTGTTAATTCAATGTTGTGACCTGTTGGAGCTAAAACGCGTCCTTCGTTGTCGATATTTGCTCCTGGAATAGTGAATGGCTCAACAAGTAAAGTGTCAAACACAATAGAATTGCTATCCATTAAGAATAGGTTTACAGAAAGCTCAGCAGGGAAAGTGCTTTCAAGATAGAATTGAAGGGTTGTAGATTTTAAATAATTCATTTGTTCAATAAAATCGAAAGCATCAAAAACGGTTTCGTAATGTAAGTCTTTTAGTTTTGCTTTTAAAGGTAAACTTGCTTTGGCATCAAAAGTTATAAAAGCATCGTTAGGAGAAATGAAATTAGGATAAGGATTTTCTTGGTCAAGCGTATCTTTGAAATTAAAATCTAAATCATAAACCAAAACATTTGGAAAAATTTCTATTGCGCTTGCATCAGATTCTAAAATAATGTTATTAGTGTAGCCAACCTCTCCAAGACTTGGTGCTCTGTTTATATGTATTATTGGATTGGAATTAAATACGGGATAAATATTCCCTTCGTTTGAAATAGTATGTATGTTAGGCGTTATATTCATTGCTACACCTATGTTTGTAGATGTTGATAAATCAAAAATAACTTTTTCAAAATCTATGCCATTTCTATCAACTATGGAATTGAAAATAGAATCTTTGAAGAAATCTAAGGCAAGTGTGTCGCTAACATTAAATTCTGTATCACCAAAATCACCAAATATTGCATCAATTACAAGAGGGGTGAATGAAAAGTTAAGCTTAACCTCATAATCTCCTCCATTGAAATCTATGTTACTTGCTACATTGAAAACTAAACGATATCTTAAATCAATAAATTGTTTAGATACTCCATTGACAATAGAATCTTTTAAATAGATTGTGTGATGTGATAAATCAAAAGAACGATTCGTTAAATTTGTTGGTGAAGATATTTGAAGGCGTTGATTGAAAAATTCGCCTGTTATATTGTTTTTGATTGTGCTTGAAGTCAATTCTATGTATGCGTTAAGAGGTAATCCTTCTAAGGATTGAATTAAAATTGAGCCAGAGCTGATTCTTATACTGTCAACCTTCGCTCCGTTCTCTATTTCTTCAATTTGTACGCTTACGTTTTCGCCTGGCATTGTTGTGTCAGGCACACAGACGTTTATTTCTGGGAATTCTCCAATTTCTATGCCTAAATCGTTTAAATCTGGAATGAATAAATCCCCTAATTCTAAGACAACATCATCTAAGTCGCTTATTTCTTGTATAAAACTACCAATATTAAAGGAGTCTTTTACTGAAAAAATAAATTCTAAGTAACTATCGTTATTTTCATTTACTTGTCGCAATTCAAATCCGTTTGTTGTGTCGGATATTTCCTCTAAGTTAAGAAAATCACTTAAAGTTATTTCTGTGTTAATTAAAGGAAGGTTTATTGTAGGGTTGATTGTGGTTTGAGAAAGCGAATCAAAATCAAAATCATCCTCATCTACACAAGAGGTAAATGGTAAAATAATAAATGAAAATATTAAAATCTTAAATAAATTTTTCATAGCTTTGCAATGTTTATAAGAAATATTTTTTGCAAAGTTAGGGATAATTTATGAAAACGCTAAATAAAAAAGAATTATTATTTATTAAAAATAATTTTTTAGAGGATACTGATAAGCTTTTACTCAAATATCACAAGGAAAGTGTAGATGAAATAGATTATCTTTATTGTATAAATCAAATTAAGCTAAGACGTAAGTTTGCGAATAAGTTTCCTTCTTTTGTGTTAAGGAAAGATTTTCTTTTTCCTTTGTCTTTGAACTTAGAACAAAGTTCTTCTGAATATACTGCTGCGTATAAATCTATGCTTTTAAAACAGGGAGAAACTTTATTGGACTTAACCTCGGGTTTTGGAATAGATGATATTTATTTTTCAAAGAAAGCAAAAAGGATTGTATGTGTTGAGCAAAATAAAATGTTGGTTGATTTGCTTTCTTACAACTTTGAGTGTTTGCAAACGAAAAATTATTTTTGCGTAAATGCAGATTCGGAAGAGTATTTGTTGAGTGCTGAGAATTTTGATGTGATTTATCTTGATCCTGCAAGAAGAGATGAGAATAAAAATAAAGTTTTTGAAATAGAAGCTTCGCAACCTAATGTTTTAAAATTAATTGATGTTTTGCGTTCAAAGGCAAAGAGAATTATTTTAAAACTTTCTCCGATGGTGGATATAAAACAAATAGAGAAATCTTTTGAAAATATTTCTGATATTCACATTGTATCGCTTAAAAATGAATGTAAAGAAACTTTAGTAGAGATTGTAAATCACGAAGTTGAAGAAATAAATTATCATTGCGTAGATATAAAATCACTATCTTTTGAAAACGATGATTTTTTTCTTTGTTTTAATAAATTATCACAAAGAGATAATAAATTATCACAAAGAGATAATTTTCTAAATCAAAGACTTTTTAAATATTTATATGAACCTAATGTATCTATACTTAAATTAGGTAGGTTTGAAGCTTTGATTGAAAAGTATGGATTCAAGAAATTGCATAGGCATTCTCATCTTTTTACGAGTGAAAACTTGATTGAAAATTTTGAGGGACGAAGTTTTGAGGTTTTAGAACAAAGAAATGCAAGTCCAAAAGTTTTGAAAGATATAAAGCAAGCAAATATTACAGTTAGAAATTTCCCACAAACAGTAAAGGAAATAAGAAATAAAACTAAAATAAAAGAGGGTGGAGAGTTATATTTGTTTTTTACGACAATTGGAAACGAAGAAAAAATTTGCATTCTCTGTAAAAAAATATAAGGTATGAAAGTAAAGATAGAAGAGGGTTGGCAAAGAGAATTGTCAAATGAATTTGAAAAAGAATATTTTCTTGAATTAAGAAATTTTATTCATCAAGAATATAGGAGTAAAATAGTCTATCCACAAGCCAAAAACATATTTTCAGCTTTTGATTTATGTCCTTACGATTCTGTAAAAGTCGTAATTATTGGCCAAGACCCGTATCACGAACCGGGACAAGCACATGGATTATGTTTTTCAGTGCGAGAGGGTTGTGTTTTACCACCTTCTTTAAGGAATATTTACAAAGAAATTGCTGATGATTTGGGAAAACAAATGCCTTTAAGTGGAGATTTAACTCGATGGGCGAATCAAGGCGTGTTGTTATTGAATGCGACACTTACAGTAGAGGCTCACAAAGCTGGTTCGCACCAAAATAGAGGTTGGGAGCAGTTTACAGATAGCGTTATAAAGATATTGGCAGAGAAAAAAGAGAATTTGGTTTTTATTCTTTGGGGTTCATATGCTCAACAAAAGGGAAAATATATTGATGCGAATAAACACTTGATTTTAAAAGCACCACACCCTTCGCCATTGAGCTCTTATAGAGGTTTTTTTGGCTGCAAACATTTTTCTTTGACTAATAATTTTTTGCAATCAAAAGGAATTAAACCAATAGATTGGTAAAAGTGTTGTATATTTGCGAAAAATAAATACTTAAAGTATGATAAAAGTAGATTTTGACTTTGCAGGGGTTTGCTTAAATCAAGACTTACAAAATTGGGAGAAAGAAATGTTGCTTTCTCATGAGTTGATAATGAATGCAAATGGCGAAGGGAATGATTTTTTAGGTTGGAGAGATTTGCCATTGTATACAGAAAATCTTTCGGAAATAGAAAATGTTGCAAGGTCTCTAAGAGAAAAAAATGAAATCTTAGTTGTTATAGGAATAGGGGGTTCATATCTTGGAGCAAGAGCAGTAATTGAAGCGTTGAGTGGGGCTTTTGAGAGTTTGTTTCCAAAGAAAAACTCTCCATTAGTTTTGTATGCAGGAGAGAATCTTTCGGAAGATTATATGGCAGATTTGTTAGATGTTTTGAAAACAAGGGATTATTCTCTTTGTGTAATATCTAAATCCGGTACAACAAGAGAACCTGCTATTGCTTTTCGTATTTTGAAAAAAGCATTGGAAGAAAAATATGGAAAAGATGAAGCAAAAAATAGGATTATCGCTATAACAGATAAGTCAAAAGGTGCTTTGAGAGGATTGGCTGATGAAAAAGGATATAAAACTTTTGAAATAAAAGACGATGTCGGAGGTAGATTTTCTGTATTGACTCCTGTAGGATTATTACCTATTGCTGTTGCAGGTTATGATATAGAAGCAATAATGCAAGGTGCAAGAGAAATGAGAGAAATTTTAGTAAATGATAAATCAATGAATAATCCTGCTTGGCAATATGCTGCTTTTAGAAATTTATTGTACTCAAAAGGAAAGAAAATAGATGTTTTCTTAACTTATTTACCTGCTTTGCAATATTTATCTCGTTGGTGGCAACAGCTTTTTGGTGAGAGCGAGGGGAAAAATGGTAAAGGATTATTCCCTGTTTGTCTTTTAAATACTACTGATTTGCATTCTATGGGACAATATATTCAAGAAGGGGAAAGGTTGATGTTTGAGACGGTATTGAAAGTAAGAAATAGTAATAAAAAAGTAGAGATTCCGTTTGACAAAGATAATAAAGACGGATTGAATTATTTGCTTTCTCATTCTTTAAATCAAATAAATCAAGTGGCAATGAAAGCTACAAGTCAAGCACATATAGATGGGGAAGTGCCACAGATTGCAATAGAGATAGAAAGAATTGAAGAAAAAACCTTAGGCGCTGTAATATACTTTTTTGAGTTTGCTTGTGCATTGAGTTCTTATGTGTTGGGAGTCAATCCCTTTAATCAGCCTGGCGTAGAGGCTTATAAAAATAATATGTTTAAGCTCTTGGGTAAAAGTAAATAAAATAAAAAAGCCGTGAAACTTTAAATTGTTCACGGCTTTTTTTAATTCTATCTTCTCTAACTTAGTTAGCTGGATTTGTTGGATTGTTTTGTGCAGGTGCCATTGGCATTGCAGGTGCTTGTGGTTTTGCAGGAACAGTAGTTTTTATTGCATTAGGATCTAATTGAGTTCCATCTATGTTTTCAACTCTAACCTTGCCTGGGGTTAAAGCTGTAGCCGCAAGGCACAAAACAAGCATTACCACTGCTAATATCCAAGTTGCTTTTTCTAAAACGTCAGCTGTTTTCCTTACTCCCATAATTTGATTTTGCGAAGCAAAGTTTGCTGCTAATCCACCACCTTTAGAGTTTTGTATCAAAACAACTGCTGCTAACAAAACTGCAACTATAACAATTAATACGGTTAATAATACGAACATTTTTATAACTTATTTTTATTGATTATTCAATTATTTATTTCTTTAATACGATTTGCAAAGTAAACACTTTTTTTTGGATTATCAATCATTAACTGCTCATAAATTTTCACTGCCATAGATTTGTTTCCTTGTTGAAGGTAGATTTTAGCCATTGTTTCAGTAACGGTTTTAAATTCTTTTGAGGCACTATTCTTAATAATCTTATCAATTGTGAAAGATGAAGAAAAATCTTCTTCTCCTTGCGAAACTTTAGGGTTCTCTATCTTTAAAAATCTCTCAATTAACTCTTCTTTTGTTGGGTTTTCGCCTAAGTCTGGTTCTGTATATTGATTTATTTCTTCAAGGATATCTTTATCATTTTGTTGCTTAACAATAGATTGTTTTTTGTATGGATTTTCCATAATAGGAGATTCCAAAAAATCTTTTAATCTAATTCTGTCGGAAATGTAGGCAGCGGATAAGGATTTGTACTTATTTTTATTTTGGTTGTTTAGAATATTGCTAAAACGTGCTGCATACATATATAAAATATTACAATAAGGATATTTTAATATCAACCTTTCTACACCAAGTAGATTAATTAATTCTACTTGCCAATCGTTTAATTCTATTAAATCGTTGAGTCTTTTATCCATTCTAATAAAAATCCTTTCAAATGTTTGGCAAAATTACGAAAAATGTTAGTTGTACCAAGAAAAAATGAAAAAAAAGTAAAGGAAAAATACATTTTTTTTACAATAAGTAGTTGCTATTTCAAAAAAATGCTGTACTTTTGCAGTCTGAAAAAAATAAAACAACATAGAAATGAAAAGAACATATCAACCTTCACGCAGAAAAAGAGTAAACAAACACGGATTCAGAAAAAGAATGTCTACAGCTAATGGAAGAAGAGTCTTAGCTGCTCGCAGAGCTCACGGAAGACATAAATTAACTGTTTCTGACGAAAGATAGTTTTTTATAACTATTTTACGAGAGAGAAAAAATCGAAAGATATTTTGCGAGAAGCATTGAAAAATCCAATGCTTCTTTTTTTTTAATACGAGATGAAATTGAGAAAGACAAAACAAAAACAACTTATAGAAAAAGTTTTGATTACTGATGCTGCGGCAGAGGGAAATGCTATTGCTAAAATAGATGAAATGGTAGTGT
This sequence comes from Candidatus Onthomorpha sp., assembly GCA_045645265.1. GTDB lineage: Bacteria > Bacteroidota > Bacteroidia > Bacteroidales > P3 > Onthomorpha. The sequence goes on from JAZRIM010000032.1 coordinate 92,374, forward strand.
TTGTACCTTTTGTTGTGCCAGGAGATATAGTGGATTTAGAGATTTATCGCAAGAAAAAGAACTTTGCTCAAGCCAAAGCGGTGAAAATACATCATTATTCAGAACAAAGAGTTGAACAAAAATGTCCTCACTTTACGCAATGTGGAGGTTGTAAGTGGCAAACTTGGGATTATGCAGAGCAAGTAAAGTATAAACAACGTCAAGTAAGAGATAATCTTGAAAGAATAGGTAAAATAGATTGCTCACAAATGCAAACAATCCTACCTTCTGAGAATATATATTACTATAGAAATAAATTAGAATTTACATTCTCTACAAAACAATGGATAGAGGATGTAAATTCTAACGAAGAGAGGTCTTTGCAAGGAGCTTTAGGATTTCACGCACCAACATTCTTTGATAAAGTAATAGATATTAAGCATTGCATTTTACAAGATGATATTTCTAATCAGTTAAGAAATCACATAAGAAAATATTCGCAAGAAAAAAACTTAGAATATTACGATATACGTTCTCATGTAGGCTTTTTAAGGGGAATGATTGTAAGAACAAGTTCCACAAAAGAGTTAATGCTGATAGTAATATTTGCAAAACAAAGTGAGGAAATAATACCTATGTTAGATAATATAAAGGAAAACTTTCCTCAAATCACATCTTTGATGTATTGCATTAACGAAAAATTCAACGATTCAATATCAGACCAAGAAATACTCTTATATTCAGGCAACGATCACATAAGAGAAACAATGCAGGCTTACAAAAGCGATAAAATTCTTACCTTTAAAATACGTCCAAAGACATTTTATCAAACAAATCCTCAGCAAGCCGAACGTCTTTACTCAATTGCAGCCGATTTTGCAGAGATAAAACCAACCGATACCGTGTATGACCTATACACAGGCACAGGAACAATTGCAAATTACGTAGCACACCTTGCAAAAAAAGTAGTAGGAGTAGAGTATGTTGAAGATGCAGTTGAAGATGCTAAGATAAATTCAGAGTATAATCAGATTTACAACACTACATTCATAGCAGGCGATATGGCAAAGATATTAAATGATGATTTCGTTGCTCAATATGGCACTCCCGATGTAGTAATTACCGATCCACCTCGTGCAGGAATGGCAGAAAATGTAGTAAATCAACTCTTGAAGATAAAGGCTCGCAAAATAGTTTACATAAGTTGCAACCCTGCAACGCAAGCAAGAGATTTGGAATTATTATCTCCTTTATATAATGTAGGGAAAATACGTCCGGTAGATATGTTTCCACACACACATCACGTAGAAAACGTAGTAGAATTAAACTTAAAACAAGAGAATTAAAAAAAACGATATATGGAATACAATTTTAGAGAAATCGAACCAAAGTGGCAAAACTTTTGGAAAGAGAATAAAACCTTTAAAGCAGAGATTAGAGAAGACAAACCAAAGTATTACGTTTTAGATATGTTCCCTTATCCATCGGGAGCAGGACTTCACGTAGGACATCCGCTTGGTTACATAGCCTCAGACATATTTTCAAGATACAAACGCTTGCAAGGCTTCAACGTATTGCACCCTATGGGATACGATGCTTACGGATTGCCAGCAGAACAATACGCAATACAAACAGGACAACACCCTGCAATCACCACAGAAAATAATATAAATCGTTATCGTCAGCAATTAGATATCTTAGGCTTGTCTTACGATTGGGATAGAGAAGTAAGAACTTGCGATGACAAATATTACAAATGGACACAATGGACTTTCCTAAAACTATTTGGCAGTTACTATTGCAATGATGCACAAAAAGCACGCCCAATAGAAGAATTGATTTGTGTATTTGAGAAAGAAGGAAACCAAAACATAAACGCAGCAACCTCACAAAGCGAAAAATTCACATCAGAAGAATGGAAGAACTTTTCAGACAAAGAAAAAGCAGACATTTTAATGAATTATAGAATAGCATACCTTTCAGATTCTATGGTGAATTGGTGTAGTGAACTTGGAACAGTGCTTGCTAACGATGAAGTTGTTAATGGCGTATCGGTAAGAGGAGGTTATCCTGTTGAAAGAAAGTCGATGCGTCAATGGTCTTTAAGAATTACAGCCTATGCTGAAAGACTTCTTAACGATTTAGACAAGCTTGACTGGACAGATTCATTGAAAGAAATACAAAGAAACTGGATTGGCAAGAGTCAAGGTGCGGCAGTATATTTTAAATTAGAGAATGGCGAAACCTTAGAAGTGTTTACAACAAGAGCAGACACGCTTTTCGGAGTTACTTTTATGGTTCTTTGTCCAGAACACGACAAAATCGCCGACTTAACCACACAAGAACAAAAAGAAGAAGTAGAAAAATACGTTTCTTGGGCTAAAAACCGTAGCGAAAGAGAGCGTCAAGCCGAAGTAAAGAAAGTTTCGGGAGTATTTACCGGCTCTTACGCACTTCATCCTTTGAGTGGCGAGAGAGTTCCTATTTGGATTTCCGATTATGTCTTAGCAGGCTATGGCACAGGAGCCGTTATGGCAGTGCCAGCACACGATAGTAGAGACTTTGCCTTTGCAAAACACTTCTCACTTCCTATAAAACAAGTAGTAGTCCCACATGGAGAACAAGAAGAAGACACTTCCTTGTGGCAAGAAAGCAAAGACTCAAAAGCAGGCAAGGTAATCAATTCCGATTTCCTTAATGGCTTAGACGTAAAAGACGCAATAAAGAAAGCAATCCAACACATAGAAGACAAAAACTTAGGCTTTGGCACAATAAACTATCGATTAAGAGATGCAATTTATTCACGCCAAAGATATTGGGGCGAACCATTCCCAATATACTACAAAGACGGAATAGCAACTCCTATTTCCGAAAGCGAACTACCACTATTACTTCCGGAAGTCGATAAATACCTACCAACAGAAAGCGGAGAGCCACCAATAGCAAGAGCAAAAAATTGGAAAACCAAAGACGGCTATCCATACGACTGCAATACAATGCCGGGATTTGCAGGTTCAAACGCCTATTCCATAAGATATATGGATCCAAACAACACAGAAGCCTTAGTATCCAAAGAAGCAAACCAATATTGGCAAAACGTAGATTTATATATCGGAGGAAGCGAACACGCAACAGGCCACTTGCTATACTCACGCTTTATAACCAAATTCCTTTTCGATATAGGAGCAGTTTGTAAAGAAGAACCATATCAAAAACTCATTAACCAAGGAATGATACAAGGCCGTTCCAATTTCGTATATCGAGTAAAAGGAACAAACAAATACGTATCCTATAACCTAAAAGGAGAATTTGAAACCGACCCATTGCACGTTGATATAAATATAGTGGACAATGACGTTTTGGACTTAGAGAAATTCAAAGCGTGGAGAGAAGAATTCAAAGACGCAGAATTTGTTTTAGAAGACGGAAAATACATTTGCGGACACGAAATCGAAAAGATGAGTAAAAGTCTTTACAACGTACAAAACCCAGACGACTTAGTAGAAAAATATGGTGCAGACACACTAAGATTATACGAAATGTTCCTTGGACCATTAGAACAATCAAAACCATGGGATACCAAAGGAATAGAAGGAGTCAGCCGATTCATAAGAAAATTCTGGCGATTATATCACGACAAAGACAATAATTACTCGGTAAGCGAAGAAAAAGCAACAAAAGACGAACTAAAAGCATTGCATAAGACCATAAAGAAAGTACAAGAAGACATAGAAAGATTTTCTTTCAACACTTCAATTTCTACATTTATGATATGCGTAAACGAACTCTCAGACTTGAAGTGCAACAAAAAAGAAATCCTTGAACCATTGTGTATTTTATTGTCGCCATTTGCACCACACATAACCGAAGAACTTTGGAATCTAATGGGAAATCAAACAAGCATATCATTTGCATCTTTCCCTGCCTTTGACGAAAGCGTACTTGTAGAAAACACATTCAAGTATCCAGTTTCCATAAACGGAAAAATGCGTGCCAATGTAGAGATTGCCTTAGACTTAGACAAAGATGAGGTAGAAAAAATAGTCTTAGCCAACGCCGAAGTGCAAAAATACATTGATGGAAAAGCGATAAAGAAAATCATCTTCGTACCAAAGAAGATTGTAAACATAGTTGTGTAAAACCACACCTTTGACAACCAAAAACCAAAGCCCGAAATCAACCAAAGATTTTGGGCTTTGTTGTAAAATAAACTTGTTTTTCTAAGAGTTAAGCCCAAATGCTTGCGATATTTTCAAACAAAAGATTTCTGACTGCAAATTTTAAAAATATAAGCCCTTAACTAAAAATCACAAAATCAAAGACTTAACTTTTTAAAGCCCGAATTTTGCCAAAAAAGTCTTTGATTTTTCGGATTTTTTCTTTGCTTTTTCAAATTTTTTCAATGATTTTCGTGCAAAAAAACCTTGATTTAATTTTTTCTATCCTTGATTTAGAAATTTCTATCCCTGATTTAGAAAATTCTAAACGAGCTTTTCGTAAAAAAACTCCAAATCTGCGAAAAATCAACCCCGATTTTCGTCAATTTTTCGCAAGAATTTTCGCAAAAATCCCAAAATGAAATTTCCGTAAAATAAAGATTTTTACCTATAAATTTTGAGTTATGAAATTAAGAGTTTGTGTAAGATTTTTTTTGTGCTTTAAAAATTTTGTTATACCTTTGCGAATTGAAATTGAAAGAACGAAAAAATATGTAAAAACAACGAAAAATATAATTTTAACGACATAAAAAAGCGTTTTTGCTTATTATTGGTTATTTGAAACCTCGAAAATTTCAATTATGCACCGATAAGAATAAGTGGAAAGCGCTCACGAGTATATCGTGAGCTTTTCTTATTCGGTGCAAAGGTAGTTTCGAGGACCTCAAATAACAATAAGAATTAAGTTCACGATTTTTTATTTTTATAAACTCGAAACTAAAAACAATAAGATATGAGGAAACATTCATTAAAGGTGCTTTGGCTGATTGCGATGCTTGTTTTGACAAGTTCTGCCTTTGCACAAAGAATCGCAA
>JAZRIM010000033.1:0-69089 GCA_045645265.1 Candidatus Onthomorpha sp.
TTTTTTTGCGAAAAGCTCGTTTAGAAATTTCTAAATCAGGGATAGAAATTTCTAAATCAAGGATAGAAAAAATTAAATCAAGGTTTTTTTGCATGAAAATCAATGAAAAAATTGCAAAAAACAGCGAAAAAATCGCAAAAATCAAAGACTTTTTTGGCAAAAATCGGGCTTAAAAAAGTTAAGTCTTTGATTTAGTGATTTTTAGTTAAGGGCTTATATTTTCAAAATTTGCGATTAAAAATCTTTGAGCCGAAAATTCTTTAAGCATTTGGGCTTAACTCTTGGTGAAACAATTTTATTTTCTCTTAGGGCTTTGTTTTGTGTTTTTTCTTTGTATCTTTGCTGAAATATTTTCTTATGATGGATTTTTTAGACACTCCAATCGAACATTTATCCTCGATAAGCGAGAAGAAAGCCAACATTCTGAAAAAAGAAATCAATGTTTCAACTTTTGCAGATTTGTTGGAGCATTATCCTTTTCGCTATTTAGACAAGAGTAAGTTTACAAAAATCCGAGAAATAGCAAGTGAAGAGACTTATATTCAAGTTGTAGGAAAAGCAATCAAGAAAGAAATCCTTAAAGGCAAAGGACAAAGGCTTGTAATCACGCTTGCCGATTCAACGGGAACAATAGAACTTGTTTTCTTTCAAGGTTTGAAATGGATTAGCGATAGTTTTGTTCTTGGCATTGACTATGTTATTTTTGGAAAGCCTACGTTTTTCAATGGTTTATTCAACTTTGCTCACCCTGAATTTGAGACTCTTGCTTCTTATAAACGCACTGCAATCGACACTTTCTTTCCTATTTACTCTACAACCGAAAGAATGAAAAACTCTTTCCTTACTTCAAAAACCTTAGCCAAATATACGCAAGAAATTCTCTCGCTTGCAGTAAACAGAATTGAAGAAAACCTACCTCAATACATAACAAAACATTACAATCTCTACACAAGGGAAAGGGCTTTGAGAGAGATACACTTTCCAAAGAATGAGGAAAACCTTGCAAAAGCAAAAATAAGATTAAAGTTTGAAGAGTTGTTTTTTATGCAACTTGAAAACCAAGTAAAGAAATACAACAATAAATCGGCAAATAAAGGATTCGTCTTTTCGGTTGTTGGGGATAGTTTCAACAACTTTTACAAAAACAACCTACCTTTTACTCTTACTAATGCTCAACAAAGAGTTGTGAAAGAAATTCGCAACGATATGCGAACAGGTTTTCAAATGAATCGTCTTTTACAGGGAGATGTAGGAAGCGGAAAAACACTTGTTGCTCTTTTGTGTATGTTGATTGCAATAGATAATGGTTTTCAAGCCTCAATTATCGCTCCTACCGAAATTCTTGCTCAACAACACTACAACAGCATTAAGAATTTCTTAAAAGATATGCCGCTTAACGTGTGTTTACTTACAGGAAGCAGTAAGCAAAAAGAGAGAAAACCTCTTTTAAACGCTCTTGCCGAGGGACAGGTCAATATATTGATTGGCACACACGCTATTTTGGAAGATAATGTTGTGTTTAAAAATCTTGGACTTGCCGTAATTGATGAGCAACATCGCTTTGGAGTGGAGCAAAGAGCAAAGATGTGGAGCAAAAACACTACTCCGCCTCACGTTTTGGTAATGACTGCAACCCCTATTCCAAGAACGCTTGCAATGAGTGTTTATGGTGATTTGGAATGTTCGGTAATTGATGAACTGCCTAAGGGAAGAAAACCTATTCAAACAACGCATCTTTTCGACAGAGACATACTTACGCTTTTCAACTTTATGAGAAAGCAAATAGATTTAGGAAGACAAATCTATGTTGTCTATCCTTTGATTAAGGAAAGCGAGAAAATGGATTTGAAAGACTTAATGGACGGATACGAAAGCATTGTTAGGGAATTTCCTTTGCCGAAATATCAAATCAGTATTGTGCATGGGCAAATGAAAGCCGAAGATAAGGACTATGAAATGCAACGTTTCAAAGAGGGAATTACCAATATAATGGTTGCAACAACGGTTATTGAGGTTGGAGTCGATGTTCCGAACGCAACAGTTATGGTAATAGAAAACGCAGAGAGGTTTGGGCTTGCTCAACTTCATCAATTAAGAGGCAGAGTCGGCAGAGGTCAAGAGCAAAGTTATTGTATCTTACGCACAAAGGACGACCTATCGCAAGAAGGTTTGTTTAGAATCAACACAATGTGTGCAACAAACAACGGATTTGAGATTGCACAAGCCGATTTGCAACTAAGAGGACCGGGAAACATTGCAGGCACTCAACAAAGTGGAGTTATGGAATTGAAAATTGCCGACATTGTGCAAGACGAACTAATGATGAGTCAAGCAAAAGACGTTGCTGTTCAAATAATTTCACACGACCCTCTATTGAAAGCCGTAGAAAACAAACCTTTAAGAAACTACTTAGCAAGAAAACATAAAACGGCAGATTTTTCTCAAATATCTTAGCGAAGAAAACTATAATTCCTTATCTATTATATCAGAAATCTTATCTTTAAACAAGGTGTTATAGCCTTGATGCGAATAAACTACCCTACCCTTCTTGTCTATAATGAAAATTGTTGGGAAATAACGTACTAAATACATTTCTTCGACAGAGTTTCTTGGTATTTGTGCAACGTGATAGGTTATGTTATGCTCTTGTACGAAGGATTGCATTTCCTCCTCTCCTAACTTACTGTCCACAGGGTTTAAAGCAATCACCTCAACTCCCTCTTCCTTATATTTTTCGTATATTTTCTGCAAGTCATTCAAAACAGGAACGCAAGGAGAACAACTATTGTAGAAAAAAGCCATAATCACAACTTTTCCTTTGTTGGCTTTTAGTTCAAAAGGCTTTGAAAACACATCTTCAACCTTAAAGTCAAGTGCTTCCGAACCATAAGCGAATGTACTCTGGTTTCGCTCCTGCTCAATCCATTGGCGATTTAGAGACTTACGACTTTTATATCTTAAATCTATTGCTGAATTTCTAAAATCAAACTCAAATCTTGCCTCATGATAAGCTGTGTTTTCGTCAATGCGACTAAGCATTACTTGATAGGATTTGCTCTTTACTATCGCTTTTTCTTGATTTAAGTAATTTATTGTAGTGTTTTTGGCTATCGGAAGAAAGTCGCTTTTTCTTATATAATGCTCTTTTATATAGGAAAGGGTGTCAAATTTCATCAAAGTTTCTAAAATACGAAACATTTCAAAGCCATTGATTATTGTATCTTCTTTTCTTTCAACGAGGATTTCGCCTTTTTCTATTGCTTTGAGATTAAAAATCGGTTTATTAAAAACAAATTCCGGAATTACATTGACATCTATTTGTTTTATAAACTCTTCATAATCTTCTTTATCATATTGCTCGGCTATGTTCTCATAAGAATCTATCAAAGTAAAGCGTTTGTTGTCGCAAAACACTTGTTGAATCAACTCGTTTGAAGAATAAATTTGAGCATTTATCTTAGCAAAAATTTTATTGCCATATTTGTTTTTTTGAAAACTAACCTTATTGAAATAAGTCGTTGTCTGCCCATTCTCTTCAATGATAATATCCGCCTCATAATAAGCCGAACGAAGATTTTTCGCATACTCATTCACACCAATGCAAATCTGCTCCACACTCTGTGCAGAAAGCAAAAAAGAAAACAAAACTAAAAAAACAATTACAAAGCCTTTTTTCATAAAAATATAACGAAAAAGCGAAAGAAATAGTTTGTTTGCAATGATTTTTTCTTTGTTTTAGCAAAATAATACAAAGAAAAAGGCGACTGAATTATTTCAATCGCCTTTCGTTTTTTATGTTTTATTGTTTTTGTATCTTATTACTTTTCACTTACTGCTGCTTGTGCTGCTGCAAGTCTTGCAACTGGTACTCTATATGGAGAGCATGATACATAATTCATTCCGTTTTTGAAGAAGAATTTAACTGATTCTGGATCTCCTCCGTGTTCTCCACAAACGCCTACTTTAAGATTTTGTTTTGTAACACGTCCGCGTTGAACTCCTAAGGTAACTAATTGTCCTACTCCTTCTTGATCTAATGTTTGGAATGGATCTGCCGGAATTATCTTTTCGCTTTGATATGTTTCTAAGATACCATTTACGTCATCACGAGAGAATCCAAATGTCATTTGTGTCAAGTCATTTGTTCCGAATGAGAAGAAATCTGCTACTTCTGCAATTTTGTCTGCTACAAGTGTCGCTCTTGGTATTTCTATCATTGTTCCGTACATATATTCTATCTTAGCTCCCATTGCTGCTTCAACTTCTGCGTGTACTCTATCGCAAATTGCTTTTTGGTGTTTAAGTTCTGTTACAGAAATTGTCAATGGAACCATGATTTCTAAGTGTGGATCAAAGCCTTCTTTTCTTAATTCAGCTTCTGCTTCAAATAATGCTCTGAATTGTGTTTCTGTGATTTCAGGATAAGTGATTCCTAATCTTACTCCTCTTAATCCCATCATTGGGTTTACTTCTTCCAATGCTACAATTCTCTTATTTAATTCTTCTGTTGCAATTCCTAATTCTTTTGCTAAAGCTTCTACATTTTCTTGTGTGTGTGGCACAAATTCATGCAAAGGAGGGTCGATCAAACGGAATGTTACTGGTTTTCCATTCATCACTTGCATTGTTCCTTTAACAGCTACTTTGATGTATGGTAATAATTCATTCAACCATTTCTTTCTTTCTTCTGTTGAACCAGAAAGAATCATCTTTCTTAATATAGCTAATGGTTTTTCTGAGTTTTCTCCATAGAACATGTGCTCAATTCTGAACAATCCTATACCTTCTGCTCCAAAATCTATTGCTTGTTGTGCATCTTTTGGGTTGTCTGCGTTTGTTCTAACGCCCATTGTTCTGTATTTATCAACCAATTGCATGAATTGTTTGAACAATTCGTTTTCTGATGCATTGATTGTTGCTACTGCTCCTTCGTAAACTGTTCCTTTTGTTCCGTTTAAGCTAAGTGTATCTCCTTCTTTGTAAGTTTTTCCACCCATTGAAACAGTTTTTGCTTCCATATCTATTTTCAAAGCACTGCAACCTACTATACAACATTTACCCCAACCTCTTGCAACTAAGGCTGCGTGAGATGTCATACCACCTCTTTCTGTTAAGATACCTGTTGCTGCACGCATTCCTTCAACATCTTCTGGGTTTGTTTCTTCTCTAACCAAGATGTTTGCAATTCCTGCTTTTTCAAGACGCATTGCTTCTTCGCTTGTCATAGCTATCACTCCTACTGCACCGCCTGGACCTGCTGGTAAGCCTTGTGCTATCACTGTGTGTTTAGATTCTTCTTTTGCATCAAGGATTGGGTGAAGTAATTCGTCTAATTGTTCTGGTGATACTCTGCAAATTGCTTCTTTTTCATTGATTAAGCCTTCACCAAGCATCTCCATTGCCATTGTAACTGCTGCAACACCTGTTCTTTTTCCTACACGGCATTGTAACATATAAAGTTTGTTGTTTTGAATTGTAAACTCTATATCAAGCATATCACGGAAATTCTTTTCTAAGATTTCTCTGATATCGCAAAGTTCTTTATATGTTTCAGGCATTACTTCTTGCATTGATGGCAAGTGCTTGTTTTGTTCTGTTTTTGTTTCGCTATTCAATGGATTTGGTGTTCTAATACCTGCAACAACATCTTCTCCTTGTGCGTTTATCAACCATTCTCCATAGAATTGATTGTCTCCGTTTGCTGGGTTACGAGTAAATGCCACTCCTGTTGCAGAATCATTACCCATGTTACCGAATACCATTGCTTGAACGTTTACTGCTGTTCCCCAATCATCAGGAATTCCTTCGATTCTTCTATATGCAACAGCTTTCTTTCCGTTCCAAGATTTAAATACGGCTCTGATACCACCTTCTAATTGTTTTTCTGCATCATCAGGGAACTCTACGCCGATGTTTTCTTTAACTACTTTTTTGAATTCTTCTGCTAAATACATCAAATCCTCAGTTGTAAGGTCTGTATCTTGCTTGTATCCTTTTGAATGTTTGTATTCATCAAACATATCATCTAATAAACGACGGATACCAACGCCTTTGCATGGTTCTAAGCCTTCTGCTTTTTCCATAACAACGTCAGCATACATCATAATCAAACGTCTGTATGAGTCATAAACGAAACGAGGATTGTTTGTTTTTTCAATCAATCCTGGTATTGTTGCTGAACACAATCCTATATTTAAAACAGTATCCATCATTCCAGGCATTGAGCTTCTTGCACCTGAACGACAAGATACTAACAAGCAATTATCCTTATCTCCATAGGTCATTCCCATTACTTGTTCGGCGTTTTTAAGACCTTCTTTTACTTGTTCCATTAAGCCTTCTGGCAATTGACAATTATTTGCATAGTAATCTGTACAACATTCTGTTGTAATTGTTAATCCTGCAGGAACAGGCAATCCTAAATGACACATCTCTGCCAAATTTGCTCCTTTTCCCCCAAGCAGATTCTTCATATCTGCCTTACCTTCTGCGGTCTTACCACCAAAAGTGTAAACGTACTTTTTTGTCATCTTTTTAAAATGAAATTTGTAATTAATATATTCTATCCTTTATTAACTATTTAACAATAAACGTGCAAAAATACAAAATAATTCGCTATTTTCTAAGATTTTTTCTTAGAAATCTTAAATTTTGTTTGCGGTTTATACTCGTATGCACCTATACTTGGAGGGTCCAAACGATAATTCCCTTCAATATCGTAAGGTAAATTATACCCCCAAATACCACTTCCTTTACCTATACAAGGTGAATTTTCTTGCAAATGCAAATCTCCCTGCGAAACATCTACAAACAAAGGCTCCTCATTTAAGATAGAATTTGTAAAAATATTAGCATTTTGATTAGCAACATCATATTTCGCAAGACAATAATCAAATCTTATAGTAGCAAGGTTTTGGTCAATCATATCAAACTCTATTTCTGTTTCAGAAAGTGCACCATAAATAACACTATTATAAAACTCTGCTTTTTCAATCGGCCTATATTGAACATTATCATTTACATCTAAATAATAATCATTAAAATACAGAGCAGGAGTCGTACGAGTTTTATAATTATAGTAATTAACAAAACTACAATGCACGAATTGATAACTTCCCCCGAGAGTAAGTGCCAAAAGATAACTACCACAATTTTGAACAAGTGAATTTTTCATATCCAAAACTGCTCCTCTTGAATAAAGCCCTATATAAGAACAGTTTTCAATTTTCGTATTCGTTATCTCTATTGTAGGATTTGCTGTTACGCAAGTATCAACCAAAATTCCTATTGTTGCATTTTTCACAACAACATTATTCAAAACATTATCTTTGCTACCAGCCCAAAACCTAACACAGCCCCACTGTCCCGGAATATCCTTATAATACTCATCTAATCTTAATCCCTGAAAAACTATCGGTTGCTCTACCTCACCCTCTGCCTTTAAAGTCGCATCTTTATAAACCCAAAATTCAGCAGAATTTTGAAAATGTATTTTAGTATTTGAACTAAGATTAAGACTATAAGCAGAATCCACAGCACAAACACCTAAAACAACATGAGGTTTATCATTTTTCCACTCAATATCGTTTCCGTTCACAATAACTCCGCAACTCTCAGGATTTTCGTGAGCCATTGAAAACCAAATTGTATCATAGCCTCCACTTTGATTTTGAGACAAAAGATAATGACTTGGTTTGTGATAATAGGCATCTTGACCGTAGGCCTGCAAAAGCACTTTTTGACTTTTGTTATTAAAGAAAAACTCAATAGAATCTTCAACAAGCAAAGGATTGTTTTGATTATTGTAATCAAGTTCCAATCTCACAAAAATATAAAGGCTATCCTTTGCCCCTATCTCAACATCTTTTGCAACAAGGCTTGTATCCCCATCAACATTTAGCCTATAAAAACTCGCACTTCCACTTCCAAGACTTATTCTATCTATCTTCACAGCTTGGCTTTCATTATTATAAACCATAAGTGTTTTAGTAACCGAGCCAATAGTTGTAAAAACAGTATCAAAAGTAAGAGTATCCGTACTAAATTTTAGTTCTACCGCAGGCGAAGAAGCATAATCATTCTCATCTACACAAGAAGTAAAACCACAACCAAGTATTAAGCAAAGAATTAGCGAAAATAAAAATGTAACTCTTGAAGATATTTTCATATTTCTTCTATTTAACTTCCACTAAAATGTATTTTCTTTTACCCATTTTAAGCTTTTCAGCATATTCTAATTGAGCTTTTCCACTCTTTCCGCTTTCCTTTAAGAAAGGATCATCACATTGATGTCCTTTTGCAACTAAATCCAAACTTGCTTGGTCGATTGCAACAATATCTTTCGAAGCTAAAATTCCTATATCTTGTGTAAAAGGTGCAGGAGCCTTAGAAGAGCAGTCGCACACAGAAGAAATATTTGCTAAAACATTGATATACACCATTGGTTTAAGACTTGTTGCAACCTTTGCATACTCTACAAGTCTTTCAAGGAAAATATCTCCTGTCAATTCAACCTTTTTAGGAGAGAATAGTTTCAAAGGACATTCTGCAATACACTTTGCACAACCTATACACTTAGTTGTATCTATATGCACTTGACCTTCAAGACTTATTGCAGAGGCAGGGCAGTTGTTTACACAGTTTGCACAACCTACACATTCACTTGGTTTATTTATTTGAGGAATATCCGATGCGTGTTGAGCCATTTTTCCACCAGGAGAAGCCATTCCCATTGCAATATTCTTGATTGCACCACCAAATCCTGCAGAGCCATGACCCTTAAAGTGAGAATAAATTATGTAATTATCATAATCCATAAAACCCTTTCCAAGTTTCACATTCTTATAGTGCTTTAAACCCATTCCTTCTGTGGAAATATCTATTTCTCCCTCTTTATCCAAAATATCAATTGGAGCAAAAGTAAATCCGTGTTGCTTAGCCAAGGCTATATGTTTATCGGTAAATCTTCTCTTGCTTACATAAAGCACATTAGTTTCTACCCAAGTAGCTTTTGTTTCTTGCATTAAAAGTCTTGTTAGCTCAGGATTTAAAAAATTCTTATTACCCTCTTCTCCGAAATGTATCTTTACACCTGTTTTTCCTTGCAAATCAACACCCAAAAGCTTGTATAATTTCAACACATTCTCTGCTGTGATTTCTTTTACATAATAAACAATAGACGCTTCTTCATCTTTTTGCTCCGATGTGTTTTGTGCAAAAACATTCATTACAAACAAAGACAAGAACATTAAAATTAAAATCTTTCTAAATTTCATAACATAAATATTTTAATAGTTTTTAGACTTGCAAAGATAATTATTTTTAAGAAAAATACAAATTCACATAATAAAGTCTTGATATTTTACATTTATATTGTATATTTGCAACAGCATTTCCAAAGAATATGGCGTTTAGACAATTCAATGCAGATGCTTATCATCAAGAAAAGAAAATAATAACTAATCCAAAAGTAACAACTGATGGAAAAGAGAATAGGAACAATAAGTATAATCATATACCGCAGAGAAGTAGCTCAGCAGGTAAACGAAATCATTAGCAATTACAGCGACTTTATTTTAGCTCGTCAAGGACTTCCTTTGCCGGACAAGGGTTTGAGTATTATTACCTTAATAATCGAAACCACCTCTGACAACATCAACGCTTTAACAGGAAGAATAGGAAGACTAAAAGACGTAGAAGTAAAGTCAATATTATCAAAAAACATTCAGAGAACAAACAACGAATAATTATGAATATAGAAAAACGCAACACCAATTTCATAGACAGAGACAAACTCTATGGATTGATAGAAGGAAAAACACCTACAACAAACGAGGTTAATGAGATATTAAACAAAGCTTTAAAACTAAAAGGCTTAAATCTTGAAGATGTTGCTTGTTTGTTAAGAGTAAAAGATGCAGATACTATCCACAAAATAATGGAAACTGCAAAAACAGTAAAAGAAGCAATATACGGCAAACGCCTTGTGCTTTTCGCTCCTATTTATACAGGAAATATTTGCGTAAACAATTGCACTTACTGTTCTTTCCGTAGAGACAACAAACTAATCAAAAGAAAAATTCTTACAATGCAAGAAATTGCCGAAGAAACTTCTGCACTTTTAAAACAAGGACACAAGAGAGCTCTTTTGATTTGTGGAGAAAACAACAAAAACGGCACCGATTATATGGTTGAAGCAATACGCACAACCTACGGAGTAAAAGAAAGAGGAGGCAAAGACTACATTAGAAGAATAAACGTAGAGCTTGCACCAATGGAAGTTGAAGAATTTGCAAGATTAAAAGCAGAAAAAATTGGTACATACGTTTGTTTCCAAGAGACATACGATGAAATAAAATACAAAGACTTTCACCCAGCAGGCACACCTAAGGCAGATTACCTTTATCGCTTAACTGTAATGGACAGAGCTATGGAAGGTGGAGTTGATGATGTAGGAATAGGTGCATTATTCGGACTTACAGATTATAGATTTGAAGTTTTAGCAATGATGGAGCATGCAAAACACCTTGAAGAGTGCTATGGCTGTGGCCCACACACTGTTTCCGTTCCAAGAATGGAACCTGCAATCGGAGCACCAACCGCAGAAAATATTCCACACCCTGTAAGCGATGATGATTTCAAAAAACTTGTTGCCATAATCCGTATTGCATTGCCATATACCGGCATAATACTTTCTACAAGAGAGAACGATAAAATGAGAAACGAGTTAATAGAATACGGAGTTAGTCAAATCTCAGCTGCAAGCAAAACAAACCCTGGCTCATACGCACACGAGGAAGAAGGAACCGGCACACAATTCTCAACAGGCGACCATAGAACACTTGAAGAGGTTATTTCCTCATTGATAGACGGAGGTTACATTCCTTCATTCTGCACAGGCTGTTACAGAAAACACAGAGTAGGTGGCGATTTTATGGACTTAGCAAAACCAGGCTTAATAAAACAATACTGCTTGCCTAATGCGATGTTCACTTTTAGAGAATACCTTGAAGATTTCGCCTCAGCAGAAACAAAAATGAAAGGAATAGAGTTGATAAAATCAATGTTTGCCGAAGTAGAAAAGAAAGAACTTGTAAGAAAAATAGAAGACAATCTTTGCAAAATCGAAAACGGAGAAAGAGATATTTACTTCTAAAAAAATATCTCTTTGAGTTAGAAAAATAAAACAAAGAAAAAATTTTTTTTTCTTTGTTTTATTTTTCTAACTCTTTGTTTTATTCTATAAGAATCTTTTTGTTCGCAAAGCCACGTTGTGTCTTTATTCTTACGATGTACGTTCCACTTTCTTGCAAAGGTTGGTTATGCTTTTGAAGTGTTGCATAATATTTGAATATGTGTTGCAAATATAGAAATATTTCTTTGAATTAAAAAAATAAAGCAAAGAAAAAAAAGCGGAGTTTCTTTGTTTTGAAACTCCGCTTTCAGCATTTAATGTTTTATTGTCGCTTATCTAACAACTATCATTTTCTTAACTTGTTTTTCTTCTTTGTAGTACATTGTGTAGTAGTATGTACCTTCTGCTAAGTTAAGGTCTTGAAGTTTGATTTCGCTTCTTCCTTGTGGGAATGCTCCTGTTTTTTGATATACTATTTGACCTATGTTGTTTGTTATTACCAATTCTACATTGCCTTCTTCTGGAAGAGTAAATCCTATTGAGGTTTGATTGTCAAATGGATTTGGTTGGTTTTGTTCTAATTCAAATATAGGACTTGCAACTTCGTCTTCCAATCCCACATAGGTTTTAACAACTACAATATTTGTTGAGTCGTTTCTATGGTCTGCATCATACGGATATTCAATCCAAGCAATCAAATTGTATTGTCCGTCTGCACTCTTTGGTATTCTTTGTTCAAAGTTCATATATCTTACTAATTCAGGATTTGGTTCGTCATATTCCCAAGTGAATGTTTGAGTTATTTTGTTAGCAAAGTCTCCGTTTTGAACAAGGTGTGCTCTTACTTGTGTTGTTCCACCTATTGTTCCTGCATTGTGTGCGATTAATTGAACTCTACAATCTTCTGCTGCTGTTTGTTCTACAAAGATAGTGTCTGCAACTCCATCTCTATATCCCATATAAAGCACACTTGTTGTGTCGTTTTCTCTATCGCTTTCATCTGCTGCTGAAACGTATGCGGTAATCGAATAGTATGGTCCATTTGCTCTTGGAAGTTCTACTTCAAACTTATGATGTGCAAGTGTTCCTGAAGGTACTATGTTACCTAATCTATATGTTTCTTCAACTGCGTTTGTTTTGTCTCCGTTGTAATAGTATCCTACTGTTACATTTCCGATTCCCACTGAACTTCTGTTCATAAAGGTTAATTGAACCGCCATGTTTGTTGGATTAGCATCATCTATTGTTACATATTTTGCTTCCAAGTCTCTTGTAGCACTTGTTCCTTCTAATCGTTTGTATAATGTGTCGTTGTCGTGATAATAGTCGCCTTCTTGTCCTGTCCAACATTTTAGATTTACTGCTCCAAATGAGGCACGGAATCTTTCATTGAAACGATAAACATATTCATCTCCATTGTATAATGGTGGTGTAAAGTAAACAGTTTCTGTTACGGTTGCACCTCCTGAAACAGTGTATCCAACAGGTAATTCACTTACTGGATCTAATCCATAGTTCTTAATATGTATTGCTACTTCTATGTTATCGTTTGATACGATTTGTTCTCCTGGTGCTGTTATTGCTACTATTCCAACGTCTTTTTGAAGTGGTCCTATCACAACTGATACGCAACAAGAGTCGTTATCGGTGTAAACGTCTGTTGGATTTAATCGTGTAAATGCACATAAGTTAAATGGATCTGGCATTCCTACTGCTAAATATGTTCCTTGTGTGAATGTATAGTGGATTGTGTCATCTGGCTCTACACCTGCATTTGTTATTGATTCACAAATTGGTATATACATTCCTTCTGCAAAATAACATACTTCAACATTGTCTAATACTTGTGCTCCATAGTTCTTGATACCTACTCTTGGATAGAAGTTTGAACCATAATTTGGTAAATCATTTGGCTCTAAATTGATTGTTATTATTCCGGCATCTTGATCACGTTTTGCTCTCTTGATTTCAAAATCATCAATTGCTACACCATCATTTCTTGATGTTGCACTCTTGAATACAAAGCGGAATTGTAATTCATTACCAAACAAGTGATTTATTGATTTTAATGAATATATAACCTCTCTCCATGTTGCTGTTGTAGTAAATCCTTCTTCTGCGTTGTACCAATTTGTTGCATTAGGGTCATCTAAGGCTCCTAACATTACCCATTTTCCTTCCCAATTTAGATATTCTATGTGCATTGAAGCTCCCGCTCCAAAAGCAGTACGCATCATAAAGCTCATTGTATCTGGTTTTACAACTCCTATATCATATATTGGGCTATATAGATAACTTTCGTTATTTGCTGGGTAATTGCCTTCAAGTTTTGTTTTCCAACAATTAGGTTCAGAATAAGGTGCATTGATTTTACTATTGCTTGCTGCTGGTGTTCCAAATTCCCAACAATTTGTAGGGTTAGTTGTACTTACGTCATAGGCAAAGAAGTCATCGTTTCCTTCTTCTTCATCAAAGTTTGTAGCGTATGGCACTACTACTTTTTTGAATACGTGTACAACTTTTGTTATTGTGTCGTTTTCGTGGTAATTATCCCCTGCTGCATTAACAATGGCTTTTAGTGTTGAGTTTCCTAACGGTAATTCTACTTGTCCTAAGGCTACAGTTTCTGAAGCTCCGGTTGCTAAGTTACCATTCCAATTGAATACTTGTTCTGGTTCTTGATTTATTTGCCATGTTATTGCTGCTGATGTCAAGGCGTCAAGTCCTGCGTTCTTCAATTGAACACTAACATTTTGTTGTGAGGTTGATAAGAATTGATCTGGATCAACAAATACTTGTAATTCGGCATTTACTTGTTCTGCTGTGCGAACTAATATTTTATAGTCTTCCACTTCTCCTCTTGTTGGAGCAGAACTTCCATCTGTTATTGTTGTTTGATTTCCTCCTTGTGCAAGGATTACTCTCATTCTTGTTAAACCTGATAGTGTTGCGCTTGGCACTACTAATGGTTTTATCGCGGTTTGTCCTGACCAAATAGTATCACTCATAACACATTCATCTTCCGCAAAGATTCCATCTCTATTCCAATCTAAGAATGTTTTAATCCAACCTCCTACTATACTACCTGCTTCCATTGCAGAAGAGTTATCAACTTGTACTTGTATTTCATCGTTTACTCCTTTGAATAATACTGCTGGTGGAATTTCTTCTGTATAATTTGTGTATTTATTTCCTGAGGCGTTAGAAGTTGATTCCATTGCTCCTAACTTAACTCTTGTGATGTCTAACGATTCCTCGCCTCCTGGTGTTTGGGATAATGTATAGATATTCGCTCCATTTTTTGGTTTGATTAACGTGTAATCACATGTATCATTTAATGCTGTGTAATCATTATTTGCATCTACCCACGCTCTAACTTTGTATGTCTTTGAAACATTTGACATATCTGCAAGTTGATTAAATGAATATACATACAACGCTAATGGCGCTATTGATTCAGTACAAGTTTCTGTTACTATTATTTCTTCTGCTGTGGCAGGAGATGTAGGTTTAATGCTATAAGAGATGTTAAAGTTTGAAAGTGGTTGTGTACCATAATTCCATACCATTGCTTTTATTGTATCACCTAATTCCATATAAACCCAACCCTCTGGTATTGGTTCTACTATTGCTGAGACTGAAGCATCTACTTCTGCTCTTGGATCTAAGTAAACTGTTACTGGTGTAAATTCACTCGCACAAGGGTATGCTCCACTTGCATTTACCATTAGGTAGAATGTTGTGTCTGCGAATAATTGTGTGGTTGTGTAGTTCTTTGAAGCATTGTATGATGATGGTGCATAGAATGGTGTTGTTGCGTATTGATTTGAGAACCACTTTATAGGTAAATTATTTGCTTGTTCTGCTGATGGGTGTCCCCAAGTTCCGTATGGTATGTAGTCATGAGTTACTGTTGGTGCAGGAGGTGAAACTTTTGAAATTACAGTTTTCGCTGTCGATAGTGTATCGTTGTCTTCTTGATTGTCTCCTACTGTTTTTACTATTGTTACTAAGTGAAGTGTGTCATCAGTCAAGTCTGTTGGGTATATATTCGATGTTGTATTGAATGTATAAGTTAATGAAGCTCCTGGCTGTAGGTTGTTAAAGTTAACTCCGTTTGTTTGGTCATTGTAAGGGAAGGTTAATAATTCTGTTACTATTTGGTCTGGGCGTTCTTTAAAGTAGTATTTAACTTCTATTGTATTATTAGAATTAACTTGATACTCTCCTACATTCTTTATCTTTGTTTGTACTTCATAATTTGTAAGATTACAACGTTCGGTCGTTACTATCACTCCGTCTATTTCAAGGTCTGTTGATGGTGTTGTTAAGAATGTTGTGTAGGCAGTGTCGTTTGTATGAATTGTGTCATCTATTAATGTTGTGTAAACATACATATACAATTCTTCTTCATAGTCATAGTTCAATGGAGGTGTGAATGTACCTTGGAATGTATAAGTTGTTGTTTCTAATGATGCTAACATTCCTGTCCATGTTTCTGTAATTTGTTGTATTGCATCTGTTGAATCTTGGTGATATTTCAATACTGCTGTTATATCAACAGAACTGATAGTGTAGTTACCAAAGTTCTTCAACTCTACTTCTATTGTCAAAGGTTCACCCTCAATGTATTCATCTCCTTCTATTGGTTGAAGAATTGTTGGTATACCTGTATCTGTACTTGTGAACATGTATTCATATGCTCCTATTGTTGGCTTTGGTGAAATAGGTCTTACATTGTTGTCTATATCAACATTTATATCATCTAATGGTTCTGCCGCTCTTACAATATCTGTTGGCCATCTTAATGATAATACAGAATCATTTAGGAATGAGTTTTCTATTGATAGTGATAAGTTATCCATTCCACTTGTAGTTTGCAACAACTCTAATGTAGCTTTATCTGCTCCCCATTTTACAAATTTACTTCCATTTGTTATAAAGTTATTTGTATTAGATAAGACTACAGCATCTGCTGTTTCTACGTAAATAGCATATCCTTTTCCTTGGTTATCTAAATTGTTATTTCTTATTCTCACTGCTGAGCCTGTTTCTCCAACGGATAATGCTCTTGATTTTGCACTGTTATTAGATGCTTTCATATAAACTGTATTATAAAATACATCTACGTGAGAAATGTTATCAAGTGATATACCAAAAGTTTCAAAGTTTGTACTTACGTTTGGTCCAACAACAGATATTGAGTTATTTGCTATAACCGCTGGATTGTTTTGAGTAAAATTGGAATTTGTTAATTCTATTGCTACTCTATCTTCTGTTCCTTTGGTTAAGAATACTCTATTTGCCATAATGTCAAGATTTCCTGAAATTTGAGAAAGCTTAACGGCTGTCAATACTATTTTCGAAGAGTCTGTGCTAAATGAATTGTTGTTAATTTGTAGATTTGATATCAATGATAAATCTAAGGCTGTTGTTCCAAAATCATAGAACTTATTGTTATTAATATTTAAATTAGAAGTATTTTCTTCTGACTTAATTTGATTAGATGAGCCGTAGAAATTATTGTTTGTAAATGTTAGGTTATTACTATTTTTTATATCAAACAAATTTGGTGTCACAGAATGTGGGGTAGCAAATATAACTTGATTAAATGTTATATTTGATGTGTTAGTCAGATTTATTACAGCAGATGTATTTGTGTCTGTTATAGATATTGTTAAATCTTGGAATATTATATTAGAAACAGAATCCATAAACAAAACAAACTTAGCATCATCCTCTATGTTAGCAGTAGGCATGTAGGTCAATATTGTTTGATCTGCTGTTCCTTCGCCCTTAATTATTATATAATTTTCTGATGACAAACCTGCAATATCAGTTATTACTAATTGTTCATTGTATGTTCCTTGTTTTATTTCTATTTCGATTGGTCCACATATTCCAGATGATTTTAAAACATCTAAACATTCATTTATGGTTGCATAATCGTCTGTTGCATTTGGTCCAATTGTTACATTGGTAATGCCATCTCCATTTCCTAAACAAGATGACAATGTTATTGAAATTGTATCATTAGAATTTTCGTTGTCGTTTTGAACAACAACCCAAGCTATCAATTCTATTGTTCCTGAAGAGAAAATATAATTTCCAACTGTCACTACTGAAGTCGCATTATTTTCAAGATTTCCTGTCCAATTGTAAACTGTTTGTTCTTCTCCATTAACACTCCAATGTATTTCTGCTGATGTTAATGGTTGCAAACCATAGTTTTTCAACTCTACTTCTATTGGGGTTTCTACTCCTGCTAAGATATTTGTTCCTGCAACAGGAGATTGTATTGATAGAACCCCTGCATCAACAGCTGGTGGTGGAGCTACTGTTACTATTACTTCTTCTCTTGGTGAAATACAACCAAAGCTATTTACATTAAATTGAATATTTGGTTTTCTTTGCGAAACAGTAGAAGGGTTTCCTGTAAATTCGCATGCATTATTTGAAGCATGACGATAAGAAATAGCAGAATTGTAATCTGTTTCTGTTTGTTTTACTTTTACTTTTCCTGTTGTTGTAGTCGTTTCAAAACATATTTGAACTACAATATTTGATTGACCATCATATTGGAATGGTTCTGTAAATTGTATTACTTCCCAACCAGAATCAGTTGTTGTTAAAGAAAGAGAACCCGAATAAACTTCTTCTAATCCGTTAATCCAAGTTGAAATATCATTTTGATTAGTTGTTCCTATACTAACCCTATAAACACCCATTGTTACATTGGCATTAACATCATCTATATTAAACGCAAGACTATTTATAGAACCCTCTCCTAATCCAGCTGCGTTAAGTTCTGTGGCTGTGTACAAATATTGTTCTTTTGCTTTCTTTGTAGTATATGCGAAAGGTGCAGGATGAGATGTTGTTGTATTTAATATTGTTCCTGTGCCAACTGGAACATTTGTTGACAGCTCTATAATAGATGCTACATAGAATGTATCATTTTCATAAAGGATAGGTGTTGTATACTCTCCTCTTGCCAACTCTTCCTCTGTGAATAAATCCTCATACCACACTACAAGATTTTGTGGGCTTTGTACTGTTGCTGTTAATTGTATTTGAGTAGCATAATCAATTGAAGCATCATTTGCTGTTGGAGATAGTGGTGTTAACAATGATGTTATTGTTGTATTTGATGTATCATTTGCATGCAAAACATCTGTTGAAAGATTTGTATAAGCCTTTATTTCAAATGTTCTTGCCGATGTATTTGCCGAAAGATTTAGTGTTTGACTTAACACAAAATCTACTGTATCATAAGGAGCAATACTTTCTGTATAAGAATCTGAAATAGTTGCTATTAAAACATTATTTTCATACAATTCACACACAACAGGTATTGATTCAGTACTTGATTGTATTCCTATATTAGCTATTTTTACTATTACTTCTTCGTCTGTTAATGTACATGCAGATTCAGAATCTACTCCATTGATTGAAACACTGGCAATTCCAGGGTTTACTTCAGGAACTCCTGTTACATTTACATTAAAGACTGTTTTTTCTCCGTAACAACCATTATCATTCGCTAATATTAATGTTGAATTTAAAGTTCCTATTGTCATTGGATTTGTTGCAGAAGAAACAATCCAACTTGTTTGATTATTACCTGTTGTTGTTATTCTGCTGATACCTGCTTTACCTGTACAATCCAAATCATCAGAAGTTCCTGTCCATACATTTGAAGGTACTCCTATTGAATTAGGAAATGTTGCTCCATTTAATGCTACTGCGTCTATTATAGTTCCTTGTGAGTTTTCTATAAAGGCACCTAATTTGTTTGTTTGTGCAACAGTTCCTGTTCCTATTCCTAAGGCTTGGTCTGTATTTACTGAGTTTTGGGCTTTTGGTAACAATGTTACAACTGCTCCTGCTGGTAATACAAAGTCAGAAGGAAATTCAAATGTCTTTGTTATAGAAGTTCCTAATTGTTGATTAGCATTTGCTTTTATGTATTTAAACTTGTAGCCACCCATATTTGCAGCACCATTACCAAGGTTTGCAATTTCAAACGCATTTGCAGTAGTTACCCAATCAGGTAAAGGACTTGTCAATCCTTCGGCAGAAGCTGTTGTTTTTGATAATTGTATTTCTGTTATCTTGATATTTGGTACTTCCGATTTTTCAGAGAAATATAAAGTAGTATCTGCATATAATATTGTTGTTTGTAAACTTTGTGATTTCAAGAATGGTTCTTCGTCATTAATTGAATAGAACCAATAAACAGAGTCGTTTGATGTAACATTTAATGTTGCAGCTGTTCCATAAGGCACACTGATAGACATATCTGCTCTTGCAGGTATTTGATGACTTGAAAATACCTTTGCTCTTGTTGTGTCATTTACTCTAATTGTATCCTCAGAGAAAGAACTCCATGCTATTAATTCTCTTTCCATATCTTGTGTAGGGGCAGAGAAATCATAAGTTTGAGTAAAGTTAAATGTATATTCTACATTTGGTTCTATAGCGTGAGTAACTGTTCCCGTTTTTACAGTAGAATTATCTACTTTATAATTCATAGTAACCGAATTTGCAGGAATTGTATTGTCACTTATATTCTTAAATATTACTGATATATTTTCTGTTCCAAAATCACAATCAGAATAAGCATCCATTCCATCAAACATTACACTATATGTACCATTGTTTGGAGTAACCGACATTACATAGATATTATTTGTTGGAGGCAAAAACTCTAATGCACCAATACATGGCACATTTGCTCTTGGTCTTCCATAAAAGTCGTCTGTTACACCTGATACAGCAACACCTTTTTCACACAAGAATGTACTTGTTGTATTCAAATCATTCCATGCTGCGAATAATGGATTTTCTGTATAATAAGAATTAGTTTCGTTTGTATATGTTATCCAAATTGTTGAATTATCTACAGTTGAGTTTTCATAATAGAACAAGTAATTCAAACCTTCTCCAGGCACTTTATAATATAAGTTATTAGAATAAGAAACAGATTGAGGAGAAGATGGTGTTGTTTTAACAGCATAACCACTCAATTCACTAACAATGATATTATTCTTTACTTGTATATTGTTTATAACAGTTCCTTGATAACCTATATTGTAACCGATTGTATTAGCTACTGTACCTAATGCGTAAACATTATTATAAGCTAACAAGATATTTGTTCCTGAAACTAAGTTTACACCATAAAGAGTAATAGGTGAATAAGTCATAACATTGTTATTTCTAATACTAATCTTGTTATTAACAACCTTAGATGTTGTAGCATTAGGAATATCCGACAAAATCATAGCACTTACTCCTGACAAATCAAATTCATTCTTATTAACATTAAACGTTTTACAAGAAGAAAGCAAGATTGCATAATAATTAGAACCTATTGGATTCATATTATCAGGAAGAAGTGTAGTAAATTTATTGTTACTTACCACAAGATTCTTGTTCAATGTAGCATAAATTGCATTATTTGTTACATTAGCATTTGTAGCTGGTGTATGCATATTTCTCATTTCAAATTGAGAATTGATAATTGATATTCCATCTGACATTGAAGCGTCAGACATACCTTGTATTTCGATATATCTTGATGCAGGCACAGAGAAAATACAATTATCTACTGTAACATTACTTGCAGCACTTAAATTAAGAACAGAAGCTAATCTTTGAGGATAAGAACCCAAATTAGTAATATCATCAGGTTGATTAGTTTCTGAATTAATTCTACTTGTAAAGCTACAATTTCTAAAAGTAATATTTGATGTATTTAAAGAAGCTGTAACAATTCTTGCAGTATTTTCATAAGAATCTGCCGCTCTAAATTCTAAATTTTCAAACACCAAATATTTACAACCAGATAAATCCATATTAGCAACCATTACGTTCGTAGGTTGTAATACTTTCTTTGCCGTTGTTGCACTTGTAAAAGTGATTGTATTAGTAGCAGAGGCTCCTGTTATATTTTGAGGGAACACCAATTCTTCTTTTAATTCACTTTCAGGCAAAGCAATCTTAATTGTTGTTGGGCCACTAACACCAGAGCACTCCAACATTCTAAACGCTTCATTAAAATTAGAAAATTGCCTTTCGGTTGCCACACCTGACAAAGCACCAATAGAATAAATACCACTCATTGGACCTGCAGACACTACAAACTCATATCTTGCAGTATCGTTATCTTGATTCCAATCAATATCAGGTTCATTTACACTTGTTATAATCTCCAAATATCTATAACCAGGAGTTATATTCAAGTTATTTGTTACTGTAAAAGCAACAGAATCTCCTGATGCCAAACTTCCTGACCAAGTAGCTGAACCAGATGTACCATCATCTGCACTATAACTAACTACTATTTCATTTAGTGTATTTGTTCCTTCATTTTTTAAATACACTGTTAGAGGAGAATTAGACATTGCACAGGCTGTTGGAGCTACTAATGCAGTTTCATCACCAGACAAACCTGGGTCAATAGGCAAATTACAATTATCTACGAAGTTAAACTTGAAGTTAGGTTTATAGTTCATTTTTCCTTCCGCAGTTTCAGGGAACATCGCAGTACATGCCTCAATTGGTGCATCGGATGTTTTTTCGTATCGATAAGTAACATTCTCCCCAGAAGTAGCAATACACTCAACCTTTGTTACACCTCCAACACTAGCGGCATCTCCCCAACAAACTTTTATCAAAATGTCACTTACACCATCCCACAAAAAAGGTTCAGCAAATTCCATATAATGCCAACCGATCGCTGGATTTATATAAACTGGTTCATTTATTACATTAGTCAAATTACCTACATATTGATATATAGAAGATAGTTGATGATCAGGATCAATATTTGCCACATAAACTTTAAAGTTTGGCATTGAAAAACCAGCAACAGCTTGTGTTAAATTAATACTAATCCCTCCTATTTCCCCTGAGGTATAACCTGCTTCCAACAACTCTTCTACCGAATATCTCATTTGATACGCTGCAGCTTTTGCATTGGTTTTAAATACCATTTCTTGAGAAGATAAGCCTGTTGTTTTCAAAGGTTCATCTCCTATATAAGGTCTAATTGCCGTAAACTGATTATAGTGTCCATAAACGAAAGGATAGGTTAATTGATTACCCTTTAAGTCTTTCATTATTACTCTCCACTTGGTTTGACTTTCAAAACCATTAAAAGGGATTGCACCTTCGTATATATTTTGGCTTGTAGGGTCTTTCACTAAATTCACTTGCGATGGAGTAGTTTCATCTCCTAAGAAATATTCTACAACAACAGCATCTGCATCAGTAGACATCGCACCTTGAGCATCACGAACATCTAAACGAATTGGAATATCCGAACAAGTAGGGAACATTTCTAATGAAGGATATTTTAGAGTTCCTTTTAACTGTGGTACTCTAATTTCATCGCCAGGCACACTTGCCACATACAATCTAACATCATCTAAGAACCAACCTGTAAAATTTGCTGCTGCACCTGTGGTTTGAGGCAAAATAAATCTAAATTGAACACTTGTAGCAGTTCCTCCAAGCGTACTAAACAAATAAAAAATCTCATTTTTCCAATAAGATTGATCTAAATCTGTAATAGGGATAGAAGCATTACCTGTCCAATACATAGTTTTAAAGAAACTACCATTAAATTGTATCAGTTGACCAGGATAATAACTTGGGTCGTAACAATTTGGCGTTTGAGATCCCGACAAACCTAAGGACTGCCAAGTACCGTTTGGTTTCTTCACTTCTACTCTACCTCCCTTTTGGTTTTCCAAAATTGGAATATGGCTAAATTCTAAACGAGTTGCACAACCCGGAGTAATAGCAAACTCTGGCGAAGTAATGATTACTTCCGAAGAAGCAGGTGTCATTCGCAATGATTGATTTCCTGTTGATGCAATAGCAGTCGTTGTAGCGACATTTGAGGAGGAAGAAACCGTCCAACCAGCAGGAATACCTTGTTCAAAATCAACATGAGTAATTAATGTAGGGCCTTGTGCAAATAAAGTAATCGTTGACAAGAATAAGCTGAAAATTACAGCTAACAAACCTTTTTTCATATATAACAATTTTTATTTTTACCTATTTATACTATTGTTCTAATCTAATAATTCAACTCGCAAATTTACAACATTTTTCGTTTGTCGCAAATTTTTATTGTATATAAAGACACTTTTTTTTAATTATTTTGTTTTTTTATTAAGTAAAAAAAACAGTATTTCAATTATATTTTATAATTTTGCGATATGAAAAAAGCAACATTATCATTTATCTTATCGTTTTTATTGAGTTGTTTTTCTTTTTCGCAAGAAAAAAGCGAACTCTTTATGAAATACAGCACAATTCCTTTAAATAATAAAATAGAGGTATATATCAATTTTATTGACAACAAAGTTAATAAAGACAAACCTTTTACTTATTATGATGTAACAAAGACAAAAAAGGAAATTTCAAGCAAAGATTTGAAAAAAGATTTGAGATTAAGACTAAAAAAGAATAAGGAAATAAACGACAACTCCTATTTCATAACCTTAAAAGGTTTCAAAGAACTTCAAATCAGTGCAAACTACAACGAAACCTCTAATATGACAAGCATTTTTTTTAGAAAAAAGAAGGCATGGAATAACGTAGAGAAAATTATCTTTTATTACGCAGATGAAAAAGAAAAAAAATTAGAAAAAATCAAAGTATTATGTAAACATATCCCTCTTGGGAAATTAGTTGTTTTTGAATATAAAAAATAAAATATGATGAAAAAAGTTTTTGTTATAGCAATTTTATTTTGCTTCTTAGGTTTATCAAAACACTCTAACGCTCAAAGAATAGAAGAGGCTTGTAGCATAATTGAAACAAGCATCGTAGATTCACAATACAAAGAATTTACAATAGATGGCTCTGCTTACTTGTCTTATATTTGGACAAATCACAAAGATTCCGAAACAACAATGCAAGTAGACCTTACACAAGTAACAATATCAAAAGACATAACCCGCACAGGCTATAAAGTATGGCTCAATTGCCTTGACGGAGTAAATTGCATAGTAGAAAAGGGTAAATTAGGCACAGATGAAAACTATTATAGTGAATTTCCCCGCACCTATTTACCAGCAAAATCCGAAAGCGATATGGATGCAATATTCTATCAGTTAGAATACCTTTTAAAACTCGGCAACGAAATTAGATAATTATTACTTTCGATTTAAAGACTTGTTCATTAAATCGTACTATAACAATAAAACTGCCCTTTTGTCCAAAAGATGAAAGGGTAATTTTTTCGCCTTGTTTTACCGAAACTTTCTTTTTGTCAATAATCTTAGAGTTTACATCAATCAACTCTACATTTACATTTCCTAAATCTTGCTTAAACATTATACTCACCTTTTCTTTTGCAGGATTAGGATTGATTACATAAATTTCTTCATTCTCTTGCATAATTTCTTCCAAAGAAGAAGTTTCACCTCTCCAATAATCAATGCTATCAAACACCACACGACTTGCAACACCTCGCAAATACTCACCATTACTAAAAGACATACCATCAGGCAAATAATCAGACGACACATTATTTCCAGTTATCATAATATAAAAGCTACAAGCTGCCAAATAAGAACCTTGAATAGAAGGGTGAGAGTTATCAGAAGAATGCAAAACAATATCAGGATTATTCTCTATACTATAATACCAAGCCGCACCAACAGGAG
Source organism: Candidatus Onthomorpha sp. (assembly GCA_045645265.1). Taxonomy (GTDB): domain Bacteria; phylum Bacteroidota; class Bacteroidia; order Bacteroidales; family P3; genus Onthomorpha. The sequence goes on from JAZRIM010000033.1 coordinate 24,823, forward strand.
AAACCCAAGACGAAAAGTCGTTTGCCATTAAGCAATAATTGTCTCTCAAACGCAAAGACATAGATTCAAAGGTACAAAACGGCGGATAATATTGACAATTCACTTGATCGCCATATCTATATCCCCAAGTCATATAAAATAACACCTTTACATTAGGATTAAACGCCTTTGCAATAGAGTCTAACTGCTGAGCATAAGGATAAACCTCATTATAAAACTGACCATCGGGGAAAGCAACTTCTTGACTCTGTCCTTGCAAAACCACAAAGTCCCAATTACCTTGTTGAAGCTTAGAAATCACCTCAGAATTTTGAGAATGCGTCATAAATCTCGCACCACCCGGAGTTATACTCTCACAATAAATATCCTCTCCCATTGAATGCGACAAATCTTTCACCAACTTAGGCAAATCATTCACATGAGTATAACTATTTCCTATAAAAAGAACATTTTTTACCTCTTGTGCAGATAAATTCAACAAAGAGGCAACACATAAAATCAATACAAAAAAAGTTTTTTTCATAATAATAAGACATTAAATTCGCGACAAAAATACAAAAATTGTGTACATTTGCAAACATAAACAAAAGAAAAGAATTTAAGCTATGAAAAAAATTGCATTATTACTATTCATCGCAACATTAAGCCTTAACCTTTCGGCACAAAAACTATACGATGAAACAGCAAACGGAGAAAAACAATTAACAGAAGCCTTAGAAAAAGCCAAAAAAGAAGGAAAACACGTACTAATTCAAATGGGCGGAAATTGGTGTAAATGGTGTTTAAAATTTAACGAATTTGTCAATAACGATTCTCAAATAAAAAAAGTAGCAGACGAAAACTATGTTGTCCTACATCTTAACTACGACAAAAAAGATGTTGCAATGCTTGAAAAATTAGAACACCCTGATAGATTTGGTTTTCCTGTTATCATAATATTAGATGAAAACGGCAAACGCCTTCACACACAAAACTCCTATTATCTTGAAGACGGAGAAAGCTATCACACAAAAAAAGTATTATCTTGCTATAAAGACTGGACCCCTTCTGCAATCAAAGGAAATAAAACAAAGAAATAGAAAAATAAAGCAAAGAAATAATTTTCTAAAACAAAGAAATATTTTTTTTATTCTTTGATTACGTTTTTTAGAACAAGAAGATTAAGCGGGTTTGATTCAAATCCGCTTATGTTTTTTTGAACAAAACGCAATACTTGGTCGTAATACAAAACTACAATAGGGCTTTCTTCTATTATTATGGCGTTCATCTTTTTGTAAAGCTCTATTCTTTTCTCGTAATCGGTCTCTAAAATTGCTTTTTCATAGAGTTTATCATATTCTTTTGAAGAAAAATGTGTGTAATTTGAGCCTTTTGGACAATGATTCTTGCTATAAAAAAGTGAAAGATAGTTTTCTGCATCGGGATAGTCTGCAATCCAAGAGCCACGGAACCATTGCGTCTTGCCTTGTGCAATATGCTCACGTAAAGCAGCAGGAGGATTGACATCTATCTTTACTTTGATGCCCAAAAGTCCTAATTGCTGTTGAATATATTTACATAAATCAAGATAAGTCGCCGTTGTTGAAAGTGTAATTTCTTGCATTCCTTCTCCGTTTGGGTAACCTGCTTCGGCTAATAATTGTTTGCTTTTTTCAGGATTATAATTATATGCCTTAAAGGTTGAATCGAAACCTGCAAGTCCCATAGGTATTATGCCAAATTCGCCGGGATAGCCTATGTTGTTACGCATATATTTTATCATCTTCTCACGAGAAAATCCATAATTTATCGCTTGTCTAACTCTTTTGTCTTTTAACGGATTGTTTTCATCTTTATCGTCCATTTTAAAGCCAAGATATTCCGTATTTAAGTATGGTTGAGTTATTAGATTTATCTTATCCTTATACTTAGGCTGTAATTTACCGCTACGAGTTAGGATTTCGTCTTTGTAATTTGGGTCAATCCCTGAAATAAAGTCAATATTTCCTTTTACGAATTCAAGAAATACAGATTGCTTATCAACAATAAAACTAATAGCTACAGCATCTAAATAGGGAAGTCTTTGTCCTGTGGAATCGGTTTCAAAATAATCTTCATTCTTTACAAGAACTAATTTCACGTTTTCCTTCCACATTTTGAATTTAAAAGGACCTGTTCCAATAGGGTGCTTTCTAAAATCTTCCTTATAGTGTTCTACAATTTCTTTTGGCAGAACACTTGCGTATGGCATTGTTAATATTCCAAGAAATGGAGCAAAGGCTTGTTTTAAACGAATAACAAATGTACTATCATTTGGTGCAAAAAAACTATACTTACCATTTATTTGCTCAACATTTTCAAAAAACACTGCACCTGGCGACATTGTTTTTGCATCTACAATCCTGTTTAAGCTATAAACAAAATCCGCTGCAACAACTCTTCGTTTTCCGTTTTTAAAAAGAGAATGTGGGTGAAAAAAAACGTCATTTCTCAAATGGAACGTGTATTCTAATCCATCATTTGAAACCTCCCACGATTTAGCTATTGAAGGCCTTATGTTTAACTCATTATCCATTTGCACCAAACCATTATATAGTTGTACATCTACCCATATCATTGCTTGGTCTTTTGCGTATGCTGGGTCTAATGTGTTAATATTTGCAGCCTCATTATAACGAAAAACTTTCTTGCCTGCATTAGGATTCTCGTTTGTACAAGAAAACAATACAAGTGCAAGAAAGCTTATGATAAGATAGTTATATAATCTTATATTCAAATGTTTTATTTCTTTATTTGTAAGAAATTCTTACCGTAAACCCCTTGTGTTTTCGCTATTGAAATGAAAGCATTTGGGTCTATTGCTTTTACCAATCGCATTATTTCGACTTTATCTTTCTTTTGTGCGATTACCAATAATACTTTTTGGTCTTTTTTGCTGTACCAGCCCCATCCGTTTAGTAATGTTACGCCTCGTTTTACTTCATTACCGATTGCATCTGCTATTTCATCGCTCTTTTGAGACATAATAGTGATTTGATATGTTTGTTTCTCTCCTTCTACAACAAAGTCTATTGCAAAAGTAAATACTCCTAAACAAACAAAACAGTAAACTAATTGTTCAAGGCCATTACCCATTAAAATAGTTGATGCAATAACACAAGTATCTACTATCATTATTATAGAGCCTGGACTAACGTTTCTATATTTTGTTACAATCAAAGCAATAATATCGCTACCTCCTGAATTTCCTCCGTTAATAAAGCATAATCCTATTCCTAAGCCTGACATTGCTCCACCTAATATTGCTTTTGTAATCATTTCCATATTCTCGAATTTGAATTGTTCCATATTTTGTACTTCCAATACTTGTTGAAAAAATATCAAGAACAAGGATGCTGAGGTCATTCCAATTATTGTGTTTATTGCAAACTTACCTCCAAGTATTCTATAACCTATTAACAATAGGATTGCGTTAATTGAAAAGTTTGTTATACCCATAGGAATTCCTGTAAGGTAATAAATAACCGAAGAAAGACCAACTACTCCCCCTCCAATTATCTTTGAGGGAACCATAAACACGCTCCATGCAAAACAATACATTGATATTCCTACTAATATCAATAAATACTTTACTACAATTTTCCAAATAGGAGTTTTTACTAATGTATTCATATTCTATCTTTTTTTATTTATCTTGCAAACATCAATAATAATCTTTCCGATATTTCATCCATATTAAGATTCTTAGCAATTATGTTTCCTTTTGAGTCAATTAATATATTTTGTGGAATATATGTTAAATCAAATAACTTAACTATCACACTGCTCCAACGTTTTAAATCAGAAAGATTTACCCAATTCATTTTTTCTGTACTAATTGCATTCTTCCACGCCATTTTTGAATCGTCAAGTGAAACACTTACTATTTCTAATCCGTCTTTTCTAAATCTCCTATAAAGCATTCTTAAATCTTTTATTTGCATTAGAGATTTATTATCCCAAGATGCCCAAAAATGTATTAGCGTATATTTGTTTTTTTGTGCAATATCCATTAAGGATACTGATTCTGATTTTGTGTTTTCAAGTGTGAAGTTTCTAATTCTTTCCCCTACTTGCTCTTCTTTATCTAATTCTAAAATATGTTTACCTAACAAATCATATTGATACATCTTTTTTGCCTCACCTTCAAGAGTTGAATAAATTTCTCTTAATTCTGATGTTTTTAAATAAGGTGCTAAATAAGAAGTTACAATAAAAGGAGAATAAACGCTTGATTTATTTTCATTAACATAATTCATTAAACACTGCATAGGGTTATTTTGACGATTGCAACGATTAGCTATTTGAAGAAACTCATCATTTGCTGCTGAGCCTTTAATAGTTATTTTTTCTAAGTTATCAGATTTTCCTGTAATTTCAATATTTTCATTATTCATAAAGAAAGAAATCTCACCCATACTTGAAGGTAATGAAAGAATTGCCATACATACTCTTTCTACTTTGCCTGAAAATTCAAATAATCCATTGACAACTTTTGAGCGAATTAGTTCTTTCTTTCCATTTTCTAACAATAATTCAAGCGATAGTTTACCTTCTTCTATTCCCTCTATTGCTCCACTTATTGTAAAGCCTGATTCTGCTGTTAATTCTTTTAATTGCATTGCTAATTCTTCCGTAGAAAGATTAAAGGCTAATATTTTTCCTTCTTTATCTATCAACACATTGCTTGGAACTTCTTTTATCATATATGATTGTGCAGATGGACTTTCCCATTTTTCGAAATCACATACTTGTATCCATGATAATCTATCTTCTTGAATAGTTCTTTCCCATAAAGCTTTATCTTCATCTAATGACACGCTAACAATTTCAAATCCTTTTTTGTTATACTTATTGTAAATCTTAAGTAGTTCCGGATTTTCTTCTCTTGAACTTCTGCTCCAAGAAGCCCAGAAATTCAAAAGAGTATAATCGTGTTTTCTTACCTCATCTGTCAATCTGAAAGTCTTGTTTTGTGATGTTTTTGAAGTGATATTAGGTGCTTTTGCTCCTATTTTCAATTGTGTCATCAAGGCTTCTCTTTCTCTTAAATGTTTATAATGATATGTATTAAGAGCTTCTTCTTTCAAGGTATTGAGTGTACGATGCAAATCTGAATAATTCCACTTGTAAGCAAGGTATGAAGCAATTATGTCAGGAGAAAAAATATCTTTTGGATTGTTTATCACCCAATTTTCTAACCTTGACAAATGCACCTCATAGTCTTCTTTCTTTTGTGGTGCAACTATTGAATACCATTTATCAGTTAATTTTGAGCCTTTAATCTTTGTCTTTTTATCGTTTTGAGGAACAAGAACTATCTCTACATTATCTCCTGGTGAAAGATACAAACGATAAGTCTTTTTACCGTTTATCGTTAGCAAAGCAGGAATTGGATCTTTTATTTGTCCTCTAAAATAAAATTTCCCGTCATCTTCTATTTTTGAACTATCTAATTGTTCATTTCCATCTCTAAAATATGTTCTTAAAGTCGCAATGCCATTTTTACTTCCTTTAACTTGACCATCTATAACATATCCTTGTGCAAATGAAACAAGCGTAAATAACGACATGAAAGTGAATAAAATGAGTTTTTTCATATTTACCATAATTTATTTAATACTTCAAAGCTCTTTCAAGCTCCCTTTTATTATCCTTTAATTTAATTGATTCTCTTTTATCATAGGAATGTTTCCCTTTACAAAGAGCTATTTCAAGTTTTGCAAATCCCCTTTCATCAACAAAAAGCAATATAGGAATAATCGTAAACCCCTTCTCTTTACTTTTATTTTCCAATTTTCTTAATTCATTTTTTTTCAAGAGCAACTTACGAGTCCTTTTTGCCTGATGGTTATAATAAGACCCAAAACGATATTCTGAAATATGCATATCGTGAACCCAAAGTTCACCTCTGCTAAACAAACAATAAGAATCAGAAAGATTTACTTTACCTTCCCTAATTGATTTTATTTCTGTACCATATAAAACAAGCCCTGCTCGAAATGTTTGTACAAAGTAATATTCAAAGCTTGCTTTTTTATTCTTTATATCAATAAGATGCTTTTCTTCTAACTGCATAACTTTGCAAAAATACTAAAAAAACTTATTTCTTTGACTTTTTTCTAAAAACTTCTCTTTTTTTTAATTAAATCAATAATTTATTCAAAATTTATTTCACTAAAATTCAAAGAATTACAAAAATAACACAAATTTTTTCTTTAAGAAAATTTGGTGGTATTAAAAAATGTCGTAATTTTGCACTCGCAAATCAGGGGAATGACCAAGTAGCTCAGCCGGTAGAGCACATCCCTTTTAAGGATGGGGTCCTGGGTTCGAGTCCCAGCTTGGTCACTGATAAATTTCAAAAAGCCGATTGTAAAAACAGTCGGCTTTTTTGTTTATATATTTTCTTATATTTATCTTTGCAGAAAATTTTACTTATGAACAAATTAAGTTTTTTATCAATTATTTTGAGTTTATTGTGCTTTAATTTCTCAAAAGCCCAATCTTCTAACATTGATGTTTTGCACTATAAGATAAATCTAAACATCAATAATCAATTACCAAATCAACACATTGGTTTTACAGAAATAAGCTTTCTCTTACTTGAAGAAAATCCAGCATTCATTGAATTTGATTTAAAAAATCAAACGGTTGATTCAGTTATACTTAACAGCTACCCAATAGGATTTAGTTATCAAAACAACAAAGTAAGATTCTCTCCAAGCAACGAGAATTTAATCAACGACACTCTTGTTGCAAAAATCTATTATCAAGGAGGAAACAACGTAGAGCCTTACAATTGGGGTGGCATTCATTACTCTAACAGTATAATATACACATTAGGAGTTGCATTTAGCGATTATCCTCATTGTTATGGAAGAAGTTGGTTTGTTTGTAGCGATAATTTTACAGACAAGGCAAAATTTGATTTCTATATTACAACAAATAGCGATGTAAAAGCAGTATGTTCAGGAAATTTAATCAGCGAAACAGAAAACTCCAACAGCAAAACATATCATTGGAGACTTGAACAAAATGCTCCAACCTATTCAGTAGGAATGACAATCGCTAATTTTGAGAAATTAGATAGACAAATAACTTCAAATAACCGACAAATACCTTTAAATGTCTATTATTTTGCTAATGATAGCCTTGCAATAGAAGAAAATTTTAAGCATATTGACTCTGCATTTATACGTTTAGAAAAGTGTTTTGGTGATTTCAAATTCAACAGAGTTGGATATTGCACAACACCTAAGGGAAGCATGGAACACATTGACAACATTAGCCTTGACCATGCTTTAGCCACAAATCCTTCTTTACAATCTCAATCCGTTATAGTGCACGAAATGGGACACTCTTGGTTTGGAAATTTAATTACTTGTGCGACTTCTGGCGACATGTGGATAAATGAAGGCTGGACAACTTTCACTGAGCGCCTTAGCCTTGAAGCAATATATGGAGAAAACGTAGCAAAAGAACATTTTAGAGAAAAAATAGAAGATGTAATCCACGATCTACCTTTTAGCGAAGGAAGATTTGCTTTAAGCGGTGTAAACAGCGACAACACCTATTCAAGCACCGTTTACGATAAAGGAGCATTAGTTGCAATGAGTCTTAAAACCTATATGGGTGATAGCCTTTTTTACAGTAGCGTTAAAAGACTTTTAGAAGATTTTGCCTTTTCTAATATAGATTCTTACACACTTCGCGATAGTTTATCTTCTTATTCTGGAATAGATTTAACAGATTTCTTTTCTTATTATGTTTTTGACACAATAACTCATCACTTCGCTATTGAAAGTTGCAGTTTCTTAGAAAATTCTGCAAAAGTTAAAATAACATCTCACTCAGAACACGATTACAACTCTCCTTGCAACAACATTAGAATACCGATTACTTTTATGGACTCAGCGTTTAATCGCTACGAAACAATGATTATAGAAAGCAACCCAGGCATTGAGCACAATTTTTCTTTACCATTCACACCTGTTGCTGCGTTTTTAGACTTTGACGAAGAGTTTTTTGACCTTACAACAGACAGTTATAAATTTATATCTGAGCCCGGTAATTATGAATTTAAAAACTCCTATTTCAAAGCCAATGTAACATCTTGCCAAGATAGTGTTTTACTTCGCCCTACACTTCATTGGATTGGTGAAAGCAATGAAAATCTACCAGAAGGCGTTAATAGATTTTCACAAAATCACTATTGGACAATTGAAGGCGTTAATTTAGACAAAGCAGAGATTGATGCAAAATTTTATTTCAAAATTTCATTCTCAGAAACAGACTTTGACAACAGTTTATTGCCTGATTTTGCAGCAAAAGACTCTCTAATGTTATTTTATAGAGAAGATGCAACAAAGCCATGGTATAGAATAGAGGCGAATTACCCTTCTTCCTCTTCTGGATACGTAACAACAAAACTCAGAAAAGGCGATTTCATAATGGCAATTGGTGATAAAAATCTCGTAGGACTAAACAACAATTTAAAAAAAGAAGAAAAAATAGAAATTTACCCTAATCCTTCATCAGGAGCAATCAACATTTCTCACCCCGAATTTAAAGAAGAAACAATTTTAAGAGTGTTTAACGAAAATGGTTCTTTGATTTATTCAAATAAAGTAAAGAAAAAAACAAATAATTCTTTGTTTTATTTAAATATTCCTAAGGGTTTTTATTCCATTGAATTACAATCAGAAAGCAAAACTCTAACAAGTAAATTTATTATTGAGTAAAAAAAATTTCTTTCAAAGTGTCACGTTTTGCATCTTTTGCTTGTTATTATAGATGAAATGTTTTCAGAAAATCAACTAACAAAACTAATTGAGCAATGCAAGAGTGGCGAAAGTAAAGCCCAGCATAGCATATTTAATCTCAAAAAAGATGAGTTTTTTGCAATATGTAAACGATACGCATTAAGCTCATCAGATGCAGAAGATATGCTCATAGAAAGTTTTACTAAGATTTTCAACAACATTCATTCGTTTTCAAACGGCAACTTTAATTTTTGGGCAAGACGAATAGTGATTAACACTTGCATAAACGCATATCACAAAGAAATAAGAAGACGAGAAAACGAAATAATAACGGATGAATTTCACGAAACAATAGAAATTGAGAACGAAAAGAAGTTTTCTTATGATGATTTGCAACACTGCCTTGAACAACTTAGCAATAACCAAAGAATAGTATTCAATCTATACGCTATCGATGAGTATAAACCTCGAGAAATTGCAGAAATATTAAACATAAACGATGAAACTGTAAGAACTTTACTACACAGAAGCAAATTAAAACTAAGACAACTATTAACCGAATTAGACCTTAGGAGGAAAATGAAATGAAAATAGAAGATTTATTCAAAGAAAAAATGAGCAATGCCAAGCAAAAAGCTCCTGAAAACTTGTGGAATAAAATAGAAAACAATCTAAACAACACTCCACAAAGCACAAATATTGACACTAATGCTCAAAATATAATAACAAATGCAAGCTCTACTTTAACCACAACACTAACAAAAGTAATTGCAACCACGCTTGGAATTGTTGCAACCTCTGTTGGTGGATACCTGATCTATGATAATTTACAAGAAGAACCTAAAAGCACAGAAATAATCACTCAAACAAAAACAGAAACACCTAAAAACACAGAACAAATTATTAACCCTACAAGTTTTATTTCAACAAACACCACTCCTATCTCAAAGCCAGAAATAAAAGAAACAATCACTCCAAATGAAATTACACCTATTGACACAAGTAAAGCAGAAATTGAAATTTCGCAACCTGTAGAAGAAACAATAATAATAAATAACCCCATAACACAAACAGAAACTACTCCTTCGCAAACTCCTATTGTAGAGAATAAACCTATAGAAGAAAACATTATAGAAGAAGAACAATCTCCTAAAACCCCAAAAGAAGAATTTAATCCACAAATTAAGCGACCAAACTTCATAAGTCCAAACAACGATGGAATAAATGATGTATTCAAAATAAAGAATTTGGAGGCTTATCCTGAGAATGAAATAATTATTTTTGACCAAAGAGGACGCATAATCTTTCAAGCAGCACCATACAACAATGATTGGGACGCAGCAAACACTCAACAAGGAACTTATTTCTATAAATTATTGATAAAAGAAGGGCAAAACAAAAAAATATACAATGGATCAATAACAATAATGCTATAAATTGACTTTTTTATACTTCTGATAAACAAATCATTATAAAGACTATTAAAAAAAAAACTTAATTTTTATTTTGCATTAAAAGCAATATTCTTATTATTGCAAAAAAATTGAGAGACTAAATTATGAAAAAAGGAATACAAAAGAAGCGTTCGATAATCAGTTATCAAAACTTACCACAAGAAGCCATTAACTTGTTTGAAGAAAAGTATGGAGACGGATATGCCGATTACGCACAAAAAATAATGAAACCAGATGGCGAGCCATTATATGTTGTTCCCTTAGAAACAGATGATGCAGTTTATATGGTAAAAGTTGATGTTGTTGTAGATTCTAAGTTTACCGAAGAAGAATTTGATAAAGAAATTTTAGGCACATCAAAGAATGACGATGAAATCGTTAGTGCTCACGCAGAAGAAGAGGAAGATGAAAAAATAGGTCAAGATAAATTTGTTTTAGTTCACGGAGATTATTCTGACGTTGGCGATGTTGCTGACGAAAATGATGAAGATGACGAAGAAGACGAAGATTAAAATTCTATAAATCATAAAAAAAGAGGTGTAAAAACTTACACCTTTTTTTTATTCCCTTAAATGCACTTAGCCACATAAGATAAAATGCTACAAAATGCACGCCTTGTTGTCTTTCTATTATAGATTCTGTCATCATATAAATACATAACATTCCTATTGAAAAAAGAAAAATCAATCCTGCTTTATTCCAAAAACCCCAACTAAACGATAACAACATCAAAATAAAGAAAATCAATCCTACAACCCCTATTGCAACTGTTGTTTGAATGAATTGATTATGTGGATTAAGATAAGTTTTAAAATTTACGCCTTTTTCTAAATAAAATTCTTGCACTACGGTTTTTACATCGCCCGTTCCTACTCCAAAAACAGGACTTTTAGAAATCAATTCCAATGCGTTTTTATAAATAAAACTGCGTTGTGAAACACTATCCGTTACTTTCTTATCTGTATTTTTATCAATCTGTGTTTTCTCTACTACCTTGTCAAACCTATTGTTAATATTATTAGTCACAAAAAAAGAACTCACAAAAACAACACACACAAAAAGATAAGCTAAGGTATTGAGAATGCATCTTCTTATCACGAGTTCATTAAATAAAACAACAAAAAAAGCCAACAACATTGCAATAACGCCTATTCTTGAACTCAATAAAACATTGTAAACAGAAAGCCACAGCATACAAACAAGCTTTAATGCAAAGGCTTTTTTAGAAGATTTCACAATATGTTTTAAAGGAATTAGATAAAACAAGACTAAGGCCGACGAAGTAAGAAGAGATAAATATGTAGGGTGTGATTTCGCCGCTAATTTAGTGTATAATATTTCCTTTACATTAAATCCCTCAACGGCAAAAGCGTTAAACAAACCTTTTATCAAATAACATATCTGCATTACAAACAATCCTAAGACAAAGGCTAAGAAAAGTTTCCATAAGCGTTTTTTCGTGATAATTCTCTTAGGCAAAAAGCATATTGCAATCGGCAAAAGAATTAATGGAAGTTTTATTGTTAAATCTCTAAATCCTTCTTCTAAATCTGTTGTGTAAAACATTCCTATGCAATAAAGAAGATAAAACACTGCCAAATAAAGTATAGGATTTTTTAGATTACAAATATTTGAAAAATATGTTTGATTCTTATTAACAAATTGATTTATTACTAAAAGCAACAGCAATAATACTAAGGAAAAGGATTTAAAAAAAGGTGGCAAACTAATAGAAAATCCTGCAAACAATAGTATTGGATAAATCAATTTATATATAATTTCTTTCATCTCTTTAAGTTACTTTTAATTTTTCTGCAAAGTTACAAAATAAAACAAAGAATTAAAAAATTATTTCTTTGTTTTATTTTCTTAATTCTTTGTTTTAATGTTTCAGATTTAAGTAGTATTTTTGCCAAGTAAAAATTAATTTTTTGAATTATGAAGAATTGGAAAAATATATTCATTGCATCGGCTGTTATCGCTTTGCTTTATTTGGTTATTTGTGGACTTGGAGCTGGTGCTTCGGGAGATGAATACTTTCACGTAAATCATTCCGAAAATGTTTTCAACTATTATAAAACTTTTGGCGAGGATAAAACGGCTGCAACGGTGACCGAAAGAAACAATTTACCATATTATAGTCAGCTTCCAGACACTTTTATTCAGTTTGTAATAAAAACATTTGGTATTGACAACTATATGACTTTACGCCATTTGTTTTGTAATATTCTTGCTTGGATTGGAATAATTTTCTCTGCACTTTTAGCAAGAAAACTTGGAGGTTGGAAAGCTGCAACAATAACTGTGTTTTTGCTTTTAATCTCTCCTCGATTTATAGGACACGCTTTTAACAATCTTAAAGACATCCCTTTCGCCACCTTTTCAATTATGTCTATTTATTACATAATTAAGTTTTTGGAGCAACTACCTAAGATAAAAATCTCAACAACTTTAATGCTTACTCTTTCTATTTTCTTAACTACTTCTGTAAGAGTGGGAGGTCTTTTAATGATTGCTTACTTTGGATTATTTGCATTGGTTTATTTCATCTATAAAAGAAAAGAATTAAAGCCTATTTTCTTTAAAACTTTATTTATTTCTCTTGGTGTTTGCATAGTTGCATATTTCTTAACCGTACTTGTGTGGCCCTATGCCTTAGAAGGAGTTTTCTCAAACGTTTTCAACGCCTTCTTAAATATGAATAAATTTGAAATTTCCATAAGACAAAATTTTGAAGGCATTGCTCAATGGTCCGATAACTTACCTTGGTATTATTCTTGCAAATATATGTTAATCACAATCCCTATCGTAGTTCTATTAGGCTTTGTTTTATCTTTGGTGTTCCTTTATTATAATCGCAAAAACTGGTTTTTGTATTCTATTTTGATTTTTTCAACAATTTTTCCTCTTATTTGGATAACAATAAACAATTCAAATGTTTATGGAGGTTGGAGACATTTAATCTTTATTTACTTACCTCTTGTGGTACTTTCTTCGCTTGGAATTTCAACTCTAATAGATTTACTAAGAAATAAATATGTAAAAATAATAACTATTAGTTGTTTACTTCTCCTTTCTTTTCATCCAATTTCCCATTCAGTAAGAAACAATCCTTATCAATACGTTTACTTCAACCAACTCTGCGGTTCAACAAAAGGAGCCTATGGAAAATATGAATTAGACTATTATTACCATTCTCTAAGAGAGGCTTCGGAATGGATAATCAATAATGCAAAGAAAGATTCTCCTAATCAAGAAAAAATTATAGTTGCTTGCTGGCACAAACCTATTATAGACTATTATTTTCGCAATGACACAACACACTTTAAAACAGAATTCGTACGTTGGAATGAAAGAGGAGAATTTGATTGGGATTATGCAATTTTCTGCAACACTGGAATATACCCCTCTCACTTGCTTAAAGGATCTTTTCCTCCAAAAAACACTATTCATTCCATTAAAGTAGATGGTTATCCTATTTGTATAGTTTTAAAAAGAGAAGATAAAAACGATTTATTGGGTACAAACGAAAAAAATCAAGGCAATTTAGACAAGGCATTATATCATTTCAATCTTTCTTTGAAACAAGACAGTCTCAATGAAACTGCCTTGTTAAATGCAAGTCAAATATACCTATACAAAGCACAAGAAGAAGACACTTTATATATTGAAAGAGCAGATTCTTCTCTAACTTTACTCAATAGATTACTAAGATATAATCCTGAACATGAAAATGCTAATTATTTCAAAGGCTACGCTCTTTTGATGAAAAACCAAGTTGAAGAATCCTTATTTGTTTTAAATAACTTAATTACTTTATACAATCCTAAATATCCAGCAGCCTACGAATTGATTTCAAACATCCTTTTCCAATTAGGTGAAACTGAAAAATCGGAAAGTTATTTACTAAGAATAATTGAATTAGGCGTTGCAAACGAAAACACCGTTGTAATGTTATTTAAGCTCTACGATGCAATGGGACTTGCTAACAATGAAAAATATATAAGATTGTATTCTCACATGGAAAAATTTCATAGAGAACAAGGCGATGATAAATCTGCCGATGAATACTTAGAGGCATTAAATCAAATAAGCCTTTACTAATTTTATTAAGTAAAGGCTTATTTTCTTTCTTTTATAATAACATTTCAATAAATTTTGGCAACTCTGTCAAAGGCCTGAAACCTTTTTCTTCCATATTGTCGGAAATTGTTGTCAATTCAAAATAAGATAACAAAGTTGCACATTCATATTCCCCTATCATCTCTTCTATAAGCGAATAAACTGCAACTAACAAATCCTCATCTTCTGTTTCTTTTGAGTCTAATGCAATTTGAAGTCCTAACATTTCTTCGTCTTCTGTGTTTTCCATTGGCATAAACCACATATTTTTACTACTCAAACGATAAGAGCCAAAACTAATATTAACATTCGCTCCTTTACCTTGCTTAAAAGCCACAAAATCCCAAAAATCTAAAATAGGCGATTGTTCGTATAAATTTATCAAATCCTCAAAATAATCCACATCTCCTTCGGCTGTAAGAGTTAGTTTTCTGCCATTTGTACCTAATTTGCCTATTTCAAAAGACAAACCTTCACTATATTGTTTCAAATCACTATCAAGAGAATTTAAAATTTCTTCTTTTTCTTCTGCTTTTAAAGAATCTAAATCCATTAGTTTATCACTCTTTTCTTTAAAGCGATTCCAAAATTCTTCTATTGTTATTTTCATATCTATTTATTTGTTTTTATTTATTCAACTAAGTGTGCTTCTATTTCAAGCTTTACTCCAAATTTTTCTTCTACCTTTTCAATTACAAAATTTGCAAAATTCAAAATATCTGCCCCTCTTGCCCCGCCATAATTCACCATAACTAAGGCTTGTTTTGCGTGCATTCCTACACAATTATAGCGCTCGCCTTTAAAACCACATTGTTCTATCAACCACGCTGCCGATAATTTTATGGCATCTGTTTGAGAAAAACTAACTATTTGGGCAAATCTTGACTTTAAATCTTCAAATTGTTCTTGGCTTATTGTGGGATTTTTAAAGAAAGAACCTGCATTTGGCAATATTTCTGGATTCGGAAGTTTTGAATTACGTATTTTTGTAACTATATCACACATTTTTATTGGTGTGATAGGATTTACTTTATTTTCTTCTAAGTATGATTTTATTGCGGCATAATCTAATTTTGGTTGATATTGCTTATCCAATAAGAATACTACCTTATAAATCAATTCTTCTTTATGAGAAGTCTTCCATCTTGAATATCTATAATCAAATTCGCAATCCCTATTCATTATTCTATAATTATCGGAAGTTTTCATATTGTGTACCTCCACCCAAAGAATGCGATCGGCAACCTGCATGCCATATGCTCCAATGTTTTGAACGGGTGATGCTCCTACTTGCCCTGGAATAGCAGCCAAATTCTCTAATCCAGAAAAGCCATTCAAACAAGTCCAGCGCACAAACTCAGCCCAATTTTCTCCTGCACTTACTTCCACTGCCACAGAGTCCACTTCTTCAGAAATTATCTGCTTTCCTTTATTTTCAATCTTTATTATCGTACCGTCATATTCTTCTTTTAAAAACACTGTATTGCTTCCACCTGCAAGAATATGCACTTTTTGAAATTCATTGTAAGCCTTATCTATTTTTTTAAAATCTTCTTCTGAATTAAACTCAACAAAATTTTTCGCAACACAATCTATTGCAAACGTATTAAGTGATTTAAGGTTTTTATTACACATATTTCCTATATTTTTACGCCGTACAAATTTACATAAACTATGCAAAAATAATAGCATTTTATCATATTTTCCTCAAAAAACTTTCATAATTCAAAGATAACTTATATTTTTGTAGTCTCTTAATACGACAAAAAAAAAAGACAAATGACACATCAAACATTGGATTTTAACGGAATAAATCTACATTATCAAGACGAGGGTAATGGAGACATCGTTTTGGTTTTAATTCATGGGTTTATGATGGATTTAAGAGTGTGGTCGTATTATGTTTTCTCATACATGAGAGAAATAAGAGTTGTTACAATTGATCTTTTAGGTCATGGACAAAGCGAATGGTTTGAAAACACTCCAAGTTCCATGGAATTGCAAGCACAAGCCATTAAGGCAATTTTAGATCACTTAAACATAAAAGAGTGTGTTATGGTTGGACACTCTATGGGTGGCTATATTTCGTTGGCTTTTGCAGAGGCTTATCCTCAATACTTAAAAGGGCTTTGTCTTCTTCACTCTCACGCTTTAGCAGACAGCAATAGCATAAAGGAAAAAAGAGAACAAACTTGCAACATTATAAATCAAAATCGTGCAAGTTTTATAATCAGTTTCATTCCTAATCTTTTTGCACCTGTAAACCATGATAAATTTTATTATGAGATAAAAGACTTGCAAGATTCTGCTCTTGATTCAAAAGCAGAAGGGCTTATTTTGGCTCAAAAAGGCATCGCAACTCGCTCTTCTAAAATTGAGCTTCTCAAAACAATAAACTCACCTGTTTTATTCATTATAGGAAAGCAAGATTCCCGCATTCAATTAGACATGGCAATAGCACAAGCAAGTTTTCCTAAACATTCTGAAATTTTAATCTTGGAAAACGTAGGACATATGGGGCATATTGAGTCACGAGAAGTCATAAAACAACGCTTATTGTCGTTTACCTACTCTTGTTTTGCCCTTTAAACAAAATGAGAGACTTTACCAAAGGCAGTATTGGAGGAAATATTTTTCTATTTAGCATTCCCCTTATGTTGGGAAACTTCTTTTTGCAATTATACAACTTCGTTAATAGTGTATTTGTAGGACATTTTCTTGGCGATGAAGCCTTGGCTGCAGTAGGTACTGTTTATCCTATTGTATTCTTTTTAATTTCTCTAATAATTGGAATAGGTTCAGGAGCAAGTGTTGTTGTTTCTCATTTTTTTGGAGCAAAACAATTTGATAAAATACCTTTAATTATTAGCACTTTTTATATTTTTTTCATAATTCTCGGACTCGTTGTTTGTTCTCTTAGCATGATTTTTACAGAAGAGATTTTCTCTTTACTAAATCTTGAAAAAGACGTATGTAATTTAGCAATTTCCTATATGAGAATATACATGATAGGAATGTTTTTCTCGTTTTGTTTCAATAGTGCTGTAAGTATTCTAAGGGGATTAGGAGATAGCAAAACTCAACTTTACTATTTAATTGCCACAAATATATTAAATGGCATTCTTTCTTACATTTTTCTTGCTATAATGAAGTTAGATTTAAATTCAACAGCGTGGGCAACAGTTATTTCACAAGCAACAGCATTTGTCACTTTATTTATTCATTTACAAAAAACAAATCCTTACATCAAAATCAAAAAAACAGACAAATATTTCGACAAAACAATATTAAAAGAGATTATAAAAATTGGTTTTCCAACAGGAATACAACAATCTGTCATTGCCCTTTCACAAATTTTTATAATAGGAATTGTTGCAATGTTTGGTTCAGATGCCCTAACAGCTTATTCAGCTGCTTCACGAATTGAATCAATAGCCCTTTTGTTAATATTAAATTATTCTTCTGCCCTTTCCTCCTTTGTCGGGCAAAACTATGGTGCAACAATGTATTCAAGAGTAAAAAAATCTCTTACACACTCCTTACAAATCACAAGCATTATCAGTCTAATTACAGCAATTATATTTTGTTGTTTAGGAAAAGAAATAATGAAACTTTTCTCTCAAACCACAGAAGTTTTAGAAATAGGTTTTGATTACTTATTTATAATGGGATTATTCTGGATAACGCTTAGTGCAATGAATGTTTTTCAATCTTTTTTCCGTGGATTAGGCGACACTTTCTATCCTATGCTAATTAGCATTCTTTCTTTATGGATAATAAGACTGCCTCTTTCCTACTTCCTTTCCTTAGATTTAGGCACAAGAGGCATTTGGATTGGAGCCCCTGTTTCGTGGACTATTGGCTTAGTAACATATCTAATTTATTATAAACGTTCTAAATGGATGAAAACAATATTTAAAACAACAGTTATTCTAATTCTTTTAGCAAGTCCTTACTTTCTAAAAGCTCAATCGTGCAAAGATTTCCTTTCTCCTTTAAAGATTAGTCTTGCTTCTTCGGGACATTTTGGAGAATTACGTTCTAATCACTTTCATTCAGGGATTGATTTAAGAACAAACGCAGTTACAGGTCAAGCAGTCATTTGTCCTTTCGATGGAGAAGTATCAAGAATAAAAATACAGGTTTACGGAGGAGGCAAAAACCTTTACATAGACCACACAAACGGTTACACTACCGTATATATGCACTTAGAAAATTATGCAGGAGAAATAGCTGATTATGTAAAAAAGCATCAATATAAAATACAATCCTATGGCTTTGATTTATATATACCAAAAGGAACATTAAAACTAAAAAAAGGAGATACGATTGCTTTTTCGGGAAACACAGGTTCCTCAGGTGGACCACATCTTCATTACGAAATACGAAACACTTCCTCACAAAAAACAATAAACCCAGTAAATATGGGACTAAATCTAAAAGACGACCTTTCGCCTACGCTTTATAGTCTTAGAATTGTACCAAACGACAAAACATCTACAATAAACGGCAAAAACCAAGAAGCATTTTTTAACATAAAAACAGGAAAGCCTACCCTATTACAAAGCACCATAAACTTAGAAGGTGATTTCTATATTTGTTTTGAAGCATACGACCGTTCAAATGGTAGCACCGAAAAAAACGGTGTTTATGATTCCAAACTATTTGTTGATGACAAGTTAATATTTCGCTACAATAACAATGCATTTTCTTTCACCGAACAAAGATATGCAAACGCAATAATAGATTACGCCTACTATAAAACCAAAGGCAAAAGAATGCTGAAAACAAAACAAATGCCCGGCTGTAAATTCTCAAATGTCACTTACGCAAACAAAGGAATAATAAGCGTAAAAAACAACGAAACAAAAAAGATTACAATAGTTTTAGAAGACGAAAAAAAGAATAAAAACACATATACATTCTTTTTGAAATCCGATGGAAATAAAGCACAACTCACAACAAACAACTCGCAACAAAAAGGCATAAAACACATTCCATACACCAAAGGATTAACCTTCAACACAAACGATTTAAGCCAAATTTCCATTCCTGCAAACGCCCTTTACGAAGACTTAGACCTACAATACTCCTACTCGCAAGGAAAATACGGTTGCATACATCAAATAGGCACAAACACAGTGCCTTTACACAAAAAATTCACAATGAAACTCCGCTACAACAAAAACTTAACCCATAAAAACAAAGCCCTAATCGTAAGAATAAGCGACAAAGGAGGCAAAACATCTATCGGAGGCAAAGCCGAGGGCGATTACATCACAGCAAGCACATTCGATTTAGGACGTTACGCAATAGAAATCGACACAACAGCACCAAAAATCACCCCTAAAAATTTCAAAGATAAACAAAAACTAAACCCAAAACAAAAATTCATTCAAATAAAAGTAACAGACAACCTTGCAGGAATCAATAGCGTAAACGCCTACCTTAACGACAAATGGCATTTAATGGAATATGACGGCAAAAGCTCCACAATATTCTGTCCCGCAAGCGAAATTCCAAAAGGCGAAAACAAATTAAAAATCATCGCAACAGACGAAAAAAACAACAAGACAACAACAACATTTACTATTGTAAAATAATAGAAAAAAAATCCTTTGAAATAAAAAAATAAATCAAAGAAAAAAATATTTTTTTCTTTGATTTATTTTAGAAAACCTTTGATTTTTTTTGAAACTTTATTTCTTTTCTGGTTTTGGTCCTCTTGGACGTTCAGGCTTTCTTTGTGGTTCTACATAGCCTTCTGGTTTTGGCAATAAAACTCTTTGTGAAAGTTTAAATTTACCTGTCTTTTTGTCTATGTCTATTAATTTTACTTTCACTTTATCGCCTACTTTCAAAACGTCTTCTACGTTTTCTACTCTTGACCAATTGATTTCGCTAACGTGAAGTAAACCATCTTTTCCTGGAAGAAACTCAACGAATGCTCCAAATGTTTGAAGATTTTTTACAACTCCTTCGTATTCTTCTCCTATTTCAGGAACTGCTGTAATGCCTTTTATTCTTGCTATTGCAGCCTCTACACTTGCTTTATCAACAGAAGATATTTCTACAACGCCTTTATCTCCTACTTCTTCTATTGTGATAACTGTGTTAGTTTCTTTTTGAAGTTCTTGGATTACTTTACCTTGTGGTCCTATAACTGCTCCAATAAATTCTTTTGGTATTGTCATTGAAACTATTCTTGGAACATTTGGTTTGTAGTCTTCTCTTGGAGCTGGAATTGTTGCTTCGATTATATTCAAAATATGCATTCTTCCTTCGTTTGCTTGTGCTAATGCTTGTGCTAATATTTCGTAAGAAAGTCCATCACATTTGATATCCATTTGGCAAGCTGTGATTCCATCTCTTGTTCCTGTTACTTTGAAGTCCATATCTCCTAAGTGGTCTTCATCTCCTAAGATATCAGACAACACCGCCCACTTTCCGTCTTTTGCAATCAATCCCATTGCTATTCCAGATACTGGTTTATGGATTGGAACTCCTGCATCCATAAGTGCTAAACAGCCTGCACAAACTGTTGCCATTGAAGATGAACCGTTTGATTCTAATATATCTGATACTAATCTAATAGTATATGGACATTCTTCTTGTGTTGGAATTACTTGTTTTAGGGCTCTCATCGCTAAGTTACCGTGTCCGATTTCTCTTCTTGATGTTGAACCTGAACGTTTCACTTCTCCTGTTGAGAATCCAGGGAAGTTGTAGTGTAAGATAAAGTTATTTTTTCCTACAACCATAACTCCGTCTATTGTTTGTTCATCAAGTTTTGTTCCAAGTGTACAAGTTGTTAATGATTGTGTTTCTCCACGTGTGAAGATTGCAGAACCGTGTGGTGTTGGTAAGTATCCTACTTCTGCCCAAATAGGACGTATTTCGTTTAGTTGTCTTCCGTCCAATCTTACTCTTTCATTCAAAACCATATCACGCATTGCTTCTTTTTCTACTGCGTGGAAATAACGGTCTATCATAAATGATTTTGCTTCTGCTTCTTCTGCGTCAAGCGTTTCTATAAATTCTTGCTTGATTGCTTTAAATCCTTCTCCTCTTTCTGATTTTGATTTTATTCCTTGTTTAGCAAAATCATAGCATTTTTGATATACTGCTTGGTGAAGTTTTTCTTTTAGTTCTAAGTCATTTTCTTCGTGGCAGTACTCTCTCTTTTGAGTTTTTCCTACCATTTCTGTAAGTTCTCTTAGTGCTTGACAGTGAAGTTTTATAGAGTCGTGTGCTTGTTTTAGGGCCTCTAACATCAATGATTCTTGAACTTCTTTCATTTCTCCTTCAACCATCATAATGTTATCTTCGGTTGCAGCAACTATTAAATCCAAATCAGCTCTTTCCATTTGCTCATAATTTGGATTTATCATAAATTGTCCATCTATATATGCAACTCTACATTCTGATACAGGTCCATTGAAAGGTATGTCGCTCACTGCTAAGGCTGAGGCTGCTGCTAAGGCAGCTAAGGCATCAGGTGGAGTTGTTGGATCACCTGAAATCAATGTTACTTGTACTTGTACTTCTGCGTGAAAATCATCTGGGAAAAGCGGTCTTAACGCTCTATCTATTAATCTCGAAATTAAAATTTCGTATTCGCTTGGTCTTGCTTCTCTTTTGAAGAATCCTCCTGGAAATTTACCTGTTGCAGCATATTTTTCTTGATAATCTACTGTCAAAGGCATAAAATCCACATTTTCTCCTACTTCTGTTTTTGCACAAACTGTGGCTAAAAGCATTGTATCGCCCATTCTTACTACTGCTGAGCCGTCTGCTTGTTTTGCTAACTTACCTGTCTCGATTTCAATCATTCTTCCATCGGCTAAGGTAAACTGTTTTTTTATTCCTAACATCTTTTCTTTTTTCTTTTTAACCTCTTCCAAGAGGAGCGACTTGGATAAATTTCTTCTTTTCTTTGTTTTGCTCCTACATACAACCAAAAAAGGCAATTAGAAAGCTAATTGCCTTTTTATTTTTTTATCATACAAATTAAGTATTACTTTCTTATACCTAATTGTTTAATCAATTCACGATATCTTTCAATATCTCTATCTTTTAGATAGTCTAATAAACGTCTTCTTTTACCAACTAAGTTTACTAATGCTCTCTTTGTGAACAAGTCATTGTGACTTTTCTTTACGTGTTCTGTTAGATGTTGAATTCTAAATGTGAACAACGCTATTTGAGCTTCTGTTGATCCGCTGTCTACTTCGCTTTTGCCGTATTGAGCAAAAATTTCTTTTTTCTTTTCAGTTGTCAAGTACATACTCTAACTACTTAATTTTAATATATTATACTTTTTCTTCTTTTTCTTTATGAGTTTGCAAAATTACGAATTATTTTTCATTCTGCAATCTTTTCTTTATTTTTTTTTCACATAACTTAAAAAACAATAAGGCTAAGACCGCTCCCAATAGGTCAGAAGCGTAATCTATCATCTCAAATCTCCTTCCACACCATTGATAAGTTAAGGCTTGCAAAACTTCGGTAAATAAACCAAATAGCGCTACTACAAGAAATGAAACAAAGTATTGTTTTTTTATTTCTGCGTTTAAATTTAATAATACAGCGTTTTGCAATAAAAAAGTAAAGACTGCAAACAATCCACAGTGCATTATTTTATCTGAATATGGAATATTGAAGAGTGAGGTACGGTTTTGTTGCAATAAATCATTTGGCAAAAGCAACATTACAAGCATTACTATCACCCATAAGGCTAACAATATTATGGAAAGATATTTGTACTTTGTTTTATATTGATTTGACATAGAATAAAACGAAAGATGCTCGATTTTTACTTCGAGCATCTATGTATGAAATTATTGTTTCAATTGATTATAATCCTATGAAAGCTGAATAAGCTGCTGCATCTTTCAATTCTTCTGCTTCTGCAGGGTTAGTCATCTTTATTTTGATTATCCAACCTTCTCCATATGGATCAGAATTGATTGCTGCTGCGTTATCTTCTAATGCTTCGTTGAATTCTATCACTTCTCCGCTAACAGGCATCATTAAGTCTGATACTGTTTTTACTGCTTCGATTGTTCCGAATACTTCGTTTCTTGATATTTCTTCGCCAACTGTATCAACATCTACGAATACTATATCTCCTAATTCATGTTGTGCATAGTCTGTTATACCGATGTATGCTACCTCTCCTTCGATTCTCAACCATTCGTGGTCTTCTGAATACTTAACATTTGATGGAATGTTCATTGTCTTATTGTTTTTTAGTTTCTAATTATTATTTCGTTTGCCAAAATTACTCATTTTTATCGGATTTTACTCAATCGCGAATAATTTATTTTTTATTTATTGTTTTACAACCCTAAGATTCAATATTTTAGAATTGATTTTCATTTGTAATAAATACACTCCCGATTTTAAATTAGAGAGATTTATTTTGTCTTTTTTGCCTTGAAGACTCATTATCTTTCTTCCCGTCAAGTCTGTTAAATATTGCAATTCATAGTCTTGATTTGCAGCATCTATAAACAAGGTATTTTTCACTGGATTAGGGAAAAGTGTTATGTTGTTTTCAACTTGTACTTGATCTAAACCAACTAATTGAACTGCCTTTTTAACTGCTTGATGTGCATCTATTTTTCCATATCCCCAAATATAGTTTGGAACTTCTTGTGTATAGGAATCTTCTCTTGCAGTTGTTGTAATTATTTCTTTAATCTGCGCTGGCGTAAGGTTAGGGTTTGCTTGCAACATCAAAGCCACTATCCCTGTAACCATTGGTGAAGACATTGAGGTTCCAGACAAGGTTGCAAAAGGATATTCCTTTCCATTAAATTCTACGGTTGTTTTTGGTGTTGGTGGTTCTGTTGCAAATGAAGATATTGCTGAAACAACTATGTGTCCAGGTGCTGAAATATCTGGTTTTAAGTATTGAAAAAGATTTGGTCCACGACTTGAAAAACTTGCTATATCTGAAGGTGCTGTTGAGCTATTACGCTTTCCTGCTTTGTGGGCTGCAACTGTGATTACTCCTTGACCTAATCCCGGTTCGCTTATAGAGTATTCGCTATCTCCTGATATATATCCGTTTGCGTGCCAAGTAAATGGCAATCCCCAATTACCAACTCCTGTTGTTAAACAAGCAATATTCCAAGCATGAACAATGCCTTGTGGTGCTGCAATCACTAAAACTGCATGGCAAGTAGTATTATGATTTGTAAATCTCACTTCCCAATCCATTAAAGGTCTTGCATTTGTTCCAAAACGTGTAGATGCTCTATATATTAAAGAATCTGTATCGCTTAAAACAACTGATGTCTGTGGCAACACACTACCATCTGTTGTTAGAAATTCACTTTCATAAAGCAATTCCCAATTTCTTGAATAAATTTCAATCTTTGCAGAAAATGTTGAAAGACTATCTCCTGCCAAAGAAACGGTTTCCCCCCAATAGTGTTTTGAAGAAGATTGTGGAAGATCAAACTTAAATTCACTTCTTATTGTATCTTGCTGTTCAAAGACTGCTTTGATATGGAAATTTGCATCTCCGTTGTTTCCTGCACTTGAAACAAATACTACACTATCTTGTTCTGAAATATTTTGTATAAATTCATCTAACATAGACGTGCCGTCCATATAGCCAAAACTGTAAACGCCCCAACTATTGTTTATCACCAATCTTTTATTTCTTTCTTTTGCAAAATTTTTCATCCAAACGTATGTATCCATTACATTTGCCTCATCTACCAACCAAGTTCCTAATAAAAGTTCTGAGCCAAAGGCTACTCCACGATAGTCAGTGCCTGCACCAGCTCCTGATGCTATTGACGCAACATGCGTTCCGTGATAACCCTTATCATAAATATTATTAGTATCACACTCAGCCGCAAGCAAATCTTCTTGACTTGTAAGTTCTACTCCATAATCAAATCCCGTAGGTGGATTACCTGCTGTACGGAATTGGTCCCACGCTCCTATTATTCTATAATTTTCCATAAGGGTGTCATAAAATACCGGGTGAGTGTAGTCAAATCCCCAATCGGCTACTCCAATTATCACTCCTTCTCCATTCAATCCATATGGAATATCAAGTCCTTGATGTACATAATCTGCATTTACATCTTTAACAGCATCTTTCAATTCAGGAACTCCCACTTTTCTTGCCGCATCTATTTCTATTATTTTATCAGACTTTACTATTTTGTCCAACATTTCCACTTCTGCTCTAAGCGAAAGAATATTTCCACTTCTTGAACGCACCTTACAACCCATTTTTTCTATATCTTCGTTTGTTGCATCGGAAACTACCTTTGCTACAAGTGAAATATAATTTTTCCCATCAATGGTTTGCAACGAAAATCTTTGAGGAAACATTTCTTTTTCTGTCTTTGGATTGTTTTGATTAGCCATAAAACTTCTCAATCCACTACCAACAATTTGAGAGGTTGCAAAATAACTCCCCAAAACCATAAAAATCAATAAAAAAATCTTCTTCATACTATTTCATCTTTTAGTTAATTGCAAAAATACACTATTTCCTTTAAATTTTTCTTTGTTTTAACAATTTTTTTCTTTGTTTTAAAATTTTTTTTCAAAGAATTATTGTAAATTAAAAATAATGTAGTATCTTTGCAGTCCGTAAACAAGTGAATAAAAATCAATTTAAATATGAAAAAAGCAACAATATTTTTAGCAGCAATAGCATTATCAGTTGGAGCATTTGCACAGCCAGCACTACCAGAAAAATGGTTTGGTGAACAAATGACTGAAGGATTTAATGAGACCTATAGAGGTTGGACAGAAGAAGATGCAGAAGCCAATACAGGTATTAGAAGACGCAGAGCTCCTCTCGCCCCTGCAACTCTTTTACTTTTAGGATTAGGTGGAGCAGTTGTTGGAACAAAAGTTGTTCGTAACAGAAGAAAATAAGCTTAGTTGCTAAATTAAAAAAAGGATAAAAAAAATCTATCTCTTATTTTGAGATAGATTTTTTTTATTTTCTTGAAAACAAAAAAAGAGACACGCTAAAAATTTAACGTGTCTCTTTTGTGTTATAAGCAACTGTTAATTGTATTCGTTGATTATATCTTTTACCATATCAGGAGTTAAACGTCCATAAACCTTATCTCCTATTGTTACAACAGGTGCTAATCCGCAAGCTCCAACGCAACGAAGGCAATTCAAAGAGAATTTTCCGTCTGCTGTTGTTTCTCCGATTCCTATTCCCAATTGTCTTTTAAATTCATCAAGAACTTTTTCTGCTCCTCTAACGTAGCATGCTGTTCCCATACATACAGAGATTGGGTGTTCTCCTTTTGGTATCATTGTAAAGAATGAGTAGAAGGTTACTATACCATATATTGTTGCAACAGGAACATTAAGTTCTAATGCTATTAATTCTTGTACTTCTGCTGGAAGATAACCGAACTCTCCTTGTACTTTGTGCAAAACGTTAATGGCTTCTCCTGGTTGATTGCCAAATGATGCACAGATTTCTTTTATTTTATTTATCTTACTTTCTGATAATTTTACTTTTGCCATAACTTTTAAGTTTTAAAGTTTAATTATGCCTCTACTTCTACTTGTTTTGATTTATCGAAATAGTGTGTATGAAGTAGATGGTGAGATTTTTCTCCACAAGGAGTTCCTAAATATTCATCATACAATTGTTTTACGTATGGATTTTCGTGTGATTTTCTCAATTCTTTTCCTAAATCTTCTTTGTAGATTGCTTCAAAACGTTTTTCTACTATTGAGAAATCACCATGATGATAAGGTTGTCCTGCTCCACCGATACAACCTCCTGGACATGCCATTACTTCAATTGCATGGTATTGAACTTCTCCTTTACGAACTTTATCTAAAAGTTTTCTTGCATTACCCAATCCGTGAGCAATTCCTAAGTGAATTGGTGTTCCATTGAAGTCTATTGTAGCTTCTCTTACACCTTCTAAACCTCTTAATTCTGTAAAATCTACTTTTTGAAGAGTTTTTCCTGTGAATACTTCGTAAGCTGTACGAGCTGCTGCTTCTATTACTCCTCCTGTTGCTCCAAAGATTACAGAAGCTCCTGTTGATGCTCCTAATGGCATATCAAAGTCTTCTTCATCTAATGAATTAAAGTCAATGTTGAATTGTTTTATTAATTCTGCAAGTTCTCTTGTTGTTAATGAGAAGTCAACATCTGGATTTCCATCAACTTTAAATTCATCTCTTTGACATTCATATTTCTTAGCAACACATGGCATTATAGAAACTACAACCATGTCTTCTCTTTTTATTTTCAATTTTTCTGCCCAATAGTTCTTTGCTATTGCTCCAAACATTTGTTGAGGAGATTTTGCTGTTGAAGGAACGTCTAACATATCAGGATAATTTGTTTCAAAGAAATTAACCCAACCTGGACAACATGATGTTAAAATAGGTAATTTAACATTCTTGTCTCCTTCCATGAATTTTTGGATTCTACCCAACAATTCTGTTCCTTCTTCCATTATTGTTAAGTCTGCCGCAAAGTCTGTGTCGAACACATAATCAAATCCTATTCTTCTTAATGCAGCTGCCATTTTTCCTGTAACAATTGTTCCAGCAGGGTATCCAAATTCTTCTCCTAAGGCTACTCTGACAGCAGGAGCTGTTTGAACGATAACTGTTTTTTGAGGATTATTGATTGCTTGTATTACTTGACGTGTTTGATTTACTTCGCTCAATGCTCCAACAGGGCAAGCCATAACACATTGTCCACACATTGTACAAGATGATTTTACAAGATCTTGTTCAAATGCTGTTGCAACTACTGCTTCAAAACCTCTGTTTACTGCACTTAATGCTCCAACTGTTTGCAATTCATTACATACAGTTTCGCAACGACGACACATTATACATTTATCAACGTCTCTTATGATTGAAGGAGAGTTATCTTTTCTATATGTAGATTGTTCTCCTTTGAAAGGTATTTCTCTTATTCCTAATTTTTGAGCCAATGTTTGCAATTCGCAATTTCCGCTCTTTGAACAACTCAAACAATCTGATGGGTGGTCAGAAAGAATTAGTTCAACAACAGTTCTTCTTGCATTCACAACTCTTAATGAGTGAGTATGAACTACCATTCCTTCCATTACCTCTGTTGCACAAGCTGGAGCTAAATTTTTTCTTCCTTCAACCTCAACAACACAAACTCTACAACCACCTGGTTTATTTTCTAATTTTTGTCCATTAAGTTCATAATAGCAAAGCGTTGGGATAGATATACCTGCTTTTCTTGCAGCTTTTAATATAGTTTGACCTTTTTCTGCTACAACCGCTTTACCGTCTATTATTAAATTTACTGTTTCCATTTCTTTTTTCTTAATTTGTTGATTAGACAAAATCCTTATTGGATACTAATTGCATTGAATTTACATTTTTCAATACAAGTACCACACTTGATACACAATTCAAGATTTATTGTGTGCGGAGTTTTCTTTTCTCCTTGAATTGCATTAACAGGACAATTTCTTGCACAAGCTGTACAACCAACACAAACGTTTGGATCTATTACATATTGCATCAATGATTTACATGCACCTGCTCTACATTTCTTGTCTTGTACGTGTTCTACATATTCGTCCCAGAAGTTTGTAAGTGTTGATAAAATTGGGTTTGGTGATGTTTGTCCTAATCCACAAAGTGCTGTATCTTTAATTACTCCCGCAAGATTCTTTAAGTTTTCAAGATCTTCCATTGTTCCATTACCCTTTGTAATCTTGTCAAGAATTTCTAACATTCTCTTATTACCTATACGACAAGGAGAACATTTTCCGCAACTTTCTTCACAAGTAAATTCAAGATAGAATTTAGCTATGGCAACCATACAAGATGTTTCGTCCATAACAACCATTCCTCCTGAACCCATCATTGAACCTGCTGCAATAAGGTTATCATAATCAATTGGAGTATCAAGATGTTTTTCTGTCAAACAACCACCTGATGGACCTCCTGTTTGAACAGCTTTAAATTGTCTTCCACCTTTTATTCCTCCTCCAATTTCATAAATAACTTCTCTTAAAGTTATTCCCATTGGAACTTCAATCAATCCCACGTTATTGATTTGTCCTGCAAGAGCAAATACTTTTGTTCCTTTTGACTTTTCTGTTCCTATTTTGTTGAACCAATTTGCTCCTTTTAATATAATGATAGGAATATTAGCGTAAGTTTCTACGTTGTTTACATTTGTTGGTTTTTGCAAGTATCCGCTTTGTGCAGGGAAAGGTGGTTTAAATGTAGGTTCTCCACGTTTTCCTTCCATTGAGTGAATAAGTGCTGTTTCTTCTCCACAAACAAAAGCACCTGCACCGTATCTTAATTCTATATCAAAAGAAAAATCTGTTCCAAATAGATTATTTCCTAATACTCCATATTCTCTTGCTTGTGCAATTGCAACTTGTAATCTATGGATTGCAAGAGGGTATTCAGCTCTAATATAAACTAAACCTTTTGTTGCTCCTATTGCATAACCGTTAATAGTCATTGCTTCGATTATAGAGTGAGGGTCTCCTTCAAGGATACTTCTATCCATAAATGCTCCTGGGTCTCCTTCGTCTGCATTACAAACAACATATTTTTGATCTGCATGATTCTTTGATGCAATTTCCCATTTCATACCTGTAGGGAAACCTCCACCACCACGACCTCTTAAACCAGAGAGTTTGATTTCGTTTATTACTTGTTCAGGAGTCATTTCTGTTAAACATTTTGCAACAGCAGCATATCCATCACAAGCAATATATTCGCCAATATTTTCAGGATCAATAAAACCGCAATTACGCAAAGCTATACGTAATTGTTTTTTATAAAAGCCCATGTGTTTTGCATCAGCAACATGTTCTTTTTTATCAGGGTCAGTGTAAAGCAAACGAGTAACTTTACGACCTTTTATTATATGTTCTTCAATTATTTCTTGAGCATCTTCTGGTTTTACTTCTGTATAAAAAGTATTATCAGGCATAATCTTTACGATAGGTCCTTTTTCACAGAAACCAAAACAACCTGTAAGAATTACTTGAACTTCATTTTCTAAACCTTTTTCAAGTAGATTGCTTTTTAATCTATCTGCAATTTCTTGGCTTTTAGAAGCAGTGCAACCGGTACCTCCACAGACCAAAATGTGCATTTTAAACTTAGCCATATATTTTCCTCCTTAATTTGAGTTAATTTATCTAATATTCGTTATTTACCGTATTTTTCTAAGATTTCGTCCACTTTTGCTTTATCAACATTACCAAAAATAATAGATTCTTGATTTGGTAATGCAACCTCAACAGTAGGCTCTTCATTACAACGACCCATACAATCTGTTTGGTAAACAACTACATCCAATTTCTTTTCATCAACTTTTTCCAAAAAGTAATTATAAATGGATTTAGCACCAGCTGAAATACCACAAGTAGCCATTGCAACTTTTATTTGCACCAACCCATCTTGATTACCTTTTACCCTAGTGTCAATTATTTCTTGAACACTATTCTTCAAAGATTCCAAATCTTTTAAAGACTTTATTTGTGCCATATACTTTAAATATTAAAATGTTTTTAAAAAAATTTTATGCATTAAATAAAACAACTGCAAATATATATATTTTTTTTCAATACAAAGAAAATAGAGAATTTTTTTTTAAATAAATTATGCAAATACAAAAATAAAGTTTATTATTGCAAACGCAAACAAAACAATTATACTATGAAAAATGAAATTATTTTAAAAGAAGGATTCGGAGAATTACGTTTCGGAATGCAAATAAATCAAGTAATTAACCTAATCGGCAATCCATCAGAAGTAGAAGAAATTGGCGAAGACTTAGAAATGCCAGCAACAGTTCTTTATTATGAAGAAAAAGGATTGAGTTGTTTCTTTGAAAACTTAGAACAAGAAAGACTATCTTGCATAAACATTGAAACCGATGAAATTTTTCTTTTCGGACAACAAATAAAAGAAAAAAGTTCAGAAGAAATTGTTGAATTGATGCGAAAAAACAAAATATTCGAACAAACAATGGACAAAGAAGAATGGGGAGAAGAAAGAATCTCATACGAAGAATACGCAATAGACTTCTTCTTTTTAGAAAACAAATTAAACTCTGTAACAATTGGAATCTAACACAACACCCGTTTTATCTACATCTTACTTTCCTTGCATTGCTTATTTCTCTATTTTAAATAAGCATGAGAATGTATTGATTGAAACACAAGAAAGTTTCAAAAAACAAACACATAGAAACCGTACTTACATACTTTCTGCAAATGGAGTATTGCCCTTAATCGTACCAATACAACGATTCAAAGACGTTTCATTGCCGATTTCGCAAACAGAGATTTGTTATAAAACACCTTGGCAAACAAATCACCTAAGAGCAATAGCATCTGCATACGGCAAAAGCACATATTTTGAATATTACTATTGCGAAATAGAAAAAATCTTAAAAAAGGAGCATCGCTATTTGATTGATTTAAATCAAGAAATAACCATGCTCCTTTTACAAAAAATGAAAATCTTAACCAAAATCACTCCCACCTCATCTTACGAAAAAGAAATCAAAGAAGATTATCGTGAAGCCTTTGATAAAAAACGCATATTCACCGACTACACCACACAACCCTACTTTCAATGCTTTGAACACAAATTTGGATTTCAAAACAACCTAAGTGCATTAGACCTTTTATTCAATTTAGGACCAGAATCCAAACAATATCTTTAAGCTTTCAAAAGCAAAATAAAATACTTTCTCCAAAAGTTAAGCCCAAATGCTTGCGATATTTTCAAACAAAAGATTTCCGTTCGCAAATATTGAAAATATAAGCCCTTAACTAAAAATCACAAAATCAAACACTTAACTTTTTGAAGCCTTAAAAACGCCAAAAAAGTCTTTGATTTTTGCGATTTTTTCGCTGTTTTTTGCAATTTTTTCATTGATTTTTTCCCAAAAAAACCTTGATTTAATTTTTTCTATCCTTGATTTAGAAATTTCTATCCCTGATTTAGAAATTTCTAAACGAGCTTTTCGTAAAAAAACTCCAAATTTGCGAAAATTTAACCCCAATTTTCGTCAATTTTTCGCAAGAATTTTCACAAAAATTCCAAAATGAAATTTCCGCAAAATAAAGATTTTTGTCTGTAAATTTGGAATTGTAAAATTAAGAGTTTGTATGTGATTTTTTTGTGCTTTTAAAAATTTGTTTTACCTTTGTGGGCTGAAAATTTAACGACATAAAAAAGCGTGTTTGCTTATTTTTGGTAAATTGAAACTTCGACACTTTCAAATTATATGCCAATAAGATAAGTAGAAAACGCCTGCGAGTATATCGTGGGCTTTTCTTATTTGGCATATAAGGTAGTCGAAGACCTCAATTTACGATAAGACAAAGCTCACGTCTTTTTTATTTTCTTTTTATTAAAGAAAAAAATAAAGATTTGCAACATTTTTGCAACACTTTGTCTTAACTCTCATAAAAAATAAGTAAAGATTGTATTTTTGAAGTCTTAAATTTAATGGAGCGAATTACTAATTTAAATAATTTAAGATATGGAAAATAATGATACAAATTTGAAATTAGCAAATGTAATATTTGACTTAGCAAAAAATTCCGAAGAAAGCGGAAAATATGAAGACGCTATAAAGTCTTACAAAGAAGCATTAAATGTTTTTGAGCAAGCATTAGGAGCAGAAGACGAAAAAACAAAAGAAGTTTACACCAATATAGGAATGTGCTACAAAGCATTAGGCAAAAACGAAGAAGCATTAACCTATCTAACCAAAGCCCTATCAAGTTCAAACACAACATCAGAAGTCGCAAAACAAGAAACAGCAATAGAAAAGCAAGAAACAAACGAAGCAGAGTTAGAAGAAGCATATAAACTGAAAGAAAAAGGGCATGAAAGTCGTAATAAAGAAAATTATGATGAAGCACTGAATTATTATGAAGATGCTTTGAAAATTTTCAAAAAAGTATTAGGAAATAATCACGAAGAGATAGGAACTGTATACAAAAATATAGGCAATTGTTACAGAGGATTAAAAGAATATGATGAAGCACTGAATTATTATGAAGATGCTTTGAAAATATACAAAGAAGTATTAGGAAATAATCACGAAGAGACAGGAAATGTATACTGGAATTTAGGTCTAAGTTACAAAGATTTACAAGAATATGATGAAGCACTGAATTATTTTAAAGATGCTTTGAAAATATACAAAGAAGTATTAGGAAATAATCACGAAAAGATAGGATATGTAAACGACCATATTGGTCAATGTTATTATTTCTTAGGTAAGTATAAAGAAGCAATAGCTCCCTTGAAGAAAGCATTAAAATTTTATGAAAAAGAACCTGAAATAAATGAGTTTCCTATTATATTTTGTTGTCAAAATTTAGGTGATGCTTATGACGGATTGGAAGATTATAGCGAAGCAATAAATTATTATACTCGTGCATTGGAAATCTGTGATAAAGACACTGAACTTTGTGGCTTTCTTATTCCAGATATTTGTAAAAGCTTAGGTCTTTGTTATGATATGTTGAAAAGTTATGAAGAGGCTATACCTTACTATGAACGTGCTTTGGAATTTTATGAAGAAGATATGGATAATTCTAACGAATCATTTTCAGCTTGCTGTTATCGTTTAGCATGTTGTTATTATCTTTCATGTGATTATATCAAGGCAGAATATTTTTGTAGCGAGTATTTGGAAAAAGCAAATAAAGACCATCCGTGGAGAGATAAGGCGATTGAGTTATTAAATAGTATAGATGAGGAATTATCTGAGGAGGATTATAATGATTATAAGGAAGATAATGATTCTAAGGCAATGGGAATGTTTGATAATATGGTAGGAAATGCATCTGAAAGCGACATTCAGAGAATAGATAATAAGATTGGAGGAATGAAAAAGGGGAAACTTGCGGAAATTTGGGACAAAGTAATGAAATTATATCAATTTATAAAAGACCCGAATGCACCTTGGGGAGGGAAAGCCCTTGCAATAGGAGCGCTAATCTATATGATAAGTCCGTTAGATGCTATTCCAGACTTCATTCCTTTGGGCGGATTGTTAGATGACGTTGGAATAATTACAGCAGCAGTTGGAAAACTTGCCAGCGAACTGAAAAAATATAAATAAAACCAAAGAAAAACGCTCGTAAGTCTTTGAAATAATCTGACAAACGAGCGTTTTGTTTTTCTATTTCTTTGAATTGCGTTGCTTAATCGTCTTATAATTCAAATATATTAAAGTTATAGTTTTTGACATTAAAGATTAGGAGTTTGTTTTTCAAAGAAACATCGGTGTAATTGGTTAAAAACTTTATAACTTCGTTTGAAGCAATAGAAGCAGTGATTGAGGGCAAAACTCCAATCACTGCTTTGTTTTTATTACTCTCTTCACTCAATAGGTTTTCTTCTGGAAAAAGTGTTCTATAATTTGCAGAATCTTCCTCGCAATTAAGTAAAGCGACTTGCCCTTCAAAGTCCGAGATAGCGGAATAAACAAAAGGCTTTTTCAATCTTTGACAAGCGTCATTTATTACATAACGTGTTGCAAAATTATCGCAACAATCTACCACAATATCATAGTCTTTGATAATATTTTCGGCATTTTCTTTGCTCAAAAACTCATTGTAGCAAATAATCTTGCAATCGCTATTTACTTCCATAAGGTTTTCTTTTGCTTTTTCAACCTTTTCTTCCCCTATTTGCGACTCTTTGTAAAGAATCTGACGATGAAGATTGCTCAAACTAACCTTATCCTTATCAATAAGGCCAATTACTCCAATGCCTGAGGCAACAAGCAAAAGACTTGCAATGCTTCCCAAGCCTCCAACGCCGACAATCAAGACTTTTGCTTGCTTTAATTTTTCTTGTCCTTCGACTCCAAAGCCCTCTAACTCTATTTGACGAGAATATCTCAAAAAATCCTTTTCCTCTAACATTAGTTTAAAATTTTATCCCAATCCTTAAACACCACATCATAGCCTTGCGAGCGAACCATACTTTCCATTTCTTTCACGCTTCTATCATCGTTTACATGAAATTGCTCCAATTCAACATCAGGATTAGAATACCCTCCCGGTTCTGTTCTACTTCCTGCACTCATTGAAGTAATGCCAAGAGAAACAAAATGATTTCTCATCTCAGGTCTTTCTCTTGTACTCATAGTTATTTCAACATCGTTATCAAAAAGGCGAAATGCCCAAATGATTTGAGCAAATTGTTTTTCATTCACGCAATAATCTGCTTGAAAGCCTCCTGCGGCAGGCCTCATTCTTGGGAAAGAAATAGAGTATTTTGTCTTCCAATAATTCTTTCTCATAAATTGCAAGTGCATTGCAAGAAATACCATTTCCGTTCTC
This sequence comes from Candidatus Onthomorpha sp., assembly GCA_045645265.1. Taxonomy (GTDB): domain Bacteria; phylum Bacteroidota; class Bacteroidia; order Bacteroidales; family P3; genus Onthomorpha. Next base: position 60,550 of record JAZRIM010000033.1, read on the forward strand.
CATTCTTCCAAACCAATTAAGGCTCCCATTCCAACTCTATGAATGCCTGCTTTGGCTAATCTTTCGGGACACTCCAAGCGATAATGATAATTTGATTTCATTCCCTTAGGGTGATAATATTTGTAGCGACTTTCGTTATATGTTTCTTGATAAACATAAACCGAATTAGCACCTGCTTGAATCAATCTCTCATATTCTTCCGTTTTCATTGGGAATACTTCCAAATTTATTGCAGAAAAATAAGGACGACATAGCTTTATAGCATTTTCAATGTAAGAAACGCCTGCATTTTTATGATTTTCTCCCGTAAGCAAAAGCACATTATCGTAGCCCATTGCTTTGATTACCTTTATTTCTTCCAAGATTTGCTCATCGGAAAGAGTTATTCTATTCATTTGATTGTTGTGATTAAACCCACAATAAATACAATGATTGCTACATTCGTTTGAAAGATACATAGGAATGTAGAATTGCATAACCTTTCCAAAGCGTTTTTGAGTAATATTTCTACTCATTTGTGCCATTTGTTCAAGATATTTTTCTGCCTTTGGAGAAAGCAGTGCCTTAAAGTCCTCTATGCTCAAATGTTTTTTTGACAAAGCTCTTATAACATCATTTTCTGTTTTAGCATATATGCTATCGGTTAGCTCTTGCCAAGAAATAGATTTCGCAATATCATAAAAACTCTTTTCCATAATTATTCTCCTTGTTTTGAAACCTCACGAGAAATCCTCATAGCACAAAAATCAGGTCCGCACATTGTGCAAAAAGGAGTGCCTTTCAATTTTTCTTCACCATAATACTCTATTGCCCTTTCCGTATCCAAAGCAAGATTAAACTGATCATTCCAACGAAAATCAAATCTCGCCTTACTAAGTGCATTATCTCTTTCCATAGCCGAAGGATGTCCCTTTGCAATATCGGCAACGTGTGCAGCAATTTTATAAGCCATTATTCCCTCTCTCACATCTTCTTTATTTGGAAGAGCAAGGTGTTCTTTTGGCGTTACATAACAAAGCATTGCCGTTCCTAACCAGCCAATCATTGCTGCTCCTATTGCAGAAGTAATATGATCATAGGCAGGAGCAATATCTGTTGTCAAAGGTCCCAAAGTGTAAAACGGAGCATTATGACACAATGTCTTTTGTTTTTCCATATTTTCTGCAATTTTGTGCAAAGGAACGTGTCCCGGACCTTCAATTAATACTTGAACATCATATTGCCATGCCACTTTTGTGAGTTCTCCCATTGTTTCCAATTCACCAAACTGTGCTTGATCGTTTGCATCTGCAATACTTCCCGGACGCAAACCATCTCCTATGCTTACCGCAACATCATATTGAGAAAGTATTTCGCAAATTTCTGCAAAATGTGTATAAAGGAAGTTCTCTTCTTTGTGATAAGTTATCCATTTTGCCATAATAGAACCACCGCGAGAAACAATTCCGGTTACTCTTTTCTTAGTTAATGGTATATGTTTTTGCAATAGACCTGCGTGAATAGTGAAATAATCCACTCCTTGTTCACATTGTTCTATTAAAGTGTCTTTAAAAATCTCCCAATTAAGATTTTCAGCCTTCCCTCCTGCTTTTTCCAAAGCTTGATACAAAGGAACGCTTCCTATTGGCACAGGAGAATTTCTCACAACCCACTCTCTAATCTCGTGAATATGATTTCCTGTCGATAAATCCATAAGTGTATCTCCTCCCCATTTAGCTGAATAAACTGCTTTTTCAACTTCTTTCTCCATATCGCTTGAAAGTGCCGAGTTTCCTATGTTTGTGTTTATCTTAACTAAGAATTTACTTCCTATAATCATTGGTTCAGCCTCAGGGTGATTGATATTTGCAGGAATTACTGCACGTCCTGCTGCTACTTCCTCACGTACAAATTCCGGTGTTATGTAACTATTTTCATTTTTCTTTGAAGAAAGATTTTCTCTTATTGCTACATATTCCATTTCCGGCGTAATCACTCCTTGTTTTGCTAATGCCATTTGAGTAATTCTACAACCTGGTTTTGCTTTATATGGTAAATTCTTAACAGGAAAACGAACCGAATCAAGACTTTTATCATTTAATCTTAGATTGCTATAAGTAGAACTAAATTCATCAAGCCTTTGAATATCGTTTCTTTCTTTTAGGAATTTTTCTCTTAGTCTTGGAAGTCCTTTCTTTAAATCTGTTGTTATGTTTTCATCTCCATAAGCTCCCGAAGTGTCGTATAATCTTACGCTTCCATTACTTTTTCTCTCTCCATCTACAATGCTATCGGTCAATCTCACCTCTTGCATTCCTACTTCTATATCAAAAAGATTTCCTTTTTCGTATATTTTTCTTTTTGCATTAGATGCTGCACATTTTTTATTTTCCATATTCTTATTTCTTTTGTATTAAAAATTCAAAAACTCTGTTAGCGGAGATGATGCTTGTGCTGTATTGAAAGAAGTCGCCAATCCGCTTTCGTATGCCTGTCTTCCTGCTTTCACAGCCAAAGAAAAGGCTTCTGCCATCGCAATAGGATCGCCCGCAATCGCAATTGCCGTATTGACAAGCACAGCATCGGCTCCTAATTCCATTGCCTGAGCAGCATGACTCGGTGCTCCTATGCCTGCATCTATTACAACCGGAACATTACTTTGCTCAATTATTATTTCCAAAAGCTCTTTTGTAACAAGTCCTTTATTGCTTCCTATCGGTGAGGCTAAGGGCATAACGGTTGCTGCACCGACTTCTTCTAATTGTTTACACAAAACGGGATCGGCTTGCACGTATGGCAAAACTATAAAGCCGTCTTTCACCAATTCTTCTGTGGCTTTGAGCGTTTCTATCGCATCTGGGAAAAGCCATTTAGGGTCGGGGTGGATTTCAAGCTTCAACCAATTTGTTTGAAGTGCTTCTCGTGCCATTTGTGCTGCAAAAACTGCTTCTTTTGCATTTCTTACTCCTGAGGTATTAGGCAAAAGAATTACCTTTTCTCTGTCTATGTATGATAATATATCGTCTTCTTTTGAATTTTCAATGTTTACCCTCTTCATTGCAGTAGTTACCATTTGGGTTTGTGAGGATTTGATTGCCTGTCCCATGATTTCGTTTGAAGGAAACTTTCCTGTACCTAAGAATAATCTTGATTCAAATTCTTGTCCTGCGATTATCAATTTTTTTTTCATTGTTTTTTTATTTTTTTTCTTTGATTTTTTAAATTTTTTCTTTGAAATATTTTCTTAATTCTTTGATTTTTTTTTCGGGGTCTTCACTCTCTAAAATTAAAGAGGAAAGTGCTATGCCATAAACCTTTGTTTGAGAGAGTTTTTCCACGTCTTCTAAGCGTATTCCTCCTATTGCATAAATTGGAATATCAACTTCTATGTCTTTATATCCTTCTAATCCAAGAATAGGACTTAGATTTTCCTTTGTTGAAGTAAAGCGATAGGGCCCTAATCCTATGTAATCGGCTCCTTCTTCATAGGCTTTAAGGATTTGCTCTTTGGTATTACAAGTCCTTCCTATGATTTGGAAAGGTTTAAGCACGTTTCTTGCAAGTGAAATCTCCTCATCTTTTTGACCAAGATGCACTCCGTCTGCTTCAACCTCTAAGGCAAGGCGATAATCATCGTTAATAATTAACTTAGCCTTATATTTTTCACATTCTTTCTTTAATATATAGGCTGCTTCCATTCTTTGACTTAGACCACTATGCTTCATTCTAAGTTGAATAAGCTTTATGCCGTTGTCTAAGGCAAGTTTTGCACTATCTATGTAAGAATACTTATCTGTTTTGTGTGTTATAAAGTATATTCTATCCATTTTTATTCTTGTTTTATTTCCATAGAAAACCCATAATCGCAGCTGCTGAAAATCCAATTTCTTTTAATTCTGAAAATTTACTTGGTTCAACACCCGAAAGTGCAAAGACTTTTTCATCAATCACTCCTTGCTTAACAGCTTTTCTTAATTCTTCTTTTGAAAACTTTGCTTCATATCCTTCTTTGCTTATACTATTATATATAGGTGAAAGAAAAACATAATCACACTTTGATTTCCACTCCTTAACCTCCGAAATGCTATGACAACTCCTGCTTATCCTGCCTTGAAAGTCTAAGGGCGAAGTGTAATTGTTTCTTTTATTAAGATGCACTCCTCCTATTTGAAATTCTTTTGCCAATTCGGTGCAGTCGTGTAAAGAAAGACGTTTTCTAATTGCAAGGGGTAAGTCTTCAAGCCAAAGAGACATTTGCTCAGAAGTAAACTCTGGTTTGCGAATATGAAAATATTCTATCTCATTATTTTGAAGCAAGGTTTTTATTATTTGCTTTTCCTTTTCCCAATCATTGTATTGAGGAAGGGTTATGCCGATCAACCTCCACATGTTGCGTTTATTATTGTTATTTCATCTGCTTCTTTTAGTTGAGTTTCGCTCCATTGCGTTTTTTTTATGACTTTATTGCCAATTGCAACTGCACAAAAAGATGCTTCTACTTGCAATAATTCTAATAGTTGATAGATATTTGTTTGCGTTTCTACCTCTACTTGTTTTTTATTCACAATTACTTTCATAAAATTTTTGTTTTTGAGGATTAAAAAAATGATTTAAACTTCCGTTTCCCTTTCCTGAGAAAATATCTTTTGATTCTAAGATTGCCGAATAAACATATTCCTTTGCAAGACCAATAGAGGTTTTATAATCATGGCCTAAGGCAAGATAAGAAGCAATAGCCGAAGAAAGAGAACAACCTGTGCCGTGAGTGTTTTTACTATCTATTTTCTTCGATGTATAAGTTTGAAAACTATTATCAACATCCAAAAAAAGATCCGTACATTCTCCTTGTTCAAAATGCCCTCCTTTTATAAGGACTCTTTTTGTTTTAAGACTATTCTTAATAAATAAGGCTACTTCTTTTTGCTCGGCAAGACTATTTATGCTTTTTATTTGAGCAAGAGAGGCTGCTTCAAAAAGATTTGGCGTAATAATATCTACCAAAGGAAAGAGATAGTCTATCATTGCTTGCCTTGCATCGTCTTGAAGCAAAGAAGCTCCACTTGTTGCTATCATTACAGGGTCTAAAACAACACTTCCTTGAAATTTATGTCTAATTAAACTTTCGGATACTTCTTTTATAATATCTTTATTAAAAAGCATTCCTATTTTTATAGCCTTTACGGGTAAATCTTCTAAAATTGCATCAATTTGATTGCGAATTAAAGATTTTTTTAATGCAAAAACATCTCTTACTCCTAAGGTATTTTGTGCCGTAACAGCACTTATGCAACTGCAAGCAAACAAACCTAATGAAGAAATGGTCTTTATGTCTGCTTGAATGCCTGCTCCACCGCAAGAATCTGAGCCTGCGATTGTTAAAACGGGAATAATCTGTTTTTTTCTAATCATTACACTCTCTTTTTTTGCGATTTGAGAGTGTACTTCAAAAGAAAGTATTTTCCCCTGTCTGCATTATCAGACCGGTCAAAGGGTATAATCTCAGCCTACAAAAAGTAAGCACCCCCAAATCTTTTATACAATAAAATAAAAACTACTTCGTTTATTTGATAGTGCAAAATTAGAATAATTATTTTAAAGAAAAAAATTTAAAACCTTAAATTAAAAAAATAAAACTTATGAAAAGAACCTATTTATTGATTGCAGGCCTTGTTTTAATCTTAGCAGGAGCATGTAATAGCAAAGCAGAAAAAGAACTTTTAACTCAAAAAGCACTTCAAGATTCAGTTGAAGCAGCCTTAGCGGCTAAAAACACCGAAGTAGAAATGCTTTTCCAACAATTAAATGAAATAGAAGAAAACCTAAGCGTTGTTACATCGAAATATGCTGACGTTTCAAAAATCAAAGACAAAACAGGAGAAGTAAATGTCGATACAAGAACAAAAATAACCTCACAAATCCAAGACATTAACGACCTATTGACCGAACAAAAGCAAAAGATTGACAATCTTAACGCTCAATTAAGAAAACAAAAGAATACAAACAAAGAATTAACTGCTTTTGTTGAAAAATTACAAGCAAGAATCGCAGAACAAGAAGAAGAAATTCAACTTCTAACAACAGAATTGCAAAAACATAAGATTATTATTGATAATCTAAATCGTAACTTGGACGAATTAAACAAGAAAAACCAAGACAAAGACGAAAGAATTCTTAAAATAGAAGAAGAAAAGAACACAGCATACTACGTAATCGGAGAAAGAAAAGAACTTCTTGAAAAGAAAATCATTGATAGAAAAGGAGGATTCCTTGGAATAGGAAAACGTAGTGTTGCAAGTAGCGATTCAGAAGTTAAGAATTACAAAAAAATAGATATTCGCCGAGTACCAGAAATAGAATTACCTGGAACAAAGATAAAGATTCTTACTTCACACCCAAGTGAATCTTATAGATTAGAGTCAGATGCAAAACGTCCTACAAGACTTGTTATTACAAATCCTTCATTGTTCTGGCAAAAAAGCAAATTCCTTGTTATAGAACTTGACTAAAATAAAAACCGAAATACATAATATTTACTTTATGGGCATAATTTTTAGAATTTATGCCCATTTTTTTATTTTTTTTCTTATTTTTGCAAAAACGTTTATTTATTAACTAAAATTTAATTGGTATGAAAAAATTTATGTTTATGGCATTTGTAGCAGTTTTAGCTATTTTGCCTTTGTCAAATGTTAAAGCTCAAAATTGGGGCGTTGGTCTTGTAGGTGGTTTTGACTACGGTGTTCAAGTAAAGAAATACATGGGTGGAAACGCTCTTGATTTCCGTGGTCACCTTCACAATCATGGATTCCAAGTTGCAGGATTGTACGAATGGAATCACAACCTTGGAAGCAACTTCACTTTGTATTATGGAGTTGGAGCAGGACTTGGAACATGGAGAATCGCTGCTGACAAAGATATGGACTTCGGTCTTGATATCGAAGCAATCGTTGGAATTGAATGGGCAATACCTGGCGTTCCTTTAGCATTGTCTTTGGATTACAGACCAGCGTTTGAAATCCTTCCAGTAATGGATTTCTACGCAAAAGGATTTGCATTCGGAATTAAATACTTATTCTAAGAATAGGTAATAAAAGAAATAAAAAGGAGCAACGACTATTAAGGTTGTTGCTCCTTTTGTTTTATAAAGAAAACAATGATATAAAACTATGAAAAATCGGCTTTTTATTTTGAAAAATCAAAGAAAAAATTTGAAAAAACAAAGAAAAAATTAAAAAAATCAAAGACTTTTTTTCAGCATTTTTAAGGTCTTAAAAAGTTAAGTCTTTGATTTTGTAGTTTTAATCAAGGGTTTATATTTTCAATATTTGCAATCAGAAATTTTAGAGTTGAAAATTCTTTAAACATTCGGGCTTAACCCTCGGCAAAACGAATTTATTTTACAACAAAACGCTCGTTTGTCAAAATAAAACTAAGACTCACGAGCGTTTTATTTACTTTGTTACTAAAATAAGTATTTAATTCCAAATGCAAATCCTTTTGCGTAGAAACCTACTCCTGGAAGAATTTCAAATGCAGGTCTGTAATCTAAAGATAAAGCTAAAGGAACTCCAGGTATTTGCCATTCAACTCCAACTATAGCTTCGATATCAAGACCGAAGCCCATATCGTAGCTAGGAATAACTTTCCAAGCTCCAAGTCCTGCTCCAACTCCATAATATAAAGTGAAGTTGCTTCCAAGGTTGTGATTCCATTCGTACAATCCTGCTAACTGAAAACCATGGCAATGTAAGACTCCCCTGAAGTCTAAAGAACTGTTACCCATATATTTCTTAACTTGCAAACCATAGTCAAAACCTCCAACAAGTCCGACTGCCCAATTTTCTTTTGCAATCGGCAGTTTAGGTTTATGAACAACGGGATCTTTTGTCGTTACAAGAAGAAGAACGCCTCTCGGATCTGATTTCGTCATGTATTTAAGCCCCGATAAATATCCTTTTGAGCTTATTATGTCCATTTCTTCTTCGGTCGGAAGTCTCCAAGAGTCGTATCCGTATTTTTCTTCTTCGTTTATCTTTTTTATAAGCGTGCTTGGCTTTTCTCCGAACTCGCCCAAATCTTCGGGATACAGCCTCAAATAATCGTAAAGCACCACAACGTCGGTTCTATCTCTCTTGCTGTTGTCTTCGGTTATCTTTGTGGTCATGTCTTCCGGCAATTTCTTTTTCTCGTCCTTGATTTCGGGTTTATCGGGCTTGCTTTCAATGTTTATTTTCTCTATTTCCAATTCCATTTGCTTCGCCAAACGTTCTCCCAACTGCTGCATGGTGCCTCTGTAAGAAGAGTTTTTCTCAAACGAAATACCGTCTTTGGCTACGATTGTGCCGGTTTGAACATTCACAACCCTGATATCGACATTGTATTGCTCCATTATAACGTTCACATCTCCCACAACAACCAACGAAGCGTTCAATTGCTCTCCCATAGCCACCATGTCGGTGGTCGTGAACTTCGATTTCTGAAACCTCTGTTCCTGCAACAATCTATCAACTCTTGTTCTCTCGATTATCTGTGCTCCTTTCGGAGAAAAATAAGTGTTGAAA
>JAZRIM010000034.1:0-125029 GCA_045645265.1 Candidatus Onthomorpha sp.
AAAAAAACCTTGATTTAATTTTTTCTATCCTTGATTTAGAAATTTCTATCCCTGATTTAGAAAATTCTAAACGAGCTTTTCGCAAAAAAACTCCAAATTTGCGAAAAATTAACCCCAATTTTCGTCAATTTTTCGCAAGAATTTTTACAAAAATCCCAAAATGAAATTTCCGTAAAATAAAGGATTTTATCCGTAAATTTTAAGTTGTAAAATTAAGAGTTTTTATAAGATTTTTTTGTGCTTTTAAAATTTTGTTATACCTTTGTAAGCGGAAAAATTATTAACGAAAAATTATGCCTATGGTAAAAGAAAAAGAAAGATAATTTAGACTTTAAAAATTTTAATACGACATAAAAGCGTTTTTGCTTATACTTGGTAATGTGAAATCTGGAAAATTTCAAAAAATCATTGAGTAGTTAAGCGGAAAACGCTCACGAATCATCTTCGTGGGCTTTTCTTATTCAATGATTAGGTATTTCCAGAACCTCACATAACCGTAAGAAAAAAGTCCCACGTTTTTTTATGCCATTTAATCAAAGAAAAAAATCATTTAATCGCCATTTGGGACTTGGGCAAGTAAAAAAAATAAAACAAAATGCAAAACTTAAAAAAATTATTATCAGTAATCGTAGCAGGAATACTTGTTGCGTCTTGTGCAAGTGTAAATAACATTTCGTATTCAACTACATTTGTTCCGGAAGAAGGAGGAGTTAGTTTCACAAAAATAACAGATGAAAACTTTGAAACAGTTTCAGATCCAAATGTATCAAGGAATTTCAATACAGGAAGACTAACTTGGTGGGCAAATCCTTTGATTGCAATAACAAATGACGGTCAATCGCTTGCTTATAATGTATTTAAAAACGATAGAAGAAACGTTTTCATTAAATCAACATCGGGAATTGGCTCTTCTGTTCAAAGAACTTTCCGTACAAATGTAAATGATGTTACTTTTTCTCCTGATGATGCAACAATTTGTTTCAGCGAATTAGACGGACAAAACAGCTATATTTACACAACAAGTGCAAAACAAGGCTCAATAGTTCAAAGAGTTTCTCCTCAAAACGTTAAAGATTATGCTCCTTATTACTCAAAAGATGGTAGCAAAATCTTCTTTACTCGTTTAGATGGAAATAATTATTCTATTTGGAGTTATGATACAAAAAAATTAACCTTTACAAATTATTGTCATGGCTTAAATCCACTTCCAATTAACGATGAAGAAATTCTTTGTGTGCGTCCAAACAGCAAAGGAAACTTTGAAATATGGAAAGTAAACTACGTAAAAGGAACAGAAGCCATTATTGTAACTGCCGAAAACCAAAGTTACACAACACCATCGTTATCTCCTGACGGAGAATGGATACTTATGGTTGCAAATACCCTTCCAAACGGAAACAAAAACGAAGAAAATCTTGACATATACGTTGTTCGCACAGACGGAACAGGGCTTACACAACTTACATATCATAAAGGAAATGACTGCTCTCCTATATGGTCAAAAGATGGCAAGACAATATATTTCGTTTCTCAAAGAGGAACAGAAAAAGGTGCTTATAACATTTGGAAAATGGACTTTAATTTAAATTAAGACTATGAAAAAACTTATTGTAACAATAATATGCGTATTGTTTGCAAGCACTTCATTTGCTCAAATGGTAGGTGCAAGCAGTATGGCTAAACAAAGCACCCCTAAAACAACACTCGGAGTAAAAAAACACGAATTTAGCATTCACGGAGGAATAGGTGTAGAACAAAAACTTAAATCTGCACTTTCAGGAATAGTGAAATACAAATTTAAACTATCAGAAAAATCTGATATAAGGCTTTTGACAGAAACAGGAATTTTAGGCTCAACAGAAGGAGATTCCGAAGTTCTCCCCGTTATTCCAATATTTGTTGGTGTGGATTATGAAATACGTTTTAATAATAATTGGAGTATATTTGCAGATTTAGGTGCAGGAATTACTATCCCATTAGAGGATTATATTTATACTCGTAATTTTGAATCTAGTGAATATATTTTAGGTAGATATTATTATAATCATTATTTGGATTGGTGTGATGATTTTGGAATAGGGTTTGCTTTTACTCCCGAAATAGGTTTTAGTTATAAGAAACTTATGTTTAGTTTTAAATATCTTTATTCTTATAATCTTTGTAGATATAACAGTGTTGTTGAATATGACTGGGATGGTGATCTATATTATGAAGATTATTACCATAACGATTATTCTGATAGTTATAATTCACACTATTTCTTATTTACCTTAGGTTATCGTTTTTGATCAAAGAAAGATAAATAGAAATAATTCAATGATTAAAAAAATAAAATTATGAAAAAACTTATTGTAACAATAATATGCGTATTGTTTGCGAGCACTTCATTTGCTCAAATGGTAGGTGCAAGCAGTATAGCTAAGCAAAGCACCCCTAAAACAACACTCGGAGTAAAAAAACACGAATTTAGCATTCACGGAGGTGTGGGAAATGCAAATGGTATTAGGATTTATAATCATAATATCTATGGAATATTTTCATTAAAGTACAAATTCACTCCGTCTAAACTGAATAATTTTAGAGTATTTGGAGAAGTAAAATTAGAAACCGATAATTATGAAAACATATTTATAGGAAATTACTTATGTACTGTTGGAATAAATTTAGAAAAAAGAATAGATAATACTTTTAGTTATTGGATGGAAATAGGAACAGGTGTTGGTTTTTATTCCTACGGTGGTCCTCGCTGTATATTATCATCTGAAATAGGTATAGCAATTGCAGATTTATTGTTAGGATTGAATTATCAAACTACTTGGCTATACGATAATATGGAATCTATTTTGTCTTTACGTTTAGGATACCGCTTTTAAATTTCCTAATTCAAAGAAAAACGCTCGTGAGTCTTAGTTTTATTTTGACAAACGAGCGTTTTGTTTTTTTTATTTCTTTGTTTTATTTTTCCTTTTAAAGACTCTCTTAGTCCAATAAGGCAATACTAAGGAGCCAAGTATAAGATATGGATAGTAAGTAAACAATCGCCAAATTAAAGCTATGGTTGCGTGTGTTCCTTGTGGCATAAATTCTCCTATAAACAAAGGAAAGGCAAATTCTGCTACGCCACTGCTTCCCGGAGTTGGAGAAATGCAAAGAATTATCCACATTACTAATTGTCTTGCAAAGACTAAAAGATGTTCTCCTACGGGTGAGAATGCGAGGAGTATGCAATTGACTACCAAAAAGCGTGATGTCCACGAAAAGACTGTGCATAAATAGGCTTTTGCCCAAAAAACAAATCCTTTTCCTTTAAATTCTTGCGAGGAGGTTACTATATCGTCCCCCATTTTTTTTGTTTTGTCTTTTATTTTGCGAAATAGTTTTTTTTCTGCAAGGATATAGAGTAGTTTTTTAAAGCCTTGTGGAAAGAAAAATATGGCTACAAGTATTACAAGTGTAAGTAGACACATAAATCCATAGCCTATGAAAAAGATTTGTGTTTCTCCAAATTCGTATCCTAAGAATGTGAATCGGAAATCGGTGTTAAAGGCAAGGCTTACGCCAACTATTATCACTACAATAGGGGTTATGATTATGTAAAACAACTCATCTAAGAGTGCTGTTATCATTACAATTGCTGTTGAGCGACCTACGGGAATTCCTTCTAAGCTTACGATAAAGAATGCTAAGGCTGAGCCTCCTACTACTGAGGGTGTGATTGCTGAGCCAAACTCCCATAGCATTATTACTTGGAAGGATTGTTTCCAAGTGAGTTGTTTGTCGGATAGAAGCCTAATTCTATACATGTACATCAAGTCTCGCATTACGCCGAAGCACAATGCAAGAAACAGGAAAAGAGTTGAGGCCCAAGTCCAATTGATTAAAATATCTGTTATTGCACTTGAATCGTTTTTTATGTCTTTTAATATTAGCAATACTGCTACCCCTATTCCAATTAATAAGGGTAGTAGTATTCTTTTAAAGCTAAATAATGATAAAGGATTCTTTTCCGACATTATTTCTTTGAGATATTATTCTTTTATTAAATCTAATTTTGGGTGAGGTAATGCTATATTTTCTTTTACTAAATAATTGTAAACTTTTTCGTGCATTTCGCCCATTATATCCCAATAGTCTGAGTTTTTACACCAAAATCTTATGTCAATATTTATTGCAAGGTCTGTAATAGATACTATAACGGTTGGTTCAGGTGTAGTGAATATTCTTTTATCTTGTTTTGCTATTGCTATTAATTCCGGATTTATTTTTGCAATATCTACTCCGTGAGCAAGATTAAATTTAATATCTATTCTTCTGTCTTCCATTTTTGAATAGTTTATTACGCTTGCTCCTGATAATGCTCCGTTTGGAATAGTAATTACTTTGTTATCCACTGTTACAAGTGTGGTTGTGAATATCATTATTTCTTTTACTGTGCCTTCAAAGCCGTTTGAAGAAATGTAATCGCCTACTCTGAATGGTCGCAACACTAATAAAACTACTCCTCCTGCAACATTTTGCAATGTTCCACTAAGTGCTAAACCTATTGCTACTCCACAAGATGCGAGAATAGCAGTAAATTGTGTCATTTCTACACCAAGATAACCTACTACTGTGAGTATAAGCAATACTTTTAAGAGTATTGAAATTAAAGAAATAAGAAATGGACGCAATGATAAGTCTAAATTCTTTTTTTCAAAGCCTTTTTCAAGTTTTTTTACAAGAAATCTTATCAATTTAAAACCTCCCCAAAGTATAAGGCAAGCAATAATTAATTTGGGACCAAATTCAAAACATATTGTTTTTAAAAATCCCATTACATCTTCCCAAGAGAATGAGTTTGCATTTAATAATAACATAATTTCTTTTTTTATTGGTTAATAAATAATTTGTTTTAATACAAAAAGTTATTGTAAGGATAGCGTATTGCGTGTATTGTTTTTACTCTATCATAGATTAGTTGTCTTAATTCTTCTATATTTTCTTTGTTTTTGGCAGAAACAAAACACGTATCAGGTTCGCCAGAAGATAAATAGGTTTGTTTCAAGTCTTCTAAGCTCCAATTCTCTCTTTGTTTTGGCGTTAGGTCATCTTCTTCTTGTTGAATATAGGTGTAAGCGTCTATTTTATTAAAGAGAATTATTGTTGGCTTGTCGCTAACCTTTATTTCTGCAAGTGTATTGTTTACAACCTTGATTTGTTCCTCAAAATTAGGATGAGAAATATCTACAACGTGTATTAAAAGGTCTGCTTCCCTTAATTCATCAAGAGTGGATTTAAAACTTTCTACTAAGCCATGTGGAAGTTTTCGTATAAATCCAACAGTATCGGTCAAAAGAAATGGTAGATTCTCTATAACTACTTTTCTCACTGTGGTGTCTAAGGTTGCAAAAAGTTTGTTTTCTGCAAATACATCACTCTTTGAAAGCAGATTCATTAGAGTTGATTTTCCTACATTGGTGTATCCAACTAAGGCAACACGTACTAAGGACTCTCTATTCTTTCTTTGTACGGTTTTTTGTTTGTCTATCTCTTTTAATTTTTCTTTTAAAAGCGAGATTTTCGACAAAATGATTCTTCTATCTGTCTCTATTTGCGTTTCTCCTACGCCTCTCATTGTCAATCCTGCACCTCCTCTTTGTCTATCAAGGTGTGTCCACATTCTTGTAAGACGTGGCAAAAGGTATTGATACTGTGCAAGTGCTACTTGTGTTTTTGAGTGCGAGGTTCTTGCTCTTTGTGCAAATATATTAAGGATTAAACCTGTGCGATCTAAGACATGACACTCCAATGCTCGCTCAATATTTCTTGCTTGCGAAGGAGAAAGTTCATCATCAAAGACAACCCATTCTAATTCGGCTGCTTTAATATATTCTTTTATTTCTTCTAATTTTCCACTGCCAACAAAAGTGCGAGGATCTTTATAAGGAAGTTTTTGAGTGAAACGTTTTTCAACCACAGCTCCTGCGGTATCTATTAAAAACACCAATTCATCAAGATATTCCTCTGTTTGTTCAACACTTACCTCAGGAGTTGTGATTCCAACTACCACACATCTGTCTGGTTCTACTTTGTAATCTATCATCTATGCTTACTTTTGCATATATTGTTCCAAAAGTCTTTGAACATATTTGCCAAAAACATCAAATTCTATATTGACAATTGTTCCTACTTCAAAGCTATGGAAGTTTGTATGTGAATAAGTATAAGGTATTATAGAAACTGAAAATTCTCCTTCTTTGCTATCGACAACCGTAAGGCTAACTCCATTTACCGAAATAGAGCCTTTTGGAACTGTCATATTGCCTTCTTGTTTTTCATACTTAAAATAATATCTCCAAGAGCCATTTTCATCTACAACTTTGAAACATTCTGCTGTTTGATCAACGTGTCCTTGAACTATGTGTCCATCAAATCTTCCGTCCATAAGCATTGAACGTTCTACATTAACCTCTGTACCAATTTTCCAAGTACCAAGATTTGTTTTATCCATAGTTTCTTTCATTGCTGTAACGACATATTGTTTTTTTTCTTTGTCAAGTTTTACTACTGTCAAACAACAACCATCGTGTGCAAAGCTTTGGTCAATTTTCAACTCATCTGCTATTTCGCACTCTAAGGTAAAATGAAAGTTTGTGCCTTCTTGCTCGATATTTACTACACGAGCCATATTTTCTATTATGCCTGTAAACATTTTATCTTTCTTTTTTTATTATAAGTTTTCTTTATGATATTGGAATATCTTTTCGTAAAGATGTATTCTATCTTTTCCTCTTACGTTATGTTCGTGATCTGGATAAATAAAGTAATCTACTTGTTTTCCTGATTTGATACATTTGTTTATAAACTCTAATGAGTGTTGCATTACTACGGTTGGGTCTTGTGCTCCGTGGATTATAAGGAGCTTTCCTTCTAATTGATCTGCATAATTAAGAAGTGAAGATTTTTCATATCCTTCTTTGTTATCCGTTGGTGAAGACATATATCTTTCTCCGTACATTATTTCATACCATTTCCAATCAATTACAGGGCCACCTGCTGTGGCTGTTTTGAATACTCCTGGATTTTTCAATTTTAATGAAATAGTCATAAATCCACCGTAAGACCAACCGTCAACGCCTATACGATTTTCATCTACGTATGGAAGAGATTTCAAATAATTTACTCCATCCATTTGGTCGCTTACTTCAATGCTTCCACAATTTCTCCATATTGCACTTTCAAATTCAAAGCCTCTGTTTGCTGAGCCTCTACTATCTACTGTCCAAACTATGTAACCTTGTTGTGCAAGGAAAAGAAAGAAATTGTTTGCTCCCGATAACCAACTTTCTGTAATGAGTTGTGCGTGTGGTCCACCATATACGTAAACTATTACAGGGTATTTCTTTGTTGCATCAAAGTTTAATGGTTTTATCATACGTGCGTATAAATCTGTACCGTCTTTTGCTTTGATTGTAAATACGTCTATTTCTGGTTTATCTAAGTCTGCCCAAGGGTTTTCTGATTTATAGATTTCTTTTACTTGCTTTGCTTTGTTGTCATACAAAACAACTCTTCTTGGTTCTACTGAACTTGTGTATGTATCTAAGAAAAGTGTTCCATCTGTGTTGAAAACTGCATAGTGAGTTCCTTTTTCTGGTGTGCAACGGCGTATTTTCTTTGTTTTAAAGTTGTAAGCGTACAAATTTTGCTCTAATGGAGAGTCTTTTGTTGCATAGAAATAAAATTCTGTCGCTTTTTTATTGAATCCTTCTATTGAGTTAATCATCCAATCGCCTGAGGTAAGTTGGCTAATCAATGTTCCGTCAATGTTATACAAATAAGCATGATTGAATCCGTCTGCTTCACTCAAATAAATGAATTGATTACTATTGTTAGGTAAGAAGAATATTGGTGATTCTGGCTCAACATATTTTTCATTTGTTTGAGAAAATAATGTTTTTGCAGGCTTTCCACTTACAACATCATAAGATATTAATTCTACGTGATTTTGTTTGCGATTTAGTTTTTGAATATAAAGCATTGTTCCTTCTGGATTCCAAGTCAAATTGGTAAGATATGCTTCTCTTTCTTCAATACTATTGTCTTTTCTTGTCTTTAATTCAACTGTTTTTTCAATTTTTGAATCATAAATAAAGACTGTAACTTCGTGAGACTTCATTCCTGCCATTGGATAGCGGATTGGGGTTTCTTCTGCTTCACGAATAGCGGTATTAACCAATGGATATTCTTTCACCATTGTTTCGTCCATTCTGTAAAATGCTAATTTTGTTGCATCGTTTGAAAGGAAGAATCCTTTTTCTATGCCAAATTCATTTCTATGTACTGCAACGCCGTATGTAATTCCTTTTCCTCCGTCAAAAGTTAATTGTTTTGGTTCTTTGCCTTTTGTAGAAAACCAAACGTTTCCTTCAATTGTATAGGCTGCACTACCATTTTTCAAATCTAATTCAAGATTTTCTGCTCCTTCTTTTATTTTGCATATAGGGGTTGCTTGTTTTGTTTCTATATTGTAGTGAAAAATTGTTTTGCTATCTGCACTTAGGAATGCAAATTCTTTTTCTGAAATAAATTCTATACTTGCAAAATGTTTTAAATCTGCTGTTAAATCGTCTTTTGTCAAGATTATTTTTTCGGATTTCTTATCTCCTAAGATTAATTCTTGACCTGTTTTTGTGTAGGCATAGTTTCCTTTTTCTCCAACAAATTGTAGGTTATATATTCCTGTTGGATAGTATTGTCTGTCTTGAACTTGTTTTATGTCTATAAGACCTTTTTGTGCGAATGCTCCAATGTTTGTAAACACTATCAAAAGAGCAAAAAATAATCCTAAGTTTCGTCTCATTTTTTTCTTTGTTTTTTTATTTTTTTTCTTTGATTTTTTTAAATTTTTCTTTGCTTTTTTTTATTTTTTCTTTGATTTTTTTTCTTAGTATTTTGACCATTTTCTAAATCTCAAAGAAAAGACTCCAAAAAAGGCTTCTTTAAAGATTTTCATACTCATTTTACTTGTGCCTAATACTCTGTCTGTGAAAATAATTGGCACTTCTTTTAAGGTAAATCCTAATTTATATGCTGTGTATTTCATTTCTATTTGAAATGCGTAGCCAACAAATTTTACTTTATCAAAGTTTATGCGTTCTAAAAGTGAACGTTTGTAACAAGCAAAGCCTGCTGTGGTATCGCCAATTTTCATTCCTGTGATAAATTGCACATATTTCGATGCGTAATAGGACATCATAACTCGTCCCATTGGCCAATTGACAACCGAAATCTTGCCATCTACATAACGAGAGCCTATTGCCATGTCTGCTCCTTCAACACATGCGTTGTAAAGGTTGATTAAATCTTTTGGCGGGTGAGAAAAATCGGCGTCCATCTCATAGATGTAATCATATTTTCTTGCAATAGCCCATTTAAATCCATGAAGATATGCTGTTCCTAAGCCTAATTTTCCTTTTCTCTCTTCTATAAACAATCTATCTGGGAATTCAGCCATCAATTTCTTTACAATATCGGCTGTTCCGTCAGGAGAATTATCCTCAACCACAAGAATATGAAAAACTTTCTCTAAGGAAAAAACATATCTTATTATATTTTCTATATTTTCCTTTTCGTTGTAAGTCGGAATTACTACTATACTATCGCTAATAGTCATATTCATTTTTTTATTCTTTATTTTTCTAATAAAAATCCTATTTCTATTCTATCTTTTCCCTCCCAACCTATAAGTGGGTGAGTGTTTGCGTATGATGCAATTATGATATTATCTTTATTTACTCCATTTTTCACAAGTAAATCGGTAACTATTTTAGCTTGTTTATCAGAAATTTCTTGTGCTTTTTCGCCTCTGTTTACCGAATGAACGTGAATGGAAATTGTTGTAATATAATTCTGAGTTTTTATACTATTTGCAAGATATTCTATTTCCTTTTTACCCTTTGGGGTAAGTTCTGTTAATTTCTTTTCATTGAATGGAGATTCTAAAAGGCAAAATTGCTTTGTTTCAAATAAATCTTCTATTTTTTGTACTACTATTTGAGAATTATCTTGTGAGAAAAAGCCTAAATATCCCCACTTTTGAGCAATCAAATAATATGGTTTATCGGGTTTAAGAAAAGATACGTATCCATTTTCGTTGCTTTGAACAACTGCAATTGTATCTAATTTTGTGGCATCTAATATTATTACGTTTTGTTGTAGGAAATTACCTTTTTTATCTAAGACATACGCACTTGCAAACTCTAAATCATTATCAATAAGATAAGTTCTCTTGTTTGTTTGGTTTTCATTTGCAACTACAATCTTATAATTATTCAATGAAAGTACATAATCATTTTTATCTGTATTGAGTTTTTTGCCTAAAAGTATTGGCATACTCCAATTATCTACATCATTTGTATCTTCTCTGTGAGAGATATAGATATCTAACCCTCCATGATTGACTCCTGCGTTTGAACTAAAAAACAAAGTCTTTCCATCAGAGGATAGAACTGGTGAGGTTTCATTAAATCTTGTGTTTATGGATGATGGTAACAAAATAGTGTCTTGTCTTCCTAAATCATTAGTTTTAACAATGTATATATCCTCATTTTTATTTGAGGATTCTGGCAAATATCCATTGGCTGTATGGGCCGAAAAAATCATATTAGATGAAGGAACTATATCGTTTTCATCAAATTCTTTGTCAATTAAATTAAAAGCAAGTTGATTTGATTGAAGCAAATTGCGTACTAAATCACCACTTATTCTATCGTCTTGTTTTTTTGTTTGTTTTTGTTGAGCTAAATATCTTTCTAATAATCTCTTTGTAAGAGAATTGTTTTTTTTAAAGAATAATCCTCTGTGATTTTTAAGATCGTTATTAGTATAACTTGTTTTTCTTAGCAAATAATTGTAATCTTCATTTAGTTTTTTTGCAGTTGTAAGGATTTTTGTTTGTTTGTAGTCAGGGAAAGCCTCTTCTATAAATGCTATATTTGTTTTAGTCGGGTCGGATAAGTAATCTTTTATAAATATATCAACTATTGCACTATCGTATTGAAGTTCTAAAACAGTTTTCAATCCTTCAACAGAAAGATGTTGCATAGATTTCTTTTGCAAGTTTTGAATTATTTGTGTAAGTTTAGGGTGATTGGGGTTATTTCTAACGAAAGTAATCATAGAGTTTAGTGATGAGTTCGCTACAACTTCGCTATATACGACGTCATTGAGCTTTTCTTTTGCCAATTTTACATAAACTCCATTTGGAAATCGTTTTATGTAGCTTTCATATTTTTCCTTGGTATTTTCTTCCAAAGTATTCTGAAATATAATGCGTTCTATTTCTTGAAGAGCTTGTTGTTTATATTTTTCATTTTTTGTTTTTTGTACAAAATCTTCTAATTTATCTAATTCTTCGCTTTCAAGAACGTCCAAAGATATTATTTCGTCAATGGCTTGTTTTGCTAAATTTATTTGAATTGCATTTGGAAATCTCGCAATGTAACTTTCATAGTCTTCAAGTGTATTTAGCATCTGCGTTTTCTCAAAAGCAATTTGTTCTAATATTCTTTCAGCCTCTTTTGCGTATTTTTTCTCTTCTTGAAAACAATGAATATAGTTTTCTAATTGTTCTATATCTTTTGAATTATAAACTCTGGAAAGTTCTTGTTTGCAAATTTCATCCAAAGAGATTACTTCCTTTTCTGCAATATTGTTAAGACGTTTACCATAATAATAAGCTAAACACGCATTCTTTTCTGGATTGTTTTCTTGATTGTAATACAAAGACAAAAGTTCAAGGCGGTTTACGTCATTCGTATCTTTAAAAGATGTTTGTATTTTTTCGTAAACTTGAGTGTATTCTCCTTTATTCAAAAGTTTTATAATAGATTTCTTTTGTGCAAAACAAATAAAGGGTGTTATTGAAATAAATATTAGTAATATGAATATCCTTCTTAGATTCATTTGATAGTTATTTTTTTATTTTACTTCTATCGGATAGTGTTCTATCCATTGCTCTTCAATCTTTAAATCTACACTATAACGTCCTTTTCTAATGTTTTCATCAAACTCTATAATGTCTCCATTATAATCTCTCTCTTCTATTAACTCATGATCTTTATTCCAAATCCTTATTTTCTGCAATTTATGTACTCCATCACCATATACTAATATTCTTTCGTTGTCTTCCCAAAGGTAAACTCCTGAATAATCTTGATGAAGATTATATATTGCCTTTGCTTTAACAAAATGTATTTTATATTTGCTATTTGTTGTTCCTTGTTCTAATCTTGTTTTCACACAAGCCGAATCGCATAAGTTATAGAAATTATTTTCATTCTTATCCTCCAACAACACAAGTATATCTTTAGGTAAAACAGATATGTTATCTAATTGTAATTGTACTTCATTGGTTTGTCCAATATATAATCCTATATCAAAAGAGGCTGGATAATCTGGAAATATATTTACAGAAAGTTCCTCTCCATTAACTAAAAAATACACTTCTGCTACTTGCTCACTTGTTCCAAAAATCTTGTGTGCATCATAACGGTCAAAATCATTTTTAGCATTATCATTCATTCCTATTAAAGCATATTGTGATTTATTTTCTACTACTGCCGAAAGAGTAAGATAGTTTGTATTTATCAAGGATTGTTCTCCTGATTTTGGAATATATTGATGCTGTCTTTGGAATGTAATTTCGCTGTTACCGGCTATTGTTTCTACAAAAAATGCTTCTAACGATGGTATCAAGACATTTTCATTTGGATCCACTATAATAGGATTGTAAACTTTGCTTTCTTTGTCTAATAAAAATATTGCATTACCTTGTATTTTTCCATCAATTTCTTCAAATAGTTTTTTTGAACTCAAAGGTGCTGTAAAAGGATTTCCTACAAGATTTTTTTTGTCTCTATTATTTTCAACAAGAGTAAAAACAGTGTTACTATTGCACAAAATCCCTTCATACTTTATATCTAATGGAGATTTTGTATAAACAGCATAACCTTTACCTGGTAAAATAACGAAATTAGGGTCAGTTAGATAATCACTCCAATAATCGCCATGTTTACTTCTTTCTCCTGTATTGTATTGCATTAACCATGTGTCATTATTATTGCGTTCCATTGAAAACAATGCTGCTTGTGTTTTGTTGATTGGACTTGTTAAATAATTCCAACTTTCACCTAATAGATTTTGATGAACAGTAAAATAAGACATATTACCATACATTATATCCCCTGAAACATAAAACATTTTATTTGCTTCTATTTCCACATTTACACTATCGCCTAAAAACAACATAGAGCACATAGCATCACAATCAACCTTTACATTACAACCATTATTTATGTAAACAAAATCTTCCATTGTTGGTTCTCCCTTAGGTTCCCATACATCAGGATTGCTCCATTGACCACTGCGTACAAGACGTTTTATTTTGGGATAGCCAAAATATAAATCAGTTATTTCTATTCCCTCTGAGTTATAAATATTTATTTCAAGTCTATCTGACATATAAGGAGACTCCAACGGCACACAATAATCCAAATTATTTACTTCGTCTTCCATTTCACAAAGTAAAACATCTTGTCTATACCATTTATAATTTATTTGAATACCTGTGTAATTTTTTTCATTATACTCAAAAATTGATAAATTTTCACGGGTTAATTTTAAATTAAATTGATAATCCCTTTTTGAAAACACAGGAAAGCTAAGTGAAATATCTCTATCGGTTAATGGGAAATAAAAATCTGTTATTTGATTTTCTATAAAATTAGAAACATCAACAGAAGAGCAAGATGCTATTAAAGGAATTACTAATGGTTGTTTTAATTTACTTGTATTCAACACAAGTTCTGCCGAGTGTTCTCCTGCTTTTTTGGGAATATATGATACTGAAAATGGTTGAGAGCTTTCTTTGATGTCTAAGGATTTTGAAGACAATTTAAAACACTCCTTATCCTTGCCTCTAATTTCAAGACTCACATTATTTCTTATATATTTTCCAGAAACAATCATTCGTATTGTTTCTGGATATATAGACGGTATAGGAATATGGTTAAAGAATAATTCATTAACAGAAGAAGTCTTTCCATTTTTCGCCACTTCTAACGTAATATCTGAGTCTATTCCATTATATGGATCATTCTTTGATTCAACTAAAATATTCTTTATTTGTATTGCAGGATTTACTCCTTTGCCTTTTATTTTAGAAATTTTCCACGACACCTGAATATGTTCTTTATTTTCACACTCTTGTGGCAAAAACACTTCATCAAATTCTTTTGTATTGGGTCTTCTTCGAGTTGTAAATGTGTATGATTTATTATTTTCATCTAATACATTTCTCCATTCATCGTTTGGTGAAAGTCTATATTGTAAAGTGGCGCTCCAAGTTGCTTTTGAAGATTTTAAAGAATAACTTTTCCAAGATAATTTTATGCTTTCTTGACTTAGAGTTGATAAATTTAATACTATTCTACCTGTTTGAAGTTTTTTATTCTCTACTTCAAAATAAATAGATGAATCTTTTTTTGTGTACTTATCTTTATCAAAACTTGGTACAATAAAACTTGATTGCTTTAAAGAATGAATATTATATTTTTCTATATTACCTTTTTGAGAATAAAGTGTAATATTTACAACAAATAAAAGTAATCCGAATAATGTTATTCTTTTAAAACTCATAATCTATTCTAATACTGCTCTTATTTTATAATCCTCCATTTTGTAAATTGTTGTTTTTTTATTTTGATATCCAAAGTTTTCATCCTTTCTTTCAAAATGGAAGTTACTAATAATCTTATCTACTCTATTTAAATTAGGATTTTGAATAAATTCTTCTCCATTTTTTATTAAACTATTAACAAAAAACATTGTAATATCGTAACCTAATGCTGAATAAATTCTATCTGGCTCTGTCTTAAAGTGCTCTCTATAATCCTTTACAAAGTCCACAAAATTTATATTAGTATAATCATTGAAATGATTCAAGCAAAAATGATAATTATACTTTTCTAACAAAGAGTAATCTAAATGAGGGAACTCTATCCAAGAATAATCTGCAAACAAAATCAAATCCACATCACCTTTAAAACTAAAAGAAGACAACAAACGTTTTGCATAATTTTCATTATCTCTACTATTACCTTTATCAACAAGATTTATCACAACATTTTTCTTTTCTTCTTTAAACTTAGAAGATAATTTTGAAGATTGTTTATTATAATCCAATACAGACCACGTATTATTACCTTTAGCAAGTAGTTGTTGATAATAATCTAAAACAGTTTTCAATTCAGGTTTACTATCATGGACAACAATAATATTTGCATCTGCATAGTTTTTTCTTATATATCTAATAATAGTTTCTACTTCCGCTGCAGCAGAAGGCTGAATTTTGAACACATAATTATTATCCAATATAGATAAGTCCTCACTCATTGGATTTACAACAGGAATTTTTTCTCTCTTACCATAATCGGCAATAAGAGAAAAAGGTTGTTTAAAAACCAATGGTATAATTATATCCATATCTTTCATAATCTCTGAGTTTAATGCCTCTTGTACTTTCGTAACATCATTATCCCCAACATCATAAACATAACAATCAACCTTAAAACCTGCTTTCTCCAAATTATTTAAAGCAATCCTTATTCCCTCATAAAAATATATATACTCAAAACATTTATATCTTTGACGTTTCTTTTCATCTATATTGAACTTTGTAAATGTTAATTGATCAACATAGTCATAATTCAACGGCATAAACACCGCCATATTTATTTTACGAGATTTGTCTGCTTTCTTTTTTCCTTTCGATTTTGGATACAAAGCATTTGCAGAAACCTTTATTGATTCTGTATTTTCTTCTTTAAAGACATGTTGATTTCTTACTGTTATAGGAATTTTTAAAACTTGACCTGCTTTTAAATTTTCTGCCGTTAAACCAGGATTAACCTCTATAATATCTCTTTCTGTCAAGAAAAAGTTTCGTGAAATTCTATACAAAGTTTCTCCTTTTTCAACTTTATGAATTCCAAGCACATCATCATCGCCACCATTATTAGTTTGAGAGTATGCTGTTTGAAAACATACCAAAACAAATAAAAAACAAATCAATTTTAAAAAGCTTCTCATAACAATAATCTTTTAAAGAAATATAATTATTCCCATTCAATAGTTGCAGGAGGTTTAGAGCTAATATCATAACACACCCTATTTACTCCACGAACCTTATTTATAATCTCATTAGAGACTTTTGCCAAGAACTCGTATGGTAAATAAGACCAGTCAGCTGTCATTCCATCAACAGATTCCACAGCTCTAAGTGCAACAACTCTTTCATAAGTTCTTTCATCTCCCATAACACCAACAGATTGTATAGGAAGCAAAACAGCACCTGCTTGCCAAACTTTATTATACAACCCTTCATTTTTCAAATTGTCAATAAAAATTGCATCAACCTCTTGTAGAATTGCCACTTTCTCTGCTGTAACATCTCCTAATATTCTTATAGCCAAACCTGGCCCTGGAAAAGGATGACGACCCAAAAGTTCGTCTTTCAAACCTAATGCCTTACCTACTCTTCTCACCTCATCTTTAAACAAAGCTCTTAAAGGCTCAACTATTTTCAACTTCATATAATCAGGAAGTCCTCCAACATTGTGATGAGACTTGATTGTAACACTTGGACCCTTTACACTGCAACTCTCAATGACGTCTGGATAAATTGTTCCTTGAGCCAACCATTTTACATCTTTAATTTTGGCAGCCCCTGCATCAAAAACATCTATAAAAGTCTTGCCTATTGCTTTTCTTTTCTTTTCAGGGTCGGTTAATCCTTCAAGAGCAGAATAAAATTCTTTTTTTGCATCAACTCCAACGACATTCAAGCCCATTCCCTTATAAGAAGCCAAAACATCTTCAAACTCATTTTTACGTAAAAGACCATTATCAACAAATATACAATTAAGATTTTGTCCTATTGCTTTGTGTAATAAAAGAGCTGCAACAGAAGAATCAACCCCACCACTTAATCCTAAAACTACTTTATCGTCTTGCAACTGTTCTTTCAAATTTGCTATTGTTGTATCTATGAAAGAATCCTCTGTCCAACTTTGTTGACAACCGCAAATATCAACAACAAAGTTTTTAAGCATAATTAAGCCCTCTGTTGAATGGTAAACTTCTGGGTGAAATTGAATAGCGTAAGTTTCTTCGCCCTCTATTTTATATCCAGCGTTCTTTACACTTTCTGTTGAGCAGATTACTTTATAGTTTTCAGGCATTGATTCTATTGTATCGCCATGAGACATCCACACCTGAGAGTTTTCGCTTACTCCTTTTAACAAAGCAGATTCTTTATCTATATAATTAAGATGTGCTCTACCATATTCTCTAATTTTACTTGCCACTACGTTTCCGCCAAAGGCTTGTACCATATACTGAGCGCCATAACAAACACCTAAAACAGGCATTTTACCCTTAAACCACAAATCTGGCTTTGGGGAATCTTCATCTCGCACACTACAAGGACTACCACTGAGAATTACTCCTTTGACCTCATCGCTGAATTTAGGAGGATTATTAAATGGATGTATCTCGCAATAAACATTTAGTTCTCTTACCTTTCTTGCAATCAACTGTGTGTATTGTGAACCGTGATCTAATATTATTATTTTTTGCATTGTTTTTATTATTTTAATTCATTAAAAAACACCTATTGTATTAAACAATTTTCAAAATTACAAAAAATATTTTAAAACAAAGAAATAATTTATTAAAACAAAGAAATAATTTTTTAAATCTTTGAAATATTTTTCTAATTCAAAGGAAAATTACTACCTTTGCCAAAAATAAAAAAGTAAATTATGATTTGGATATCATGTTTCGTTGCAGCATTTATTTTAGTCTATCTTTTGATGCCTATTTTCATTAGATTGATGGAAAAATATAAAATATTAGACTCCTCAGGAGGAAGAAAAATTCACAAAGGCTACACTGCACACATGGGAGGTGTAGTAATCTTTATCGCTTTTGCAGTAGCGATGTTTTCTTCGATACTTCAAACAGTAGATAAAGTAAATATGATTCAACTTTTAGCCTTTATGATTCTCCTATCTATTGTTGTAGTTTTAGGAATTAGAGATGATATGAACTCACTCTCTCCAGGAATAAAACTATTCTGCGAAATAGTAGTAGGATTTCTTTTTTGCTATTTAGATATTAGGCTTTATAATTTCTATGGCTTATTCGGAATATATGAATTACCTGTTTGGTTATCCTATGTACTTACAATAGCCGTAATAATCGTTGTTTGCAACGCATATAACCTTATTGACGGAATAGATGGTCAAGCAGGAATGCAGGCATTATCTGTTTTCATCTTCCTTGCAGGCTTTTTAATGCACCTAATCTACACGAAAAATGTATTAAATTTAGATTCATTCTTTGCAAATGCTAACTTTTGGATGATAGCCTTTGTCGCAATTATCGGAAGCATTGTTGGATTTTTGGTTTTCAATTGGCAACCAGCAAAAATCTTTATGGGCGACACAGGAAGCTTATTTATAGGCACTCTAATCGCACTTTCAATAATAATGTCTATGAATTATAGTGGAGCAGACCCTGTTTTAATTTACGAATACGAAATAAAAGCAAAAATTTTAGTATTTCCTATGTTTTTCTTTTTACCTTTTGCCGACACATTACGAGTATTTATTTCAAGAATACTAAAAGGCAAATCACCATTCTCAGCAGACAAAACTCACATTCACCATTTTTTTATAAGAATAGGCTATTCGCATCAACGTACAACAATAACCTCATTTACAATCTCAGTAATTATATCACTAATATCAATCATTGTTGCTTTTCTTATTAGTGATTTATACTACATTCTTTATATCATTGCAATGTGGTTTATATATGTTTTTGCACTTCGTCGCACTATTCAAAAAAATATAGCAAAACTAAAAAAAGATTAAAGAGATGGAAAACACAGAATCAGTAATAAAATATAGTGGAGTTGATTTAGAATTTGAAAAGACCATATTATCGGGTGTAAACCTTGATATAAAAAAAGGAGAATTTGTCTATCTTATAGGAAAGACTGGTTCAGGAAAATCTTCCCTTTTAAAATCAATCTATGCAGACATTCGCATTGATGTAGGCTCTGCTTGCGTTTGTGGATTTACTTTAAACGGATTAAAAAAATCAAAAATTCCTTTACTAAGACGTAAATTAGGAATAATATTCCAAGATTTCCAATTATTAAAAGACCGTTCTGTTTACGACAATCTTGCGTTTGTATTAAAGGCAACAGGATGGAAAGACAAAAAAGCAATGAACGAGCGTATTCTTCAAGCATTAGACGATGTTGGATTATTGATGAAGGCCAACGAACAAGCATGTGATTTGAGCGAAGGAGAGATGCAGAGAGTTTCTATCGCAAGAGCGATTGTCAATCAGCCGGAATTGATTTTGGCAGATGAGCCTACGGGAAATCTTGACCCGATTACAAGCGAGGAAATAGTGAAATTGTTGATGGAAATAAACAAAAAACACGGCACAACAGTGCTTATGGCAACTCATGACTACATTGTGCTTGATAAATTCCGAGCAAAAGTTATTGCTTGTGAAGACGGAAAAATTGTTTCATAGACTCTGATTTATGAAACGTATATGCGTAAGTGTAAGTAACGATTTAATTTGTGATAACAGGGTAAACAAAACCTGCAAAAGCCTTGTCGATTATGGTTTAAAAGTAAAACTAATCGGCAGGGCTTTTAAACATTGCTCTGAATTAAAGCCTCGCAACTATCAATGCAAGAGATTGCCAATTTTTTTTAGAAAAAACGCAATCTATTACGCAGAATTAAACCTTAGATTATTCTTATACCTACTTTTTTCAAAGCAAGATTTTCTTTGGGCAAACGATTTAGACACCCTATTGCCTAATTACTTAGTTGCAAAGCTAAAAAGAAAACCTTTAATCTTTGATTCCCACGAACATTTTACACAAGTACCCGAACTAAAAGACAATCCCTTTGCAAAAAAAGTTTGGAAAGCAGTAGAAAAGCACTGCATTAAAGGTTGCAATGCTGTTTTCACTGTTTGCAATCCAATAAAGGATTATTTCAAAGAGGAATATAATAAAGAAAGTCTTGTAGTTAGAAATATCCCTCCTAAAATCTTTTTCAAAGAAGAAAAAATTCTTTCTTTAAAAAAAGAAAATATAATTGTATGGCAAGGAGCTGTAAACATAGAACGTGGTTTAGAAGAATTGTGTGAAGCAATGCAATGGGTTGATGCAAGACTTCTTATTATGGGAGAAGGAGATATAAAACCCTTTTTAGAAGAAAAAGTAAAAAAATTAGGACTTGAAGAAAAAATATACTTTCTTGGACGATTGCCTTTTGAGGAAATGATGAGCAAAACAAAGACTGCAAAATTAGCAATCTCAATTGACAAGGCAACAAACGGCAATTACGCAATTAGTTTACCTAATAAAATATTTGAATACATTGCTTGCTCAGTACCTGTTTTAGTTTCACCTTTGCAAGAAATAAAACTAATAGTAGAAAAATACGAAACAGGAGAATTTCTCTTTTCTTACAACCCGCAAGACTTAGCAAATCAAATAACAAATCTTTTAAACGACAATTCAAAGCTTGACTTAATTGCAAAAAATTGCAGAAAAGCAGCCGAAGAATTGTGCTGGGAAAACGAAGAAAACCTCATTTTTGAAACCATAAAACAATTGGAGGAAAAATAATGCTTTCAATACTAATTCCTATCTATCAAGAAAATTGTGTAAACTTAGTAAATGATTTATCAAAACAAGCAAAAGACTTGAATTGCGATTGGGAAATATTAGTATTTGACGATTGTTCTCCAATAAAATGCGAAGAAAACAAAGCAATTTCACAAATTGCAAATGTAAAATACAGAGAACTTAGCGAAAATCTTGGACGCTCACGAATAAGAAACCTTTTAGCAAAAGAGGCAAAAGGAGACGTTTTAATATTCTTAGATGGCGACAGTGCAATTGTTAGAAAAGATTTCCTAAAACGCTATTTGCAAGAAATTGAAACAAAAGACGTTGTTCGTGGAGGCACTATTTATTGCGACAAAGACAAATGTCCGAAAGGCTATGAACTACATTGGAAATATGGAACAAAGGTTGAAACAAACAAAGGATTGAAAAACAAAGATATGTTTACAACAAACAACTTTTGTATTCGCAAATCGGTTTTTTCTTCCATACGTTTTCCCGAAGACATCAAAGGTTACGGACACGAAGACACCTTATTTAAGTTTGATTTAGAGGAGTTTAAATTTTCTTTTCTCAACATAGAAAACCCTGTTGAACACTTAGGATTAAAAAACTTTAAGGACTTTATTTCTTCAAATGAGAACGCTGTAATAAATCTAAGAAATATTTTTTTAAATCAAAGAAATAAAAAATTAATTCAAAGAGTTAAAATTCTAAATGTATATAATAAATTAGAAAGGTTGCATCTTGTTGATTTCTACGCCTTTTTCTATAAAATAACAAGAAGACTTATGCTAAGCCTTCTTGCTAAAAAAAATCCAAGTCTTTTTATTTTCAACCTATATAAATTAGGCGTTTTGTGTAAAGGTTAAATTCCTAATCTTTGTCTTACAACCTCAAAAAGCAATATTGAAGCTGCTGCTGAAACATTAAGACTTTCTATTTCGCCTTTCATAGGTATTTTTACCAATTCATCAGACATTTTCAACATTGTAGGACTCACTCCACTTTCTTCGCTACCCATTACGAGCATTAAAGGTTCGTTTGCATTGATTTGAGTATATAATGCATTAGCTTTTTCACTCGCTGAATAAATTCTTACTTCGTGAGCTTTGATTGTATTGACAAATGTTTTAAGATTATTAATTCTACAAACAGGTAAGCGTAATAAAGCACCGGCTGAGGTTTTTATTGCATCTTGATTAATAGGTGCCGAGCCTTGTTGCGGAATTATCAGTCCGTTTGCTCCTGCGCATTCAGCACTTCTTGCAATCGCTCCAAGATTTCTTACATCTGTTACATTATCCAAGTAAATCAAAAAAGCCTTTTCACCCGTTGCATCTATATGTTCAAACAATTCTTCAATTTCCCAATACTCTATGTTGGAAAGTTGAGCAATTACTCCTTGATGATTTTGTTTTCTTGAAAGATAATCAAGCTTTTCAACAGGGACATATTGTTGTTGAATATTTTTTCCACTTTGTTTTATAAGAGCTTTAAGTTCTGTAAATAATTTTCCTTGTAAATTGCTTTGAAAGTAAATCTTGTCGATTTGTTTTCCTGCTTTTATTGCTTCCATTACAGGACGCAATCCATATACAATTTGATTTTTTTCCATATCTCTTTATATTATTTTACCATCTTGCATAATCAGTCTTCTATCTGACATTTCTGCAAGTTCGTTGTTATGTGTTACTATTAAAAATGTTTGTTTATACGTTTCCCTTAGCTGAAAAAACAACTCGTGTAATTGCTTTGCATTATTTGTATCAAGATTTCCCGAGGGTTCATCAGCCAAAATAATTGACGGACGATTGATTAAAGCTCTTGCAATAGCAACTCTTTGCTGTTCTCCACCGCTTAATTCTGAGGGTTTATGCTCTGCCCTATCGTAAATGTTTAAAATATTTAATAATTCCTTTGCTTTTTCTATGGCAATTGAGCGCTTCTCTTTCGCAATCAAAGCCGGCATTATAATATTCTCCAAGGCAGTAAACTCATTCAATAAATAGTGAAACTGATAGACAAATCCTATTTCTTTATTTCTAAACTCTGATAATTGTTTTTCATTCAATCCACTAATATCTCTGCCATTTATCTCAACCTTTCCACTATCGGCTTTATCTAATGTACCAATAATATTTAGCAAAGTAGTCTTTCCTGCCCCTGAGGCTCCAAGTAGAGTGACTATTTCTTGGGAAGCAATTGAGAGTTCTACATCTTTCAAAACTTGAAGACTACCATAATACTTATTTAACTGACTTATATTTATCATTTTTATCTATCTATGTTTCTATTATTAAATATCACAAAACCAAATCCAAAAGACACGCTCCAAGGGTTTTGTTTTCCATCTCTTTGATGGTAAGAAAAAGTAAGATTAAAAGGACCTATTGGAGTTCTTGCCACAAAAGAAGTGTTTGCTATAAAGTATAATTTTTTAAAAGGCTCGCCATAAAAAGGATTATCATTACCTTTGGTTTCTATTTGTCTGTAAGGAAGAAATAAATAAGCACCTACTCGTGCCGAAAGGTTTATTCCTAACATATTATCCATAAAAAAAATATTTTCAATCCCCATTGCAGCATATTGATTTGCTCTATACTCTGGCATATAGTTTGTAAGAGTTTCTATTGTCGGTGTATAGCTACCTGCATTTAAAAGGCTGGATTTATAGGTCGAAAACAAATCTTGAAAAGAGTAAAAAACATCTCCTCGTAAGCCCAAAGTGTAATAAGAATTAAAAGGAATGTGCATTCTGCTTCTTGCACTCATTTGCACCCAATTATGTCTTTGAAATTCATCTTTATGCTCCGAAGTATTACCCGAATAAAATCTTTCTCTACCATTAACATATTGAATACTTATCTTTTGATAATATCCTTTGGTTGGGTATTGCCACGCATCTAAACTATTATATTCGTGATTGATTGAAAAAGCAAAATTACTAAATGTTGTTCTGTCATTTGTATCTAATGAAGTTATATAATCTCTATTAAAGTATTTATCTTCTACTTGACCAAATCCAACTTTCATATATAGAATATCTTTTATCTCCATTGGCATTCCAATTGAGATTTGTAGGTTTCTCTCTGCTTGTTCTATGTAATTGATTGGCGAATATGACAAAATGCCTTTTTTTAGTCTAAAATAGTTCCATTTATTATCGTTTCCTTCTATTTCTATATAAAATGGATTTTTTTCTACAAAATCTACTCTTCCTGTAAAAGAGTAAGAATTATAATATCTACCAAGATATGTATTAAACTGTAAATAATAAGCGTGTCTACTAAGAAAATTATAGTTTAATCCTGCATAAACAAAACTTGTTGGCGAGGTTGAGATATGTCCTCCTAAATCAAAATTTAGATAACGCTTTGTTGTAACATTTAAATTCAAAACATAAGACTTGAAAAAGTTATTATAATATAAACTCGGTTGTATATCTTTTATATTTCTATCAGCATAAAGAGCAATATAATTTCTTTTTAATGTTCGAGTATTTAGTACGCTTTGATTAAGTCCTTGTAAAATAGAATTGGAAACATAATTCTTTTTCCCACCTTCTACTCCTTGTACACTAATTGCCTCAATTTTCAAATCAGGTTTTTTATCGTTAAATTCTTTTCGTTTTTTTTCCAAATCATAATTATCAATAGTATCTACTAAAAAAGCTCTAATATCTTTTATTTTTGCTTCCCCTGCTTCATAACCAAGTCTTTCACATTCTTTCATTTTATCAAACTCCATTATACTAATACCTGTAAGATTTGGTTCTATCAAAACGGCACTTTGACAATCGATTTGATAATCGGAGTCTTGTGTTAGCATATTTTCTAAGTAAGAACGCATATCTCCTTCCTTTGGTGGAGCAAAATTTCCGGCAACTTTAACACCTATAATTATGTCGGGATTAAAATTTTCTAACATTTCTTGTGCCGGAAAGTTGTTATACATTCCTCCATCAAACATAATCTTCCCATCAATCTTTATTGGCTCAAACATAAATGGGAAACTCATTGAAGCTCTTATTGCTAAACCTAAATCGCCTTCTCGTCTAATGCTCGCCTTTGAAGATTCTATGTCGGCAGTGACACAAAAAAATGGAATCATTAAACTATCAAAATCTCCTTTCGATACTTGGGTTGCCCCAGAAAAGATTTCCATAAAAGCATAGTCCATTTGCACAGGGTCAACTACACTTGTAGGAATTTGAAGTTTCAATTTATCTTCTGTGTCCATTGAAAAAGTAACTACTTTTGCAGAAGGTTTTTTCTTTTTGAAGTAATAAGTGTATTCTTCCTCCACTTTACCACTTACCCAATACTGAAATTCGGGGGAATAAAAAAGATTTGAAATTTCGTCTAAGCTATATCCAGAAGCATATAAGCCTCCTACAATAGCGCCCATAGAAGTCCCACAAATATAATCAATAGGTATATTTGCTTCTTCAAGCGAGCGTAAAACTCCTAAGTGAGCCAATCCTCTCGCTCCTCCTCCTCCGAGAACAACTCCTACGGTTTGACGTCTATTCTCTTGCCCTAAAACAAAATTAAAGAGCAAGAGAAAAAACATCAATAAAAAATACAGTCTTTTTCGCATCAATCAATTTATTTGATTTTAGCCATAGCCTGTTTTAAGTCGTTAATAATATCTTCAACGTTTTCTATTCCAACTGAAAATCTAACTAATCCGTCTGTAATTCCTGCTGCCTCTCTTGCTTCTTTTGGAACCTTTGAGTGAGTCATTGAAGCAGGGTGTTGAATTAAGGTTTCTACGCCTCCAAGACTTACTGCCAAAATCGCCATCTTCACATTATCCATCAAAGCGCGTCCTGCGTCCAGTCCACCCTTTAATGAAAAACTTATCATCGTTCCCGGACCACGCATTTGCTTTTGTGCCAAGTCATATTGTGGGTGATTAGCTAAGCCAGGGTACTTTACCCATTCTACTTGCTCACATGTAGAAAGATATTCTGCCACTTTCTTTGCGTTTTCTTGTGCTCGGTCAATTCTAATTCCCAAAGTCTTTAATCCTCTTATTACAAGATATGCTTGATGTGGGTCCATATTTCCACCAAAGTTTACCATAGCATTTCTTAACTTTGCATAAACTTCTGATTCTTTTGCTGCAACAACTCCTCCTACTATGTCGGCGTGTCCGTTTATGAATTTGGTAATAGAGTGTAAAACAACATCTGCTCCTAAGTCTATTGGATTTGATAGATATGGTGAACAAAATGTGTTATCCACAACAAGTAATGCTCCATTCTTGTGAGCAATTTCTGCACATGCTGCAATATCACTTATTTCCATTGTTGGATTTGCAGGAGTCTCTACGTAAACCATCTTAGTGTTAGGACGCATAGCCGCTTTCACCTCTTCAATGTTTGCTGTGTTTACATAAGTTGATTCAACTCCGAAACGAGACATGTGTTGCTCCATTAAAACTCTTGAAGCTCCGTAAACTGCTGATGAAGATACTACATGGTCTCCTGCATTTAAAAGTCCTAAATAAACAGTACTAACAGCTGCCATACCAGAAGCTACTGCCACAGAATCACAAGCGTGTTCCAACAAAGCAATTTGGCGTTCCAATGCTTTAACCGTTGGATTGCCTATTCTTGTGTACATATATCCTGGTTTTACACCTGCGAAACAATCTGCTCCATCTTGGGCTGAGTCAAACGAAAAAGTAGAAGTTTGATAAATAGGAACGGTTGCAGAGCCGTAATGGTCGTGGTGACCACTGTAATGAATCAATTGGGAATTAAACCCATAATCTTTTGGATTTTCCATTGTATTTTTATTTTTTTAATTATTTTACTTCTGCAAATATACGACAATTAGGGTAATTTCTGTGAGCAATAGTAATAAAAAAAAGACACAACAAAGAGTTGTATCTTTTTTTATTTATTTTATTTTTTTATTCCACTGTTTTTAATGCTCCAGTTTGTTGTTTAAAGGTAATTTTATCAGGAGAGTCCATCATATAACTTACAACTCCAAATTGAGATATTTGAGTTGTTTTAAAATATTTTTCTCCTCCTTGTTCAATACTTAATTCCACCATTTCTGGTATGCGATAGTATAAACCAACTCCTTTTTTCTCAATTATTTTTTGTAGTTTATCGTCTTTTTTCTTTTGTTCTTCTATTTTTTCATATTCTTTCGTAGTATTCAAAGAGTGTATTTTCACTGTTATTACAGAGGCTGTAGAGTTAGAATTTAATGGCATCACTCCTTCTTCCTCAGAAAATTTAAATATTCCAAGTAATAAATCTTCTTCTGAAATAAGTGGTTTTTCAGGAACAAGTGTAAAGGTATATTCTAAGGTTTCTGAAAGGGTTTCTCCTACAAACAATGATACGTATCCGTCAATTATTTTGTCTAATTGCTTATACATATATTCTATTGAGTTGTTCATAAATGTTCCATCTACACTTCCTGATAATACATCTATTTGTTGTTCTCGCAACTCTTGAATTTCTTTAACTGCTTGTTCGGCTGTAAGGTTGGGAATATTTTCTAATCTACCTTGTTTTAAAAGTTTTTGTTCGTAAATAGGATTTGTTGTAATCGTTGTAGAAGTTGTGCATTTCGTTTCTTGTTTTGGAGAGTGACGATGCGATTTTGTTTTTTGTTTTCCTTCAACATCTCCTATTGAAAGCAAGGCTCCTTCTGAGGTTTTCTGAACTTTTAAATTTTTATTTGTATTCAAATAATATATATTTTCATTATCGCCTATTGGACGTGTATAGATTTCAATGTCTTTTATTGAATATTTTACTGCATCGTTAATTATTATGTTTTTTGCTCCTATCATATAGGCATAATCGGCAAAAACTCCTTTGCTTTCTTGTGTTTTTTCTACTTTAACTTTAAATATCAATTCTGTTTTTGGTAGAGTGTAATAAATACCTGTTGAATTGAAATCTACTTTGTCTGGTGTGAATGATCGATAACTTTGTGCAATTAGACTCTGAGAGGCTAATATTGCTATCAATATTAGAGATATTTTTTTTATTGTTCTCTTCATAATTTATTGTTTTATGTTTATTACCCCGTATTTGTTTTTATTCTTTATAATATAGTACTCTGCTCCCGTAAAAGCTCTTAATACTATATTGCTTATATGTATTTCTAAATTATCTATTGGTCCTGTTATAAGAACTGATTGTTCTTGAAATTTATTGTCTATTACTTTTAGTTGATTATCTTTATACACTAAGGCTTGATTGTTAAAGAATATCCCTGCTGATTGATAGAATGTGTTTGTTAGTGGTTTAAAGTCTTTTTCTGTGTAGAAAGAGTAGCCCTCTGAGGTTTTTCCTACAACAACTCCATTAGAGGCGCCTCCGATTGAAATAAATTGTGGGGGCATTGTGTTGCCTTGTGCATAGATTCTTTTTCTTGTTTTCTTTTCTTTGTATTCTATGTAATTGGTTGTTATCATTATTGATTCTGTTTCTCCAAAGGTTATAATTTCTCCTTTGTCGTTAAGAAGTTTGGAGTTTTTTTTTCCATCGTATAAGACAAAAAATTTATTGGTTGGAGAGGGTTTTGCTTCTTTGTATTGGAATGGAACTACAATTTCGTGTTTCATATTAACAACTCCCCATTTATCTTTTTTGCGAAAACAAATATTGTCGGCAACTATAGAAAGTATTTCATCATATATTGGCTCTATTATCCATTTTCCTTCGGAATTTTGAATGCCGTATGAGAAGTTTTTTTCTATCACAAAATACACTTCGCCATTTTTGTTTTTTGCTATATCAAGTATTGTTCCTTCTATTGTGGCTAATTGATTTTGAGAATTGTCGTAGATAAATGTTTTATTTTCTTTGTGAGCTAAGAAAAATGTATCATTCGTTACTTTAATTTCTACACGCTCATATGCTGGTGGAACATAAATCACACTATCTTTTCCAATAATTCCTTGTTCAAGATTTTGTGTTATTGCAAAATATTGTGGTAATATAGTTGGAAGAATTACTTGATAGATTGGTGGAACGATAGTCTTACCATTCTCATCTAAGAGAGCTTGGCCACCTTGTTCTGTATAGGCTTTTACATATGTTGCTTCTTTTCCAATATATAGTCCAAAATCGGCATAGATTGCAGGAGAAATAATTTCACCTTTTCCATTTATCAATCCAAAGCTTGGAATTCCCGAAGAAGTGATTTGTTTATAGGAATATAATTTGCTTTCAATCAATATTGATATATCAAGGTATTGAGGATACAACAATATTTTTCCTTTACTATTGGCTATTCCATATTTTCCGTTCTTTTTGATTGCAACAGCATCGCCAATGCGTGAGATTATTTCATATTCTTGTGGAATAATTTGACGGTTTTGTTTATCTATCAATTGATAAACTCCATTAACTTCAACAAGAGCAGCTCCATTGTCAAAGACATTGATTTGTGATTTATCTTCTCTATCGCTTTGTTTTTCGATTGGATAATTTGCTTCTATTAGAATATTCCCCAAGGTGTCAATAAATCCTATTTTGTTATTGTCTATATAAGATATTACACCATCTCCCAAAGCATCTATACCCTGATACTTACAGTCAATTATTTGTTTTCTATCTTTTACTACACCCCATTTCCCATCTTGCTTAACTGCAAAGAATTTTCCGTCCAAAGAAAATATTGAATCGTAACTTATATCTACTGAAAGGCTGTAAATCGATTGCGAAACAACGATATTACAGAAGAAAACAGTTATTAAAATTGATATTATCTTTTTCATATTATTATAATTGTTTTATAACGCTGGTTCTTGTTGTGAAAGACAATGGAAAGAACCTAATCCCCATATTATATCTGTTGAGTCTATGCCTATGACTTTTCTGTCGGTGAAGATTTTGCTTAAAATATCCATAGCCTCTTGGTCTTGTGGACATTTATATAAAGGAACTATTACTCCATAGTTAGATATGTAGAAATTAGCATAAGATGCTGGTAAACGTTGCTCTTCCCATATTACAGGATTTGGCATAGGTAATTCTATTATTTCTAATTGTTTTCCATTTTCTAATCGTGCTTGTTTAAGAAGTTTTAGATTGTCTTGTAGTGGAGAATAGTTTTCATCGTTTTTGTTTTTTTCTATTGCTGTAATTACTGTATCGGATTTAACAAAACGAGTAATGTCATCAACGTGTCCGTCAGTATCATCACCATCTATGCCATCGCCTAACCATATTACGTTTTCTACGTTATAGTAGTTGCAAAGTTTTTCTTCTATTTCGGCTTGTGAGAGTTGTGGATTACGATTTTCATTCAACAAACAAGCTGTTGTTGTTATCAAAGTACCTTTTCCGTTTACGTCTATTGAGCCGCCTTCCATTATTATGTGTGGATGAAAAACTTCTAAACCTAAATGATTTGCTATTTGCATTGGTATTTGGTTGTCTAACTCACAAGGATATTTACCACCCCAAGCGTTGTAGTCCCAATTCACTATTGCTTTTTGATTGCTCTTCAAAACAAAGGCTGGACCATGGTCTCTGCACCAAGCATCGTTTGTACGAAAATGATGAAAGTGTATATTTTCCATTTTTGCACCTATTTCCTGCAATTGTTTTGTAACTTTATCTTGCATGACTTGGTCTTGAATGTTTATATTTACTTTTTCACCTTTGGCAACCTCTGCTATAAATTGATTGTATGAAGGAAATATAGTTTCTATTTTATCTGGCCAAGAGTTTTCGTTGTGTGGATAACTTAGCCATGTGCTTTCGTGTTTTTCCCATTCTGCTGGAAAAATAAATCCTAAATCTTTTGGTGTCTTCATCTTAGTTTTTGGTTTTGGTTAATCAATACAACGTTTTGTTATTTCTGAATAAGAATCTATTCTCCTATCCCTTAAGTATGGCCAATGTATGCGATAATGGTCGGTTTGTTCTATTTCTATTTCTATTACTGCTATATCTTCTTCGGTATGCGAAGATTTGTGTAACAATGTACCAAATGGGTTTGACACAAAACTTCCTCCCCAAAATTTCATATTGCCTTCTTGCCCTACTCTATTAACGGATACTGTATGAACGCCGTTTGCTATTGCGTGAGAGCGTTGTATGGTTTGCCAAGCGTTATATTGTTCTGTGTTTGTGGCTTCGTCTTGGCTTATATCCCAACCTATTGCTGTTGGATAGAACAAAATGTCGGCTCCTTTTAAGGCTGTAATTCTACTTGCCTCAGGATACCATTGGTCCCAACAGATTAAAACTCCTATGTTACCAAATTTTGTATTGAACACTTTATATCCTAAGTCTCCTGGTGTGAAATAGAATTTTTCGTAATAGCCTGGATCATCTGGTATGTGCATCTTGCGATATTTTCCAAGGTATTCTCCATCTGCATCAAGAACTGCTACTGTGTTATGATATAGTCCTTTCATTCTTTTTTCAAAAAGTGAGGCTATTATTACTACTCCTAATTCTTTTGCCAAATCGGATAGTATTTTTGTGGTATTTCCTGGTATTTCTTCTGCTAACTTAAAATTTTCATAGTCTTCCACATCACAGAAATATAGTGATGCAAATAGTTCTTGTAAGCAAATAATATTAGCTCCTTGTTGTGCAGCTTGACGTATTTTTGTTATTGTTTTTTCAATGTTGCTTTGTTTGTCTTTTTGACAAGACATTTGAATAAGACCTACTTTAACTTTCATAATTTTCTTCTTTTTTTAAATCCAAATTGACTAAGCAATAACCCTAAAACGACTATTACTATTCCCAAGACCTTTGAAACAGAAAAGGTTTCTTGTCCTAAAAAGATAGCAACAATAATCGTCACTATTGGTATTGCATTTGTAAATATACTAACTTTAATTACTGATAATATTTTCGCACTATATGAATACAACATAAAAGCTCCTGCAGAACAAAAGATTGCTAACAACACCAAACTGCTTATTGCTTCTTTTGTCCAAACAACTGAAGAGAGAGAATCGTAATCAAAAATTAAAAAACAAGGCAAGAAATAAAATATTCCTATTATATTTTGTGTTGTTGTTATGGTTATAGGGCTGTATTTGTTGATTAAACGAGAAAGTATTACTCCATATCCACTTCCTGACACAACAGCTAAGAGTAAAAGTAGGGTTCCTTGCCAAGAAATTTTAAGTTCTCCTGAAGGATTGATACTCATAATTATTATTCCTACTACTGAAATCACTGCTCCAAAAAGAAGATTCCACCCTAATTTGTCTTTATTAAATATATGTAAGGCTATGGGATTTACAATAGGCAATAGTGCTATCATTATAGCAGCAAAACTTGCATCTACAAAGTGCATACTAAAATTCTCTCCTATAAAATATAAGAAAGGTTCAAATAGGGTTAATAAAAGAAACTTTGGTATATCTGCTTTTTCTATTCTTTCTAATTTTCCCATTAAAGAAAATGTGGAAAACATAAGTAATGATGCTATTGTAAGTCTTATGGTTAGGATTAGAAAGACTGGAAAATTAGTATTTAAAAGTTCTTTTGTCCAAACAAAACTTATGCCCCAAAATATCATTGAAAATATTATGGAAACATAAGCAAGTATTATTTTGTTTGTATTTTGCATAATTATTTTGCTCTAAAAAGTATATGTTATGCCAAGTGAAGGCATTATTGGTAATTGATCAACCCTTTGAGAAGTAATTCTATTCCAATAAAATAGATTGTTACGATTATATACGTTAGTTATACTTAAATTTATCTCTAACATTGAACGTTTTCCTATATCAAAACGTTTTTTTGCTGAAATATCTAAACGATGATAATTTGGAAGACGTTCAGAATTAAGTTCTCCATATATTGTTGTTAGTGTACCATTTTGAGAAATAAAATCCGAATTTATTCCATTTGAAAAATCTAACATTTCAACCATTGAAGCTGTTGGTGAATAAGGAAATCCACTACCATAATTCCAACGAAATGATATTTCAAAATCACGACTTTGCCCCATTTGATAGTTAATTAAAACATTAACATTGTGTCTGCGATCATAATGTGGAGCATAGGTTTGCACCTCTCCTTCTCTTATTACTTTTCCTAATGAATATATTGTCCAAACATATAATCTTCCGTCATCATATTTCAAAGAAAAATCCGCTCCATATGCTTTTCCATTTTCAACTGTATATTCTTTTCTTTGATATTCAGGTTTATCGCTATGCTCTGAATCATCTGCATATTGTTTATCTCTATTTATTGAAGTTAAATTAGACATTGTTTTATAATACAACTCAACATTCAAATTAAGATTGCGTAAAATATCATATTCTGCTCCAAATATAAAATGATTTGAGGTTTGTACATATGAGTTTATTGGATTGCCTCTAAATGCATCAACAATATTCAAATCAGGAGTCACTGTTAAATATCCTGTAAAAAGATTTACGATGTCCCTATCACTTTTTGTATCAAGAAATGTTTGAGAATACATTCCTGTTGCTAATTTCAAACGGAAGTTTTTTGAAATATTCCATTTTGCAGAAAGGCGTGGCTCAAAGAAAACATCTCCAAGAGAGGCGTAATAACTAAGTCGTAAACTTGGTTCTATAAGCACTCTACGATAAAGTAATTTATAAATTGCGTAAAGACCTATTTCTGTGGAGTAATCTGTGATTGTATCATTTATTTTATAAGATGTTTTTGTAGTATTACCTTCCATTTCCATTCCATATTTCAATCTATCATCTCCAAAAAAGTTTGTAACCGACATACCAATATTAAATCCACCTATATTACTCATTTGATTTTGGTTTGTCGTAGTTTCGTTCATATTCATAGTGTAATCAGAATATGCTACAACACCTTCCACTAAGGCAGATGAAGTTCCTGGAATTATTAAAAAGTTTGTACCAAAAGCTCTATTGCTCCAATTAAAATTTTGAATAGCTTCATATTGATTTACTTTATCTGTAAAGTTTAATCCAAAAATATTGATTTTACTTCCATTGTCGGTTGCAAGTGTTAGTTTACCATAGAGATCAAAATAATCGTATGGCAACTCCTTATTCATATAGGAGTAAATTGAGGTAGAAGTTTTTGAAAGATATGAATTCTTTGCAGATAATATATAAGAGAGCGTATAATCTGTTTTTTTCAACAACGGACCTTCCAACAAGAGATTTGCTCCAAAGCTAGAGGCTGCTAACTTTCCACTAAAATGTTTTTTGTTTCCATCTTTTGTTGTAATATCCATAACAGAGGAAATTCTTCCTCCATATTGAGCGGAGAATCCTCCAGTATAGATATCTGCATTTCTTATAATATCTGTTTCAAACACGGAAAACAATCCTATTGAGTGAAAAGGGTTATAGACAACCATTCCATCAAGTAAAACCTTATTATGAATAGCAGAACCCCCTCTAATGTAGAGTTGTCCTCCTTGGTCACCAGAAAAAACCACACCTGGCAAGACTTGTATATATTGAGCTAAATCTGCTTGACCTCCAATAGAGGGCATTTGCTGTATATCCTTAGATGTAATCTTTTCTATTGAGACTTGACTTTCTGTTCGTGCAACCTCTTGCTTTCCTTGTATTTCTACAGCCTGCAACTCTGTGGCTGAGGGCGACAAATCTATTTTTAAAGCAAGTACTTTATTCTTTTCTACATTTATTGGTGCACTATAGGTTTCGTAACCAAGAGATGTTATTTTTATAGTATAACTTCCTGTCTTTATTTTTGACAAAACAAAATATCCATTTACATCTGTGGTTGTTCCTATTTGTGTATTTTCCAACATTACATTAGTTAACATCATTGGCTCTCCCGTTTCCTTGTCGTAAACAAATCCACGAACCGAACCTGTCTGTGCCGAAACAAATGTTGTTATTAGAACAAAAATTAAAACAAATAATTTTTTCATTTTTATTTTAGTTTTTAGTGAGTCAGTTTAAAAATCAATTCTTTAAATAATTCATTATTATCAAAATTAGAACCCAATCCCTTTGTTTTTAAGTCATAATCTTTTATAATCTCTATGTTTTGATAAAGTTTTTCTAAGGGAAACAGTTGTGTAGCATAGATATAATCCTTTGCAAAATAAGGAGATACACCTAATATAGAGGCTACACTTTGATTTGTTTTATCTTTGAGTTGAGAAACTATAATTACTTTAACAAAATAAGCAAACAAATTTGGCAACATTGCTTGTATAGGATTTTCATTTGTATTTGCAAGCAAGTAATTAACAATTTTGTTAATTTTAGTATGTTCTAATCTACCTATTGCATTCTGTAATTCAAATATATTATAGTCTTTGTTTATACCTATATGATTTGCCACATCGGCCTGAGTAATTAGACTCCCTTCCTTTAGATTGATAGACATTTTATCTATCTCATTTGCAATTTTTTGAAGATTATCGCCAAGATATTCAAAAATTAAACTTATTGCAGAGGTTTCTATAGAAAAACTTTTACCTTTTACATATTGATTTATCCAAGGAATTACTTGATTATCGTAAAGTTTTGCACTTTCAAATACTGTTCCAGATTTATTTACCTTATCTAAAAATTTTTTATCAGCTGTTTTATTTTTATTAACAAGCACTAAAATTGTAGAAGACAAAGGTTTTTCAATATAAAAACTTAATTGAGGAATTTCTTTCTTATCTATTTGCTGAAATTCCTTTACAATAATCAGCCTTTTCTCAGACATCATAGGATATTGCTTAGCAAAAGAACAAATTTCCTTTGCATTAGTTTCCAATCCATAAAGTGTTGTTAAATTAAAATCCCTTTCAGATTCATCTAAGACTTCTTCTTCAAATTTTGAAGTTATCAAATCTATATAGTAACTCTCTTCCCCTGTTAATAAATAGACAGGAGAAAATTCTCTCTTGCTAAAATGATTTAGGAATTCTTCTATTTTTTTTATAGTCATAACTTTTTAACAACAAAAAAAAGAAAATCCCTTTCCTCAGAAAGGAAGGGATTTCTTATTATTTCCTTATGCAATTAAA
Source organism: Candidatus Onthomorpha sp. (assembly GCA_045645265.1). Classification (GTDB taxonomy): domain Bacteria; phylum Bacteroidota; class Bacteroidia; order Bacteroidales; family P3; genus Onthomorpha. The sequence continues at coordinate 35,752 of JAZRIM010000034.1, forward strand.
TCGCATTATAACTCTCTTGAACCCATTCTATCCATTGCACAACGAAATCCTATCCAATCAGTACTTTGACCTTGATCTAAGAATCTTCTTTGTCCAGGACTCAAATAGAAAGCTCTATCTTTCCAAGAACCACCCTTAACAACACGAGCCTTATCATCAACCATAGATCTTTCTTCGTAAGCATACATATTATTTGTTTCCTTTCCTGCTACAGCTTCTTCACCTTCCTCTGCATTTTCTTCTTCATATCCAGCGTCTTCTTCACCTTCACCCTCAGCAGTTAGCCAAGTCTCTCTCAATTGAGAAGCCATATCTCCATCAAGGTAGTTAATATTATCTGATTGACGATAATTTCTTCTATTTATATTTTCTTCTACTGTAACAGCTCTGTAAGATATTCTACCCAAAGAATCTTTCTCTGCTATCATTCCATCAGAATCTGTAACCTTTGTCATATAAACGTTACCCCTATAAGGGTTTATACCTTTTGAATCAACACCTGTGCTAACTCTATATACGTCCATAACCCATTCAGCTACGTTTCCTGCCATATTATATAAACCATAATCATTAGGGAAGTAGAACATAACAGGAGCAGTGTATTCCCAGTGATCATTTAACGCACTTGCAACACCCATAGCATCTCCTCTGCTACGTTTGAAGTTTGCCATCATTTGACCATAATATTTCTTTTCTGCTGTTCTTACTATGTGTCCGTTCCATGGATATATTCTTCTTTCCACTACTCTTTCCTCTACTGTATTCCCTACTAATGATAGAGCAGCAAATTCCCATTCTGCTTCAGTTGGTAAACGGAAACGTGGTAATAAAATACCATCTTCCATTTTTACTTTTCTAAATCCTTCTCCGTTAGGATTCAAATCTTCCATTTCTTCTCCAACAATACCTTCATATTGTCCTGCATAGTAAGCATCTGTTGTAAAAACATTTTCACCAGATTGTTGATCATCCATCATTTCCAAGAATCCTGCATCTACAAGTATTCTTTCATTTACTCTATCTGTTCTCCAAGAGCAATATTCATTAGCTTGTAACCAACTAACCCCTACAACAGGATAGTCTGCCCAAGAAGAATGACGGAAATAGTAATCAACCATTGGTTCATTGTAACTTAATTTTGAACGCCATACCAATGTATCAGGTAGAGCCTTTTGATAAACTTCTGGATAGTCATTTCCATAAACTCTATTCAACCAATAAAGATACTCTCTGTAATCTAAATTAGTTATTTCACATTCGTCCATATAAAAAGACGAAATAGTAACTCTCTTAGGTTGGTTATGCCATTCATATCTTACGTTATCGGTCGTTTGTCCCATTACAAACGATCCCCCTTCTATAAAGACCATTCCTGGAGGTGTCATTTGGTCTTCACCTTTAGCCGATTCAAATCCACCCCACTCAGGATTATCATAATCCCAACCTGTCGTTGCAGATTGACCTGAACCTTTACAATTTGCAAACAATACAATAACTCCAAAACAAAGGACTAATTTACTGATCAATGCCTTATTCATATCTTTAAATTTAAATTATTTCTATATTTTTCTTTCAATTAAAATGATGGACACTTAATTGCTTTTATCTTTTTACGTTTTTCTGGACAAGGAAGTTGCATTCCAAGTGAAATTTCGTGAGCTCCTCCCGATGCGTTTGACAATTTAGATACTGTTATATCGTAGCTATATCCAATTTTAATATTTTCATATTGCAAACCAAACAATAAAATTAACGCATCTGAGTTATCAAAACCTATTGATTGTCTATACCAAGTTCCTACAATGAAAGGGCTCCAATCCAAATACAATCCATAATTCAACATTTGGAATCCACCTTGATAACTATAAATTACGTTTGGTGAAATAATAGGTGCACCAAAGAAAGCATTTGTTCTTCTTTTATCTCTACTCAAATTAAGTCTTATCCCTCCGTTTGCAGTAAAACGCATAGGAATTCTATTATAAGAAATAAAGCCATCGTTAGGTCTTGTCAAATTATTTGCTGCTCCACCTACGTACCAATTTTCGCCATACAACACAAAAGCTGCTCCAAAATCAAAAAACGTATGAGATAATTCTTCTGGACGTGTTGCCATTGTTGAATAGATGAAACCATATCTTGGGTCAATCATATCAGGGAAAGAAAGTTGATCCCAATCCAAACTTCTATTTGTTACACTTGCTTGTGCCGCCAAATTTAAGAAAACATCGTTAGTTAATTTCAAACGTAAAGAATAAATTAACGAAGCAACGTTTGTACGATAAAATTCACTTTGCATATCACTCATTACCGTAATACCCACACCCCCAGCAAGAGCATCAAAATACTGATCATAACTTGCAGAAAATGTTTTAAAGGCTCCTAAAGTTGGCCATTGGTCTCTGTAAGACAAAGAAACTCTTGGACAAACTGCCGAACCTGCTAATGCAGGATTAGTGTATAATGGGTTAGCATAAAACTGTGAAAAATGCGGGTCTTGTGCTTGCGAAAAAGAACAAGCAAACACCAATGCGACCACAAGAGTTAATATTCTTCTCTTCATATTTCTTATAATTATTCTTCGTTTCTTACTATATTTTTAGCCTAATTTGAGTTGGCAATATTACAAAAAAAAATGCAAATAGAGAAAGTTTCTGTGTTTTTTTTATTTTTTCGCAACTTTCTAAAGCTATTATACTACTAAAATAGCATTATGTTTCACCTATTTAAAGAATTTTAAATTTTTTTCAAAGAAATAATAAAATAAAGTAAAGAAATATTTTTTTAATTCAAAGAAATAATTTACTAAAACAAAGAAATAATTTTGCAAAACAAAAAAAAGCACAACAATAAAACAGCAAAAAAAGTGTTATAAATGTGTTATGAAGAATTTTTTTTTAATTTTAGCAATAGTTTTTCAAATAGAATTTATCGCTGCACAAACGATAAATTATCCCGATTCCTCAGTTTTATCCTCAGGGAATTGGTATTGTGTAAATATTCCTTCAAACAATATTTACAAATTAACCTACAATGATTTTCTTACTTTAGGTGTAGAAGAACAAGAAATCAATTTTGACAATTTATCAATCTTTGGAGGTATTGAAGGAGCAATTAGCGACACTAATAGCAAATACACACAATCCGATTTAACAGAAAAAGCAATTTATGTAAACAAACAAGAAAAATATGTTTTGTTTTACGCAAAATCAACAATGAAATATGATTTTCATTCTCAAAACAACAATTTTTATTTCACCTCTCATCCCTACTCGGACCTATCTACATATTTTATAACATTTGATTCCTCTATTGGAGAAAAGAAAAGAATTGTAGAAAGAGAGTCTATCAGCAGTGAAAATGCAGAAGAGAGTAGATTTGCAAAAGATTTTTTTCTTCATAAGAGAGAATTGGTAAACCTTTTAGGCTCTGGAAGAAATTGGTTTGGAGAAAGTTTCACTATAACATCTAATCAAAACTCATTTCCTTTGTCTCTACAAGGCATTTCACCAGAACACCCAACTAAAATAACACTTTGTCTTGCAAATGAAAGTTCTAATCCTGTTGTATTCACCTGTAAAATTGCCGGTTCAGAAATTGGACAAATGAATATATCTTCTAAGCACAACGATTATGCAGCACAATTAAGCACAAAAGAGTTTTATACAAATATATCTAACGAATCTCCCACCCTTCTTTTACAATTCAGTGGCATTAGCAACGTTGATAAAGGTAGATTAGACTATATATTGATTAATTACACAAAAAAATTAAGGTTTAACAACTCTGCCTTAAAAATCTATTCAATCAAAAACGAGCAACCAAACACAAAAACTTGCTATGTAGTAGAAAATGTTAGAACAAACAACATAAAAATTTGGGACGTAACAAATCAAAACAATGTTTATTCAATAACAGATTTTGAAAGAAACGAAAATAATGAGTTAAGGCTCACTCTTCCCAATGACACTTTAAGAACATTATATATATTTTCATCCACCTCATTTCCTACACCTATTTTAAAAGGCAAAATAGAAAATCAAAACCTACATGCTTGGGGTCCTACCGATTTTATAATAATTACAGCACCTGAATTTAAAGAACAAGCCGATAGTCTTGCACAATTACACAGAGAATATGACGGAATAACAGTTAATGTAGCGACAACCTCGCAGGTCTATAACGAATTTTCATCCGGAACAAAGGATTTTCTTGCCATAAGAGAGTTAGCGCGTATGCTTTACAACAAATATTCTGCCGAAGGTAAAGCACCAAAAAATCTTCTTTTGTTTGGAGATGGCACATTTGACAACAAGAACATCTTAGGAATGAATAATAATTTTATTCCAACATATCAATCTCTTAACTCAATAATTGATGCCGGCTCTTCTTACACAACAGACGACCCGTTAGGCTATCTTTCACCCTATTCAAAAGGAGGAATAAACGACACCCTAAAAATAGGAATTGGAAGAATAACCTCCAACACAGAAGCAGAGGCAAACATTATACTAAACAAATGCAGAAGATATTTATTGAAAGAAGACCTTGCAGAAGGCAAACTTGGCAGTTGGAGAAACAACATAACACTAACTGCAGACGATGCAGACACTTGGGGAGAGCGTTATTTTATTGACAATGCCGAAACAATCTATTACGAAATCAAAGAAACAAACCCTATACTCAATGTAGAAAAAATTTATTCCGATGCCTACAAACAATATGCCTCATCATCAGGAGCCACATATCCAGACGCATCAAAAGCAATCAATCAAAGAATGAAAAAAGGCTGTCTTTTGTTCAACTATGTAGGTCACGGCTCAGAAGATCACCTATCAAGCGAAAGACTAATCACTATAACAGACATCACAAGCTGGGATAACTATTATTCACTCCCTATTGTGATTACCTCAACCTGCGAATTCACCCGTTTTGACATGATTGACAAACAATCAGCCGGTGAATTTATACTTTCAAGCGAAAACGGAGGAGGCATAGCCTTAATATCAGCGGCAAGAAAAATTCCTTCAAGAAACGAAATCAATACAAACATACACCGTTACGCAGTAATAAAAGAAAACAACAAAGGCCTAACCTTTGGAGAGATGTTTATGAAGGCAAAAAATGCTACAACCCTTGTAGTAGAAGAAAGAAGTTTTGGACTTTTTGGCGACCCTGCACTAAGAATAGACCTTCCTCAATACAACATTCGCACAACAAAAATCAACAATAAAGAAATAAACCAAAATAGTCTTGACACAATAAAAGCCCTTTCTCAAATGACAATAGAGGGTGAAATAACCGACCATTCAAACAACATAATACAAGACTTTAATGGCAAAATAGAAATCACTCTTCTTGACAAAGCAAGCAATTATTACACACTTGACAACGAGGGTTTAAACACCGACATAGAATTTGAACAACAAAAAAACATTTTACACAAAGGAATCACAAACGTAGAGAATGGAAAATTTACATATAGTCTTACAATACCAAAAGATATAGCCTATAACTATGGAAAAGGCAAAATAAGTTATTATGCACAAACCGACAAAATAGACGCAGCAGGCTATTGCGCTGATTTTTTCATAGGAGGCATAGACACAACAGTAGTAATAACCGAAACACGTCCAAACATTAAATTATTCATCAACGACACCAACTTCATAAACGGAGGCATCACCGATGAAAATCCAAAACTTTTTGCAATAATTAGCGATGAAATTGCGATAAACACAGTAGGTAGCGGACTTGGTCACGACATTATGGCACGATTGGACAATGCGGCAAATACTTTTGTGTTAAATGATTATTTCGAAGTAGATGCTACTAATCCAAATAAAGGAACTATCACTTTTCCTTTTCAAAATCTCTCTGATGGTGAACACACTCTTAGTCTAAAAGTTTGGAATATATTTAACTTTTCCTCAGATGCAACAATAAACTTTGTAGTTAATTCCTCAGGCAATGGAGATATAATGAAATTAAAAAATTACCCTAATCCGTTTAGCGACAACACTCAAATAATTCTTGAACACAATCAGCCTTACACAATACAAGAAGCACAATTACAAATATTCAATAAAGACGGAAGGCTAATTACAAACATGGACGTAACACCTTACATTGGCAGTTATAGTATTGGACCAATAACTTGGGAAGGCACAACAGAGGGAGGTGAAAAACTATCTAACGGAATATACTTTTGTAGAATGCAAATAAGAACTCAATCAGATAAAATTACGACTCCAACTCAAAAAATCATCATTTTCAATAGAAAAAAATAATAAAACAAAAATAATATCGTTTAACATTGGTAAAAAAAATAAAAATTAAGTAATGAAAAAAATTCTTTTAGTAGTAGCAATTCTTATTTTAGGAAATAGCCTTTTTGCACAAAGATTAGATAACGACAACATAGATCAACTATCCGGTAAAGTAACAGAAGGAGCAAGAATAGTATCAACAGGAGTTCCTTTATTGATTATAGCACCCGATGCAAGAAGTGGAGCAATGGGCGATGTAGGAGCGGCAAGCAAACCAGACGCAAATGCTTTACATTGGAACGCAGCAAAATTGGCCTTTATGCAAAATCAAACAGGTATTTCCTTCACCTATTCTCCTTGGCTAAGAGAATTAGTCTCTGACATAGAATTATTATACCTTGGAGGATATTACAAACTTAACGAAAGAAGCACCTTAGGAGCATCTCTTACATATTTTTCTCTTGGTTCAATCGACTTTTTTGACCAAGAAGGAATGGCAACCGGTACATATAAGCCAAACGAATTTGCAATGGATTTGGCTTACACAATGAAACTAAACGACAACTTTTCAATTTCCTTAACAGGACGCTACATTCGCTCCGATCTTACGCAAGGACAAAACGTTGGAACAACCTCAACCCATGCTGCAAATGCAGGAGCAGCCGACTTAGGTCTTTATTATCAAAAAGCAATCAAGGCAGTAAATCCATCAGAATATGCCTTAGGACTTCAAATTTCAAATCTTGGTTCAAAAATCTCTTATTCCGACAATATGGATAGCGAATTTTTGCCAGCAAATCTAAGAATTGGAGGAAGATATACAACACAATTAGATCAATTCAATGAAATTTCTGTTATGATGGACTTCAACAAACTATTAGTTCCTACACCTCCTGTTTACGATCAAGAAACAGGAAATATATTTGCAGGAATGGACCCTAACGTTGGAGTGTTTCAAGGAGCAATTCAATCATTCTACGATGCTCCAAACGGATTTAAAGAAGAAATTCAAGAGATTTCACTTTCTATTGGTACAGAATATTGGTACAATAAAGTCTTAGCACTAAGAGCAGGTTACTTTTACGAGGCTAAAAACAAAGGAGCAAGACAATATCTTACACTTGGAGCAGGTATAAAGTATAATGTAATGGGCTTAGACATTAGTTACCTGATTGCAACAGGTCAATTAAACAACAATCCTTTGAAAAACACACTTAGAGTTGGATTAAACTTTGATTTATAATAAAGAGATGAAAATAAAAACAGGCATAGGATACGATGTTCACCAATTAAAAAAGGGTGAACATCTTTGTTTAGGGGGAATAAAGATTCCTTCTGAATTAGAAGCCGTAGGACATAGCGATGCCGATTGTTTGATTCACGCAATAATCGATGCACTTCTTGGAGCGGCAAACCTAAGAGACATTGGCTATCAATACCCCGACAATAATATGTCTTACAAAGGCATTGATTCAAAAGAACTTTTAAAAGACTGTGTTGAGAAAGTAAGAGCAAAGGGCTTTGAAATAGGCAACATAGACTCAACAATATGCCTCCAAACTCCCAAAATAGGCAAATATATCCCTGAAATGCAAAAATGTTTAGCCGAAGTAATGAACATAGACCTTGAAGACATTTCCATAAAAGCCACAACAACAGAAAAATTAGGCTTTGTAGGCAAAAGTGAAGGCATTTCCGCATACGCCGTTTGCTTAATCTCAAAATAAAACAAAGAATTAGAAAAATAATTCAAAGAAATAATTTTCTAAAACAAAGAGATAAAAGAATATTTCAAAGAAAAAAATTTGGAATATTCTTTTTTTTATACCTTTGTAGCATCAATAAATTTAAAATAGATAATATTATGAAAAAATTATTAGTAATTTTATTGTTATTATCGTTTGTGTCAAGAGCACAATACGATACAGCTTGGGTTGGTGATGATTATTTAGAACAATATATATTCCCACCATTGATACATAATTCATTAGAAAGACAAACAATACCACCACAAGGATTGGTTTTAGCTTATAATGGTGTACATTTATCTCATTTATACAACATTAGTCCTTTTGATTATGTAGAAGAAGTAGCACAAAGATATGAAGTTGCTGCTAATGATAGTGTCAGAATCATGGGTGTGGCTCTTTACTCTTACTTTAATCCGATACATAATCCAGCAAGAGAGGTCGATTATATAACTGTGAGTATTTTAAACTCTGATTTAACTGAAACATTGTATTCCCAAACTTTTGCATCAGGAAGTGCAGGAGATCCTAATTTTGATTTTATAAGTTATATAAATACACCAGGAGGTCATAATGGTTTTTTTTATCCTTTTGTTGAATGTATTTTTGATGATACAATTACTTTGTATGGAGATTATTTTGTTGCCTTTAAGCATCATGGCTTGTGCTCTGCTTGGATTTATAATTCAGATGTTTATTGTACTGATTTGGCGTATATGCATCTAACTACGCCAAGTGGAGAGACAACTTCTCTTTCTAATTCTGTTATATATATTCCTCCAGGATATAACACAAAATATAAACCGTTTGTAAAAACTTGTTTAAGTCATAGAAATTGGACTTATTTTGATCAATTAAATTGGCTAACTTGTGATCTGGCAAAATATCAAGGTTCTAATTGGGATCAGGTTAATGATACTTCTATTTATATGGCATTAGGCATATGTCCTATAAAGGCTTTAAATAATTCTTCTTCTGATTCATTAGATAGTGGCGTTGTTTCGGTTGAAATGCTTGAAGAAAACATAGAGATTTATCCTAATCCTGCAAAAGATGTTTTGAATATAAATTCTGCTTTTGCAATAAAAGAAGTTGAAATCTATGATGCTTTGAATCGCTTGATTGAAAAACACAAAGCAAATGAGAAAAACATTCAACTAAACCTTAACAATCTTTCCGCAGGTTCATACATAGTAAATATAAAAACCGCAAAAGGTAGCGTGAAAAAGAAATTGATTGTAGAATAAAGCAAAGAATTAGAAAAATAATTCAAAGAGATAATTTCATAAAGCAAAGAAAAAAATTATTTTTTCTTTGCTTTTTTTTATTTATCTTTGCCAAAAATATTCTTTTATGAAAAAATACATTTTTGCTTTAATCATAGCGTTATTTTTCTGCAATGGTTTGTTTGCAGTTCCTGCTCAAAAGCAGTTGATTACTATCACTCAACCTAATGGAAAGCAACTTTCTTATTGGTTAAAAGGCGATGAGTTTGTTCGTTGGGCAGAAACAACTGACGGATATTCTCTTTTACACAACAAAGAAGGGGTTTGGTGTTATGCAACTTTGAATGAAAAGGGAGAAATGGTGGCTTCGGACATCATTGCTTGCAATCCCGAACACAGAGATGTAAATGAGGTAATCTTTTTGGAAAAAACCGAGAAAAATCTCTTCTTTTCCGATGAGCAATTGAAGATTATAAGAGAAAGAAGAGTAAATCGTTAATTTTATTTCCGTTTTTTTTCGTATTTTTGCACTCTATGGCAGATAGCATTCAAACAAATAAAGGTAATTATACCGAAGATAATATTAAATCTCTTGATTGGCACGAACATATTCGTTTGCGTCCTGGTATGTATATAGGTAAACTTGGCGATGGTGCTTCGGCTGATGATGGGATTTATGTCTTATTGAAAGAGGTTATTGACAATTCTATTGATGAATTTGTTGCAGGACATGGAAATTGCATTGAAATAGACATAGATTTCCATACAAAAAAGGTTAGAGTAAGAGATTACGGACGCGGAATTCCTTTGGAAAAAACAGTAGATTGCGTTTCAAAGATGAATACCGGTGCAAAATATGACTCAGAGACCTTTCAAAAGTCTGTAGGTATGAATGGAGTCGGCACAAAGGCTGTAAACGCACTTAGTACCTACTTTAAAATTTCTTCTATCAGAGATGGAAAAATAAAATCAGCAGAATTTTCGGAAGGAAAGATAACAAACGAAGAACAAATCAAAGATACAGAAGAAAAAAACGGTACTTGTGTAGAATTTATTCCTGATAACGACCCAAAGATTTTCGGCAATTACAATTATTTAGATGAATATGTTGAGAAGATGATTTGGAATTATGCCTACTTAAACAAGGGTTTATCTTTGATTTACAATGGCAAAAAAATCCAATCTAAAAAGGGGCTTTTCGATTTGCTTAACAATAATTTGCAAGAAAACGAATCGCTCTACCCTATTATTCATCTTTCGGCAGGAAGTTTTGAATTTGCTTTCACGCATTCTGACAAAGTTTTCACAGAGGAGCATTATTCTTTTGTAAATGGACAACATACAACACAAGGTGGTACGCATCAATCTGCTTTTCGTGAGGCTTTGGTTAAGGTGTTAAAGGATTTCTTTAAGAAAGATTACGATCCTTCTGATATTCGTTCGGGACTTGTTGCCTCAATCAGCCTTAGAATTAACGAACCTGTTTTTGAATCGCAAACAAAGACTAAATTAGGTTCTACAAATATGATGCCTGACGGCAGTGGTCAAGCTGTAAGAACGTTTATCTTAGATGCCGTTAAAAGTACTCTTGATGATTATTTGCATATCAATGCAGAGGTTGCAGAACTTTTGCTACAAAAAATCGTTCGCAACGAAAAAGAACGCAAGGGTATGCAAAATGTAAAGAAACTTGCAAAAGAGAGTGCGAAAAAGGTAAGTCTTACAAACAGAAAACTTAGAGATTGCAGAATACATTATAATAGTAAAGATCCAAGACGTTTAGAATCCACTCTTTTTATTACCGAGGGAGATTCTGCATCGGGTTCTATCACAAAGAGTCGTGATGTAAACACACAAGCAGTCTTTTCTTTAAGAGGAAAGCCTTTGAATACATACGGCGATAGCAAAGAGGTAGTGTATAAAAATGAAGAGTTTAATCTCCTACACAATGCTTTGAACATAGATGAGGATATGGACAATTTGCGATACAATAATATTGTGATTGCAACCGATGCCGATGTTGATGGAATGCACATAAGAATGTTGCTAATGACTTTCTTTTTGAAGTTCTTCCCAGATTTAGTAAAAGCAGGACATATTTATATACTACAAACCCCACTATTTCGCGTTAGAAATAAAAGAGAAACTCTATATTGTTACACAGAACAAGAAAGAGATGAAGCAATAGAAAAACTAAGAGGTGAAGTAGAAATCACAAGATTTAAAGGTCTTGGAGAAATCTCGCCAGATGAGTTCAGAAACTTCATAGGCAAAGACATAAAACTTGACCCTATCATTCTAAACAAAGAATCGGGAGTGAGTTCTATATTAGATTTCTTTATGGGTAAAAATACGCCTGAAAGACAAAACTATATTATTGAAAACCTACGTTATGAAGATGTACAATAGTAATAAATTATTTTTAGCAAATATGAAAAAAACAGCATTTTATCTTATTTTAGCATTTTTATCTTTGGGACAGATTGATGTTTTTGCCCAAAATGATGAAGTAAAACCTTGGACAGATGTGATTATTGATAATAGAGATCCTTCGCTTTGGACTTGGAACAAAAATAATTCTTCTCGTTTCAGCATCAGAGGCGACTTTGACGGAGATGGATTCTCAGAAAATTTATACGAAACAGCAACTACTATTTTTTCAGACAACGATGAACTAACTCCTTTAAAACTTGACGGAGATTTAGGAGTGTATTTCTTAGTTAATGAAGGCGATTTGGATGGAGATGGTGGAGATGAAATTTCATTTATGACTGTTTATCGCGATTTTTCTGACATTAACTATTTCAGAGTTTGGACCTACACAGGAAATAAATGGAAAGAATTATTCTGTGTGCAAGTTCACGAATATGATTGTCCTAATTACAACGCTAAAAAACCACATGAGATGTTCACTCATCAATGGAAAAGAAAAAATGGCTACAACTTAAACAAAATAGTCTTGAAATTACACGATGGAGTTGTTGATGTAATAGGCATTCACCCTAACGAAAGATATGCAATTGAACATATAAAACTTGTAGGCAAGACTTTCTCAAAAAGAGAATGGGGAACAATAATTCAACCTCGTACAGACTACTAACAAATCAATGAAAAAAGTAATTGTTGTAGGAGCAAGTTCCGGCATTGGTCAAGAAATCGTACACCTTCTTTTGAAAGAAGGTTGCAGTGTAGGGATTGCCGCCCGCAGAATAGAAAGATTAAAAACTATTCAAGACAAATACGGAGAAGAAAGAGTAAAAATCATTGATTTAGACGTCCAAAAACAAGATGCAACCTCTCGCTTAGAGGCTTTAATCAATGACTTAGGCGGAATGGACACTTATTTTCACGCCTCAGGCTTTGGAACACAAAACATAGACTTAGTTCCCGAAATTGAAATTGAGACCTCAAAAACAAATTGCGAAGGATTTATCCGTTTAGTAACCTTTGCATTTAATTGGTTTTATCAAAACAAAATCAAAGGACATATCGCAGTAATTTCTTCTATTGCAGGAACAAAAGGACTTGGCGTAGCACCTGCATATTCAGCAACAAAGGCAATGCAAAACACCTATATTCAATCGCTCTGCCAACTCTCAAAAATCAAAAAAGCAGACATCACCTTCACAGACATACGCCCAGGATTTGTAGCAACCGACTTACTAAATTCAAACAAGCACTACCCTATGCTAATGAAAAAAGAAAAAGTCGCAAAACTTATAATCAAAGGCTTAAAACGCAAAAAACGAATCCTAATCATAGATTGGAAATTCCACTTAGTAGTAATTCTTTGGCGAATGATACCCTCTTGCATTTGGGAAAGAATAGTTGTCAAGAATTAGAAATAAAAAAACAATTATGACAAAACAAGAATTATTTGAATTATCAAATAATAGAAATGAAGCAGAAAATATATTAAAACAATCGTTTGGTTTTAATAATTTTTACGATGAGCAGTGGCGTGCAATTCAACGTTTACTTCGTGGAGAACGCATATTGTTAATTGAAAGAACTGGTTTTGGAAAGTCTCTCTGCTATCAATTTCCTGCAATCCTGTTTGACGGCTTAACTATTATATTTTCCCCTCTCGTTGCTTTGATGAGAGATCAAGTAAAATCTCTAAACCAAAAAGGAATCAATGCAAGATGTATAAATTACGAACAATCAAAAGAAGAAAACGAAGAGTCAATAAAATTAGCTTTGACTGGTAAATTAAAAATTTTATACATTGCACCTGAACGTCAAGAAAATACTGAATGGTTAGAGTATGTTAGAGAAATGAAATTGTCAATGGTTGTCATAGATGAAGCACATACAATTTCAGTTTGGGGACATGATTTCAGACCTGCTTTTAAACGTATTATCAATCTTGTAAAACTATTACCAATAGATACTCCTGTATTAGCAACTACCGCAACTGCTACACTTAGAACACAAAAAGATATTGAGACACAAATGGGTGCAGGAGTTAAAACAATAAGAGGCAATCTTTTAAGAGAGAATTTCAAACTCTATGTAATAGAAACTTATTCCGAAGACGAGAAACTAATTTGGATTGCTAAATATGTAAATAAATTATCAGGCACTGGGTTAATTTATACAGGCACAAGAGTTGATGCAGAAGTGTATTCAAGATGGTTAGACTTTGTTGGAGTAAATGCGATTGGCTATCACGCAGGATTAGACTCTGATTCAAGAAAAGAAATAGAAAAAGGCTTAATGGATAATAAATATAAATGTATCGTTTCTACTAACGCATTAGGAATGGGCATAGATAAATCGGATATTCGCTTTATTATCCATACACAAATTCCACAATCACCAATACATTATTACCAAGAAATAGGAAGAGCTGGACGAGATGGATTAACATCTCACTTAATTCTATTTTTTAATTCACAATTAGATTCAAAAAATGACTACATTGATAGCGAATTACCAAGAGTTTTTATAGAAACTGCTAAACCTAATATAGAAATCTACCAAAAAGTTATTGATATTCTAAAAGAAGAAATGTTAAGAGAAAGTGATATTTTAAGAAAAGCGAATATCAAGCAACAAATTTTTAGAGTAATAAAAGCAGATTTAATAGAACAAGGCATTATTAAAGAAATGCAATTAGAGCGTTCTAAGTATTATATGTATCAACCTAATGCTCCCGAACTTGACACAACAAAATTTGAAGAATTAAAACAGTTTAAATTAGATGAATTTAACTCAATGATTGATTATGTGTTTACAAAACAAGCTCGAATGAAGTTTTTGTGTAATTATTTAGGAGATAAGTTTGCTGATAACATTAAGTCGGGTTGCGATAACACAAGCGAAAAAAAATTAACACCAATCGAAGATTATCAACTGAGAGAAAAACTAAAAGAATTTCACGAAACATATTTTCCAACAATTAGATGCGTACAGAGATACAATAATATTATAGACGGAGTTGCTGCTTCTTTCTATGGAGTTTCAAATGTTGGAACCACAATACATAGATGTAAATATGAAAATGGAGGAGATTTTCCAGACTTTCTTGTAAGACAGACTTTGAAGGCATACAGAAAAAAATTTGGCAACAAACATATTGATTTTGTTATGTTTGTTCCACCTTCTATCTCTGGAACTTTGGTTGAAAATTTCGCAAAGAAAATCGCACAAATCTTAGACATTCCATTCTCATACGCAGTAGAAAAAATAAAAGATACTGAACCTCAAAAAAGATTTCGCAACTCATATCTAAAACGAGATAATGTAAAAGATTCTTTCACTATAAATAATACAGATGTAACAGACAAAACAATTCTATTGATTGATGACATATATGATAGTGGTGCAACATTAAAGGAAATTGGCAAAATATTGACAAAAGCAGGTGCATCAGAAATTGTACCCCTTGTTATCGCAAAGACTGTTGGAAGTGATAATGATTAAAACCTATAATATGAAACAAGAATACACCTATTGGCTGGCATTAGCAAACGCAGAAAATATTTACACAAGACGTAAGAATGAAATCTTAGCAAAAATTCACGAAGATAATTCTTCTCTTAGTCATTTTTTTACAGAAGAAAATAATTGGAAAAGTTGTTTTGATTTATCGCAAAATGAAATCCAAAGTCTATTACAAGAAAAAGAAAAACTTAATAATTATTCTTTTATCATAGAAGACCTATTAGAACAAGGCTATCAAATAATACCTATTTTTTCATCTGATTATCCTAAAACACTTAAAAGAAATTTAAAATTCTCTTCACCAATTCTTCTCTATGCTTACGGAAATATTGAATTATTACACAAAGAAAGTGTTGCAATAGTAGGTTCAAGAAATGCTAATGATACATCTCTTAATTTTACTGATAATATTGCTTCATTATCTGTTTCAGATGGATTAGTTGTTGTTAGTGGTTACGCAAAAGGTGTTGATAGACAAGCATTAGATTCTGCAATCCGAAATGGAGGTTCAAGTATTATTGTTCTCCCACAAGGAATTACTACTTTCAGTTCTGGATTCAAGAGTTTATACAAAGAAATTTCCTCTGGACGTGTATTAGTTATTAGCACTTTTAGACCAAATGCAGGTTGGGATAAAGGATTGGCTATGGCTAGGAATCAATATATTTATGGACTTGCAGAAAAAATTTTCGTAGCTGAATCAGATAGTAAAGGAGGTACTTTTTCTGGCGTTCAAGATGGATTAAAAAAGAATAGAATCATTTACGTTAGAAAACCAAACTCTAATGAAAAAAATGCCAATGACTTGTTAATCTCAATGGGAGCAAGACCTGTTGATATAAATGGCAAAGCTATAATTGAAAATAATAATTTACAAGAATCAATATCAATAGAAATTCAAATAGATGAGTTGTTACAGAAAGGAGAATACACAACTAAAAAACTTGCAGAACTACTTTTAAAAGACGATACAAAAAAATCACAATCAGAAATTAGAAAAATTCTAAACAAAAAAGGCATAAAGCCAACAAATCCTGGAAAATCACCACTAAAATACACTAAAATTTTATCAAATCTGACCTTATTTTAAAAATTAGCAATAAAAAAAACGCCGTAAGTCAAGTTACGGCGTTTGGTGTTTTTAATATATTATATTATCTCACCGAAGTAAAGCCTTTCATAAGCCCTCTTTCTGCTTTTTCCATAAAGGAAATGATTTCATCTCCCTCAGCGGTTTGAGGTAATTGTTTGATTTCAGCTAAGGCATTGGTATATGTCAATCCTTTTTGGAAGACTACACGATATATATTTTGAATATTATTTATCGTTTCTTGCGAATAACCTCTTCTTGTTAAGCCTACCGAATTTATTCCACAATATGAAACAGGGAATTTACCACCTTTTACGTATGGAGGAATATCTTTATCTACTAAACTACCTCCCATTAAAATTACGTGTTTACCTATGCGACAAAATTGATGAATTGCACTTTGTCCTCCTATGATTGCGTAATCATCTACCTCAACATGACCTGCAAGGGTTGCAGAATTTGCCAATATACAATTGCTTCCTATTATGCAATCGTGTGCAACGTGAGCGTATGCCATTATAAGATTATTGTTTCCTATAACTGTGCGTTTGTTTGCATTTGTTCCACGATTGATTGTAACAAATTCTCTTATTATGTTGTTGTCTCCTATTTCGGCAGTTGTGTATTCTCCCTCGAATTTCAAATCCTGAGGAATTGCTGCTATGCTTGCCCCTGGAAATATCTTACAATTTTTTCCTATTCTTGCTCCTGGAAATATCGTAACGTGAGGTCCAATCCAACAATCATCACCTATTTCCACATCATCATAGATAACTGCAAAAGGTTCTATTGTTACATTCTTCCCAATCTTTGCATTAGGGTGAACATAATACATTTGAGTATTCATTTCCTTTATTTTTTAGTTTTAGCAACTTGTGCCATCAACTGAGCTTCTACAACTAATTTATTTCCTACGTAAGCCTCTCCTTTCATCTTAACGATTCCTCTTCTGATTGGCTCGCTTAATGTAAGTTTTAATAATAATGTATCTCCTGGTACTACTTTATTTCTGAATTTTACTTCTTCAAATTTCATAAAGTATGTACTATAATTTTCTGGATCTTCAATATCTTTTAGTGCTAACACGCCACCTGTTTGTCCTAAGGCTTCTACGATTAACACTCCTGGCATTACAGGTTCTTGTGGAAAGTGTCCGTTAAAGAAATCTTCATTTCCTGTTACGTTTTTCAAACCTATTACATAGTCTTCTCCTATTTCTATTACTTTATCTATAAGTAACATTGGAAATCTGTGTGGCAATAGATTTTTTATCGCCTTAATATCATATACAGGTTCTTTATTTGGATCGTAAACTGGTATTGTGTTATTTTCCATGATAGTTTTAATTTTTCTTGATAATAAATTATTTACTTTATGTCCTGGACGCTTAACAATAAAGCGTGCTTTTAATGGTTTTCCTACAAGTGCAATATCGCCAATGAAGTCTAAAAGTTTATGACGTGCAGGTTCGTTGTCAAAATTCTGCTTTACATTGTTCAACAATCCTTTTTCTACTTTTACCTCATCAGGATTTTTCCCAAAAACATTTGCTAAATGCTTTATTTGTTCTTCTTCTAAAACCTTATCTACAAAGATTAGTGCATTATCTAAATCACCACCCTTAATAAGATTTAGTTTTAAGAGTTGTTCTATTTCATCTAAGAAAACAAATGTTCTACAATTTGAAAATCCTTCTTTAAATTCAGATAAGTTTTTCAAACAAGATGATTGATTTCCTATAATTCTTGGAGAGAAATCAATGTTTAAATCTACTCTAAACCCGTCGTATGGCATTGCAATAAGCTCTATGTCGTTTTCTTGATCAACATAAGAGACTATTTCTTTTAAACAAAAATATTTTCTTTCCTTTTCTAATTCCTCGACCCCACTTTTCTCAATTGCTTCAAGCCAATACTTTGAACTACCATCAAGAATAGGAAGTTCCTCGCCCGAAATCTCAATCAAAGCGTTATCAATATTTGAAGCATACAAAGCCGCCATTAAATGTTCTATTGTTGCGACTTTTGCTCCCTTTGACTCAATTGTTGTTCCTCTTGAAGTCTCGGTAACAGCCTCTGCATCAGCCTTAATTAGCACAGGATTTTCCAAATCAATTCTTTTAAAAACAATCCCACTATTAGCCTGAGCAGGCAAAATATTCACCTCAACATTTTGTCCCGTATGAAGACCTTTACCTTTGAGGGTTATCTTATTTTTTATTGTTGTTTGCTTTTCCATAATTTTAAAGTGCAAAGTTAAGAACTTTTATTTAAACACACAATCTTTACAATCAATAAAATATTTCAAAGAATTAAAAAATTAAAGCAAAGAAATAAAAAAATAAAACAAAGGATTAAAAAATTATTTCTTTGAATTATTTTCACAAGCAAAAGTTTGCGTTAGTTAAAATTTTATTCGTATCTTTGCAAATTCAATTATACATCTATATATCAGCAATATGAAAAAAAGATTTGTTGTATTAGTAGTTTTAATGATGAGTTTTGTCTTATCTTTTGCACAAAACAATGGCAAAGATCTCTACCCATTTTACATTGGTAAAGACTATGTTGTTGTAGGTGTAAGTGCAAAAACAACAGACAAAGAACTTTTGGAAATAAGAAAAAATATTTTAAAATATTCCTCTATTCGTTTCAACGAATTTGACGTAATAAGAGGAGAAAACGGAGATATATATTTCTTATCTATTAAAGTAGATTGCCGAGATGGATACAGTGCATACATATCTCATAGTTTTGAAAAAGGAGACACTACAGTACACGGATTTATTAGAGACTACACAAAGACGCATTTTAATAGAGCTTTTTATTACGGAGACCTAACAGACAAAACCTCTGGAATAGAGAGAATTAAACAAGCGTTGGCAGAAAAAGAAGAAGAAAAATAAAAATTTTTTAAGATAATATTAGGTTAAGAAAAAAAATGTGTGTAATTTTGCACACCCAAAAATTGATGAAAGATGGCAAAGAAAACTAAAGACGTAAGAGTACAAGTTATACTTGAGTGCACAGAGCACAAAGCATCAGGAATGCCTGGTACATCTCGTTATGTTACCACAAAATCAAAAAAGAACACTCCTGAGCGTTTAGAATTGAAGAAATACAATCCTATATTGAAAAGGATGACTGTACATAAAGAAATAAAATAAAAAAGAATAGGAGTATAAGATATGGCAAAGAAAGTAGTTGCAACCCTTAAAACCTCAACAGGTAAGGATTTTGCGAAAGTTATAAGAACAGTTCGTTCAGAAAAAACAGGAGCTTACACTTTTAAAGAAGAAATCGTTCCTTCTGATAGTGTAAAAGAATATCTTGCAAAGAAATAGTACTTGGAAAAGAGTGTATTGTGAAAAATTCACAATACGTTTTAGTATAAGATTTTAGTAAAAAGGGTTGTTGTCTCAGAGCAATAAGATAACAACTCTTTGTTTTTTTATTTCAAAAAAATTGCATTATGGGATTTTTTTCATTCTTTACAAAAAAGAATAAAGAAACACTTGACAGCGGCCTTTCAAAGACCAAAGAAAGTGTATTTAGTAAAATATCAAAAGCCATAATCGGAAAATCCAAAGTAGATGAGGAGGTTCTTGATAACTTAGAGCAAATTCTAATTGAATCAGATGTAGGAGTAGAAACAACTCTAAAAATCATCGATCGCATAGAAAAAAGAGTAGCTCGTGATAAATACTTAGGCACTGCCGAGTTAAATTCTATTTTAAAAGAAGAAATAATGTTCTTGCTTAACGAAAACGAAACAGAAGAAAGAGAAAGTTTCGATTTTCCAAAACAAGATTTCCCATACGTAATAATGGTAGTTGGCGTTAATGGAGTTGGCAAAACAACTACAATAGGCAAACTTGCATATCAATTCAAAAAAGCAGGAAAGAAAGTAGTTCTTGGAGCCTCTGATACATTCCGTGCAGCAGCTGTTGATCAGCTAAAAATATGGGCAGAAAGAGTTGATGTAGATATTGTATCTCAAGGCATGGGAGCAGATCCTGCCTCAGTAGCCTTTGACACTTTGCAATCGGCCGTTGCAAAAAAAGCAGACATTGTAATAATTGACACAGCAGGACGTTTACACAACAAAAAAGGTCTTATGGACGAGTTGTCTAAGATTAGAAACGTAATGAAGAAAGTCGTACCATCTGCTCCAAACGAAGTACTTTTGGTGCTTGATGCCTCAACCGGACAAAACGCAATCGAACAAGCAAAACAATTTACCGCAGCAACAGACGTAAATGCCTTAGCATTAACAAAACTTGATGGCACAGCAAAAGGCGGAGTTGTGATTGGAATCTCAGAACAATTTAAAATACCTGTACGTTACATAGGATTAGGAGAACAAATGGAAGATCTCCAAATTTTTAATCGTAAAGCATTTGTGGATAGTTTATTTGAATAAAATCAATAGTATGAAAAAAGTCTTATTTATTGCAGTGGCAGTTTTCTTAGGGCTTAACCTAACTGCTCAAAATTATGAAAAACACAATTTTTCAATGAAAGCAGGTTATGCTCATAGTTTTTCAGAATCTCACCCTACTCAATTAACAAACACAATTGATAATCCGGATCAAGTAAAGCGTATGAAACACGATGTACACTTTGAATTTGATTACGATTATAGATTTTCAAAATATTTTTCAGCAGGTATGAAAGCCTCTATGCTTGTTGGATTTCATTCTTTTGACAAAGTAGTAGGCTCAGACACAGTATTATATTCAGATGACAAAAACGTATTTTATGTAGGTCCTTCTTTCAAGGCTCAACTACCTACAATTGCAGAAAAATTTGACATTTGGGCAAAAGCAAGTCTTGGTTATATGAAAACAAGACTTACAGACAAAGCAGCAATGTCTGCAATTTACAGTGGTGATTGCTTAGGTTATGGCTTTGAAGCAGGAGTTGATTATCTTTTTTCTGACCATATTGGAATTGGATTCAACGTTGAATACTTAGCAGGTAAAGTAAAAACTTTCAAAACAGCAGAAAACGAAATAGATATTTCTCAAACACCTGAAAACCTCGGCAGATTAAACATTAGCCTTGGAGTTGTAATCAAATTATAAAAAGACTTACCACCTTGAAAATAAACATAATTACACTCGGTTGCTCAAAAAATCTTGTAGATAGCGAACACTTAGCAGGGATTTTAAAAGCAAACGGACACGAGGTATTGTTTGACTCTACTAAAAAAAAGTTTGACGTTGCAATAATCAACACTTGTGGATTTATTGGCGATGCAAAAGAAGAGTCAATCGATGTTGTCTTAGAATACATAGAAGAAAAGAAAAAAGGAAATATAAAAAAAATCTTGGTATTTGGTTGTTTAGTTGAACGCTACAAAGAAACCTTAGAAGAAGAGTTTACAGAAGTTGATTCTTTCTTTGGAGTAAACAACTATTTAGACATTGCAACATATCTAAATGCTGAAATAGAAAAAGATTTCTTCCTTCAACGACAAACAAGCACTCCAAAACACTTTGCTTACCTAAAAATATCAGAAGGTTGCGATAGATTCTGCTCCTTTTGTGCTATTCCCTACATACGAGGCAGGCATATTTCAATCCCTATTGAAGAATTGGTAGCCGAGGCTCAATGCCTTGCAAAACGAGGAGTAAAAGAAATCATAATAATCGCACAAGACACTTGCAACTATGGTAAAGACCTTTACGGCAAAGTAAGACTTGTAGATTTATTAAAAGAAATTGCAAAAATAGAACAAATAGAATGGATACGTTTGCAATACTCCTACCCTAACGATTTCAACGATGAGTTAATAGAGTTTTTAGCAAACGAACCTAAGATGTGTAAATACATAGATATGCCTTTGCAACACATCAACAATCGTTTACTTTCCTCAATGAATCGCAAGATTACAGGCGAAGAAATAAGGACTTTAATCAACAAAATAAGAGAAAAAATACCACAAGTGTGCCTTCGCACAACCTTAATTGTTGGTTACCCTTCTGAAAGTGAAGAAGAGTTTGAAGAATTAAGAGAATTTGTAGAGCAAACAAAATTTGACAGAATGGGAGCCTTCACCTACTCTGCCGAAGAAAACACTGCCGCCTTTAAATTAGAAGATAACATCAGTCAAGAAGAAAAAGACGAACGTTTAGACGCCCTAACCTTTTTACAAGAAGGCGTTTCCCTAAATCTAAACCAAAAGAAAATCGGCAAAACCTTCAAAGTATTGATAGACAGAAAAGAAGGCGAATACTATGTTGGTAGAACAGAATTTGATTCCCCTGAGGTAGATAACGAAGTTTTGATTTCAATAGAAGAAAAAATAAAAATCGGAAACTTTTACCAAGTAAAAATCACCGATGCAGTAGAGTTTGACCTATATGGAGAAATAACCTCAAAATAAATCAAAGAAAAAAATAAAAAAGCAACCGAAATTGGTTGCTTTTTTATTACGTATTATTTCACATTCACTACTCTGATTTCTATTCTTCTTTCTTCCATTGCTTGAAGCGTAAATATCGAACGGCGTTTCTCTTCTAAGGTTGTTGGGTTTGCCGATTTACTTTCTAATTTCCCAACAGGCATTCTTTCAATTGCTATTCTGCTGCTTTCAAAGTATGGTTGCAAACGACTATTTTGCCAATTTCTTAGATAGTTCTCTAAACTAACGATGCGTCTCTCTGAAAGGATGTGATTATACTCTGTTTCGTGAAGTGCTGAGGCGTATCCTCTTACGTGAAGTGTAATTTGCTTTCCTGCGTGTGCTTGTTCCAAAAGATATTCTGCTAAAAGGTCTAATTTTATCATTCCTTTATCAATTTTTTCTTTAAAGAACTCTTCCATTTTTTCAAGTGCCGGTGCCTCTAAACTATCGGCTAATCCTCGCGTTGTGTTAGCCTTATATTGATTACTTAGTAATCTGTATTGTTTGTAGCATTCTTGATAGCTTTTCTCTGTAGTTGGAGAAACGCTTCCTGGATTTGGCTCATCATTATGGAAATATAATGCAATTGGGAGGTCAAATACTGGATTGAATTTTGCTTTTTGTTCTACGACTTTTTGAGTTGGCACCTTAGGCAAGTGTTTGTCCCAACGATATAAGTCATTGCAACAAGTTTTGTTTTTTATATTGTTTTCGCTTTTACGATTTGAGGTAAAATATCCTTGCTCTCCACTTATGTTTACAAAAGGATAAATATCGTTTGCAGGGGAATTGATTGGTTGAAGCAAGTTTTCGGGTGTTGTCCAACGGTTTAAAGCTCCTTCACTACGGAAAATATCAAATCCTCCAAAGCCTTTGTGTGTGTCGGAACTGAAATAAAGCATAGATTCATCATCGCAATAATGTGGAGTTATCTCATTTCCTTCTGTGTTAATGACATTTCCTAAGTTTACAGGCTTTGAATCTATGTTTGTAAGGTTTACATACCATAAGTCATAGCCTCCGTAACCTCCGACTCTGTTTGAGGCAAAATACATATAGGTTTCACCCTCTTCATTGCGGACTACGATTGGCGAAGTATTGGAAGATTTTTTGTCGTAGGCTTGTTTTACAATTTTTGGACTGCTCCATTTGTTTTTACTAAACTGTGTGTAATATATTTGAGAGATTTCTTTCCCGTTTTTATTTTCTGATTTATTGAAGTAAATGATATTGGAAAGCGTATCAAAGAAAAAGTTTGAGATGTTTTGTTTTTTGTTGTTTACATTACCTATTTCTATTGGTTTTGCAGGAGTATAGAATTCTTCATCTATGTATGAAAAAAAGATTTGATTGTAAATATCAGAATAAATCAATTCTCCTTCTTCGCTTTCTTCCTTATAGATTGGAGAAGTAAAGTAAAGAACACTATCTCGTAAGATAAAGGTGTTGCTTTGAGAGAATTTGTCATTTATATTGTGACCTAAATTAACTACAGTTGTGTTTTCTTCTTGTGAATCGTTATCAAAAATCCAGCGAAGAGTCTCTAATTCTTTTTTTGCTTGTTTTCTAATGTTTATATCAGGACAATCCATTAAACAAGTGTTTAAAAAATGTTGTGCTTGCACTATATTGCCGTTGCATTTAGCCACTTCTGCTAAGTGAAGATATAGATAAGGAAAAGTTTTATTTATATCCAAAGTATCACTTTCGATTAAAACTTTTTGATACCAATATTCTGCCTTATCATAGTCTTTTTGCATTCGACAAACCTCTGCTATTTTATAATTAAAACGAAGAAGGTTAAGGATAAACTTCTTACCCATTCTATAATTTTCTAAGGCTTCTTCGTATTTTCCTTTTTCAAAGGCTTTGTCGCCTTTTTCTTCGTATGCTTTTGCATACTTTTCTTGTGCTATTACTTGATTTGTGGTCAATCCTGCTGTAAATACAAACAGCAAGGCAATGGTTTTTAAAATGTTGGACATGGTATTGTTCTTATTTTTTTGTTATACGAAAATCTATTAAATCCATAACTTAAATAAATCTCTAATCCACCGTAAGTATTTGAAACTTGCGAAAGACCCGATATATTTACATCATAGGCTAAACCTACATTTATGTTATTGTATTGGTATTTTAATGCAAGGATTATTGCATCGTTAGAACGATAATAAACCCCTGCTCCTATGTTATTCTGATCAAAAATTGTATTTGATAAATCTATTATATATTCTCCTCCTAAAAGAATTTCATAGTTATCGTTTTGCACAGAAGTACTTGCAGATAACTGAACTTTTGACACATCTGATGTTGAGAAAAGATAATTGGCGTATCCATAATAGCGAGGTTTTAGTCGTAAATCACCTATATTTAACTCATCCATAAAGGTTAATCCCGGTTGAGTAAGATGAAAAACTGCAAATCCTGCAGATACGGCTTGAAAATCGGCGGGTTCTATTTGCCAATGTAAGCCTAAGGACACATCGTTATAAGACAAATTTGACAAAAGTATGCCTTCCCAATCAGATTGTTGTTGTCCAAAATCTGCATTAGTCGGATCGTAAGACCAATAGTTATTAGAAAGTTGCACTCCTATGGAAATAAAATGGTTATTACGCTTTTCTATTTGTTTGTTATAGGATAAATTTACAAATATTTGCCTTTGTCCAAAGTTTAGTGTACCTGCTACATCTGAAACAAAACCTACTCCCAATCCAAGTGAGTGTCTATATTTTTTACTACTCAATACTCTTGCCTCAGCAGTCAATAAAGTGGTGTTGTAACCGTTTGAAGAAACGGTTTGCCACTGATTGCGATACGCTGTTGCGACTTTGAAATCTGTGTTAGTGAATGCTGTTTTTGCGGGATTGAGATACATATCGTTTGTATTGATTGAGGAAAAGTGTACGTCTTGCCCTTGTAGCGAAAGTGCAATTAAAGTAAATATTAGTAGGTTTAAAACATAAGTTTTATTCACATCGGCAATTATTATGCTCTCTTATCTTAATTTTGCTCTGATTACTTGACTATCTTTTTCAATTAGTTCTTTTATTTTCATCAATCCGTCTTGTAAGGCAAGGGTTGCTGCTCTTCTTTGAAACTCATAGTATCCGTGATAAAAGGCCATTTCTTCTTTTGCATAGCCTCGCTCGTTGTATTTAGCAACTAAATTGTTTCTCGCATCATATATTTCTACTATTACTTCAAGTTCGGTTGTGTTTGTGCAGAATGGCATTCCAAAAAGATTGAGTGTGCCAAATGTAAAGCCACTTAACCACGACCATTTATAGTTATTTTTATTGTAAATGGCACCTGCACGCAATACTATATTGCCTTGACGGCGTGTTGTTTGGTCGCAGATATTATTTGTTACTTCATTGACAAACACAGTAGCCGCATCTTGAATTCTTTTTTCGGCTGTGTAAAGTTTTGTCTTTTCTGTGAGTTCAAAAACGCCTTTTCCGTATGGTGTTTCTGTCAATCCGTATGGTGTACGTAAGTCGTCAGAGACTTTTACTGAGTATGAATTTGCTCCGTAAGCGTTTTCAAATGATGGTTGGTCTATCCAACAGGTCAAACGAGGTAATAAACTTACGTTTTGATAATCTGGTTCAAATAAATCTGGCTCTAATGATTTGCATGAACTCAAACCAATTATGGTCACTAAGAGTAATAATATTTTTCTCATCTGTTATTAGTGTTTTGTTTTGTATTTATAATTTATAATATTGTTTACTTTCGTCTAATTGTTTTAATTCTTCTTCTGTTATTTGATTTATGTATTTTTCTTCAAAGGGACGTGCTACTCTTATGTAGTTTTCAGAAAATCCAAACATCATTCCGTTTTCGTTGTCTGCTTCCCAAAGAATTTTTCCTTTGTTTCCATAATTTTTTTCATAGAATTGTATTTTTTTCTCAAAGGATAAATTTTGTAATTCTTTACTTCTTTCTCTTCGCTCTGCAATTGGCACTTTTCCTTGCATTTTTGCTGCAATCGTATTTGGTCTTTCCGAGTAGGTAAAGACGTGAAGAAAGGCAAGAGGTAATGATTCTATGAATTGATACGTTGAGCGAAAGTCTTCTTTGGTTTCTTGTGGAAATCCAACTATTACATCGGCTGCAATGAATGCAAATGGCATTTTTTCTTTTATATAGTTTACTCTTTCTGCGAACAACTCTCGTTCATATTTTCTGTGCATTAGTTTTAGGATTTTATTGTCTCCCGATTGTAAAGGTATGTGAAAATGTGGTAAAAAGGCTCTTGATGATGCACAAAAGTCTATTACTTCTTCTGTAATAAGGTTTGGCTCTATTGAAGATATTCTATATCGTTTTATTTCTTCTATTTCATCAAGGCGTTTAATGAGTTCTAAGAATGTTTCATTGGTGCTTTTTCCAAAGTCGCCTATGTTTACTCCTGTAAGTACGACTTCTTTTTTGCCTTCTTTGGCTAATTCTTTTGCACAAGAGATTATTGTTTCTATGTTTTCGTTTCGGCTTCTTCCTCTTGCGTGTGGTATTGCACAATAGGTGCAAAAATAATCGCAACCGTCTTGTACTTTAAGGAAAGAGCGAGTTCTGTCGTCAGAAGAATAGGAAGTATAAAATGTTTTAAGGCGAGAGATATCAAATACTTTGTTTGTAGGAGTGCAAGTTTTATGATGATTTAATACATAATCGACTAATTTATGTTTATCATCGTTTCCTAATATTATATCTACCCCTTCTATTGATTCTATCACATCGGGATTGAGTTGAGAAAAGCAACCTATTACTGCAATTATTGCTTGAGGGTTAAGACTATGTGCTTGACGAATAGCATTACGACATTTCTTTTCTGCAATTTGAGTTACGGTGCAAGTATTCAACACATACACGTCTGCTTTTTGTTTGAAATCGACTTGATTGTATCCATTCTCGGCAAATCTTCTTGCCAAGTCGGAACTTTCTGCAAAGTTTAGTTTACAACCTAATGTATGAAATGCAATAGTTGCCAAATTAAAAGTCTCCTATATTTAGTTTTTCAATAAAGTCTTGTTCTTCTATCATTTTTACGCCAAGTTTTTCGGCTTGTTTCTTTTTTTGTGGTCCTGTATTTTCTCCACAAATCAAGTAATCTGTCTTTGAAGACACTCCACTTAAAACTTTTCCTGAGTTTTCTTCTATTATTTTTTTCAATTCTTCTCTTGAAAAATTTGTAAAGGTACCACTAACAACAAAAGCTAAGCCTAAGAGTTTTTCGCTTGTCTTTTGACTTTGTTTTATTTCAAATTGTAGGCCTAAGTCTTTTAGTCTTGCTATTAAGTCCAAATTATCTTGATCGGAAAAGTAGTTAAGAAGTGAGTCTGCTATTCTTTCCCCTACATCTTCCACTGATAAGAATTCTTCTTTTGTGGCTTTGATAAGAGAATCTATATTTTTAAATGTCGCGGCTAAATGTTTTGCTGTAACCTCTCCTACATATCTTATTCCTAAGGCGTATAATACTTTTGCAAATTCAACTTCTTTTGATTTGTTTATTGCTTGTATTATGTTCTTTGCTCCTTTTTCTTGAATATTTGCTTTGTTTTCTTTATCAAGAGAGCCAAGTCCTATTATATCGTCTTGTTTTAGAGTATAGAATGAAGAGAAATCTTTTATCAATCCTGCTGAAAAAAGTATCTTTATTCTTTCGGCTCCAAGCGAATCTATATTCATCGCTTTTTTTGAAACAAAATGTTGAAATCTTCCTAAGATTTGTGGTTGGCAATGATTGTAATTTGGACAATAATGAGCAGCTTCTCCTTCTTCTTTAATCAACCGTGCATTGCAAATAGGACAATTCTCTATAAATTTAATAGGTTGAGAATCTTGATTATTGTTTTGTCTTTCCACTCCTACTATTTTTGGAATTATCTCTCCTCCTTTCTCCACTATTACAATATCATTTTCTCTTATATCTAACTTTTGTATTTGCTCAGCGTTGTGAACACTTGCTCTTTTTACTATTGTACCTGCAAGTTTTACCGGTTCAAAGACTGCAACAGGGGTTATAACTCCCGTTCTGCCTACTTGATATTCTATTTCTAATAGTTTGCTTTTTGCTTGTTCTGCTTTAAATTTATAAGCCGTTGCCCAACGTGGACTTTTTGCTGTTGCTCCAAGTTTTTCCCATTGATTTGTATCGTTTAGTTTAATAACTATTCCATCAATATCAAAAGGCAAATTACTTCTTTCTTTATCCCAATAATTTATAAATTCCATTATTTCCTCCACCCCTTGTGCTATTGCGACAAATTTAGGAACATTAAAGTTCCAAGTGCGAGCTTGTTGCAAGCGATTGTAGTGTAGGTTTTCTTTTATGCCATCTCCTATTATGTAATAAAGAAAACAATCTAATTTTCTTTGTGCTACTTCCTTTGTATCTAAAAGTTTTATACTTCCCGAGGCTGCATTTCTTGGATTTGCAAAGGGTTCTTCCCCATTTTCTATTCTTTTAAGATTAAATTCTTCAAATGCTTTATGCGGAAAAATAATCTCTCCTCTTATTTCAAAACGAGAAGGTAGGTTTTCGCCATATAATTCAAGCGGAATAGACTTTATTGTTCTTATATTATCACTTACATCGTCTCCACTTACGCCATCTCCTCGTGTTAAGGCTCTTACAAATTTGCCTTCTTCATACAAAAGACTTATTGCAACACCATCATATTTTAATTCACAAATCCATTCTAATTTTTCGCCTTCTAAAGATTGTGAAGTACGGTTTACAAATTCCAATAATTCTTCCTTAGAATAGGTATTTGAAAGAGATAACATCGGAAATGAGTGTTGTGCTTGAACAAAACCTTTGTTTACTTGTCCACCTACTCGTTGTGTTGGAGAATTTGCTGAAAAATATTCTGGAAATTGCTTCTCCAATTCTTCTAATTCACGCATTAAAATATCAAATTGCCTATCCTCAATAGTAGGTCTATCTAAGACATAATATTCATAATTATATCTATTGAGCAATTTACGCAATTCGTCTATTTTGCTTTTAATCAAATTAGATTGTTGGTTCATTATCGTCTTTTTCCAAAGCTATTGTTATATCTTCTTCTACAATATTTTCTCTACTTACACTTTCTAACGTATTAGATGTAAGTTCATCGAACTCTCGTCTATTTTTAGTGATATCTAATGCTAAGAAAACAGCATTTCTAAAACTATCTGCCGAAGCAATATTCTTTCCTGCGATTTCGTATGCAGTGCCATGAGCAGGAGATGTACGAACAAATGGTAATCCTGCTGTAAAGTTTACTCCTTCTGTAAAACTCATTAGTTTAAATGGTATCAAACCTTGATCATGATAAAGAGCCATTACTCCATCAAAGTTCTTCATTGTTCCATTTCCAAAAAATCCATCAGCAGGATATGGTCCAAACGCCAATATTCCCTTATCGAAAGCCTCTTGTATTGCAGGTGCTACAACAGCATCATCTTCGTTTCCAATCAATCCACGATCTCCCGCATGAGGATTAAGAGCTAAAACTGCTATCTTTGGCATTCTAATTCCAAAATCACGTTTTAAAGAGTCATTCATTACTTTTAATTTACGCAATATTAACTCTTTTGTAATAACTTGAGGAACTTGTGAAAGCGATAAGTGATTTGTCATAATACCTATGTGCAATTTGTTACAAGTCATTATCATTAAACTCTCATCTACTCCAAACATTTTTGTCAAATATTCAGTGTGTCCAGGAAAATTAAACTTGTCGCTTTGAATATTTTTTTTATTAATAGGATTTGTTACTAAGGCATCTATTTTTCCATTCATTAAATCCCTGCAAGCAATATCTAAACTCATCGCTGCTAACTTTCCTCCAATTTCTGTAGGCTGTCCTATATCTATTTTTACTTCTTCTTGAATTATATTTAAGATATTGAACTTATTTGGCTCAGCTTGCTCTACTGAACGTATATTTACAAAAGGAAAATCAGTAGCATTTATCAATTTCTTATGATATGAAGCAATTTTTGAAGAACCATAAAGAATTGGTGTACAAAAATCAAACATTCTATTATCAGAAAAGCACTTCAACATTACCTCATAACCAATTCCGTTAATGTCTCCGTGAGATATTCCTAACTTTATATTTTCTATATCTTTAGCTTTTTTTTCTGAATTAAAATTTTTTCTATTGTTTATATCGTTCATTTTATTTCAAATTATAATTTACGTTTTTCAATAAGACTTTTTACAAACTCGATTATTAACCTTACGCCATAACCACTTGCTCCTTTTAAAATATAATCTCTTTTTCTATCAAACATTGCAACACCTGCAATATCTAAATGAATAAAAGGATAATCAGTAAAGTGAGCCAAGAATTTTCCTGCAGTAATCATACCTGCTTCCCCTGGACCACAATTCTTTATATCTGCAATATCTGATTTTATTAACTCATCATATTCGCTCCAAAAAGGGAATTGAACAAGTCTTTCATAGGTTTTCTCACCTGCCTCTTTCATTATTTGCATATATTGTTGAGCATCTTGCTCAACAGCTGCAATTCCGTATGGTCCAACTGCTCTTGCGGCTGCTCCTGTAAGAGTTGCAGCATTTACAACTAAGAAAGGAGAAAGTTTTTTAGCGTATGAAAGAGCATCTGCTAATATTAATCGTCCTTCTGCATCGGTATTTACCACCTCAACATTAGTTCCGTCATACATATTTATGATATCACCACTTGCATAAGCGTTTAATCCCGGGCGATTATCAGTTGAAGGGAATATTCCAACAACATGAATTGGCAATCCTAAACAAGCAATTGCATAAATCGCAGTTGCCATCATTGCAGAGCCTGCCATATCTTCTTTCATATCATTCATATAATCGCCAGGCTTTAAATTCAAACCACCAGTGTCATAAACCAAACCTTTTCCCACTAAAACCAATGGAGATTCATTAGAATTCTCTGGGCGATACCTCATAATAGTAAATGTAGGCGGGTCTATACTACCTTGATTCACTGCTAAAAGTCCTCCCATCTTTTCTTGCTCAATCTTATCCTTATGCCAAACCTCCACATCTATTCCTGCCTCACGAGAAATGTTTACAAACGCAGTTGCCAACCCTTCTGCATTTAAGCTACAATAAGGTTCATTAACCAAATCTCTACATTTCTCAACTGCTCTTACCACAACAATTGATTGTTCTATATCTTCATTTTCTACAAATGGGTTAATAACAAACAAATTGTCAAAAGGGTGAATCATTTGCTTTGGATCGGTTTTGTAATTATCAAAAGTATAACTTGCAAGCAACATTCCCTCAACAAAGCCCATTGCAAAATCTTTTGAAATCTCACTTACAAATTGCAGATCCTTTATATACTCCTTGTCACAAAAGTCTAAAATCTTAGCACCCAATTTTCTAAAACTCTCAACTTGCTTATAAAAATCCTTATTCTCCTTTACAATAGCTACAAGTGACCATTGAGTAAACTGATTGAAAGCAAAAAAATCTTTATCGTTTTCTTGTATTTGTTGATTTACAAAGTTCAAAATATCGTGCTCAACGAATTGAGAAGAAATTAACTCGTTTTCTTTTTTCAAAAAAACAAAGAGTTTTGAGACTTCTGGTTTTATCGTTATAAGCCTTTCAATACTTATCATAATTCTATAAATTATCTTAGTTTAATCGTACAAAGATACAAAATAAAAGTAAAATAACTATCTTTGCAAGACAAAAAACATTGTATTATATGAAACATTCAATCTTTACATTACTTATTTGCATCTTTATTTCTTTTAGTTGCTTTTCCCAAAACACAGATAAAGAAAACAAGACAAGAGACAAGGAAATAGAAAAACTAATTTCCAAAATGACTATCAAAGAAATGGTTGGGCAACTCATTATGATAGGAGCCGACACCGAAACAAACAAAAAATATTGCGAAAAAATTCTAAAAGACATCGATTCAAATAAAGTTGGAGGAGTATGTTTTTTCAAAGGCAAAAGTGATAATCTTCCAAAACTTATAAACAAATACAATTCTGTTTGCAAGATTCCTCTTCTTGTTTCAATAGATGGAGAATGGAGCCTTTCAATGCGATTTACCGACCTTGACCCTTTTCCAAGAGCAATGGCACTTGGAGCCTTAGATTCTAATGATTATTCTTTGGTTTACAAGAAAGCCGACATTATTGGAAGACAATGTCGTACTCTTGGCATACATATTAACTTTGCACCTGCGATTGACATAAATCTTAACCCAGCAAATCCTGTTATAAACACACGTTCTTTCGGTCAAAACAAGTGGAAAGTTTCTCTTCTTTCAGAACAATACATAAAAGGCTTGCAAGACAACGGAGTAATGGCAGTTATCAAGCATTTTCCAGGACATGGCGATACTGATTTAGACTCTCACCTTAGCCTTCCTACAATATCTCACTCCAAAGACTTCATTGACACTGTGGATTTAATACCTTTCAAATACAATATAGAAAAAGGCGTTTGGGGAGCAATGGTTGCACACCTAAATGTCCCTGCTTTAAATGAACATTACACCTATCCTGCCTCAATAAATCCCGATATAATTCAAGAATACTTAATAAACAATTTAGGTTTTGAAGGACTTGTTTTCACCGATGCAATGAATATGAAAGGCCTTACAAACGATTATCCTGACGGACAAGCACAAGTCTTAGCCCTAAAAGCAGGAGTAGATATTCTTCTTATGCCTAACAACACAGACTCTGCAATGAATGCAATCCTTTCTGCAATAGAAAACGGAGAATTAAGCAAAGAGCTCATAAAAGAAAAATGCAGAGAAGTTCTTCAATGGAAATACAAACTCGGAGTAATGAATCCGAAACACGAGCCAAAACCTTTGAGCAAAAAACAAAAAGAAGAAATAGGCAAACACTGCGAAGTTATTGCACCAAAGATTCTTACACTATTGGAAAACAAAGACAACATTATACCACTGAACAAAAAAGACACAAATCAAATCATATTCGTAAACTTAGACAACAAAGATTATTCACATTTCTTAAAACAAGCAAAAAAATACAAAGAAATAATCTCATATTCCTTTGAAAAAAAATCTCTAAACGAAGACTTAGAAAAATTATTGAACGTTTTAGATTCCTCAAAGACAGTAATCGTTGCAGCAAGCGGAGGAGTTAATTCAAAAAAAGCAGACAACTACGGAATATCTAAGCAAAGTCTTGAATTACTTTCCTCTATTCAAGAAACAAAAGCAAAGAATATTCTTTTACTCTTTGCAAATCCTTACTCACTTGAAAGCTTAGACACAATATGTGATTACAACGCCCTAATAGTTGCTTATCAAAACACCTCACAACTACAAACAGCAGCAGCAAATAGTCTTTTTAATCCTCATAAATTCACAGCTTCTCTACCTGTTGATGCATCTCAAACCTACAAAGCAAGCCCCGACTTTGCAATAGAATTACCAAAACAAGCTCCTTCAAAGTTTAGCAAAATTGACTCTTTAATAAACTATGGAATTTCGCAAGAAGCCTACCCCGGAGCACAAGTTTTAATTGCACAAAACGGTCAAATCATTTACAAAAAGAATGCAGGCTATCAAACCTACGACAACAAAATCGCAATAAACGATAGCAGTATTTACGATGTGGCCTCATTGACAAAAGTAATGGCAACAACCCTTGCACTAATGAAACTATACGATGAAGGAAAATTCTCACTTGAGGATAGATTATCAGACTATCTTCCTTACTTAAAAAGAACCAACAAAAGAAAAATTACAATAAAAGAAGCCTTATCTCATTGTGCAAGACTAAAAGCATACCTTCCTATTTGGGTGCATTCATTAGAAAAAGCAAAAGAAGATTCTACTCTTTTTGCTCAACAAAACAATGAAGAAAATCAATATCTACAATTAACCGATTCGCTTTATATCAACAAAAAATATAAACAAGACATATTAAAACAAATAGTTGATTCTCCTCTTAATCCAAAACACAAATATGTTTATAGCGATTTAGGATTTATTCTACTTGGAGAACTTGTAGAGGTCTTATCTGGCAAAACGCTTGATGTATATCTTGAAGACAACTTCTACAAACCAATGAATCTTTCACACACTTGTTTTCGACCAAAAGAGAAAGAACGCATTGAAAACATAGTTCCAACAATAGAAGCTGTAGATTTTAGAAATTCTTTAATCAAAGGAAACGTTCATGACGAAACCTCTGCCCTTCTTGGTGGCGTTGCAGGACACGCAGGCTTGTTTTCCACAGCAGAAGACTTGTTTGCAATCTGCCAAATGATACTAAACAAAGGTCAATACAACGGAAAAAGATACATAAACTCTAAAACCATTGATTTATTTTCTAAATCTCACTTTGCAGAACATAACAATCGCCGAGGATTAGGGTGGGACAAACCCCTATTAAAAGGAAAATCATCTCACACCTCTAAATACGCAAGCAAAAACAGTTATGGACACAGCGGATTTACAGGAACATATCTTTGGATTGACCCAAAAAACGAAACAATCCTTATTTTCCTTTCAAACAGAGTGTATCCTGATGCAAAAACTAATAAATTGGCAAACCTAAACATAAGAACCGATATTCACGATTTAATTTACGAAATACTGAAAGATGAATCTAAATAAACTTGCAGAAGAATATCATAATTCAGACTTTATAAAGAGCGACCCGGTTCAATTTCCACATCTTTATAGCAAAAAAACAGATATAGAAATCTCTGCATTCATAAGCAGTTGGATTGCATACGGCTCACGAGTGCAAATAATAAAAACCCTAAACAAAATACACCAAGATTTTAACGGCAATCCAACAAATTATATCAAAGAAAAAAAATATTCTTTCTTTGAAAAAAATGAAGAATGCCTTTATAGATTTTACAAAAACAAAGACTTTTTTCAGCTATGCGAAACACTGCATAATATTTACTTTGCAAAAGATAACCCCTACCCCTCATTGGAAGATAAAATCAAAGACTTGCTAAAAACAAAGACTCCTACAGCATTAGAAGTCTTAGAAACAATAATACAACTCTTTCCAAATCAAAATGGCATTCCTCAAAACACAAAATCAGCTTGTAAAAGGCTTTGTCTATTTCTTCGTTGGATGATAAGAAAAGACAGTCCCGTTGATTTTGGAATATGGAATATTCTACCAATAGAAGAACTTATCATTCCATTAGACACACACGTTTTTAGAATTGCAAAAGAATTGCAACTAACAACAAGAAAACAAGCAGATATGCAAACTGCCATTCAAATAACTCAAAGCCTAAGAAAAACTTTTCCAAAAGACCCTTTACTCGGAGACTATGCCCTTTTCGGTTATGGAGTAAATCA
The DNA here is from genome assembly GCA_045645265.1 of Candidatus Onthomorpha sp. Classification (GTDB taxonomy): domain Bacteria; phylum Bacteroidota; class Bacteroidia; order Bacteroidales; family P3; genus Onthomorpha. The sequence continues at coordinate 71,794 of JAZRIM010000034.1, forward strand.
ATAAAATAAAACGAAAATAAAAAAGCGAAAAGACCTTTTTAATCTTTCCGCTTCTAAGAGTGGTCCCACTTGGGCTCGAACCAAGGACCCCCTGATTATGAGTCAGGTGCTCTAACCAACTGAGCTATGGGACCGTTTCAGCATTTATTTCCTGAAAGCGTTTGCAAAAATACTACCTTTCTTTAAATCTACCAAAATTTTCTTCGACTTTTTTATTTTAAAACTACTATTTTTTTTGTAATTGTTTGATTTTCACTCACTATTTTCAAGAAATAAATTCCATTCTTTATGTTTGACAACTCTATTGTATTAACTCCATTTGGGTTTTCTATTATTCCTTCTTCTAAGAGTTGAGATGATTGCGAATAAATTTGATATTTTGATTGCGATTTAAGGTTTCTGCACGATAATCTTAATTGATTAACCACAGGATTATTTAAAATTTTAATTTCTATTAGGTTTTCTTCTACCTCATCTATGCTTACTTGTCCGTAATTGTTGTTTACGCTACATTCGTAAGCAAGTGCAAAAGCCAACTTTGTAAGTTCTCTCATGTAATGATAGTTTATTGTGTTGTAAACATCTCTTTCGGTGTGGTAATGTGGCGTAAATTCATGCTCCATTAAAAAAACACTTCTCACTCCATAAGAATAAAAGCTATAAGAGTCTGAAGCGTAATTATTTTCTGTTGTTTCGTTTGGTGTAAGCAAAGTATATTCTTCTGCAAACTCGCGTGCCATTTGCGTAAGCTCATCACTATTATGATAAGTTATTAAATCAAAGATATAATCAGTAGAATCGCTTTGACAATATCCTATCATATCAAGATTTATCACTGCCTTTATATCTTCTTGCCAAATAGGTGTTGAAATTTTTTCTATTCTATCCCAACTGCCTCTTAGTCCTTGCTCTTCGGCTGCAAAAAAATCTATCACAAGTGTTTTGATTGGAGAGATATTATTTTCATTTATTATTCGGGCTATTTCCAATAGTGCAGCAACTCCACTTGCATTATCGTCAGCTCCTGGTGCGAAATTAAAATAATCTTCAAAACCTTCCATATCTGAACGAGAATCATAATGAGCCATTAGATGCACCGTAGTATCTTTTGCCCATAATCCTTGTTTTTCTCCGATTACGTTGTATTGCCAAAGAGTGTCTGCTTCGGTTAATTGCCAACCTGTTTGCAAAAGAAAAGAATCCAAAACCACCTCAAAGCCATAATTCTCTAATCTATTTTTTAAATATTCTGCAATTTGTTTTCTATTTGGTGAATAGGCATATCGTGTAGAAAAACCTTGAAGTTCTATTACATTTTGCCTAAGGCTATCTTGGTTTATTTGATTACAAAGATTTTTTACTTTATTTTCTTGTGCTGAAACGCTGATTAAAAAAAATAAAGCAATGATTAAATTTATTATTCCTTTCATTTTTCCAACTCAATCTTTAATATATTTTTTGTTTTGTTACTTATGCGAAATCTATCGTCTATCCTCTCTCCTATCAACCACACAATTTTATCCTCACTGCAAAGAATCCATTGATTTTCCTTATCAATTATAGAATATTTATTTGCAGTAAAATAATCGCTCAACTTCTTTTCTTTCCTCATTCCAAAAGGCACAAAACTATCTCCTTGCCTCCATTTTCTAAGAATAAGAGGAAATTTAAGCAAATCTGCATCGAGCATTGCAATGTTTTTATCCTTTAAAATATTTATAAATCTCAAATATTTAAGTATTTCTATTTGCATTTTCAAAGGTTGAATCAGTGAACCCTGATTTTGATTTATCAAATAGAAATCATTTATAGGATTTTCCTTCCTTTTCTCGATAAAAAGATATTGTCTATCCTTTACAATCCTATGGCTTTTGCTAAAAAATTGTTTGCCAGATATTTCTTCAAAGCTTTGAGTTATATCGTTAATATTCGCTTCATTAAATCCATATTCAGACAATATTTCATAAAGATATATCTTCATAGGGTTAAGCAAAAGAAGTTTTGAAATATTTATCTTAATTAAGTCTTTTTCTTGCTCAATGATTTCTTGTTTTACCTTTTCTATTTCTCTGCGAAAAATAAATTCCGTATCCTTTAAGTAATCTATATCTTTTTTTAATGCAAATTCAAAATTAGGGTTAATATCTCGTAAAACAGGAAAAAGGTTATGACGTATCTTATTGCGAATAAATTTAGTCTCACTATTAGTTGAGTCTTCAACGTATGAGATATTATTCTTTTTTGCATAGTTTAAAATATCTTCTCTTGTAGCAAAAAGAAGGGGACGAATGATTTTATCGTTTTTTGCTTGTATTCCATGCAATCCTGCAATGCCTGTACCTCGCAAAAGATTGATAAAAAATGTTTCTATTGAATCATCTAAATGATGTGCAGTAGCTAAATAAGAAAATCCATATTCTTTTAAAAGCGAAGAGAACCATTGATAACGCAAATCCCTTGCTGCCATTTCCAAAGAAAGCTTATTTTCTTTCATATATGAAAATGTATCAAACTCTTTCACAAATAACTCCACACCATTCTCCTTTGCCCAAGAGCGAACAAAAGCCTCGTCTCTATTACTCTCCTCTTCTCTAAGATGAAAATTGCAATGTGCTAAGGCAATATCATAATTTGCTTTAAGCATAAGGTGTGCTAAAACGACAGAATCCACACCACCGCTAAGGGCAATGAGGATTCTGTCATTTTTGCAAAACAAATTATTTTCGCTTACAAAAGCTTCTAATTTTTCTTGCATTATTTATAATTTTCTAAGAATGAAATCTGTCATTAAAGTATAAAGATGATGTCTTGTATTTCCCCCATATATGCTGTGATTCTTGTTTGGATAAGAGAATTGTTCAAATTGTTTGTTTGCTTTTATTAAAGCAGTCATCAAATCCACAGCATTTTGGAAATGAACATTATCATCAGCCGTTCCATGCACTAAAAGATAGTTTCCTTTTAGTTTTTCTACGTGATTTATTGGCGAGTTGTCGTCATATCCCGAAGGATTTTCTTGTGGAGTACGCATAAAACGTTCTGTATATACATTATCGTAATATCTCCAAGTAGTTACAGGAGCAACAGCTATTGCAGTTTTGAAATAATCTGCTCCTTTTGTGATACAAAGTGTGGACATATAACCACCATAACTCCAACCAAAAATTCCAATTCTATCTTTATCAATAAAATCTAAACTTCCAAAATATTTAGCTGCCTCTATTTGATCTTCTGTTTCATACTTTCCAAGTTCCATGTAAGTACATTTCTTAAATTCTTCTCCACGCATTCCTGTACCTCTTCCATCTACACAAGCAACTACATAACCTTTTTGTGCAAGCATACGAAACCACATATAATCTGAAAATCTGCTTTGAGAATTTAACACCTCTTGACTTCCAGGTCCACCATATACATACATCAACAAAGGATATTCTTTACCTTTCTCCATATTTGTTGGCTTAATCATCCAATAATTCAATTCTGTGCCTTGACTTGTTTTGAATTTTCCAAATTCTTTTCTTTCAGCTCCATATTTTGCCAACAATTCTTTTTGTTCTTTGTTATCTTCTAAAACAATCAACACTTCTCCTTTGTTATTGTTGATAGTATATTGAGTAGGCGTATCAGTATTTGAGAAAGTAGAAATATAATACTCACCATTTGCCGAGAAATCTGCTGAATAGGTACCTGTTTCTCCTGATATTTTTTTGATATTCTTTTTCTTATCCACCACAAGTAACTCTCTATTATAAGATTCTGATTGTGCTGCTGTATAGAATATTTCTTCTGTTTTTGGATTTATATAACATATTTGGTCAATGTCATATTTTTCTTGTGTAATTGGGTCAATACTTCTATCGTAAATACCAATTTTATACAAGTTCATATAACCATTTCTTTCGCTTTTTAAGATAAAGTGTTTTTTATCATTAAGAAATACTACATCTTCTACTTGTTCAATATAATATTGATTTCTTTCCTCATATATTTTCTTTGGTTTAAAATCATTAGTTGAGGCAATAAATAATTCATATTGATTTTGATGACGATTTAACTTGTGAATAAACACCTCGTCATTAGGAGTCCATTGCAAACGTGGTAAATAAATATCTTTATTCAATCCCATGTCAATGTGATTTGTTTTATCGTTTTTCAAATCATAGACAAAAATTTCTACAACTGAATTATCCTCTCCTGCTTTTGGATATTTATAAACATATTCCATAGGATACAAATCTCCATACATTGTCATAGAGAATTGTTTTACCTTACTTTCATCAAATTTGTAATATGCTATTTTTTCAGAATCATTGCTCCAAAAGAAACCTTTTGTAATTGCAAACTCTTCTTCATAAACCCAATCGGTAGTACCATTGATTATGTGATTATACTCACCATCGGTTGTGATTTGTTTTGTTTGCAAAGAAGCAATATCAAAGATAAAAATATTATTATTTGAAACGTATGCTACTTTTTGGGAGTTTGGAGAAAATTCTGCTAATCTCACTTTCTCTTTTGCAACAGAGGTTATTTTTTTTGTTGCAATATCATAAACAAAACAATCTGCCAAGTAAGAATGACGATAAATCATTTCAGGATTTAGAATAAGCAACACCTTGCTTTCATCTGTTGAGAATTGATAATCCACAACATATCCTTTTAAATCCAAGCCTGAGAAATTTACTATCTCACCTACTTTGCTTGCTTTGGCATAATCATATTTTTCTATTGCGTTTTGAGTCAATATACAATAGTGTTTTCCATCTTTCATTGAGCGAATACCATCTATTCCTTTACCACGGAAAGTGCCCTTTGTCCAAATATCTTCTAATGTAATTTCTTGTTGAGAAGATGCAACTCCTCCTATTAGTAATGCTAATAATAATGTTAAGATTTTTTTCATATAATTTTTACTTTTAATCAATTATGTTATCTATCAATATATCTTTATATTTCAAAAGTGGATCTATGTTTTTTCTTTCAGGAGGATAAAGTGTGTTTATTACCCATGTATCAATTTCATTGCTGTTTCTATATTTGTTTAGTGCAAGTCTATGCACATATTCTGTCATATAAAGTCCCCATTTAGTTTTTGGATGTGCTTTATAATAGGTTTGCAACGCTGTTTTATATTCTGGCTTTATTACATCTTTTTCATCATAAACAGGAGTATTCTCTAATCCTTTTGTAACTGAGAAACAAAGATATTCTATTTCTCTTGTAACAAGGTCTTCTCTAATAAAATCTGGGTGTTCGTTCAAAAATTCATCTCTCCAAGCGATTCTATTAAACAACTCTTGCATTGGAATATCTAATGTAGCGTGCCAATAAGGCGGAATATCGTGTTCTGCTATCCAAAGTCCACGATAATATCTGTATTCCGGTGTAAGCATATCTTTATACTTTTCATAAAGATATCCAGGTTGCACTTCAATTGCGTAAGATGTGTCTTCGTAAGACATAATTCTATATCCCCATTTACCATACTCATCTCTAAACTTTTTCATATCCTTTTTCAAACCACCAAGCACGTGTATATCTCCGTGAACCAATGCTCTAATTTCCTCTTCCGAGAAAGTTTTGTGCAAGGTTACTGTTTTGTCATCACAAGATATTTCATGATAATAATAAAGCAATTGATAGCCCCAATCAGCTCCATCTTTATCACCTGCAAAGGTCTCTTCAAATAATTTACACGCATCTTCAATAACGTCTCTCTCACTAAAAGGAAGTTCACTCAATTTATAAGCAAATTCAGTTAGCTTTTCATCGTCTAATGTTTTTGTATTTTGAGCAAATAGGCTCGTTGCAAAAAACAATAATGCTATTAAAAATAAATTGTTTCTCATTTTTTCTTTATTTTATTCTTTGGTGCAAAGATAATACAAATTTGTTAGATTACATCAATAAAATAAATCAAAGAAATATTTTTTTAAAACAAAGAGTTTAGAAATTATTTCTTTGATTTATTTTTTTTTCTTTGTTTTATTTTAAGGAAAGCAAGAACTGGAAAAATGGTTTTTGATTTAGGGTTTCATAACCGCAACGCAAACCTATTTCTATTGGCAATTTAATTCCAAATACACATAGATTAAAACTAAAATCGTTACCAAAACTTTGATGAATCTTTGTATCGAAACTTGCAATTTCATAAAAAGGTTTTACACTTACCCTTTTAACATAAAACACAGGGCCTATAATCCAATCAGGATAAAAAAGTGGAAGATTAAATGTTAGACCTCCTCCGTAATATTCTGTAGGGAATTGATTTTTTATACCTTTTATAAAATCTATTTGGTTTGCAAATTCATATCCGTTTGCATTTCTGTTGTTGTATTGATAATTAAAGTTTAGCTCTGTTGTACTATTTCTAAAAAAGAAAGGTAAATATAGTTTTGAACTTAGAGATGTGTTGTGTGTAGCATTATTCCCAAGCGTAGAGTATTGTGCAAAATTCACATTAAGCCCTTTTCTTGGAGTAATGTCATTATTTGCTTGTGCATGTTGATGAGTAAAAGAAAGAGCATAGCCATATATATTATATATTGTAGGAGTCTGTTTTTGCATTTGTGTGAGAGTGTAATTAAAATCTGCTTGCAGTTTATTGACAGTTTGTCTTGTACTCCACGAATAAGGCACGCCTATTTTTATTCCTGTTAAATATTCTTCTTGTAGTGTATTGCTTGAAGTATTTCTAAGTTTATATCCTGCCTCTAAATCAATTATAGGATAAAATCCACTATATGTATAAGTCATATAAGCCTCGTGCCAAGAATCTTTTACATCATATTTATACCCTACTTGAAAAACAGAAGTCGAAAGTAAGTTTTGAGAAAATGCACTAACGCCTAATCCAAAGTTTATCTTCTCTAAATTTAGGAAAATAGGCAAACGTGAATGGAAATTAAATAAGTTCTTATATTTTTTGTATTCCTTACTTTCATATTTTATTGACTCATCGTACTCGGTTGGTAAAAGAAATCCCTCTTGTCTTTGAAGCTCTTCTACAAATATTTGAGGATTATTCTTTTTGTTAATATCCAAACTTTGATTTAACGGTTTTGTTTTTGCAAGAAAGTATCCATCACTATTATAAACAGAAACAATCAATTCTTCTCCATCAAAAGAATATCCACCTATACCAAATGGTGTGTCGGTTAATTGTTTTGCTGTTTTGGTTGTTAAATCAAACTCGACTAATTCATATTTTGATGAAATATCTTTCAAGAAATAAAGTTTGTTATCACGATATTTCAGATGTGAAATATTGTCATAAGAAGGAGAAATCACCTCATGCGTAAGGCTATCTCTCATTATAATTCTCTTTCCCTTAGGAGTAGTTTCAATATAATAAACACTCTCTCCGTCCTTATCCCAAGCCGGATAAGAGAAATCGTCTCCCCCTTCAACACAAAGTATTTCTTCGTTTATAGGAGAGCGAGTTGGTGTGAAATATGTTTTGTTTTTTGTAATGCGTTTTGTCTTTCCTGTGTGAATATCAAGTTCTACAATATTTGCATAGGTTTTTTCTCCCCAACGTTTATCTAATGCGTTTTGAGAATAAAGCACCTTTCCGTCTTTATAATCAAAAAATGAGTGCATTAAATAAGGTAGATTTGCGATAGTTTCTATTCCTTGTGGGGTATAAAGAACTAATTTTTGCACTTCAAAAGAAGTAGATTTTAAAGCAAGAATAGAGTCTTTACCTATTAAAACAGGATTCAAATAATGAGTATAATACTCTTTATCTATATCTAATGTGTCTAATTTTGACTTATTTTCTTTCTTTGTCCATTGATTGTATTCTTCTTTCCACAGAGGCAAAAGAGTATCAATCAATTCTGAATAAATCTTTCTATGTGGAATTTTCACATTTAGGCTATCTGCTGTATTAAACCACTTTAATTTCAACCACGATTTTGCAGTTGTAGCAAATACATCTGAGAAAATATCTTTCCCATATTTGTTTCTTGTGTAAGCAGACATATAATAACCAAAAGTATAATCGTTTGGTACAAAATCTTTTCTACTTTCGAGTTTCGCTTTATGAAATTTATACGCTCCTTTTTCAAGAAGCTGAGCTTTAAACTGATTATATTGTTCAGGAGTCTGACCTCTACCTGTTTGAGCTAAGGCTGTCTCTGCAAGAACGGCGTCTCCCTCAATAAACCAATTAGGAATCAAAAGGGCACTTACGCCCAAAAGAAATTGTTCCCCAAGTATATCTGTCAAAGTCTTAGAAATCCCCTTATAAGGAGCGTAATACTGACAAGCATGACGATATTCGTGAACGGCAAGATGCCATATCCAAGGATAAGCAAAGTAATTAGGCGAAGGAGTTGGGTAAAACTCCAAACGTTTTGGTGCCCAAGTTGCCATACCGTTTGACTTTGCTGTATAAGGGTGAATAAGAATTGGCAGTTTTGGTGCATTTGTCCCAACACTTCTACCTATGTAATTCACCATTGTATCAAGCACGCGAGCAAGTTCTTGTGCTTTTGTTTCAAATGATTGAGGATACACCAAATGAAACTTATCCGTATTGATTTCTCTATACTTTACTCTACTATCATCATTTGCACTAACATTATATTGTGCAAACAAACCAGAAAATGCTAAAACGAAACCAACAAAAAGCACTACCCTCTTGCTGTTTTTAACAAGAGGGTTAATGCTTCTATACTTCAATAATTTATTTTTGTGGAACATTTTTCAAAGTTTCTACTAAATAATTCCAGAATAAACTTACAGAAGGTATATTCACTCTTTCATCAGGTGAATGTGGGTTTTGAATTGTTGGTCCGAAAGAAATCATATCCCAATTTTTGTAAACACCACCTAACAATCCACATTCCAAACCAGCGTGTATTGCCATAACTTTTGGAGTCTTTCCATAAAGTTTATTATATGTAGTTTGCATTGTAGAAAGTATTGGACTTTGCATATTAGGCTTCCAACCAGGGTATCCACCTGCAAATTCTATTTTTCCACCTGCAAGTTCTATAACACTTGCCATCATTTCTGCAAAATCTTCCTTAGCACTATCAACGCTACTTCTTAATAACGCACAAGCCTTTATTTGTTTTCCATCGCTTTTTACTATTGCAAGGTTAGAAGATGTTTCAACAAGATTTTCCATTGAATCACTCATTCTATAAATTCCATTAGGACAAGCATAGATTGCACGAATCACTCTTGCCATTGTGCAAGAATCTATGAAACTTTCTGGATTTGCTGTTTCTTCTAATGCAATTAAGATTTCAGGCTCTACTGCTGAAAGTTCGTTTTTGATAATTTGAGTAAGATCTGCAAGAATTTGTTTTCCTTCTTCAACCTTTGTAGCAGGAAGTGCTATTGTACAGAAGGCCTCTCTTGGTATAGCATTTCTTAAACTACCACCGTTAATATCACATACTCTAACTTCAACTTTTTCTAATGCTTTTAATATTCTAAATAATATTTTATTAGCATTTCCTCTTTGAAGTATGATGTCCATTCCACTATGTCCACCTTTCAATCCTTTGATTGATAAAGCAAATGCTTTGTAAGAAGAATCAAATGCTTCTGTTGTGTAATCAAATGTAATAGTTGCGTCAATTCCTCCTGCACAACCTACATATAATTCACCTTCTGTTTCAGAGTCAAGGTTCAAAAGAATATCTCCTTCTAACTCTCCTGCTTTTAATCCAAAGGCTCCTGTCATTCCTGTTTCTTCATCTATTGTTATAAGAGCTTCTATTGGACCGTGTTCTAAGGTTTTATCTTCCAAAACAGCCAATGCTGCTGCTACTCCTATACCATTGTCTGCTCCAAGTGTAGTTCCTGTTGCTTTTACCCACTCTCCTTCAATTCTTGGAAGGATTGGATCAGTCAAAAAGTCGTGTTTTGTATCGTTATTCTTTTGAGGAACCATATCACAGTGTGCTTGCAAAATCACACCTTTACGATTTTCCATTCCTTTCGTTGCTGGCTTACGCATAATCACGTTACCAACTTCGTCAAGTTTATATTCTATGTTATTTTCTTTTGCAAACTCAACTAAGGCTGCAACAATTTTTTCTTCATGTTTTGAAGGGTGTGGAATAGAACAAATCTTATCGAAATGTTTCCATAAGCCTTTTGGCTCTAAGTTTAATAATTCGCTCATAATCTTATTTATTTATTGTTATTTTAATCTACCTTGCCATATAAACGTATTGTTTGGAAGTTTTAGTCTTTTAATATCTATTTGCTTATCAAATATTCCATAGACCGTAGCACCACTTCCCGAAAGTGAAGCATAGATTGCACCATTATTATACATCAATTCTTTCATCTCTTCTAAGATTGGGTATTTAGGAAACAAACTATCTTCAAAATCGTTCTTTAAAACCACTCTCCACTCCTTTATATCGGGTAAAGATGTGTAATCTACTCCACTTGGTTTTGGCACAACACCACGATAAGCCTCAGCAGTAGAGATTCTTAGCTCCGGTTTAACAAGCAAAACACAATACTTACTTAAATCAAGTGTAATATCCGTAGATTTTTCTCCTTTTGAAAAAACGTATGTGGGCTTATTTTTTACAAAAAACGAACAATCGCTTCCTATTTTCGCAGCATAAGAAAGCATTTTCTCTTCCTCAATTCCGAGGTTAAAAAGAAAATCCAAAAGTTTCAAAGTAAAAGTAGCATCAGAGCTTCCTCCACCCAAACCAGCAAAGGCAGGAATTTGTTTATGCAAATGAATATTTAAATAAGGTATAGACTTATACTGCTCTCTTAAAAGATTAACAGCTTTTATGCAAAGATTGTCTTGTGCAGACGTATTTCCAATATCTAATCCACTTATAAGAAAACTATCTTGTGAAGAATTGCTCTCTCTAATCTCCAACACATCGCACAAATCCACAGGATAGAAAATAGATTCTATATTATGAAATCCGTCATCTTTTCTCTTTTCTACAACGCTCAGTCCAATATTTATCTTACAATTAGGAAAAAATATCATTTCTTTTTCTTTTTTGCAAATATACAAAAACCCCACGATTTTTTTCTTTGTTTTAGAAAAATATTTCTTTGATTTATTTTTTTAATTCTTTGAATTATTTTATTTTTTCTTTGCTTTAATTTATTATTCTATTAAAAGTTGTAATTTTGCACCGTTTTTTAAAAAAATATATATGGCAAAGAATCTTGTAATAGTGGAGTCGCCTGCTAAGGCAAAGACAATAGAGAAGTTTTTAGGAAAAGATTTTGTGGTAATGTCGAGTTTTGGACATATTCGCGACCTTCCGTCAAAGGATATGAGCATTGATTTGGAAAACAACTTTGAACCTAATTATATAATCACAGAAGATAAAGTTAAAGTAGTAAAAGAATTAAAAAACGCAGTAGATAAAGCAGAATTTGTTTGGTTAGCATCCGATGAAGACCGTGAAGGAGAGGCTATTGCTTGGCATTTAAAAGAGGCTTTAAACCTTGATAAAAGCAAAACTAAGAGAATAGTTTTTAATGAAATCACAAAAAACGCTATTCTTAAAGCTGTGGAAAATCCTCGCGACATTGACCTTAACCTTGTAAACGCTCAACAAGCAAGAAGAGTGCTTGACAGAATTGTAGGTTATGAAATCTCACCTGTACTTTGGAAAAAAGTTAAGCCTTCTTTAAGTGCAGGCAGAGTTCAATCGGTTGCCGTTAGACTAATTGTAGAAAGAGAAAAAGAAATCAATAATTTCAAAGAAAATAAGACCTATAAAGTAGTTGCAGACTTTCAAACCTCAAAGCAAGCCTTAATTTCGGCTACCTTAAACCAACGATTTGAAACAAAAGACCAAGCCTTAGAATTTTTAAAAGAAAGTTCCTCGGCAGATTTCACCGTTCAAGCAGTAGAAACTAAGCCCTCAAAACAATCACCCGCAGCACCGTTTACTACTTCTACCCTTCAACAAGAAGCAAGTAGGAAATTAGGCTTTCCTGTTGCAAGAACAATGCAAGTTGCTCAACAATTATATGAAGCAGGGTTTATTACCTATATGAGAACTGACTCTGTAAATCTTTCAGACCTTGCTCTTTCACAAGCAAAAGAGTTAATTTTGAAAGAATACGGCGAAGAATATTTCAAATCACGCAAATACTCAAATAAAATCAAAGGAGCACAAGAGGCTCACGAAGCAATTCGTCCTACCGTTCTTAGCAATACTGAGGTAAATCTTGATTCTTCAGCTCAAAGACTTTATGACCTTATAAGAAAACGCACAATTGCCTCTCAAATGGCAGATGCAAAACTTGAAAAAACAAATATCACAATCAACATATCTAATCGTGAAGAAAAATATGTTGCACAAGGAGAAGTAATACTTTTTGATGGATTTATGAAAGTCTATCAACACACTGCAAATGATGAGGAAGAAACAGAAAATACAAATCAAAAACTTCTTCCTGCAGTAAATCAAGGAGAAAAATTACAACATTTAACTACTACGGCAACAGAAACATTCAACAATCACCCTCCTCGCTACAACGAAGCAAGCCTTGTAAAAAAATTAGAGGACCTTGGAATAGGCCGTCCTTCGACTTACGCTCCTACAATCTCTACAATACAAAAAAGAGAATATGTAATAAAAATGGATAAGCCTGCTTCGGTTAGAGAAATAGAGATTATAATTTCTCAAAACAACACAATAAAGCAAATAAGCAAAAAAGAAAATTACGGAGCAGAGAAATCAAAACTAAATCCAACCGATATAGGAACTATTGTTACCGATTTTCTTTCTCAACACTTTACTGACGTAATAGATTACAACTTTACAGCAGAAGCAGAAAAAGAATTTGACTCTATTGCACAAGGAAAAGAAGATTGGAAAAATATGATTAGAGATTTTTACACTCCTTTCCACAATGAAGTCCTTGCTTCTGAAAAAACAGAGCGTTCTTCGGGCGAGCGTTTGCTTGGAGTAGATTCTCAAAGTGGCAAAAACGTCTATGCAAAGATTGGACGCTTTGGTGCAATGATACAAATCGGAGAATCAACCGATGAAGAAAAACCTCGCTTTGCTTCTTTGACAAAAGAACAATCAATCAATACAATCACATTAGAAGAGGCATTGAATCTTTTTAAACTTCCAAGAGTTGTAGGGCAATACAACGGAATGGATATTATAGCAAATACAGGTCGTTTTGGCCCTTACATTTCTCATAACAAAGTAAACGCATCTATTCCTAAGACTTCTTCTCCTATGACTATTAGCCTTGAAGAATGTATTGCTTTATTGGAAGAAAAAAACAAAAAACAATTACCTATCAAAACTTTCGCTAATGGTGCTGAATTATTAAATGGTAGATATGGAGCATACATTAAATACGATGGAAACAACTACAAAATTCCAAAGACAATAACTCCTGAATCTATTGACGAAAAAGCTCTTGAAGAAATCATAAATCAAGAACCTACAAACAAAAAAGGAAGAAAGAAATGAAAAAAGCCTATCTTTTAATCCTTCTTTGCCTTTTATCGTTCTTGGGATTTTCTCAAAATCTTTTTCAATACAATGGATTTTCAGGAGGAATGATGGTGCATAGTGGTTATTTGCAATCGAAAGACTTTACAATAGCTACAAATAATGGGCATTCGCTACAAAATCTCCAAGCAAAAGGCGTACCTTTTGGCATTGGAGGTGCTGCAAAGGTGCATTTAGGAAAACATTTAAGAGTTGGAGGCGAGGGATATGTTTCTAATCTTAATTATGGCAAGTACAATAGTATTTTTAGTCTTTCTTATGGTGGGGTTTTGGTTGATTGCATTTGGCAAAACAAACGTTTTTCGCCATACGTTGGTGTTTTATTTGGTGGAGGTAGCACTCAAAACACTACTCTTTTTGCTCCTACCTATGATGACTTTATTGCAGAGGAAAATGTTTCATATAGAAAAAACTCTTTCTTAGCCTTATCTCCTTTTGTTGGTGTAGAATATGCTTTAAATGATAAGATTCGTCTAACTCTTAAAGCAGATTATTTACTTAATCTAAATTCTGCCCCTAACGACTTTGCAAGTGGAGTTAGAGTTTTCGTGGGTTTTATGTTTTATCGCTTAAAAACTGAATAAAAATGTATCTTTTTGCGTCTTTCAACGTAAATAAGGCATAAGAAATAACAAAACAATAAAAAAAATGCTTGTAAGAATATTCAAAAAGAAGTACACATTACAATTACTGATTCTGTCAATTGTTCCAATAATATTTTGGAGTCAAGCCTTTATCGCTCCTCCTGAGGTCATATCTAATAAATTTGATATGCCTCTTTATAGAGTTATTTATGATTTTGCAAAAGACTATCATCTATTTTCAAGCATAGCCGCTTTTGTTCTTGTTCTTCTTCAAGGATTGTTGCTTAATCAATTATTTACTAATAATCATCTAAGTCAGAAAAACACATTCCTTCCTGCCTTTATCTATATTCTTTTGATGAGTTGCTCTTATCAATGTATGACTCTTAACTCAATGCTATTTTCTAACTTTCTTATAATTTTTGCTCTTTATTTCTTTTTGAATTGTCACGATAAGAAAGAAGGAATTGACGAGGTTTATAATTCTTGTGCTTTACTTTCGTTAGCAAGTTTGTTTTATGCTCCTGCAATTCTTTTTATTTTTTGGATTTGGATAGGGCTAATAATCTATAAAATCTACAAATGGCGTAGTTGGGTAATGAGTATTTTAGGGCTTATCACACCTTATATTTTACTCTTAATATTCTATTACCTTAATCAAATGGATATTCAAGCAAATTTATTGGCTGTTTCTAAGGGTTGGTTGCATTTTGATTTTCAATTCTTAAATCAACCTATGCAAGTAGTCTATATAGCAAGCCTTGTATTGTTTTCTATCCCTGCAATCTTTGCTACACTTTCCTCAAGAAGCAACCGAGTGATAGAATACAGAAAAAAATCTGCCGTAATGTTCACTTTATTGATTATTTCTTTAATTCCATTTTTTCTTTCAAAGACTGAATATAATATGTCTTTCATTTTCTCGATTTCACTTGCATTTTTCCTATCAAATTTCTTCCTTCAATACAACAATGAAAGAAAAAGTGGCACTTTCTTTATGATATTCTTACTAATATCAATCATTAAAGTTTTCTTCCCTCACTAATTTTTTGTACTTTTGCAAAATTAGAAACATAATTTAATACAAAGATATGAAATTTGGAGTAGTAATTTTCCCGGGTTCTAATTGTGACCACGATATGGTTTACCTTTTAAGAGACCTTTTAAAACAAGAAGTGGTAGAACTATGGCATAAAGACACAGACTTACAAAATTGTGATATGATAATCCTTCCTGGTGGTTTTTCTTATGGAGATTATCTTCGTAGTGGTGCAATTGCAAGCCTTTCTCCTATAATGGAAAGCGTAAAAGCCTTTGCAAACAAAGGTGGATATGTGCTTGGAGTTTGCAATGGTTTTCAAATTCTTTGCGAAAGTGGTCTATTAGAAGGTGCTTTGCTTGCAAATAACAATCAAAAGTTTATTTGCAAAAATCAATACATAGCAACCCAAACAACAAACACCGTTTTCACAAAAGATGCTATAAAAGGAAAAGCCCTAAACATTCCTATCGCACACGGAGAGGGTCGTTTCTTTGCAGATGAAGAAACAATAAAACGCCTAAACGAAAACGATCAAATACTTTTCCGCTATTGCGACAAAGAAGGTAATGTAGATGTAGCATACAACCCTAACGGAAGCGTGGAAAACATTGCCGGAATAACAAACAAAACAAGAAACGTATTTGGAATGATGCCTCACCCTGAACGTTGTTCCGATGCAGAGCTTGGAAACACAGACGGATTAGTTTTATTTGAAAGTCTTTTAAAATACATAGGAAAATAAAAATTGTTAAAACAATTCTTTTCCAATAAAGAAACAATAGAATGCGGTTGCGATGAAGCAGGGCGAGGCTGTTTAGCAGGACCTGTTGTCGCAGCCGCTGTTATTTTACCCTCGGATTTCTCGCATCCCTTGCTTAATGATTCTAAAAAATTAAGCGATAAGCAACGTAGGCTTCTTCGTCCTATCATTGAACAAAACGCAATAGCCTATTGCGTAGGGTTTGTAAGCAATGAAGAAATCGATAAGATAAATATCTTACAAGCAAGTTTTCTTGCAATGAACAGAGCCGTTGAGGGCTTAAAACAAAAGCCAGAATTGCTTTTAATAGACGGCAATCGCTTCAACAATAAAACCGACATTGCCTTTCAATGCGTTGTAAAAGGTGATTCTCTTTATCAATCAATTGCCGCAGCCTCAATCTTAGCAAAGACATATAGAGACGACTATATGTTAAATCTTCATAAAGAATTTCCAAACTATCATTGGGATAAAAATATGGGCTATCCCACAAAAGCACACCGTCAAGCAATTATAGAAAACGGAATAAGCCCATTTCATAGAAAGAGTTTTAATCTTTCGTTTCAAACAAGCTTATTCTAAAAAAAAGTTTTCTAAAAAAATAAAAAAAAGGCGAAGCTTTCGCTCCGCCTTAAAAGATTCTATTATTATTGGTTTATTATTCTACAACTATCTTTTGAGTCTTGCTTGCTTTGTTGTTGAATGCTTTTATCAAGTAAGCTCCTGCAGATACTTGGTTCAAAGTAAAGTTTCTGTCTTTTGTAGAAAGTACTTTTTGTCCTAATGCGTTGTAAACTTCTACTTGTAAGTCTGTTTCTGTAGTAGCTATGCTGATGTGACGATTGTTGTTAGTGATATTAACTTCTAATTCTTCTACATCAGCAATGCCAACGTTTTTCTTAATCAATACTTTGAATCTGTCTGCGTTTTCTCCTGTTAAGATTTCAGTTGTGTAAACTCCACCTTCTACCATATCAATTATGTTTTCGCCATCGATTATGCTTACTGCTAAGCCTTCAGGTATGTTGTTTACTACAAATGATACAGTGTCATCAGCAAAACTGCGAACGTTCATTGTTGCATAGTAAGGTAATTCTGCAAATTCTTCTTTCATCAATTCAATGCCGTCAGTTACGAAGTAAGGTTCTGCAATTTCTGTTGGAGCAAATAGTTTGTTTGCATCAAAGATATCATATCCTTGTTCTGCATCTTCATTGTGTGCAAGATATGCTCTAACCTTTTTGTTTCCGTTTATTAAAGTTAATTTGATAAATTCATTAGCAGAAGCCTTAGCAGAATTCGGATTGTTGTATGATAATTGTCCTTTATTGAAAGTAATTTTCTTGTCTCCTGTACTGCTAAGGTTTACGAAGAAACCTTCTGTCATTGCAATTTCTCCTGTAGTTATATTACCTTGGTCAAAAGATCCGTCTCTAAATACATATACGCAGTTACCTTGAAGTTTTGAAACATTTTCTTCTAAGAACTTACTTACTTTTAGTTTTGCAGGATAAGGGTTAGATAAAGCCATCCAATTGTTAGGACAGTTAGAAGGTAATGAAACTTCTACATTACTGATGTTAAGTTCAGTTACAGTTTCAGTACTTGTGTAACCAATATTACCTCTATCTTCATATGTACCAACGTCTCCGTAAGTTGTGAAAGTTATAGGTGCATCTAAGAAAGGATAAGCAAAATAACCTTCACCTGCATTCATTGGTGTACCAATATGAGCCCAAGAATCGCTCCAACCACCTTCTGTGTAAGAATATTTCTTTACTGAAACATCGTGAGATTCTGGTAAAATGCAACCTAATACATAATTATCGAAAGGTGCTCCAACGAAAGTCCATTGTTGATTTGCTTTTCGAGCAGAAACTATCTCAATAATACCAGGAACTGTAGTTTCGTTTATCAATTGTCCTTGTTGAGTTATTTGAAGCACTCCGTTGTTTGTAACAATTATATAGTCGTTTGTAATTTTCAAATCGTGGTCAACGGTTACTGTATGTCCTGTATTGATTGTAATTTTTGCAACGTCTCCTTGTGGTACAACATTGTCTAACCAAGTATTAGGGTCGTTAAATCTTCCTGTTTGTTTAGTTTCGTATTCTACTACGTGAGTTGTGAAAGTTACAGAAGTAGGTCGAGGAACTTCTTCTCCTTCTACTGTACAATAAACTATTGCTTCAATTGTATAAGTTGTTGCAGGAGTTAAATTAGGCAATTCAAGAGTTTGTCCATTAGTGAATGTTACTGCTTCTCCGTTTAGTTTAACTTCTTCAGCAACTCCTTCCCAAGTTATATTTGCACTTGTTGCAGTTACATTATTTGCTTGCAAAGCATTTATAGGAGTACAATTTTCATTAACATAGAAAGTATAAGTTAATGCATTAGAATATTCAGTATCACATTTTGATTTAACAGTGAATACATAAGGATTTGCACTGAATGGAAATTGTGCTTCTAATGTGTAAGACGTTCCTGTTACAATCTGTTCTCCAGTTTGATCAAATTCACCTCCTGATAAAGTAATAAGGAACTCTGATTCTTCGTATGAATCATCTTGATTTTCCACACTCCAATTTGCACTAAATACTCCATTTCCTATTGAAACTGTAAGTCCTATAGGGTTTTCACAAGTTGTTGGTCTTTGTCCTATAATTAAAACAACTTCACCATTTATAACATCAAAATAAAATTTATCTTTTTGATCATTAGGAATAGCACGGTTAAGTTTAGCTACTATGCTGTCAGCAATCATTTCATCTTCATAATAGAGCTTATTAGCATCTACTCCATTATTACCTGCGATGTCAGTATCTGAATTAATATCTTCTCCGTTTATTATTCCTGTTCCATAACAATAAGTTACATTAGCATTACCTCCACTTACACTCCCATAAGAAGCAGAGCAAGTTATCCCTTCAGCATTTCCGTCGTTAACATCTTCTAAATTAACAGATGCATCAGCAACACAAAAATCAATATTTACATTATTAGAATTTTCAGAGTGTCCGCAAATTCCTCCTGCAAAGTTTCCATTTGCTTGACCCATAAGCAAATTTGCCAATCCTCCTTCTGGTTTATTAGCAGTAACAGAACCTGTGAAAGAACAAGCAAGGACGCTTGCAGAGCCTGTCATTTGTCCTATAAGACCTCCTACATATCCAACTCCTACAACGTTTCCATTACCAATACAATATCTAACCTTTCCTTCACTTTGACCACATATAAGTCCAGCATCACTTCCTCCACCTGAGGTTTCACTAACTTTAACAGTAGAGTTTACGTTACCTGATACATTACAGTATTCAATTATTCCAGAAGAAGTTAAAGAACCGCAAATCAAAGCAACGTTCATATTATTTACACTTCCGGATAATGTAACATTTCCTCGAACATTAAGACTATCTATTGTTCCACTTACAGAACCAAACAAAGAATAATTAGTCGTACCACTTGTTCCTTGAAAACTTGCTTGGTAAGTAATAGTGTATCCATTTCCGTTAAATGTTCCAGAGAAGTTAGGAATGATAGAAGCATTTAATGTTCCTCTATCTCCTAAGTCAATATCTGCTGTTAAGATGTAATTACCATTGGCTTGAATTGCCAAAAATTGTTCTTTCGTAGAGATTTCCGTCTGTTGTGCGAAAGACGCAATACTGCAAAATAACATTGCAGTAAATGTTAACCATAATTTCCTCATTTTTTTAATTTTTATTAATTATTATTTAATTTATTACCTCAACTTGCAAAAGTACTATGTTTTTTTCTAATAGCAAAATTCTTTTCGCTTTTTTTTATTTTATCCCTTAAAGCACAAAAAAACCGCAGAGTTAATTCTGCGGTTCTTAGACATCGTTTTTGATGAGATTTAAGTAGTTGGATCCTCTGTTTGAGGAGGGTTTGTCTCATCGGTTGTAGGGTTTGTCTCATCGGTTGTAGGAGTCGTTTCATTGTTTTGCCCCTGCGTGCTTGTAGTCCTTTGCACAATGCCTTTCACTTCGGGATCGACAAGCGTATAACCAACGTTTTTGATTTTTATGTTAAGCCAAGTTGAAGGTCTGAAAGTGATATGCAAACCTTTAAACGTGCTTGCCTTAACCAAATCAACATCTAACTGAGCCTTTGACCTCAAATAAGGCGTGAAAGTGCCAAGAAGTCCAAGCCTAACACTTGCTCCACGAGTAAGATGATAACTCATCTCTACTTGCAACTGCTGCAAAACACCCATTACATCGGCTTTGCTCATTGTTGAAGCACCGGCAATTTGTTCTGCAATTAGGTCTAAATCCACAGGTTGTTCTCTCACAATTTGTGGAAGATACTTTTCTCCGGGATTTTGTCCCACACTGATGTCTCTTTTGACAATTACATATTGTATTGACATAATTGAAAAAAATTTAATTAAACAATAAATTTATTAACCGAAAGTCTCATTGTTTGGAGAACTTTCAACAAACTAACAATAGTGGATTAAAAAAAGTTTAAAAAAAGATTAAATTTTTTTGAAAAAAGTTTTTGATGGTAAAAATCTTTATTTTGCGGAAATTTCATTTTGGGATTTTTGCAAAAAATCTTGCGAAAAATTGACGAAAATTGAGGTTGATTTTTCGCAAACTTGGAGTTTTTTTGCGAAAAGCTCGTTTAGAATTTTCTAAATCAGGGATAGAAATTTCTAAATCAAGGATAGAAAAAATTAAATCAAGGTTTTTTTGCATGAAAATCAATGAAAAAATTGCAAAAAACAGCGAAAAAATCGCAAAAATCAAAGACTTTTTTTGCAAAATTCGGGCTTTAAAAAGTTAAGTCTTTGATTTTGTGATTTTTAGTTAAAGGCTTATATTCTTAAAATTTGCGATTGGAAATCTTTTGCTTGAAAATATCGCAAGCATTTGGGCTTAACTCTTGGTGAAAGTTTTTTATTTTGCTTTTGAGGGCTGTTTTCAAAAGACAAACAAAAAAGCCGAATGTTTTTATTTGACATTCGGCTTTTTGTTTTTGATATATGTTTTCGACTACCAAGCGAATAATGGTCTGTTTTCCATCATTGCGTTTACTTTCTTACGAGTTTCAGCTATTAATTCTTCGTTATTAACGTCAGAAAGAACTGCGTCAATCATTTCAACGATAGCTTCCATTTCATCTTCCTTCAAACCTCTTGTAGTGATTGCAGGAGTTCCTACACGAATACCTGATGTTTGGAATGGAGAGCGTGAATCGAATGGAACCATATTTTTGTTTATTGTAATATCTGCTTTAACTAATGTGTTTTCTGCAACTTTTCCTGTAAGTTCAGGGAATTTTGTTCTAAGATCTATCAACATTAAGTGGTTATCTGTACCGTTAGAGATAACTTTGTAACCTCTCTTAACAAAAGCCTCTGCCATAGCAGCAGCATTTTTCTTAACTTGTTTAATATATTGTGCGTAATCTTCTGATAATGCTTCTCCGAAAGCAACAGCCTTAGCAGCGATAACGTGTTCCAATGGACCACCTTGGCAACCTGGGAAAACAGCTGAGTCTAAAACAGCACTCATCATTTTGATTTCTCCTTTTGGAGTTGTTTTTCCCATTGGGTTTTCAAAGTCTTTACCCATTAAAATCAAACCACCTCTTGGTCCTCTTAATGTTTTGTGAGTTGTTGTTGTAACGATGTGGCAATATTCAACAGCGTTGTTTAATTCTCCTTTTGCGATTAAACCACTTGGGTGAGAAATATCTCCCATTAAGATAGCACCAATTTCGTCAGCCAAAGCTCTCATTCTTTTCCAGTCGAAATCTCTTGAATAAGCAGAAGCTCCTCCTATGATTAATTTTGGTTTGTGTTCTCTTGCCACTTGTTCCATCATATCATAGTCAATTGTTCCTGTTTCTTCTTTAACTCCGTATGAAACTTGGTTGAAATAAGTACCAGAAATGTTTACAGGAGATCCGTGAGAAAGGTGTCCACCGTGATTTAAATCTAATCCCATGAAAGTATCGCCAGGATTCAAACAAGCAAAGAAAACTGCCATGTTTGCTTGTGCTCCTGAATGTGGTTGAACGTTTGCCCAGCAAGCACCAAATAATTCTTTTGCTCTATCGATTGCAAGTTGTTCTGATTGGTCTACGATTTGGCAACCACCATAATATCTTTTTCCAGGGTAACCTTCTGCGTATTTGTTTGTCATTACGCTACCCATTGCTTCCATTACTTGATCAGAAACAAAGTTTTCAGAAGCAATCAATTCAATTCCTTTTGTTTGTCTTTCTCTTTCCTTTTGAATAAGGTCAAAGATTTGTGTATCTCTTGTCATAATTAAAATGTATTTTTAATTTTCTTTAATTTAAGGTGCAAAGTTATGAAATTATTTCTGAATTTTTCTTAGATTTTCAATAAATGTTATATCTTTGCATATTATTTACACAAAAAAATAAAAGATTATGGAAAAAGAAAGAAAACAAAACAAGAGTGCTGTTTGGATTATGGCAGCGGTTATTTTGATTGCTTCTTGTGCAATCGGCTTTTCGGTTTATAAAGGATTGAAAGCAGTGTCTATGGGCCAAAGAGTAGTAACTGTAAAAGGTGCAGCAGAGCTTGAAGTCAAAGCAGACGTAGCTTCAATGTCTATTAGATTTGCTATTCTTCAAAATACGCTTCAAGATGCTTTGAAAGTGTCAAAGGAAAAAGAAAAGATAGTAATTGATTTCTTGAAAGAAATTGGCTTTACCGATGAAGAAATTTTCGTAGGCAAAGTTAGTTATGATGAATATGAAAATAATAAAACAAAATACGTTAGAGGTAGCGTAAGACTTTTTGTAAAGAGTAAAGCAATTGAAAAAGTGCAAACTTTGGAAAAAAGAGTTACCGAATTGTATGAAAGAGGCGTAGTGATAGATCAAGACTATTGGGACGATGGTGCAAGTTATGAAATATCAGATGTTAATGTCTTTAAGCCAAAACTAATAACTGAAAGTCTGGCTAATGCGAAAAAAGCAGGAGAGCAGTTTGCTAAAGATGCGGAAAGCAAACTTGGAAAAATGAAAACTGCATGGCAAGGACAGATTTCAATAGAAGACTTAGACGAAACAACCCCACATATTAAGAAATGTAGGGTTGTCAGTACTATAACTTATTATTTGGAAGATTAATTAAGATTTTGCGATTTCTTCTTTGATCTTACTCCAACGTTCTGGGCACATTTTTGTGCCCATTATTTCTATTACGTTTCCGGCAAGCACACTTCCCATTTTTCCACATTGATTTAAAGGAAGGCCTTGGCATAATCCTGCAAGGAATCCACTTGCGTAAAGATCGCCTGCACCGGTTGTGTCTATTTTTTCACGTTTTACTTCTTGAATTGTTGTGATTTGTTCGCCTTGTTTAATGATAGAGCCTTTTGCTCCAAGTTTTACAACGGCAATGTTGGCATATTGTGCAATTATATGTACGGCTTCTTCGGCTGATGTCTTAGTAAATGCTTCTGCTTCTTGTTCGTTTGCAAATATTACTTCAACTCCTTTGCATACTTCTTGCAAAAACTCTAAGTTTTCTTCAACTACGTTGTATGAAGCAAGGTCTATGCTGATTTTACAACCTGATTGTTTTCCGCATTCAATGATTTTTTTGAATAAATCTCTGTTTGAAATCAAGTATCCTTCAATATGAAGATAGTTATAGCCTTCAAAAAGTTCTTTTGTAATAAGAGAAGCGTTTAATTCAATAGCTGCACCAAGGTGAGTTGCGAAAGTTCTTTCTCCGTCTTTGGAAACAAGGGCTAAGGCTAAGCCTGTTTGAGTTGTTTCGCTTTTAAAGAAGTTTGTTTTTATGTTATTTTTTTGCATATCTTCCATATAGAAATCTCCATATTGGTCTTTTCCAACCATTCCTATGTATGCAGTTTCTATATTAAGGTTTGCAAGTCCGTTTGCTGTGTTTGCGGCACTTCCTCCTGTTGAAATTTCGCTTTTAAGTTTAGAAGTA
The DNA here is from genome assembly GCA_045645265.1 of Candidatus Onthomorpha sp. GTDB lineage: Bacteria > Bacteroidota > Bacteroidia > Bacteroidales > P3 > Onthomorpha. The sequence continues at coordinate 95,651 of JAZRIM010000034.1, forward strand.
GCCTCTTGTAATCTAATAGAGTCGTCTTGACTTATGATTTGCATACTTCCTTTTGGTAGATTCTCTGTTGTAAGCATAGTGTCGTTTTCAAGCAAACATATCTTATCAACAAGAGCGTTACCTATACATATTGTTTTCTTACTCATTGTTTTCTGTTGTTTGGTTTTGTTCAAATGTAAAGAAACTAAAATTCACTTTTCCGTAATTTCTTTGCTCTGTAAAATAAGGATTGTCAGAGAAATTGTGCTCTTTGGAGTGTTCAAGTATAAACATTCCACCTGGTTTTACAAAAGATTTTAAAACAAGTGAAGGAATCATATCAAATTGTTTTAAATCGTAAGGTGGATCGGCAAAGACTAAATCGAAGCTTTGCTGACTTCTACCTAAGAAATTAAACACATCGGCTCTTAAAGCAAAGAGATTTTCTATTTCAAGCGTTGTACAAGTTTTTTTTATGAAGTCAATACACTTCGGACTCTCATCAACGCTTGTAACATATCTTGCTCCGCGAGAAATAAACTCTATACTTATTGCTCCTGTACCTGCAAAAAGGTCAAGCACTCTTGTTTCTTCAAAATCTATTCTATTGTTTAGAATATTAAACAAGCCTTCCCTTGCCATATCTGTTGTAGGACGGACCGGCAAATTCAAAGGTGGATTTAGTCTTCTTCCTTTTAAATATCCTGAAATTATTCTCATCTAATATTTAAGCAATTACTAAGAAATAGTTTTGTAGGTTTATTGAATCAAATTCACAACCTACTTTTATGTTTTCCATAGGATTTGCAAATGAAACGTCCTTAATGTATTTGCGAAGAAGGGTTAATTCTTCTTTTTCATAGTTTTCACCTGTCAAAAGAGTCTTTACTTCGGCAGTATCTACCGATAGTTGTTGCAAAGTGAATAAAATGAAATAAATTAAGTCGGCTGCATCTTGATATTCAAAGCTATTGCTTAGCACAAATGAGTTTCCTTTGAATAAAACTATATCACAAGCATTTTCTCTTTTGTGAAGTAAGAGTGTGTTTTGAGAAAAACGAGTGATGTCGTAGGTATATTCTGCCATTATTTGATGCTGACAACAATATTCCGCACTTGGCATAAGGATTTTCACCCCGCTATAAGTGTGCATAGGGTAAGCAAAAATTGAAACAGCGTCTAATTTTTCAGAAATGTTAGATAAAACAGTTTCATTGCTTAAAACATTAGAAACAGTTTTGATATAATCCTTGTTTTTTGTTGAATCATATAATTTATATGGCACCCAAACATTTTTTGTGCTTTGACAAATTATGCGAGTCTTGGCAAACTTAAACATTTTTATGCCGATAGAAGAAAAACATTCTCTAATTCTATTCATTACTTGTGGAATGCTTCCTGTTGTATCAACTTCAAATTCGCCAACACATAATAATCTTAAATTATTATTGTTAATCAACGAAAAAGAAAATCCATTTGCTTTAAGGCAAATGGACAATCTTGTCTCGTTGGAAACAATATTTTCTTCAACTTGTAGAAGTTGTTTTACTTTATATGTCTCCATTTTTACGATATTTCTTTATTCCCAATTTCCGTCTGTGATAGGTTGTTCTAAGTCTCCAACTTTCCAGCCGGTATATTTGTTTTTATCTTCTAACTCAGCTTTTCTGTTTACTACATCTTGTCTATCCATTCCAAAAGTGTAAGTGTCAATAGAAGCAGTTATTTGGAAAACTGGAACTTCCAAACCTCCCTTATTTACTTTCTTTGCACTCATCTCAAATATTTCTTTTCCATTATCTTTTGAGAAAGGAATATATTTTAATTCGTTAACTTTATCAACAGAGGTTAAAAGTTTCTTTTCTTCAACTAATTTTTTGATTGGTTCAACCCAAGTTGTATCTCTACGAAGCAATCCTTTCTTTTGAGCTTCAAACTCAGTCATTGCATCAGGATCATATCCTGGAAGGAAACTTTTTTGAATCATTGGCACTCTTCCTGTATTCAAAAACAATAATAAAGAATCGATGTCATTACAAAACTCTCCGTGAGCAGATTTGTAAAGTTCTTGAATTGCTCTTAAATCTTTTAATTTAGTGATTACTTGCTCTGAACGTTTGTTGTACTCGTTTTCAAATTTTACTGGACGCATAATTGAGTTGTAAAGCACAACTATCAATACAACTGCTACTACTATGAGTACCGCTGAAATAATTCTATTTCTTACTTTCATTGTTATTTATATTTTTTTGTTATTTACTCTATTTAATCTCTTATTTTAAGGCTGCAAAGTTAAGGTATTTAGTTAAAAAAACAATATTCTTTTGAATTTTTTTTATAGATTTTGTTCAATATGTTGAGTAATTACCTTAATATTTTCTTTATTTTTCAAATAATTTGCTAATTTTTGAGCGAAGAAAACACTGCGATGTTGTCCTCCGGTGCAACCAAAATAAACAGAAAGATTAGAAAAACCTCTTCTTTGATACTCTTTACAACTTTGATTGATTAAAGAACAAACATTTTTGAAAAACTCTTGCACTTCTTCCTTCTCTTCCAAAAAGTCAATTACCTCTTTATCTAATCCATTCAACGATTTATACTCTTCATATCTACCCGGATTAGGCAAAGCCCTACAATCAAAAACAAATCCTCCACCATTTCCCGAAGTATCGTGAGGATAGCCTTTCTTATATGAAAAACTCTTAATATTAACATTAAGAACACAATTGCTTTTGCTTATAGAAAGTAGTTTTTCGTTAGTGATAATTTGTTGAAATATATTGTGTAGAGCAGGTAATTCAATAGGTAGTTTAATGTTTTCTTCTAAAAATCTTATATTTTCAATAGCAAAAGGAATGCTTTTTAAGAAATGTTCCTTTTTTTGAAAGTATCCTCTATATCCGTAAGAGCCCATAGCCTGCATAATGCGAATATAAACATAGGCATAGAAGTGTGAAGTAAAATCTTCTTCGTTTATCTCGATGTATTTCTTGACTTCTTCAATGTAAATAGCCAATAATTTCTCTCTTGTCTGAGGACTAAGATTTGCCTTTGCGTCATAGAGAAGCGAAGCAATGTCATATTGCAACGCACCTTTTCTTGCACCTTGGAAATCAATGAAAAATATTTCGTAATTGTCTTTTAACATTATGTTTCTTGACTGAAAATCTCTGTAAAGTAAGAAATCACAATTGCAATTCAAAAGATAATTTTGCAAGACATTGAAATCGTTTTCCAATTCTTGCTCATTAAAAGGAATATCAGCAAGTTTTAGAAAATAATATTTAAAATAATTCAAATCCCATTGCAAACTTTGCAAATCAAAAGCCTTTCTCGGATAAGCATTTGTGAAATCGAAATCCCTACCTGCCTCAATTTGTATTTTAGGAAGCGTTCTTACAATCTTACTATAAATATCTAAAATATCATTTTGAGAAGCTGAAGAAATAAAATCAAACAAAGTAGTATTGCCTAAGTCCTCTAAAAGATAAATATCCTTTTCTTCATCTACTGCAATAATAGCAGGAACATTTATTCCCTTATGTTTCAACTGTCTTGCAAAGTCTATGAAAGCCACATTTTCTTTTTTGTCGCTGTTATAAGCGGCAAGCACTTTTACAACTTCGGTTTGACAACGAAAATATTGACGAGAAGAACCGTGAGCAGCAATTTCGCAAATGCTGTTAGGCTCCACACCAAATGTTTTTTTGAATAAATCTTTAATATTCTCTTTCATCTAAAATACATTCTGCAATTTTCAAATCAAAAGGTGTAGTAATTTTGATGTTTTCTCTACATCCCTCCACTAAATGAATTTTTGCTCCAATCGATTCCGCAACAGAAGCATCGTCAGTAAAACTTTCTTTATACGGAGTTTCGTATGCTTTTTTTATAATCTCATATTTGAAACACTGAGGCGTTTGAACAAGATATACATCGTTTCTATCTATCGCATTTTCCTTATAACGCACACTCTCAATGCTCTTGCAAGCACACACAACAGCTCCTTTTTCTTCGGCTTTCGCAAAACAATTCTCAAAAATCTCTTTATCGACAAAACACCTCACTCCATCGTGAATAGCAACCAAAGAAACATTCTTGCCTTCTAAGGCTTTAAGTCCCGAAAGCACCGAAAAAAATCTCTCCTTTCCAGCCTCAGCCAAAATATGCTCAACCTTGCAAGAATATTCCTTACACATCTCTTGCCAAAAAGAAAACATCTCTTTTGCAATCACAAGAACAATTTTTGCATCAGGCACAGAGCGATGAACAGCTTCAAGCGTTCTTACAAGAATAGGCTTGTTTTTTAAAAGAAGATATTGTTTCGGTAAATCTCCTCCAAGTCTTTTTCCAACACCTCCTGCAACAATAATTATTGCCTTAGATGATGAGCATTGCATCTCCGTAAGTCAAGAATTTATATTCTTTTTCTACTGCGTGTTTATAGGCTTCCATAATAAGATCATAGCCTCCGAATGCCGATACCATCATCAACATAGAAGACAAAGGAGGGTGAAAATTAGTTATCATAGCATCTGCAATATCAAAATTATAGTGAGGGAAAATGAATTTGTTGCTCCAACCGCTGTAAACCTTCACTCTATTTCCTGTAATAGCGGCAGTTTCAACAGCTTTCATAGTAGTAGTCCCTACGATGCAGACCTTATTTTCTTTTTCCTTAGTTTTGTTTATTAAATTAGCATTTTGCTCATTGATTTCCATTTGTTCCGAATCCATTTTGTGCTTAGTAAGGTCTTCCACCTCAATCGCTCTGAAATTTCCTAAGCCACTATGAAGCGTTACGTATGCAGAATCAATTCCCTTTATCTCCATTCGCTTCATTAACTCCCTTGAAAAATGAAATCCGGCAGTAGGAGCAACCACCGCACCTTCGTTTCGAGCATATATTGTTTGATAACGGAATTCGTCTTCAGGCAATAAACCTCTCATTCTCAACAAATCATCAGGCAAAGGAGTGTGTCCCAACTTCTTTAACAAATTATGAAACTCATCATTGTTTCCATCAAACAAAAATCTAAGCGTTCTACCTCTTGAAGTCGTGTTGTCGATAACCTCAGCCACTAATTCATCATTTTCTCCAAAGTAAAGTTTGTTGCCGATTCTTATCTTACGAGCAGGATCAACTAAAATATCCCACAAACGAGTACTTTCGTTAATCTCTCTAAGAAGAAAAACCTCTATCTTAGCATTGGTTTTTTCCTTTCTTCCATACAAACGAGCAGGGAAAACCTTAGTATCGTTAAACACAAACAAATCCCCATCATCAAAATAATCTAAAACATTTTTGAAAATCTTATCTTCGATTTGTCCTGTTGCACGATTAACCACCAAAAGACGAGATTCATCTCTTTGTTTAGCAGGAACTTCCGCTATAAGTTCTTTTGGTAAATTGTATTTAAACTGAGAAAGTTTCATAACAAGAAAATTATTTACTGATTTGAAAAACTGCAAAGATACAACAGAAATAAAAAAAAACCAAATGAAAGATTGAAAAAGTGAAACAAAGAAATCATTTACCCTCTCTTTGTAAAAAAAATGTCTTATGAGCCTTCAAAAGCAAAATAAAAAACTTTCACCAAGAGTTAAGCCCAAATGCTTAAAGAATTTTCAACTCTAAGATTTCTAATTGCAAATTTTAAGAATATAAGCCCTTAACTAAAAATCACAAAATCAATGACTTAACTTTTCAAAGCCTTAAAAACGCTAAAAAAGTCTTTGATTTTGCCAAATTTTTCTTTGTTTTTTGCAATTTTTTCATTGATTTTCGTGCAAAAAAACCTTGATTTAATTTTTTCTATCCTTGATTTAGAAATTTCTATCCCTGATTTAGAAAATTCTAAACGAGCTTTTCGTAAAAAAACTCCAAATTTGCGAAAAATTAGCCCCAATTTTCGTCAATTTTTCGCAAGAAATTTCGCAAAAATATCAAAATGAAATTTCTGTAAAATAAAGATTTTTACCTTAAAACTTTATCCGCAATTTTTTTTGTGCTTTAAGAAATTTGTTTTACCTTTGTAAGCAGAATTTTTACGACTTAAAAAAGCGTTTTTGCTTATACTTGATAATGTGAAACCTGAACAATTTCATAAAGACTAATCAAAAATAAGTGTAAGACATTAATTAGTAATATCGTGGACTTATCTTATTTGATTAGTTGGGTAATTGCAGGACCTCAATTATGATAAGAAAAAAGTCCCACGTTTTTTTATGTTCTAAAACAAGGATTTAAAAGTAAAATCGCTTATTGGGACTTAAGCAAAGAAAATAAATACAGAAATGAAAGATTATTCAGAAAACAGAAAAACTCATTTGTGCAAATATGCAAAAGACAATAATTTACCTGTAGGAGGTAAATGGAAAGATAAACCTTACAATCATATACTTATCAAAAAGATAGAGAACAACAAATGTAATATTGAGAGAACTGTATTCGACAATTTGATAAAAGAAATCAAAGAAATAAACAATCCTTTTGGCTTTTTGGACAAACTACATATTTATGCACGTCATCTAAACTCTTCTCAAATGTTATGCTATAACTATTTCAGATCAATGTTAAGTGATAATAAAAAAGCAAAAGATGAGTTGGTAAACTTGATAAGCGAGAAAATAACTCCTATAACAAATGATGCAGAATGTCAATTTGAGTATAATCCTGACAAAAACGAGAGAACGGAATTTGATTTCTATATAAAGCAAGATGCTTGCAAGGAAATATTTTTTGAAATCAAATACACAGAAAACGGATTCGGGAAAGCAAAAGACGATAAAGAACATAAAGAAAAATTTGAAAGCACTTACAAAAGCATGATAGCCGATTGCGTGTGTTTGAAAGATAAGACAAATATACCATCTCTTAATTTTTTCAATGACTATCAGCTATTCCGTAATGTTATTCGTGTTACTGACAAAAATAAGTTTTCGATATTTATATTTCCAAGAGAGAATGAAAATATCGTAAGTTCATTTGAGCGTTTCAAAAAATGTTATATATCGGAAGAATATTCAGATAACGTAAAAGCTTTGTATTGGGAAGATTTGATGGAAGGCAAAGAAGAAACTGAATTATTCAAGAAATATTTTGCTAACGACTAATCTCCTATTTTGAAATTAAATAAAAAAAATGCAATTTATGTAAAATTTTATAAAACACTTTAAATCAGAATAATATAACAAATAAAGAACTTTTTGAGTCTTGGTTTTTAACGTTTTTAGGCCTTGAAAAAAATTCTCATTCGTATTATATATATATAAACAATTAATTTGTGTGTCTCGAAAAGAGGAAAAACTAACATAAAATTTTTATAGTATGAGTGAATTTAGAAAAGAACTTACGAAATCTTTGGAATGGTGTTCTAAAGGTGTAAAATCCGTATCGTGGAGTCCCGATGGAGAGCGTATTATTGGTGCCTCGTGGGACAAAACTATTAGAATATGGGACGCAAAAAGCGGAGAAAACCTTCAAATCTTGGAAGGACATTCCGAAAGGGTTAATTCTGCATCGTGGAATCCCGATGGAAACAAAGTTGTCAGCGGTTCTGCAGACAAAACCATTAAGATATGGGACGTAAACAGCGGAATATGTATTCAAACTTTGGAAGGGCATTCCGATTATCTCTATTCGGTGAGGTGGAGTCCTGATGGGAAACGCATAGTCAGCGGTTCGGGAGATAAAAGCATTAAGTTGTGGGACGCAGACAGCGGAATGTGTATTCAAACTTTGGAAGGGCATTCCGAAGAAGTTGTATTCGTTGCATGGAGTCCCGACGGAAAATACGTTTTCAGCGGTGCTTGGGATCGAACTCTTAAGATATGGGACGCAAACACTTTTCAAGAAGTTTATTCCTTGAAAGGACATCCTTATTGGGTTGATTCAATGGCGTGGAGTCCCGATGGGCAATATGTAGTTTGCGGTTTAGATGATAAAAGCATAGGTATATGGAATGCAAACAGTGGTAAGTGTATTCAAATCTTGGAAGGGCATTCTTATTGGCTTATGTCGGTAGCGTGGAGTCCTGATGGAAAGTATATTGCCAGCGGTTCGTATGATGGAGATATTAAAATATGGGACGTAAATAGTGGTTGCTGTCTACAAAGTCTGAAAGCACACCAACATCGTGTTATTTCGCTATCGTGGAGTCCCGATGGAAAACACATTGTCAGCAATGCGTTTCATGGAAGTATAAAGATTTGGGAGGTGAAGTAAGAAAAGAATTTCTTAAATCTTGAAAAGAGTTTATTAAAACGCCATTTTATTTTTATGAAACCAAAACTTGTTGTTTTATTAAAAGAAATGTATTTTGAATATTTATCGTAGTATAATATACCGAACAAACTTAAATAATATGTTAAAGATAGGAATAGTAGGAACAAGAAAGCCTAAAATAACCTTTGAAGAGTTTTCTAAAATAATTGATGATTTTAATCCAACTCACATCATTTCAGGCGGTGCTAAAGGAATTGATACCTTTGCTGAGAATTATGCTAAGTTAAACAATATACCTTTTACAACATTCCCTCCTGAGTATAACAAATACGGTAGAATAGCAACCTTTGTTAGAAATCAACAAATTGTAGATGCTTCAGATATGATTATATCATTTCCTTCAAAAGAATCTAAAGGTACTATTGATACAATCAGAAGAACAAAACGTAGTAATAAATCATTAAAAGTACACCTAATTTAATATTAAAGATATGGAAAAGATTAAAACAAACAGCGAAATTAATTGTGAGATTGTAGAGTCAATCTTAAGTGATTTAAAAAACTTAATTGAAAATGATATTAAGTTTAAACATTCATTAATATCTGCTTACAACCACGCATTTGGTCCTGACAAAAAAGCTCAGCTATTAATAAAATTTTATTTTCCTCCATCTTATTGGAAAACGTTAACTCCAAATCAAGAAAACTATATTTTCTCTGAGGTTAAATCTATCATTAAAAAGTATATCAAACCTGGTTATAAATTTAGTTATATTGGAACAAAGAACAACAAAATTGTCTTTGAGATGCGAACTCCAGCATTAGACTATCATGACTTTTATGAACTTTGTTCTATTGAATATTTAGGTTATATTAGCAGATTTAGATATGAATTTGAAAAAATTAAAAGACGATTTATTCGTAAATCCATTGAATAACAAAAATTAAACTTTAATTAATTTAAAATTTTAGAAATATGAAAATTTCAAACAAAAACAATCGCTTAATTACAAATCTTGAATCTTGGAAAACAGCTTTTATAGAAGTTGATAAAAAGAGTAAAGAAGATAATGGAAAGAGTAATTGGGAAGAAGGTAGAAGTGCATGTACATTAGCAAAGTATTTCACGACTCCAAACATCGAAGAATCTTATGGAATCAAAAAGATTGAAGAATATTTTGAGGCATTAGGATTCTCTAATCTAAAGTTCAATTCAGCAGAAATAGAACACGAAAGTCGTTTTGATTCTTTTAGAGGTCAAGGACGTATGCAAGATTTGGCTATTTGGGGAGAAAGTGAAAAGGGAAGTATATTAACGTGTATTGAAGCAAAGGTTGATGAAAGCTTTGATAAATCTTTATTCAAAAAACTAGAAGAAATAGAAAAATATCTTGATACTCACAAAAATAGTAAACGACGAGATAGAATTCAAAATTTATGTAAAGAATACTTGAAGGTAAATGTTGGTGACATTAAGTCTGAAGATAAAAATGATATACGTTATCAATTACTTCATTATTTGGCAGGTTCTATTTGTGAAGCAAAGTGTTGTGCAGATGTAGTCTTTATGCCGATTATGGTCTTCAAAACAAATAAGTATAATGAAACGAAAGGGAAAATGAATCGCGAGGATTACGAACGATTTATCAAGGCTTTAAAGTTTGAAATGTGTAACGAAGAAAAAGGAATATTCAAAAGAACTTTTGAGGGTATTGATGTATATATTAGTTACATCGAAATAGATTTTGAAAATTAAGGAAGTAGGAATTTTTTGGCATATAACAATTACGCTTCTTTGTAAAATAAATATCAAAAGAAATGAAAGAAAAAGAAATCAATCTTACACAGATGCAACCTACTGAAACGCAAGTCCCAAAGATAGAATGTGCTTCTCCGAAAGACTTTAAATTGTTGCGAACCTTGGGAGGAAATTTAGATGGCGTCGGATCCGTTAGTTGGAGTCCCGACGGGAAATATTTGGCAAGCGGTTCGTATGACAAGGCCATTGCTACTTGCCATCCATCTGACAGAGATTTTGAACTAAACGAAGATGGAGATAATGCAGTTAGTATTAGTATATGGGATACAAATAGCGGTGAAAAAATCAAAACCTTGGAAGAATATTCAGGTATCGTCTTTTCCGTAAGTTGGAGCCTCGACGGAAAGTATTTGGCAAGCGATTCATGCTACAAAAACGTTATTATATGGGATGCAAAGGGCGGTGAAAAACTCAAAACCTTGGAAGGACATTCCGATAGCGTCGAATCAGTTTGTTGGAGTCCCGACGGGAAATATTTGGCAAGCGGTTCGTATGACAGTACTATTATTATATGGGATGCAAACAGTGGAGAAATCCTTAAAACTTTGAGACATAGCTTCTTTGACGTCTTTTCCGTAAGTTGGAGCCCTGATGGAAAATATTTGGTAAGCGGTTCAGGAGACAATACCATTATTATATGGGATGCAAAGGGCGGTGAAAAACTCAAAACCTTGGAAGGACATTCTTATCCCGTATTTTCCGTTAGTTGGAGTCCCGACGGGAAATATTTGGCAAGCGGTTCAGGAGACGATACCATTATTATATGGGATGCAAAGAGTGGTGAAAAACTCAAAACCTTGGAAGGAGATTCAGATGGCGTCGAATCAGTTTGTTGGAGTCCCGACGGGAAATATTTGGCAAGCGGTTCATGGGACGGAACCGTTAAAATCTGGGGCGTAGAGTAAGTCCTGTGTATATAACTCAAAGAAAAACGCTCGTGAGTCTTTGAAAATTTTGACAAACGAGCGTGTTGTTTTTCTCTTTCTTTGTTTTATTTTTACTAATAGGTCAATGCAAATTTTAATCCTACGGCTTCGGAAATTAAGATAAAGGTAGAGAGTTGCATATCGGTTTCTCCTTTTTCCAACATTGCAATATATTTACGTTTTTTGCCGATTTTGTCTGCGAGTTGTTGTTGTGTGATTCCTGCTGCTTTGCGTGCATTTTTCAAAACCTCAGCATAATACCACGCAAGAGCCTTTGCGTCAAATTCATCTCTTGAAACACTGCCCTTTTCCCCATATTGCTCAACCAAAACCTCCTCAAATGTAGGAAGATTCTTTAATTTACTCATATCGATTCTTGTTCTCATCGCTTAATGTGTTTAATATTTGTTTTGCTTTCTCAATTTCTTTCTTATAATCCTTTGTAGATTTTTTTATAAATCCATTTAAAAGAAGTATTTCTTGTGCTTCAATAAAATTTTCGTGGTCAATCGTAAATAAAATCACTCTATATTCATTGCCAACTGAAATACGTAATTCATAAAAGTCGCTATCAACAAGTTTTTTCACTAACTTAGTGTTTACAACTCTTATTTCTGATATAATGTTCATTGCATATTGTACTTTATTTTGAACATTTAAAGGCAAAGAACTATAAAATTCATCAAATTCTACGCTTCTTATTAAATTTCTCATAGTGCAAAGGTAATATATTTATTACTTTTTGCAAAATATTGTAATGATTTATTTGCCAAACTTAGCGAAAAATACTCGTGAGTCTTTGTTTTATTTTTAAATCTTAATTAAAAGGCTTATGTAATTAGGGGCTCCGTAGCGGTGATATTCGTTTCGTGAGTAGCAAAGGCGGAAGCGTGAATAGTTTATGCCTATTCCGTAGGATAAGCCTGCAAGTGAGAATGCGATTTGACTTCCCGGTAAATAGTATATATCATAATTGTGTTTTTTATTATTAAGATATATAGTAGCATTGCTTGTTTGGAGTGATTTAAACGTAGTAAAAAATAAAAAAGGGTGTAATATTACACCCTTTTTTGCAACTTTTTGTATTTTTGCAGTGTTTAAGGCTTAAAAGTTTTTTTATGAAATATCTTAATGTTAAGAAAGCATTGGATGCATGGCAGTGTTTGCAGCCTTTATCTGAGAAAGACAAGGAGAGACTTAGTCGAAGATTTACTGTGGACTTTAATTACAATAGCAATCACTTGGAGGGAAATACGCTAACTTATGGTCAAACTGAAATATTATTGCTTTTTGGTAAAATAATTGGAGAGGCTGATGTGCGTGATGTGCAAGAAATGACGGCAAGTAATGTGGGTTTAAAAATGGTGCAAGAGGAATCAAAATTAAAACAAATGCCTCTAACGCAAAATTTTATTAAAGTTTTGCATAAAACTTTACTGCGAGAAGATTATACTGTGTATGTGAATTTGCCAAATGGCGTTCAGTCAAGTTATGTGATACATGCAGGACAATATAAGACACGTCCTAATAGTGTTATTACTCGATATGGAACTCGTTTTGAATATGCTTCACCCGAAGAAACGCCTATTTTGATGAGGGATTTGGTGGATTGGTATAATAAAGCAGAGCAAGAAGGGGTGCTTTCGCCGGTGGAATTAGCTGCTTTGTTTCATTATAGGTATATTCGCATTCACCCATTTGAAGATGGTAATGGTCGTATCGCTCGACTAATGGTAAACTTTATTTTATCTCGTCATAATTATCCTATGATTGTTGTTAGAAGTCGTAATAAAAATGAATATTTGGAGGCTTTGCATCAAACAGATCTTGAACTTGGCCCTATACCAAGCGAAGGTGCTTATGCTGATATTAAGAATATTCGTCCGTTTTTAAAATATTTTAATAGTCTTGTGGCTAATGAGGTGTATAATGATGTGTTGTTTGTGAGTGAGAAAAATGAAAATGTGTGGTGGTATGATGGAGAGAGGATTTTATTTAGGACTTCTAATTATACAAAAATTTTAAATGCTATGCTCTCTCAACCTTCTTTGACTCTTGCAGGAATGAAAGAGATAACGGGTATTAGTATTAACTCAATTCAAAAATTACTTAGCCAATTGATTCAAAAAAAGTATGTGGAACGTGGCGAAAAAGAGGGGAGTTGGAGAGTGTTTTTAACGCAATGAAACTATATTTGAACTATTAGGCTTATGTAATTAGGGGCTCCGTAGCGGTGATATTCGTTTCGTGAGTAGCAAAGGCGGAAGCGTGAATAGTTTATGCCGATTCCGTAGGATAAGCCTGCAAGTGAGAATGCGTCTTTAAGGTACATTTCTCTGTTTTGTTTCCATGAATAGCCTGCTGCTATGTAAAAATATTTTGAGGGTGCAAATTCCACTCCTATTTGTAGGTGTCGGAATGTGTTGTCAAGTATTCCTACAAATTTATTCTCTTTTGTAATCTCTCCGTTAAGGTCTATTTCGTCTCTTGGGTTCAATGGGTCGTCTTCTCTTAGATTCCATTTATGTAGGTTGGTGATTGCTCCGTATATTGTTAAGGGTGCGTGTGCTAATTTCTTGCTTGCTGCAAGTTGTAGGTCAAAGGGTAGGGAGAAGTCTTCGTTTGCTAATTTTTTTATTTGTTTTCCCATATTTCTTGCCATAAGTGAAAGAGCCCAAGTGCGGTCGGTGGATTGATAACTTGCGGCAAGGTCTATGGCTAAGGCGAAAGAATTATAGCTTTCATATTGTGAGAAAACGGGTTTGAGGTTTGCTCCAATGTAAACGTTTGAATCTAACATTTTTCCCCAAGATATGGTGAATACATAGTCTGCTGCGGCAAATTTTCCTACTATATCGCCGTTTTCTTCTGTCATATCAAAACTGCCATAGTTTAAATATTGTACTCCAAGTGCTAAACTACCTATTTTATCTATGGTGTGGCTGTATGCAAGTGAGGCTTGATTGATGCCGGAGAATAGTGAGGTGTATGTAATTCCTATGTCGTTGTGATTTCTTGCTGTTAGGGTTGAAGGGTTATTGATAATTGCTGTAATGTCATCGTTAAAATTTGGAAGGAAGTCCATTCCTAAGGCTGCTGTTTTTGCAGAAGGGTGCAAGGAGAGTACGGAAAAGATTGCGCTACCTCCAATTTGTGCTTGTGTTGCAAGGCTTGATATTATCAATATGCTGATTGCTAAAAAATATTTCTTCATAATATTATTATAACTGAAAAATATATTTCTTATTGTTGATTGTATAAAAAAATAGGACGAAGCTTTACAACTTCGTCCTATTTCATTTCAAAATTTTTATTATTGAACTATCAATTTAGCTGATTGAGTTGCGTTGTTTGTTATGATTTGTATCATGTACACTCCTTTGTCTAAGCCTGATAGTGCTATTTCTTGTGTATGTACTCCTGCACTTTGACGTCCTTTTTCTAAGCTTGAAACTAATCTTCCGTTCATATCAAATATGTTAAGTGTAACATTTGAAGCTGAGTTTAAGCTATAAGTTAATGTTGTTCTGTTTTGTGCTGGATTTGGATATAAATCAAGGCTTGTTGTTGCTAATTGTTCTGCTGAATTTAAGCTTACGGCTTCTGGTCTTTCTTCTGTTATGTTGTCATAGTTCATAAACAATCCTTTTCCGTAAGTTGCAGCATAAATAGCTCCTGGATGTTTTGTAGCAGCGTAAACATTGTTTTGAGCATTTGTTGCTAAGTAAGTTGTGAATTGAATTTCTGGTAAGTTTGCTGTTTGTTGGAACAAGTCATAAACTGGAACTGATGGGAAGGCTTCTTCTTTTGTCCAAACAACATTTGATGCTGTGTAGTCAGTTGTTTTGTAAACTCCGTCATCTGTTCCTACGTAAACTGTTTTTCCGTCAGTGCTTACTTTTTCTACTAATGCTGTGTAAACAGGTTTTTGTATGCTTTCTCCTAATGCGATTGCTGTCCATGCGATATCTTCAACGTTTTCTGCATTTATGTTTTCTGCTCTATAGATGTTTGTTCCTGGTGCATAACCTTGAAGTGTTACGATTGCTGTTTCTGCATCTGCATAAACTATTGAAGAAACACTTCTTTCAAATGATGCAATTTCAGTCAAAGTAAACTTTTGTGGGTCCATTGTCGAACCAAGGAATATTGATAGATCACTTAAATCGTATTGATTTAACCCTGATATTCTATATACTTTAGAAGATTCTGGTGCTTGGTTTGTTGCTGCTATGTCAACAGATATCAAGACTGTGTTACCGTCTTTTGAAGGTGCTATTGCTCTTATTTGACGTTTGCCTTCTTCTGTTGAAGAGAAATTAAATAATTTAGTCCAAGGAAGTGAGTTTGGATTGTTTGGTTGGAATGTTTTTGTGAAATTCATTGCTTCATTACATACATATAATCCATTTGCTGAAGCTACGAATAATCTGTTTCTTATTGGGTTTGCTACTTCTATTGAAGTGTCTTGAGTTGTTATGAAATCCAATACTTCTTCTCCTGTATATTCTGATGTAATTGTTCCATATTCTTCTGCTGTGAATTCATAGAAGAACGGATAACCTAAATTGTTGCTTTGAACTATTACTTTGTCTCCATCTTTTAACTCAAAACCGTGGCTGTACATGTAGTTTGTTTCTCCTCTTCTGATAGTTAGTTTATCATTCATTACTAAATAAACTGTATTTCTTGTAGCTTCTGGTGCATCAAATGATTCCCATAATTCAATAGGTGTAATGAATGGAGATTTTTCAGGTGATTTTGTTACGTTTCCGTGCATGAAAGAAAGGTTTGAACCTGAACCATAGTTCCATGTTTGGTCGTTAATTGCTTCGTAATCGTTGTTATCGCTATATGCTCTTGTGATAGCCATGTATGGACGTCCTAATACAACTGGTTTTTTTACTTGTGGTAATGTTTGGTGAATAGCAGATGCTAAAACTCCTGTTCCTGTTTGTGATTCTATATTTGCTATATAAGGTGCAACTTGACTAGATATTTCATAGTATCCAGTACTATTTGGTGCCCAAATAGTTTCTGAAGATTTTATTTCTGTTGATGGTGTAGGTATGTAACTTATTGCGTTGCTTTGTGCTGCTCCAAATACTGCTCCGTCATTTGTTGATGCTACGTCATAGTATTGTGCAGTTGTTAATCCTTTGTTGCAAGCATACCATTGTACTGATTGAACTAACGCATCTTGTTTATAAATGTAAACACCTGCATCTGTTGCAAGATAGATTTTTAATGAATCTTCTGGTGTTTGTGGATTTGGATCAAATGCTATTGCGTGTACTCCTGGAGCAACGTAGCTTCCACTATTTCTTTCTGACAAAGAGCTTGCTATTGTGTTGTAATAAAAAATAGGATCGTTGTTTGCATCAAAACCAGATACAACTTCACCTCCTGCAGCGTAGATTAATTCTTCATCTCTGTCGTTAATAGCGATTGACATTCCTTCTGCTGCGTTAAGGTAAAGTGAAGAAGATGTTGCTCTTTCCCAACCTTGTTCAGTTTGTCTGAAAATTGCATCGTTTGAATAATAACCTTGTTCTGTGTATTCGTAGTATACCATTAAAGCATAAAGCTTATCTGAATTGTTTATACAGAATGATAATTCTATTCTATCAATAAAGTCTTGGTCATTTAATCCAATGTCTTGTTTTGTCAAAGAGTTTGTAAATTCTGAGTTAGCATTGTTTGCTACAGCTACTGCTGCATCGCCTGTAAATACATAAGCAACAGCTATTTTTCCGTTAGAAGAAATTTTTATGTCTGTAACGTTAACCATAGTGTTGCCATGGATTTCTTTACTTGACCATTGGCCATTTTCATATACTTTTAATCCTGCGTTTTTTGTTGCAACGAATAATTTTCCATCAACAAATACCATGTCGTTAATGTAACTCCATTCTCCCATTATGTCATATTTTTCAGGAGCGGTGCCATCCATTTGAGTGAATGAAATATTGTTTGCAACATATTGGTATTTTTCTTCGTCAGTTTGAAGATTTGCTGCCCAATTCTTTTCAAATGTGCTTGATTCGTAAACACCATTTCCAATCATACCTGTTTTGAAGTGCTTTTTACCAGCTTCTGATTCTGAATAATAACCTTCTCCTGTTCCTACGTAAAGCTTTCCATTTTCATCTTGTGCTATTGCTGTTGCAACATAAGAACGGTTAGCACCTTCTCCAAGAGGTATTTCTTGCCAATTGTTTCCATCGTTTACGCTGACAAACAATCCTCCTGATGGAGAACATGCATAGATAACGCCATCGTTGAACTTATCAAACATTAAAGTACGTACACGTCCTGCTACATTGTTTGGACCTATTTGGTGCCAACCAGTGATAGTTGGTTCTGTACCTTCTTCTCCTTCTCCTTCTACGAATGGAGTCGCCTTAGCTGGAGCGAAAGCTCCAACAAGAAAGAACACTGCTAAACTTAAGAGTAACTTTCTGCTTTTCATAACTTACTTTTCTTTATTTCTAAATATTATTAAACTTTTCATCTTTTAAGTCGGCAAAAGTACAAAAAAATAATAATGCGCCAAAATATTTTAGCCAAAAAATCAAAGAAATAAAAAAATAAATCAAAGAAATAATTTCTTAAATCAAAGAAATATTTTGCTAAAACAAAGAATTATTTTAATATTTCTTAACTTTGCAAGTTCAAGTTTATAATAAATAGGTAGGAAATAACGTTTCTACTCTCAAAAAAGGTGATTTATACTATATAATTATGGATATAATAGAATTAAATAAAAGAATTGAACAAGAAAGTGCTTTTGTTGATGCAATGAATTTTGAGATTTCAAAAGTTATTGTAGGGCAAAAGAATATGGTTGAAAGATTGATAATAGCATTGTTGGCAGATGGACATATATTACTTGAAGGTGTTCCGGGATTAGCAAAAACGCAAGCAATAACTGCTTTGGCTAAAACTATCAATGCAAAATTTAGTAGAATACAATTTACACCTGATTTATTGCCTGCTGATGTTACAGGGACAATGATTTATTCTCAAAGAGAGGAAGCTTTCACTGTAAAAAAAGGACCAGTGTTTTCAAACTTTGTGTTGGCAGATGAAATCAATAGAGCACCAGCAAAAGTTCAGTCAGCTTTGTTAGAGGCAATGCAAGAGCGTCAAGTAACAATTGGAGAAGAGACTTACAAATTAGAAGAGCCGTTTTTGGTTCTTGCAACTCAAAATCCAATCGAACAAGAAGGTACATATCCTTTGCCAGAGGCTCAAATGGATAGATTTATGATGAAAGTAGTTATAAATTATCCAAACAAAGAAGAAGAAAAGGAAATATTAAGAACACAAATAGCTGCAAAAAAAACATCAATAACTCCTATAATTTCTATTAAAGACATTCTTAGAGCAAGGGAAATAGTAAAAGAAGTCTATTTAGATGCTAAAATAGAAAATTATATTACAGATATAGTTTTCGCAACACGTTATCCAGAAGAATATGGACTTGGGAAATTAAAATCTTTAATAAACTATGGAGCTTCTCCTCGTGCAACTATCAATTTAGCCTTAGCATCAAGAGCTTTAGCCTTTGTTAGAAGAAGAGGATATGTAATTCCAGAAGACGTAAGAAGTATATGCTTAGATGTAATGCGTCATAGAGTAGGTTTAACCTATGAGGCAGAAGCAGAAAATATTAAATCGGAAGATATAATTACAGAAATTATAAACAGAATAGATGTTCCGTAAAAAGATATGTCCACCGAAGAAATATTAAAAAGGGTTCACCGCATAGAAATCAGAGCAAGGCGTCTCTCTCAAGAAGTATTTGCAGGACAGTATCATAGTGCCTTCAAAGGAAAAGGTATGACTTTTAGTGAAGTGAGAGAGTATGCTTACGGAGATGAAATAAGAAACATTGATTGGAATGTTACAGCAAGAAATAATAAACCCTTTGTAAAGGTTTACGAAGAAGAAAGAGAATTAACCGTTATGTTATTGATAGATGTTAGTGGTTCAACATTCTTTGGTAGCGAACAATCATTAAAATCTGAAATAATAACTGAAATAGCCGCTGTTTTATCATTTTCTGCTATACATAATAATGACAAAGTAGGAGTAATACTATTTTCAGATAAAGTAGAAAAATATATTCCCCCTAAAAAAGGAGTTTCTCACATACTAACAATTATTAGAGAGTTACTCTTATTTCGTAAAAGTGAAGGAGGAACAAACTTTTCTTTGCCATTAGTTTTTTTAAGTAATGTTATAAAAAAACGAGCGAGTTGTTTTATGATAACAGATTGCTTTGGAAAGTTTGATGATAGCTTACAAATAGCAGCAAAACGTCATGATTTAACAGCAATCTTTGTAAACGACAGAAGAGAATTTGAAATGCCAAACGTAGGCTTAGTGCAATTTGAAGATGCAGAAACAAAACAATTGAAATGGATTGATACATCGGATAGAATTACAAGGGAAAATTTTGTGAAACAAAGATATAGTGTACAAAGTGAGAACTTGGCTAAATTTACTAAGTATGGCGTTGATAGTGTTCAAATAATGGCATCAGAGGATTACATAAAATCGTTAATAAAATTGTTTTCAAAAAGAGGAAAAGCGTAAAATGAAAATTAAAAATATAATAATTCTTATTTTATTGACTATTATTGGTTATGGTAGTTTGCAATCACAAACGGTAATAGGTGTATTGGATAAAAAAGCCTACAACATTGGCGATAGAATAGAGTTTACATTTAAAGTACCCTTTGACTCAAAATCACAAACCCTTATTCTAAACAAGAGTAATAGTGATAGTTTAGAATTACAAAACACAATAATAGATACAATTACAGAAAACAATAAGCAATATTTAAGATACAAACAATACTATACAAGTTTCATAAGTGGAAAGAGAAATATAGGAGATGGAGTTTTTGTAAAAGTGGGAAATAGTGAAGATAAATATTTTGCAGTATTACCTACTGAAATAGAAATATTAGAATATCCAATAGATACCAATAAAATAGAAATTAAGGACATAAAACCAATACTTGAAGAGAAATTCTCCTTTAAAGAAATATTACCTATAATATATGTATTGTTGGCTATTATATTAATAGGAGTAGGATTGTATTTCTTGATATGGTATATGAAAAAGCGAAAATTAAACATAGAACCCCCTGAAATTATAAGAGAAGAACCTCAAATACCACCTCATATCAAAGCTTTACAATCTTTAGAAGATTTATCGAAGAAAAAATTAAGCGAACAAAATCTTCAAAAACAATATTATACAGAGATGACAGAAATTATTTGGGTTTACTTGGAAGAAAGGTTTAGAATATTTGCCTCAGAGATGACAAGTAGTGATATTCTCTCACAAGTAAAGTTAAATAACAGTATCTCGCAAAACAACTACTCACTCTTGGAAAAAATATTCACTACATCAGATTTGGTTAAGTTTGCAAAATATGAAACAAATCAAATGATTGATAAAAATACACTTTTAGATGCAAAAGAGTTTGTTATAAATACAAAAGAAGAAATAGAGTCAAATGAATCTGATAAATAACCTAAGTTTTCAATATCCTTATTTGCTATTGCTTTTATTGCTACTGCCTTTGATGTTTCTTTTTCAAAGATATTACGATAAAAGAAGGGCAACAACCATTGTTTATTCTGACGTTTCTCAATTCTCATTGGCAAGAAAAACTCTTAAATTAAGATTGAGGAAACTGCCAGATTATTTAAGAATGTTAGCAGTTGCACTTGTTGTAATAGCAATAGCAAGACCCCAATTAAGTTCTTCGACCGATGAAAAAAGCATTGAAGGAATAGATATTGTTTTAGCATTAGATGTTTCTACTTCCATGTTGGCAGAAGACTTTAAACCAAACAGATTAGAGTCTGCAAAAAATGTAGCTAAAGAATTTATTGAAAATAGGAAAAGCGATAACATAGGAATAGTTGTTTTCGCAGGCGAAGCCTATACAAAATGTCCTTCAACAATTGACCACAAAGTTTTATTAGATCTTCTATCCTCAACAGAAAGTGGGCAAATTGATGACGGAACAGCAATAGGAGATGGTTTAGCAACAGCGATAAATAGAGTTAAAGATACAAAAACAAAAAGCAAAGTTATTATTCTAATAACAGATGGAGTGAATAATATGGGTGCAATAGACCCAATAACTGCCGCAAGTATAGCAAAAGAATACAATATTAGGATCTATACTATTGGAATAGGTAAAAAAGGACACGCACCTTATCCATATTACACACCATTTGGTAAACAATATCAAAATGTTGAAGTAAAAATAGATGAAGAGTTATTGAAAGAAGTGGCAATCACTACTGGCGGACAATATTTCCGTTCTACAAAAAACTCTTCCTTACAAGAAATATTCAAAGAAATTGACAAAATGGAAAAAACTAAAATAGACGTATCTCTTTACAAACACACAAAAGATGTAGGTGGTAATTTCCTTTTAGTCGCTTTGATTATTTTAGTTTTAGAAATGATTTTACGTAAAACTTATTTAAGAACCAATCCGTAAGACAATGATACGTTTAGAGAATCCTCAATTTTTATATTTATGGATTTTGATTCCACTTTTTTATCTGCTACATTATTTTTATATTAAGGCGAAAAAAAAGAAACTAAAACAGTTCGCAGAGCAAAGAACTCAACAAATAATTATTCCAGACTTATCAATAGGAAAACAATACTTTAAATTTACACTTTGGAACCTTGCTTTATTTTTCTTAATATTAGCCTTAGCCAATCCACAACAAGGAACATCAATAGAAAAGAAAGAACGCACCGGAACAGACTTAATGGTGTGTTTAGATGTCTCTAATAGTATGTTAGCAGAAGATTTAAAACCAAATCGAATCAGCAGAGCAAAACAATCTCTCACACAATTAGTAAATCAATTAGAAGGAGATAGAATAGGAATTGTTGTTTTTGCGGGCACTTCCTTTGTTCACCTTCCAATAACCTCTGATTACACTGCTGCAAAGACCTTTATAGATGTTATAGACACAAAATTAATAGAAACACAAGGTACTTCAATAGCAGAAAGTTTAGAGAAAGCCTTCTCGGCCTTTGAAAATCAAGATGAAACAAAACGTTCAAGAAGTATTATTCTTATATCAGATGGAGAAGACAATGAAGAAGGAGCCTTAGATGCAACAAAAGAAATAGCAAAAGAGGGTGTTGTTGTAAATACTATTGGTTTAGGACAAACAGAAGGAACACCTATTCCTATTTTTGATAAGTATGGCAGAAGTGAATACAAGAAAGATGGGAATGGAAATATAGTTCTTACCAAACTTAATGAAGCTTTGCTAAAGGAAATAGCAAAAGAAGGAAATGGAGTTTATATTCGTGCAAATAATACTTCAATAGGTTTAGACAATATATTGGCAAGAATAAATAAAATGGAAAAAAACGAGTATGAAGCAGTAGCCTACAAAAACTACGATAGCAAGTTCTATATTTTTGCACTCATTTCGTTATTCTTTTTAGTATTAGAATGGATTATTTTTGCAAGAAGAAATAAGTATATAAACAGAAAATTATTTTTTGGAAATGAATAAGAATATAATGTTAATATTTTGCCTTCTTGTATTTTTTTCTTCATGTGATAAAGAGAAAAATAAATTAAGAGACGGCAATGATTTCTATCAAGAAAAAGACTACGTAAAAGCAGAAGAACAATATCGTAAGTCATTGATTGCAGATAGCAATTATTTAAAAGCACAATACAATTTAGCAAACGCAAGCTACAAACAACAAAATCAGGAAAAACTCCAAACAGCTTTAAAATATTACGAAGGATATTTAAAAGGTAATTCTTTTAATGATACACTTAACAACGCAAATGCTACATATAATAGGGGGAATGTTAATTTCCAAATGTTTAATACAGACACTACTTCTGAGGCTGGCTCAAATACACAATTTTTACAAAAAGCCCTTGAAGATTATAAGCAAACCCTTAGATTAAACCCTAATGATAGTGCAGCAAAATATAATTTAGCACTAACTCAATTTTTATTAAATAAATATCAAAACCAACAACAAAATAATCAAAACCAACAACAGCAACAACAAGAGCAAGAGCAGAAACAAAATCAGCAACAAAAAGAACAAGAACAAAAAAAAGAAGATAATCAAAACCAAAATCAACCTCCACAACCACAACGAATGAAAGATAAAAAAGACACAGAAAGAATGTTGGAGGCATTGAAAAATAATGAGAAAAATACATTAGAAAAAGTTAAGAAAAAAGAAGAACAACAAGTTCAAAAAAGATATATTGAAAAAGATTGGTAAAAAATGAAAAAATACATATTAGGATTTATTATAGCGTTCATTTGTTCACTTCCTTTATTTTCTCAGGAGGTTGAGTTTAAAGTTCAAACTCCAAAAGTAGTTGGAAAAGGAGAGAGGTTCAAAGTAAGTTTTGTTGTAAATGATGATAAACCAAAACATTTTATTGCCCCAACGTTTCAAGACGTTAATATACTAAGTGGACCAAATGTATTGAGAAGTTCATCTGTTAGTATTATCAACGGAAAACGCGAAAGCAATACTACAACCACTTACACTTATTTTTTGCAAAGTCTAAATACAGGAACAATTACTATACCTCCTGCAAAAGTAACTGTAAAGGACAGAACCTATTACACAAAAGCAGTGAATATTAAGGTGGAAAATAATCCAAGTATGCAAACAAGGGCAAAGAATGACCCTAATTACGATCCTTATAAAAACACTCCACAACCTAAAATTACACAAATAGATGAGAATGTAGTTTTCGTAAGAGCAATTCCTAACAAAACAAAAGTTTCTTTGGGGGAAGAAATCATAATCTCTTACAAAATATATACTCTTGTACCTATTTCAGAATATCAAGTTGATAAATTTCCTTCCTCACAAGGCTTTTGGGTAGAAGAATTAGACAATCAAACAACCCCTTCACTTGAAAGAGAAATTATAAACGGCAAAGCATATCAAGTAGCCACTCTAAGACAAGTATTAGTCTATCCACAAAAAACAGGGAAACTAAAAATCGCACCAATGGGATTAGAAGTCCTTGCACACATTCAAACAGGTACGCAAAGAAGTCAAAGACAATCAACAGGCGATCCTTTTTTTGATGCATTTTTTAACGATCCATTCTTTTCAAGAGTAACACCTGTTTTTGAAACTGTAAACAAAAAATTAAAAACTAACTCTTTGGAAATAGAGGTTGAACCATTACCTGTGACAAACAATGCTTTTTCAGGAGCAGTTGGACAATTTAGCATTGAATCTAAAATAGATACAACTCATTGCAAAACAAACGAAGCAATCACTCTTCAATACACAATAAAAGGACAAGGAAATTTAACCTTAATAGATGGTTTACAACTACAAATACCAAATGAATTTGAAGTATTTGATCCAAAAATATCAGACAATATAACAAAAACTCCAGCAGGACAAAGGGGCGAAAGAACATTTCAATATGTAATTATTCCAAGAGTAGAGGGAAATTTCAAAATACCTTCATTAGAGTTTACATACTTTAATACCGAAAAAGGCGAATATGAAAATCTTACAACAGAAGAATATTCTCTAACAATAACCAAAGGAAATAATAGCAATGAATTAGTAGATCAACTCACAGAAAGAGAGAAATATAAAAATATGGATATAATCGATACTCCGCAAAAACATAGTTCTAATATTATTTTCTCAAAGCCATTCCATAGTTATTTGTTTTATGGGTTAATTGCACTGATAATTTTCTTATTAGTTTTGATGATAAAACTTACAAAAGCACAAATAGAAAAAAATAAAGACGTTGTGGCAATTCGATTAAAGAAAGCCAATAAGGTTGCAATAAAACGATTAAAACAAGCCAAGATATATCTCGATACCAATCAAACAACAGAGTTTGAAACAGAGATAGGACAAGCTCTTTGGAACTATTTGTCAGATAAATTCAAGATTTCTCGATATGATTTGAATCTTGATAACATTAAATCTCAACTTCAAAAAAGTGAATTAGACGAAGAATTGTCAAATAAAACACTTTCTGTATTAGAAAAGTGTGAATATGTACGTTTTTCACAAAATAAAGGAGCAGAGTTATACAATGAATTATTTTTACAAACTGAAGAACTAATCACAGAAATAGAAAATAATATGTTATTGATTAAGAAGCAAAAACGAAACACTCAAAAAACTTTTTTAATGACTGCTTTAATTTTTTTAATGACTACTTTATTTTCTCAAGCCGCTGATTTAAATCAAGCAAACAAAGCCTATCAACAACAAGACTATGAAAAAGCCCTTGAACTTTATAAACAAATAGAAACAAAAGAAGTTTCAGCAGAACTTTACAACAATATAGCCAATACATATTTTCGTTTAAGTGATTATGTCAATAGTACTTTGTATTATGAAAAAGCCTTGAAACTATCACCTCATAATAAAATATATCAAACCAATAACAAAATATCAAAAACTCGTTTAATGGGAGATGTATATAAGATTCCAGATTTCTTTTTGATTAGTTGGTTAAAAAATATCTACTCTTTGTTTTCACCAATGACATGGGCAATATTAACAATTGTTTTATTGCTTATTACCGCTCTATTGTTTTTTATCTATTATTTTAGTTTCGATAAAAAAGTTCTTTTCTTCTATATAACATTATCTTGTTTTATACTAACAATCGCCTCATTCTCTTTTGGTATTGCAAGACAAAATGCGATACATTCCCAAGACAATGCAATAGTTATTAAACTTCCTACACAAAACGATAGCAAAACAAAACTCTTTAAAGGCCAAAAGGTAGAAATTAAAGAAAGAAAATTAGAAAAGATAAGAGTCCAAACAGAAGATGGTAAAGAATATTGGATAGAAAAAGATATGGTGGCAATAATATAAACTTTTTATGAGAGAAGATTGCGTTGAACAAAAAGGAATTGTGATAAAAAAACAAGAAGACAAATTAGTGGTAAAAATAGAGCAAAAATCCACATGTTCTTCTTGTCATGCAAGGGGAGCATGCACAAGTTTAGACAAAAAAGACAAGGAAATAGAAATTAAAAGCAAAGACACTGCAAATTACAATATAGGAGATGAGGTTATAATTACTATTAGTACAAAATTAGGTATGAAAGCGGTCTTTATAGCTTTTGTTTTACCTTTGATTTTAATTGTTTTAGCCTTGTTTCTAAGCATAAAAATATTTTCTCTCTCACAATCTCTTTCCGCACTCATATCCTTATTAGTTTTATCCGCTTATTATTTTTTATTATACAAACAAAACCTATTTTTAAGTAAACAATTCAATTTTACAATCAAAGAAAAAATAACAGAATAAAGTCAAAAGATATGAAAAAAGTCCTATTATCATTAG
Organism: Candidatus Onthomorpha sp.; assembly: GCA_045645265.1. Taxonomy (GTDB): domain Bacteria; phylum Bacteroidota; class Bacteroidia; order Bacteroidales; family P3; genus Onthomorpha. Next base: position 122,009 of record JAZRIM010000034.1, read on the forward strand.
TTATAATTTTGTTTTCAGTAAATATATCTTATTCTCAAACCACACAAGAGTATATTCCTTTTGGTTTAAATAGTGGAGAAATAGACATAAACAATGCAACACTTTCGTGGAGAAATAATTCCAATGCAGATTTTTGGCAATTGGTCTATCAAGCAGCACTTGCAGAAGAGCCAACTCAACTAATATTGACCGATACCCTTATTTCTCTTAGCGAACTTACTCCAAACACTCGTTATATGTGGAAAGTAAGAATGGTAGATATTGATGGAGATACAAGTCTTTGGAGTCCAGAGGAATATTTCTATACTTTGAGCGATGATACTCTTTGTGCTCGTGTGTCAGATTTGTTTGTAGGAACAATAGACAATAACTTTGTGAATATTCAATGGCAACCAGCCGAAGGAACTGATACTTGGCAAATAGTTTGTGGCGAAGTAGGAACAAATCCCGATAATTACGATATAATAAATCAAACACAAAATTATGAATATAACTTTTCGCAAGAGTTTAACGAAGGACAACAATATCAATTTGCAATAAGAACAAATTGTCAAGGCACATTTAGTCCGTGGAAATACCTTTATGCAAAATATTTACACCAAAATAGTGTTTTGCAATTGCCAATTCAAATAGATTTTGAAGATAATAACGAAAACCAACTAATAGGTTCATTCAATGCAGGAGAGAATCCTTGGAAAATTTCTTCGGCAATAAACAATGGAAGTATAGGTAGTAAATCTCTTCACGTAAGTAACGGAAATAATTACGCTTCAAACAACAGCGTTTCTTCGGTTAGTTATGCTTATATCGATTTTTATATACCTGAATATGCACAAAGTTTCTATATTGATTTTAGTTATCATACTTTTTCTGAACTTCAAAATGCAGGTTTAAAACTTTATCTTATTGCACCGGGAACTTCTATTAGCATAAACAACCTTCCTGATGCACAATATCAAGTTGGACAAAATGTTTACAGAGGTGGCAATAATCAATGGATAAGAGAACACATAGAATTGCCAATTCATCATATAGGAACAACAAGACGATTGCTTTTTGTTTGGTATAACACTCCACAAGCACCAACTTCTAACGCTATTGCAATAGATGACATCTATCTAACTGCTCGTTATTGTGCAATTCCAGAGAATCTTCAAGCCAATTACATAACATCTTCTTCTGCAATGCTGACTTGGGAGTTTGCAGAAAATCAAAATGTTTTTAATCTGCAATACAAACAAAGTGAAGACACAACTTGGACACAACTTAATGCGATAACTCCAAATCATCTTTTGGAAAATCTTATTCCAAGTACTCAATATGATTTCAGAGTGCAGGCAGATTGTGGTGAAGAGCAAAGTTTTTACTCTGATATCTTTACTTTCACTACCGCAACATTAGTTCTACCACCAGAAAACTTAGTTGTAAATGACTATTCTTACAATAGAGCCAACGTTTCTTGGGACGATAACCTTGAAGCAGAGAGTTATGAGGTAGAAGTGTTATTAACCTCTAACAATACCTCAATATTTCAGCAAACAAATCTTAATCACATAGAGTTAAGCCAACTTTTACCAAACTCTATCTATCAAATAAAAGTCAGGACCATATCTTCAACACAAGATACAAGTCTTTTTTCACAAGTTTTCTTGCATACACTTTGCTATCCTGAAAACGAATTCCCTTATTATGTAGAAGATTCTATCACATTCTCAACATTAAGTTCTTTTTGTAACATTTCAGATTGTTGGAGAGTAGAAGCCGATACATTATTCTCTCCAATATTTGAATTAAACCCTCTTTCAAATCCATATCTTACTTTTAACTATTCTTCATTACAAGGCGTAAACTCAAAACTCTTCGTTTCAGTAAATGGAGAAGCAATGCAAGAAATGGATTTCTATTTTGTAAATGGAGAAAACAGCCTTTCGTTAATGGGATTCTTAGGAACAGATAATGTTCGTTTTGCAATCCGTAGTCAAATGGATACAATTGAAGAAAGAACCTATGCAATAACTGAGTTTTCTATTAAAGACACTTGCCTAAGCCCTGAAAGCCTAACCGTAACTCATATTTCACACTCCTCTGCTCAAATAGAATGGCAAACAATAGGCAATATAACCGAGCATAACCTTACATTGATTAACACACAAGAAGCCGATACACTTTCATTCGCTAATATAACTTCACCATTTGTGATTTCTGACCTTCAACCTATGCAAGAATACAAAGTAATTCTTTATTCTTCTTGTGGAAATCAACAAGCACTGAATTTTATTGAAGAATACTTTACAACTTCCTCACAATCCGAAACCTGTTTAACACCAGAAAATTTCGTATGTCAGCACTATCAAGTAAAAGGCGATGAAACCATTATTTGCACATGGGACGAAGTAGAAGGCAATCCTTATATTCAATGGGAAATACAATACAAAGAACGCTTAGCAGTTAATTATACTTCCGCTATGGTTTCTCTATATCCTCGTTTTACTTTGAGAAATCTTGATATGGGACAACAATTCGATTTCAGAGTAAGAGCAATATGTTCGGTAGGCGACACTTCCTCTTGGACAGAAGTAGTTCAAGTAACCGTAGGCGAACAATCGCTATCACCAGACCAATATAGCGGAAAATCATTGAAGATATATCCTAATCCAAGCGATACAACACTCTTTATAGAAACCAATGCAATAGAATTAAAAGAAGCACAAATGATAGATTCCTATGGAAGAGTAATCAGAGCGTGGGATATACTACCAAGAGAAATAGATGTTTCAACCGTAGAAGCAGGAACCTATGTACTGAAATTCATAATGGACAATCAGCCTGTAAGTAGAAAAATAACAATTCAATAGAAATAAAAAACCAAAACACTTTTCCCTACATTTAATGCTAAATGCGTGCGATATTTTCATAATATTGCACGCATTTTTCTTTGCTCTTATAAATTAGATTCGCCACGAATTTTCGGATGTAAACAAAATTTCTATAAATTTAACGCCGAATGCTTGCGATATTTTC
>JAZRIM010000035.1:0-35628 GCA_045645265.1 Candidatus Onthomorpha sp.
TTGCGATTCTTTGTGCAAAGGCAGAACTTGTCAAAACAAGCATCGCAATCAGCCAAAGCACCTTTAATGAATGTTTCCTCATATCTTATTGTTTTTAGTTTCGAGTTTATAAAAATAAAAAATCGTGAACTTAATTCTTATCGTAATATGAGGTCTTGGAACTACCTAATCAGTCAAATAAGAAAAGCCCACGATATGCTCGTGAGCGTTTTCAACTTATCTTTTGACTGATTTATATGAAGTGTTCCAAGTTTCATATTACAAAATCTAAGCAAAAACGCTTTTTTATTGTCGTTAAAATTATATTTTTCGTTCTTTTTACATATTTTTTCGTTCTTTTAATTTCCGATTACAAAGGTATAATAAATTTTTAAAAGCACAAAAAAAACATTAAAGAAACTCTTAATTTTATAACTCAAAATTCATAGACAAAAATCTTTATTTTACGGAAATTTCATTTTGGGATTTTTGTGAAATTTCTTGCGAAAAATTGACGAAAATTGGGGTTAAATTTTCGCAAATTTGGAGTTTTTTTGCGAAAAGCTCGTTTAGAAATTTCTATCTCAGGGATAGAAATTTCTAAATCAAGGATAGAAAAAATTAAATCAAGGTTTTTTTGCATGAAAATCATTGAAAAAATTTGAAAAATCAAAGAAAAAATCGCAAAAATCAAAGACTTTTTTAGCGTTTTTAAGGCCTTAAAAAGTTAAGTCTTTGATTTTGTGATTTTTAGTTAAGGGCTTATATTTTTAAAATTTGCAGTCGGAAATCTTTTGCTTGAAAATATCGCAAGCATTTGGGCTTAACTTGTGGTGAAAGTATTTTATTTTCTACCAAGGCTTCGTTTTTAATGTTTTTTTCTTAACTTTGCAGTATGGCGACTTTGAATAAGAAAAAGATTATAAATGATCCTGTTTATGGATTCATAAATATTCCTAATGAGGATTTGTTTGATTTGATTCAAACAAGCGAAATACAAAGGCTTAGAAGAATTAAGCAATTAGGATTAAGCAATTTGGTTTATCCGGGTGCAGAACACACAAGATTTGCTCACTCTTTGGGGGCTATGCACTTGATGTGTGAGGCCTTAGGTGTGCTTGGTCAAAAGGGTGTAGAGATTTCTCCGCTGGAATACACCTCTGCTCTTTCTGCAATCTTGTTTCACGATAGTGGTCATTCACCTTTTTCTCATTGTTTGGAGCATGTATTTTTTTCTTCTTCGCACGAGGAGGTTTCTTTGGAGTTGATGAAAAAGAATTCCTTGTCTTCGATTGCAATTGATATATTTTCGGATTCTTATCCAAGAAAATTCCTTCATCAATTGGTTTCTTCGCAAGTTGATACCGACCGTTTGGATTATCTTACAAGGGATAGTTTTTTTACCGGTGTGAGTGAGGGAATTATAGGCACTGAAAGAATCCTTAAAATGTTTAATGTAGAGAACAATGAGCTTGTTATAGACCAAAAAGGCATTTATTCTATTGAGAAATTCATTATTTCAAGGCGTTTAATGTATTGGCAAGTTTATATGCACAAGACTGTTGTTGCGGCAGACAATCTTTTGACAAAGGTTCTCTTACGTGCAAGTGATTTACAAAAAGAAGGAAAGTTGTTTTTTGAACAATTGCCTTTGAGTGAGCATCTTTTCTTTTTCTTAGACAATGGAGCACAGCCAAAAGAGAATAAAGAGGCGTTGGATCACTTTCTTTTGCTTGACGATTCTGATGTTTGGAGTGCGGTAAAGGTGTGGTCGAAACATCAAGATAAGATTTTAAGCACCTTGGCTTCTAATCTTATTAACCGCAAACTTGGAAAAATTATAATAAAAGACACTCCTTTTACAGAGGAAGAAATAAAAACTATTTGTAAATACTCCTCTGAGGAGGAAATTCGCTATTTCACAAATTCCGATGAGTTACACAATAAAGCATATAACTTTAAAGACACAAAGATTAACATATTATTTAAAGACGGGTCTTTAAAAGAAATATGCGATGCTTCGGATCAGTTGGATAGTTCTTTCCTTTCAAAAGAAATAAAGAAGTATTTTTACTATCAAATATAATTTCGTAATTTTGCCAATTCAATAAAAAAATATTTTAAAGATGAAAAACAAGTTAATTATTCTTTCTTTGGCAGCCTTATTCATTGTTTGGGGTTGCAAAAAGCATACTTCGGCTGATGCTGATGTTATAGACAAACCAAATATAGAGGTAAAAGATGGCAAACTCTCTCCTGAGGTTCTTTGGAGCTTTGGAAGAATTGGTGAGGTATCTCTTTCGCCAGATAAAACCAAGATTCTATATACTTTAACTTATTACAGCATTGAGAAAAACAAAGGAAATGCTGAAATTTATGTAATGGACATTGACGGAAAGAACGTTAAACGTCTTACAACTACTGCTTCAAGTGAATGGAACGCTATTTGGAATCCAAAAGGCGATAAAATCGGTTTCATTTATGCAGATGAAAACGGCGTAAACATTTATGAAATGAATCCAGACGGTAGTAATAGAACTCAGATTTCAGAGTTTAAAGAAGGAGACTTAGAAGGTTTTTCTTATTCTCCTGATGGAACAAAGGTTATTTATGTTAGAGCTATTCCAAAACAAGATAAATATGCTTATTTGAAAGAAGGCTTAGACAAAACAACAGGAAGAGTAAACGATGACTTAGCTTACAGACACTGGGATAATTGGGTAGATGCAATTCCTCAACCTTTTGTTGCAGATTATAAAGACGGAAAAGTTTTAGAGGGCAAAAACTTACTTGAAGGTACAGAATACGAATCTCCAATGCGTCCTTGGGGAGGAATGGAACAAATAACTTGGTCGCCAGATAGCAAGTCTATTGTTTACACTTGCAGAAAGAAAGTTGGAAAAGAGTATGCTTTCTCTACTAATTCTGATATTTACCTATACAATATAGAGAAACAAACTACTGAAAACCTATCGGAAGGTATGATGGGTTATGATCAAAATCCTGTTTTCTCTCCTGACGGAAAGCTTCTTGCATGGGAAAGTATGGAAAGAGACGGTTATGAGGCTGATAAGATTCGTTTGATGGTTTATAATTTTGAAACAAAGAAAGCAGAGTATTACACAAAAGATTTCGATCAAAATGTTGGTGGATTAACTTTCTCAGAAGATGGAAAATGGATTTACTTCGTTTCTGATCATTATGCAGTTGATAATATTTATAAAATCAATCTTGAAGACAAGGCTATCAAACAAATAACTTCTGGTGTACATGACTACACTTCTGTTTCGCTTGCAAAGAACGGTACTTTGATTGGAGAAAAAATGAGTATGTCTCACCCTAATGAAATTTGGAGTATTGATGAAAAAACTCAAAAAGAAACAAAACTTTCTACTGTAAACGATGAGTTAATGGCAGAGGTAAAATGGGGAAAAGTAGAAGAACGTTGGTTAAAAGCCACTGACGGAAAAGATTTACACACTTGGGTGATTTATCCTCCTGATTTTGATTCTACAAAGAAATATCCAACACTTCTTTATTGCGAAGGTGGTCCTCAATCTACTGTTTCTCAATTCTGGTCTTATCGTTGGAATTTCCAAATTATGGCTTCTCACGGATATATCGTTGTTGCTCCTAATAGAAGAGGTCTTCCTGGTTTTGGACAAGAATGGAACGAGCAAATAAGTGGCGATTATGGTGGACAATGTATGAGAGATTATCTAACTGCTATTGATGAACTTTCAAAAGAGTCTTATGTTGATAAAGAACATCTTGGTGCTGTTGGAGCAAGTTTTGGAGGTTTCTCTGTTTATTGGCTTGCTGGTCATCACAATAAGAGATTTAAATGTTTCATTGCTCACAACGGTATGTTTAATTTAGAGCAACAATATCTTGAAACCGAAGAAATGTGGTTTGTAAATTGGGATTTAGGTGGAGCATATTGGGATAAAAATAATAAAACTGCTCAAAAATCATACGCAAACTCTCCTCACCTATTTGTAGATAAGTGGGACACTCCTTTAATGGTAATACATTCTGAATTTGATTTTAGAATTGTTGCCTCACAAGGTATGGCTGCTTACAACGCTGCTGTGATTAGAGATATTCCTGCACGTTATCTTTATTTCCCTGATGAGACTCACTGGGTTTTAAAGCCACAAAACGGAATCCTTTGGCAAAGAAATTTCTTTGATTGGTTAGATAAATGGTTAAAAGTTAAAGAATAAAATAAATAAAAAATAAATATATGGAAGCAATAGGAAAGTTAATTGCAATTTTACCTGAGCAATCAGGACAAACTGAAAGAGGCGCTTGGGTAAGAGGCGGATTCGTTATAGAAACTGAGGAACAATATCCCAAAAAAATAGCATTTACTTTATTTGGAGAAAGAGTTGCTATGATTAAGTCTTTTGCAATGGGAAGTATTTTAAGAATTCAATTCTCTGCTGAGTCAAGAGAATATGAAGGACGTTGGTATACAGATTTGCGTTGTTTTAGAATAGAACCATTTACACAGCCTGCATACCCTCAACAACCAATGCAAAATCCTTATCAACAGCCTCAGGTTTACTCTCAACCAATGCAGCAACCTGTTTATGCGCAACCTGCACCTCAACCAGCGTATCCACAACAACAAATGCCACAACAAACTCCTCCACCTGTGTATCCTACACCAAATAACACAGCAATGCCAATGGATAACACTAATCCATTCGACTCACAAGCAGATGATTTACCATTTTAGTGGAGATAAAAACATAGAAAGGAGAGAAGAATTAAAAAATACACTTCTCTCCTTTTATTATTTCTTCAATTTTTCCAAGAGCAACAACTTCTGTGGAAATATTTTTAAGATCTAATGATTTAAGATTGTATTTGCTTATATAGATTCTTTCAAAGCCTAATTTGTTTGCCTCAGATATTCTTTGTTCTATTTTAACAACGGGACGCAACTCGCCACTTAATCCAACTTCTGCTGCAAAACAATGTTTCGATGAAATAGAAATATCGGCATTTGAGGAAATAAGACTTGCTATAACTGCTAAATCTATTGCAGGATCTGAGACTTTTAATCCTCCTGCTATGTTTAGAAATACGTCTTTATTGCTTATCTTCACTCCTACCTTCTTTTCCAAAACCGCAAGCAACATACTTAGTCTTCTAAGGTCAAATCCAGTAGAGCTTTTCTGTGCTGAAGCATAATAAGAGTTAGCAACCAAAGCCTGAGTCTCTATAAACATAGGACGAGAGCCTTCCATAGTTGCAGCAATCGCCGTTCCAGAAAGATATTGATCGCTATTTGAAAGCAAAATCTCAGAAGGATTACTTACTTCTCGCAATCCATAAGACTGCATCTCAAATATTCCTAATTCATTTGTTGAACCAAAACGATTTTTTATTGAACGCAAAATTCTATATCCATAATTTCTATCGCCCTCGAACTGCAAAACAACATCAACAATATGTTCCAAAACCTTAGGACCTGCAATAGAGCCATCTTTTGTTATATGCCCTACAATTATTATAGGAATAGAATTTTGTTTTGCGTAGGTTGAAAGTACAGAAGTACAGCCTCTGATTTGCGAAATGCTACCCGCCGAAGAATCAATATCTAAAGTAGTCATTGTTTGAATAGAATCAATAATGATTATTTGAGGTTCTACTTCCTTAGCCTTTTCTACAATGTTTTCAACGTTTGTTTCAATAAGTACATAGCAATTTCCATTGTTTTTATTGATTCTTTCCGAACGCATTTTTATTTGTTGAGCACTTTCTTCCCCACTTACATAAAGCACTCTCTTATCATTACAATTCAAAGCCGTTTGAAGCAAAAGCGTACTCTTCCCTATTCCAGGTTCTCCGCCCATAAGAACAACAGAACCTAAAACTAAACCACCTCCTAACACTCTATTAAACTCTTGATTCTTTAAGTCAATTCGCTGTTCGTTTGTACAAACGATTTGACTCATTAAAATAATTGGACTTTGCTTTGAAGTTAATGTTTTTTTACCACTTCTATGCAGTACTTCCTGCTCATAGGAATTCCAAGCCCCACATTGAGGACATTTTCCTATCCAAACAGCAGATTTTGCACCACATTCCTTACAAAAGAATGCTGTTTTTTCTTTTGCCATTCTTAACTTGGTTTTACATTAACCTTATAACGCATATCGTTTTTATGGGAAAATTTCTTTTGATCTAAAAGATAATCTTTGTGATATGGTCCTATTGGTAAATCCAAGAAAGCATATCTTTGCATTTGTTGACAAATACCAAGATAATGATTTTCTTTTGCATCTTCGATTAGACTTTTCTTATCTTTTTTCTTTGTTGGCATTTGAGAATCGTAATTAAAATCGGCATGACGAGAGAAAAGAACCTCATTTGTCTTTGTAGAAATCAAATCATACTGAGCATTCATATTCACATTAGTTGTCCACCAATCTTTTTTTACTGTATAAATAGTTACATACAACACTGCATCAACTCCATATTTTGCCTGCAATTTTTTAGTATCCTCTTTCTTGAAATATTGTGAAGAAAACAATGTATCAGCCTTAAACTCATCAAGCAAAGGTAAAGCAGGTAATACATAATATCCTTTTAAAGTCAATTCTTCGCAAATAGCAGAATAGAACATCTCATCAGCAAATTTCTCTTTACTTCTATTCCAAGGATAAACCACCATTATAGTTTTTGGTTTCTCTTGATAGATTTCAGGATATTTTAATTCTCTTTCCACCTTTTTAGGAAAAACTTTTCGCCATGTTCTTTCCACCCAATTCGGTCCTTGCTCCTGGTCTTCTTCCATTTGTTTTTCCAATTCTTTCTTATATGCAATCTGTTCTTTTTCACTTAATTTTGTTACGGTTGTATCCTTCACAGGAGCAGTTTGCTGATTCATTACCATTTGTATCACATCTTCTGTGGAAAGTTGTGCTTGTGGTTCTTCTTTTTTAAACTTTTCTAAAAGCGAACAACTGCTACCTAAAAAGGCAGTTAAAATCGCAATGTATATTATTGTCTTTTTCATAATCCTAATTTCTCCATTAACGATTGAATGTAAGTTTTACTTTCTGGATAAGTCAAATACTCTTTTTCAAAGTAAATTTTAGCCTCATCTTTGTCTCCTCGCTTATACATTAAAAAAGCATAATCGGCATAAGATCCAGGAGGAGCAACAAGATTCTCTCCTTTAGGTTCTTTAACAATTGGAGAAAAAATCTTAGCCATATTCTTATAATCCTTATCTTGTAATTGCTCTGCTTGTTTTGCATAAGTATATACAACATCTTGATAATCATAATGCGTATACAACACCTTAGAGCAAGAAGTAAGCACAATGGTCAAAAATAATATTGAAAATATTTTCTTCATCTCTTTTATTTTTTTGTCAAAATTACTCTTTTTAATAGTATTTGCCAAATTTTTTACTTAAAGATTTCAGTTGCTCTGCTAAAAATACCATGAATATAAGCTATAACTAAGCCATAATTACTTACAGGCACATTATTTTCCAATGCAGGCAAGAGTCTATTTCTTATTTGAGCAGCAGTAGCCACGCAACCTCCACATTGAATTATCATTGCATAGTCTGTAAGCGGAGTATCAATATCTGAGAGCCCCGAAACAGCACTAAATTCCAATTTTTTACCTGTATATTTTGTTATCCAAGCAGGTAATTTCACCCTTCCAATATCTTCACAAGTTGGTTGATGAGTACAACTCTCTAACATAAGGACTTTGTCTCCATCTTTCAAGCAATCCAAATACGGAGTACCTTTAAGATATTGTTCAAATGCTCCTTTCATTCTTGCCAAAACAACAGAAAAACTTGTAAGCTTAATATCCTTTGGCACAATCTTATCGACCATTTCAAAAACCTTTGAATCGGTTATAACCAAATCAGGTTTTATGCCTTTTTCTTTAAGAGTCATTTCTAAATCCGTTTCCTTTACAGCAATGCAAACGCAGTCTTTATCCAAAATATCTCTAATCAATTGCACTTGTGGTAAGATTAAACGTCCCGCAGGAGCTGCACTATCAATTGGAGTAACTAAAAGAATAACATCTCCTTTTTTTACAATTCCTTGAAGTAGTGTTCTCTTCTCTCCTTCCTTTTCTTTAAGCATTTTTGTTAAAAGATTTGAAACTTCAAGCATTGACTCGGAAGAATGATTATTCAATTCAAGGGAAATTTTCTTTTTTAATTCCTCTTTTAGCGGGCAAATATCCGCTTTATTATACAGAATCACACAAGGAATATCATATTTCTTGCATTTTTCAACAAAAGATTCTTCCAACTCTTCAAACCTATTTTCGCTCACAACTAAAACTGCTAAATCCATTTGAGTAAGAGCGTGCAAAGAAGCTTTAACTCTCTTTTCTCCAAGAAGAGTATCATCATCTAAGCCAGCAGTATCCACAACAACAACCGCACCATAACCAAACAATTCCATATTTTTCTTAACCACATCGGTTGTTGTGCCTCTTTCTTGCGAAACAATAGAAACATTTTGTCCTGTTAGAGCGTTTACAAGCGTACTTTTTCCAACATTTGTTCTTCCAAAAAATCCAATATACTTTCTATTTTCTTTTGTAGTGTTTTCCATAGCAAAATTTTTTCTGCAAATATAAACAAAATATTATGACAATTTGTCAGCAAAAGCCTTTTGGAACAAATTTTTCCTTTGTTTTTTTGAAATAAAACAAAGATATGAAAGGTACAATAAATGTAAAAACAGAGAATATTTTTCCTGTTATCAAAAAATTTCTCTACTCTGACCATGAAATCTTTTTAAGAGAAATAGTAAGTAATGCAGTTGATGCTACTCAAAAGTTAAAAACACTTGCTTCTTTGGGCGAATTTAAAGGAGAATTAGGAGAATTAACAATAGATGTAAAGATTGACAAAGACCAAAAGACTTTATCGGTAATTGATAGAGGGATTGGAATGAGCAAAGAAGAAGTTGAAAAATATATTACTCAAATTGCATTTTCAGGAGCAGAAGAATTTGTTGAAAAATACAAAGGAAAAAGCGAATTAGAAGCAAACGGACTTATCGGACACTTTGGATTAGGTTTCTTTTCTTCATTTATGGTAAGTGATTTGGTGGAAATCAAAACTAAATCCTTTACTGATGCAAAAGCAGTGCGTTGGACCTGTGACGGAAGCACAGAATACTCAATTGAAGAAATAGAAAAAGCTGAAAGAGGAACAGAAATCATAATGCATATTGATGAAAATTCAGCAGAATTTCTTGAAGAACAAAGAATAGTCTCATTACTTGAAAAATATTGTAAGTTTATGCCAATCGAAATTCGTTGTGGCCAAGAAACAGATTGGGAAGATTCTGAAACAGAAAAAGACGAAGAAGGAAAACCTAAAAGAGTTGAAGTAAAAAAAGACAGAATAATCAACAACACAAACCCTCTTTGGAAACAAAAACCAAGCGAATTAAAAGACGAAGATTACAATAAATTCTTCCACGAACTATATCCAATGAATTTTGATGAACCTTTGTTCCATATTCATTTGAATGTAGATTATCCTTTCAACCTTACAGGAGTACTTTATTTCCCTAAGGTAAAGAAAAACATAGATCCACACAGAGATAAAATACAATTATACTGCAATCAAGTCTTTGTAACCGACAGTGTTGAGGGAGTAGTTCCTGAATATATGATGCTTCTTCGTGGAGTATTGGATTCACCAGATATTCCTTTGAATGTAAGCCGTTCTTACTTACAAGCCGATGGAAATGTAAAGAAAATATCTTCTCACATCTCTAAAAAAGTTGCTGAAAAGTTAGAACAAATGTACAAAAACGACAAAGACGAATTTATAAAGAAATGGGACGACCTTTCAATCTTTATAAAATATGGTATGATTAGCGATGAAAAATTCTATGACCGTATGTCAAAGGTTTGTCAGTTGAAAAACACAGAATCAAACTACTTTACATTTGAAGAATACAAAGCAAAAATTGAAGCACTTCAAACAGACAAAAACAAAAAGTTAGTTTACCTTTACGCAAACAACATAGACGAACAATACTCCTACATAAAAGCAGCAAAAGACAAAGGATACGATGTGCTTTTAATGGACGGAATTTTGGATAATCACTTCATACAAACCTTAGAGCACAAATTCACAGATGTTAAGTTTGCAAGAATTGACTCAGACACTATTGAAAAACTAATAGAAAAAGACGAAGTAATCCCTTCTAAACTTTCAGAAGAAGAAACTAATAAGTTAAAAACATTAGTTGAAGCAATAGTTGATAAAACTAAGTTTACAGTTCAAACAGAAAGCCTTGAACAAACTGCATATCCTTTTTCTATAACACAAAACGAGTTTATGAGAAGAATGAAGGAAATGGCAGAAATGGGAGGTGGCGGAATGGCGTCTTTCTATGGCGATATGCCTGAACATTACAACCTTGTAGTGAACGTAAACCACCCTATAATGTCCCAAATCCTTGAAGAAAAAGACGCAGACAAACAAACTCAAACCCTATCGCAACTAAAAGACCTTGCACTCCTTGGTCAAGGACTATTAAAAGGCGAAGCCTTAGATAATTTCATAAGCCGTAGCGTAGAAATTATAAAATAAAAAACGAGTAAACGCTCATTTCTTTAAGCAAAACGCAGAAAGCAATTACGCTTTCTGCGTTTGTGTTTAAATTTTCTTTGATTTTTTATTTTTTTTCTTTGATTTTTTAAAATTTTTCTTTGCTTTTTTTATTTTTTTCTTAGAGTTTTTTTCATAGACTTACAAACAACGAAAACACAATTAAAAAAACGCTACTCCTTACTTTTCTCCACTAAAAATCTTTCACTACAATAAGCTAAACCTCTAAATCTTATAACATAAAAAGCAAAAACAAGAACAACCGGATACACTAACCCGTCAACATATTCTGACAAATAACTTTTTTCACCAATAATTAGATTACTAATTGAAACAAATAACCTAACAATAAGAAACCCGATAAACAAAATTGAAGCGATTTTTATTTTTCTTTTGAATTTTAATATTAGATTTTTAGCATTCTCTATTGTTATTTCTCCTTTTTTAATCTTTAATTCAAACTCTTTTTTTGAAAGAAACCAAGTAAAAATCGATATAAAAGCAAAAATAATAGCATAAACCACTAAAAAATAAATTTCATAATTTTCCATAACGAATTATTTTTCATCTAAAAACTAATTTAACATTGCAAAAGTATGTTTTTTTTTAGAACCACAAAATAGAATAAATAAAAAATTTTCTATTTCTTTGAAATATTTTTCATATATTTGCGAGCAGAATAAGAAATAAACCAAATAAAGTTATGGAAGAACATATTCGGAACATTTCAAAAAAAGAAGCAATAAACAGTTTTTTGATAAGCAAATCCGAATACTTTAAAAAAGAGGATTTAGAAACCATTCGTCAAGGGTTAAACAAACTATCTGTTGAACAAATCATGTCTTTAAGTTCAATAAGTTTAATAAATCCAAATCTAATGAGATTAACACCTTTACTTTTCTTTGTCTTTGGAGCAATAGGAATGGGTATTGATAGAATCTTTCTTGGACAAATTGTTCGTGGACTACTTAAAATTTTTACAGTAGGGGGATTTTTTATTTGGTTTATAGTGGATTGTTTTACTATTACAAGTAGAACAAAAGACTATAACATGAAAAAATTCGCTAAAAAGTACAATTTTATAATTGATATGAAGTAAAAATTACGAAAGATGTTTGTTCCGTAAAATTCATAAGTGATACGAACGCTTTTTATCAAAACCTTAAAGGATAACTTCTTTGCTTTTTTATTTTGCTATGCGAAATCCTGTGCCTGTGCCTGTGCTTTCGGCTCCGCTTCCTCTGCGATGTGAGGGTTTCATCAAGTGATAATCAAAATTATAACACCCTCCACGATTTACTTTGCCTATTCCTTTTGCAGGTCCTTTGGGATTTTTTTCTGGACTTTTCTTATAGTAATATATATCGTAATTATCTTCGCACCATTCCCAAGCATTTCCGCTCATATCATAGATTCCTAATTCGTTTGGTAGTTTTTTGCCTACGGGGTGAGTGGTTTTTTCGGAGTTTTCATAGCACCAACCTACTTCCAAAGGGTTATCGCCTCCTGAATATTTAAATCCTTTGCTTTTATTGCCTCCTCGTGCTGCAAATTCCCACTCTGCTTCGGTCGGAAGCCTACCTCCTGCCCATTTTGCATAGTCTTTTGCTTCTTGCCAAGTGATATTTACTATCGGAGCATTGTCTTGCCAACCAAAATTAGGCTCTTGTGGCATTGATTTGCCTGTTTGATTGCAATAATATCTGTATTGTGCTACGGTTATTTCGTATTTTGAGATATAAAACGTAGAAAGAGTAATTTTATGTTGCTCTTCATCGGGATAACAGTCTGCTTCTGTTTTCTCACAACCCATAAGAAAACTTCCACCTTCTACTTTTACCCATTCTATGCTTTCTTTTCCTTGACCAAAAGAAAGAAAACTTAGTGTTATAAAAAGAAAATATGCTAATATTTTTTTCATTTTTTTATTTATATCTTTGTGCTATTTCTATTATTTCTTCTTCTCCTTCTACATATTGGTGTTTCATAAGAAATTTCCCATTACACATTAGGCTATCTATGCACTTTGTATCGGCAGAGTAAATAAGGTTTGAGATAGTATTGTAGTTTGGAATCATTTTTTCATCGTTAAGATTAACAAATACTATGTCTGCTAATTTTCCTTCTTTGATTTCTCCTGCGTTTATGCCAACTGCCTCTGCTCCGTTTTTGGTTGCCCATTGAAATACTTGGTTTGAGTTACCTTCTTCGCTGTCTAAGTAATGTACTTTTGCAAGTAAGGAAGCTATTTTCATTTCCTCTATCATTGAAAGATTGTTATTTGAGGAGTTTCCATCTGTTCCAAGTGCTATGTTGCAGTTATATTTTTTTGCTTGACGAGAATCAAAAACTCCTGAGGCTAATTTCATATTTGAACAAGGGTTATGCACCAAGGTTGAGCGAGTTTGTGAAAGTATTTCTGCTTCTTTTTCTGATAAATGAACACAATGTGCAAGCAAAGTTTTGTTATCAAGTACGCCAAGGCTATTTAGGTATTCCACAGGTCTTAATCCATTTTCTTTTAGTGAGTCTTCTACTTCTTTTTGCGTTTCTGAAAGATGTGTATGAAAGATTAAATCGTTGTCTTTTGCAAAGCGATAACATTCTTCGTATAGTTTTCTATCGCAAGTGTAAATTGCATGAGGTGCAATTGAAAGATTTACCAAAGAGTTTTGAGAAAAGGTTTTGTTTTTTGCATAATCAAAGCATTCATCTATTGCTTTTCTGCCAAGAGAATTCATAAAACAAATGCCTATGTTTGCTCTTATGCCCATTTCTTCTGCGGCTTTTATGATTGAGTCGTGATGCCAATACATATCGGCAAAGAAAACCGTTCCGCTTTTTATCATTTCCAAGATTGCAAGACGTGTTCCGTTATATATATCTTCGGAGGAGAGTTCTGCTTCTTTTTTCCAAATGTTGTTTAGCCAATCAAATAAGGGTTTATCTTCACAATAGCCTCGCAAAAGTGTCATTGAGGAATGTGTGTGCATATTATAGAATGCTGATAGTGCGGCTAAATTGCTCGCTTCAAAAATTTCCGCTTCTTTGTCTTCTATTTTTGAGGATATTTTTTCTATTAGGTTTTCGTTTACTAATATATCTACTCTTTCTTCGCCAAGTAAGACGTTTTTTATTAGGGTTTTCATCTTTTAAGTCTTATTTTTTGCCAATGTAGGAAATGAAATCGAGATCAAAACTTAAAGAAATAAAGGCTGTAACCTTCCATTCTCTTGTTGTTTGTATTGCCCAACCATCAGGAAGTACATCTCCCTCGCTCCAACCATCTGCAAGCACTTCGTATTGTGCGATATTTATCCCTGCTGTAAGATGAAAGAAATCTAAGAATTTGTATGAAGGCCCTACATAGAAGTTTTTAAAAAGATTATTGCCTCCAAATCCTACGTAAAGGCCAATATCTTGTGAGAATTTGCTATTTGGTTTCGTTAAATCATAAAGCATCATTGAGGCTCCTACAACTAAATCAAAATCTACACTACCTGAGTTTTTGTTTAGTATAGTATTTTGTGTTACTCCATTGGTTGAGACTCTTGGTTGTATGGTCCATTCCGGAGTTGGATAAAGTCGCATTGCCATTCCTTGAATTACTCTTACTTTTTTCTTACGATTTGTGGCTAAGGTTACTTTTTCTTCTGCTGCTTCTGCTCTTTGACGAGTGTATTTCAACTCTTCTTCTCTTTGCATAATGATTATTTCGGCTGCTTTGAGTTTTTCTCTTAGCGTATCAGACATTCTGAAATATTTATCTCTTTCTGCCGAAATATTCTGTAACTGTTGGTCTTTTGTAGAAATGTAATGTTCTTTTTCGTTAATGTTTTTTTGTAGCAATTGTATCTCTTTATCTTTGCCTTCAAGATTTGCATTTTTTGCCTCTAACAATCCCTCTACTTTTGCTTTATCTACATTTGAGGAACTTATAGCATCTTTATAGACTTGTTCTTTTTCGGCAAAGAGAATTTCTTTTTGTTGTAAGAGTTTTATCTTATCTTCCAACAAAGTATTCTTTTCTTGCAATTGTTGTTGAATTTCTTTGTTTACTACTAAGAGTGTGTCATTTTTTAGTAATAATTCTTTGTTTCTATTGCGTAATCTTTCGTTTCTTTCATTAAGGTTTGTGATGTCTTCTTGCAATTTATCTATTTCAAGTCGCAAAACACCTATTTCAAACTCTAAACTATCTTCCACATACATCTCTTGCGACTTTGCAAAGAAAGGAAGCAAAATCAACAACGAAAGTATTATTATATTTTTTGTTCTAAAATTCATTTATTTTTCCTCATTTGTGTTAAACTAAACTTAACAATCCTCCTACTACTGCAAATCTTGCAAAACGCCCTATTGACATAAATAAACAAGATAAAAGAGGAGAAAATCTCATAAAGCCTAAACTTATCGCTATTAAGTCCCCTACTACAGGCAACCATGCAAAAAGTGCTGCAATTATTTTGAATCGACTAATTTTGTCTTTGGTCTTTTCTATTTTTTCTCTCTTTACTTTAAAGAATCTTTCTAACCACTCCCATTTTCCTAAACGCCCTAAATAAAATGAAACAATTCCACCTAAACTATTACCAACCGCTGCCACAAAAACACACAACCAAATATTTTCTCCAATCGCAACTGCTCCTAAAAGTAAGGCTTCCGAAGAGAATGGAATGACTGTGGAGGCTAAAAAGCTACCTAAAAATAATCCCCAAAGACCCCAACTTTCCAATTCAAAGAGGTTTTATTCTTTTACCCTAACGTAATTTGTAGGATTATTGTATTTATCAACCAATGTCATAGTTTCATTATTGATGTGTTCGATTACATATTTTTTTGTATCGCGTTTTTCATCAACAATAATAAGTGTGTCTGCTACTATTGAGTAATAATTCTCTACAACTATCGGTTCTTTTATTTCTGCATCTTCTGGAATATCGCAATAGTTTACTTTTAAAAGCTTTCTTTCAGCCTCATCATACACATACTTTGTATATTCAAAATATGCTTGTTTTTCACATTCCAAAGCATTTGGATCATTCACTACACTTTCTAATTTCCATTTACCCTCTATTAAATCGTCTTGTGGGAACTCTTCTTGACAAGAGCAAAACACCAATGTAGCTAAAAATAATAATGCCACGTGTTTTTTAATGTCTCTATTCTTCATTTTTATCTTGATTTTTTAATTGTTTTTCTTCTTCTACTTGTTTTCTTGATAATTGATTTATTGTTATTGTATCGAAAATAATAAATAAGAAACTAATAATTAAATACGATACTGCAAATTTCACATTTGTTTCTACATTCAACAAAAGTAATATTACTAAAACAAATATGTAAACTAAAAACTTCAGTATTTTTGTTATCATAAATGTTGGCACAAAGTTAGTTTTTCTATTTTTGTATAAAAATACGTAACACAAGGCTGTCATAAGATAAAACATAACAATGTAATAAGGTAAGTTTTCACTTAAAAACTCAACCGGAACAAAGAATCGAGCAAACAATGTAATAAAACAAATACACATTGCAAATATGCTCAATTTTGAAAAGTAAAATAATAGGTGACTTGATTTCATTTTAATTTTGATTATTTAAATACATTAACTTAAAGAACTTCAAATACGCTTCTATGTTTTGACGATTATAGAATGTTGGATAGTTTTGTGTTGAAATTACAAAGTGTACAAAAGAATTTCTATCGTAAGTAGATAGAGGTGAAGAGTCTGATTGCATTGAATTGTAGTAATTCATCGCTTGTTCTTTGTTTTCAAATTGTCTTACACTCAACATTTGCTTTGTCATAGTAAATAACATTGCCATTGTATTGAGTTTATTATCGGCAAACAAACTATCGTTATATGAATTTACCCTTCTTTCCAATTCTAACGCATCTATTTTATCTTCATCGAACAATAAAACATAGTAATGTTTCATATCTCTATATCTAAAGACCAATGTTTCTGCGTCAAGTATATCGTCTTTGTTTATTTTTTCGTCTTTGGTATTTTCTTTCTTTGTTTCATCATTTTCTTTCTTTGAATCAGAAATTTCTTCCTTTGTTTTAGGAGTATAAGTCAAATCAATTTTCCCATCAGGATAAGCAGAGGCTAAGTGTTTCAATTGACTCTCTATCATAGGAGCAATCTCACTTTCAGTATAATTATGAAGTATAAGATTTAAATCCATAGCCAAAGTATCAATTCCGTAAATTCTCCCCTTTGCTAAGGCTTGTACGTAAAGCAATTTTGGAATATACGGGCCTATTTTTAAACTATCTATAACATTTTGACTCTTTGTTATTGTTTCTTCATATCTGTGTCTTAGATATGTGTTATACACATCTGCATAAAGCCTTTCTGCGTTTTCATTACTTTTAGCCAATTCGTCCCAATAGTCAGGATTGTTTATCATCATAGCAAATTCACTATCGGGATATTCATTTAATATTTTGTTTTTATAGAAATTTGAGTTTGGATATTGACCTATCTTGTCGTAAAGACGATATAGGTGATAAGAAGAAGGTAATACGTTTTTATGAGTAGGGTATCTTCTATGTAACTCTAAGAAAGTTTCTATTGCTTTTCCGTAATTATTCAATCCTTGATAGTAAATATATCCTGCTGCTAAGAGTGCTTCTGCTATTTCGGCATGAGCTGTGTCTTTTGCTCCTTGTGAAAACGGTATATCTTTTGTATAGTATTCTCTTGATGCGGGATCGTTGTTTTTTGCTTTTGATCCACCCTTTGCAGTCGTTGAATCAATTGGATTTCCTTCCTCGTCAAACATTTCTGCCATTTGATCGAAGTCAAATTCGCTTTCTTTATGACTTATTCTCCAATTATCCTCCAATTTTCTCTCTCCCCAAATACGTCTAAACTCCAATTGACCTACTTGAACCGTACTACTATTGTAGAAATACCAAGAGTTTCTATTATTAAACTGCGAATAATTTGTCATTCCAGCCATACTTGCAGCCAAAGCCTGTGCTTTCTTTGCTGCCTCTTCTTTTTCCTTTTGAATACGTCTATATTCGGCAATGCAAGAGTCTATCTTTGCGTTTAAATCTGCTTGACTCATCACACTCATTGCAAGCAAACTATCCCATCTTTCAACACATCGCAAATTCGTAACTAAGTTTGTAAGAACTTTTTGACGACTTTCAATTGTTTTATATCCATCATAATCTTTCGGCATTACAGCAAGGGCAGTGTCATAGTACATTTGAGCCTTTTCATATTTTTCTAACAAATCAAAATACGTATTTGCAGCCCTTAGACACGAGGTAATCTTTTGTAAATTGTTAGAAGTAGAAGCTGCAGAACTTGCTTCCCACTGCAAACAAGCCTTATCAACATTCTTATCTTTGAAATAAACCTCGCCTAATGCATAATAAATTTGGTCTTTGTATTCTATATTTTTTTTATCATCCAACATTTTTTCCAAACGTGAGATAATAGGACGGCTATTGCTTTTCTTAGGATCGTAACACATTGCAATATTCAACCGAGAAGCAAACTCCATTTCATAATTCCCTGCTCGGCGTGCTGTTTTCTTAAAGAATTTTGTTGCTTGCTCATAATCCTCTGCTTTTTGATAAATTTGACCTTGAATAAACATTATTCGAGTATTCAATTCCTTCTCAAAGGAAAATTTTCTCTTGGCAAAATATTCTAACGCCAAAGCATTTTTCCCCTGACTCAAAGCATTTTGAGCATAAACCAAGTTCATAAAATTGCGTAACTTCTTTGGAGCCACGCCTTCATCTATTTTATTTTTTACTTGGTCCAATAAAATATCACATTCGCTACTATTGCCCATTCTACTTTGAGTTAAGGCCAACCAAATCATTGGCTCGTAACTTTCTTTTTTATCTTTGTATTGAGCAATCAAAAGATTAAATGTTGCCAAAGCAGCAGGATAATCTTGTGCATAAAAGCAAGCCTTTCCCATTAACAAATAAGCATCATCTATTTGAGGGTTTTTCTCCACCCCTGAGAATTTCATGGAATATTTTTGAATAACCTTGCTACCTTTTTCTATTGCTCTATCGGTATTAGACTTGATTGCTGTGGCATTTTCCTTTGTCCCGAGTTTAAAAATAGGTAATATTTCAGTGTAATTATCCTTATGTGCTTGTTCAAGACTTTTAACACCTTCTTTCAAAGCCTGATTGCCGTTCCACCAAGCATTGTAATGAGCCACAATACTGTTATACTGACGATTTATCCATTTATCTTTCGCCGTAGAACAAGCACAAAACAACCCTAAAATAAGGAGTGTAAAAAAATATCTTTTAAGTTTTAATACTATTTTCAAAATCAAATTATCTAAAAATAAACTGCAAATATAAAAAAAAAGCATATATTTGCAAAAGTTTTAAGAATTATTAACAATAAAATTAAAGATAATGTCAAGAGTAAAAGCATTTAGAGGATTAAGACCTCCTGTAGAAATTGCAGCACAATTAGCTTCTCGTCCATACGACGTAATGAATTCAGCAGAAGCAAGAGTAGAAGCAGACGGAAACCAATATTCACTTCTTCACGTAACAAAAGCAGAAATCGACCTTGCAGAAGGAATAGATGAACACTCACAAGAAGTTTACGACAAAGTAGTTGAAAACTTCAATGATTTCAAACAAAAAGGTTGGTTAGTAAAAGACGACAAAGCAAAACTATACATCTACGCCCAAACAATGGACGGAAGAACACAATATGGTATAGTAGGCTGTGCACACGTTGATGATTACTTCAACAACGTAATCAAAAAACACGAACTTACAAGAAAAGACAAAGAAGACGATAGAATGATTCACGTAAACATTACAAATGCAAACGTAGAACCTGTTTTCTTTGCATATCCTGCACACCAAGAAATCGACCAAATAGTAGAAAACATCGTAAAGAACGAAAAACCTGTATATGATTTCGTTGCAAAAGAAGATGGCTTTGGACACACTTTCTGGGTAATAGAAGATGAAAAAACAGTCGCAAGAATAGAAGAGATATTCGAAAAAGAAATTCCAGCACTTTACGTTGCAGACGGACACCACCGTACAGCAGCAGCTGCAAGAGTAGGACAAGAAAGAAGAGCTTCTAATCCAAATCACACAGGTAACGAAGAATACAACTACTTTATGGCTGTAATCTTCCCTGATTCACAATTAAAAATCATTGACTACAACCGCGTAGTAAAAGACCTTAATGGATTGACAGAAGAAGAATTCCTTGCAAAACTTAACGACACATTCGTAGTTGAAAAAGCAGGAAAAGAAATCTACAAACCAAGCAAACTACACGAATTCTCAATGTATCTTGGTGGAGAATGGTACAAAATGACAGCAAAAGAAGGAACATACGATGATAACGACCCAATCGGAGTATTAGACGTAACAATCCTTTCAAATAACGTACTTGATAAAGTATTAGACATAAAAGACCTAAGAACATCTAAGAGAATAGACTTCGTAGGAGGAATAAGAGGACTTGGCGAACTACAAAGAAGAGTAGACAACGGCGAAATGAAAGTAGCTTTTGCATTATATGCAGTATCAATGCAACAACTTATCAACATAACTGACTCAGGCAACATCATGCCTCCAAAAACAACTTGGTTCGAACCAAAACTACGTTCAGGATTAGTAATCCACGAATTAGTTTAATCAAAGAAATAAAAAAACAAAACAGCGTTTCAATTTACTGAAACGCTGTTTTATTTTTTTAAAGCAAAGAGTTATTCTTTTGAAATTTTGAATCCGAGTTTGCAAATAAGTTTTAAAGTTTCCAAAGCGGTATTTCTATCATATTCCCTTTCGCTTTCGGGCAATTCTTCATAGGCTACAAGACAAGGATGTTGCTTTAAGGCATCGTTTCTCTCTTTTCCGTACACCCAACCTTGATTCATACGAGTTTGAGCCCACACTTCGTGAACATTTTTCGCCATTTTCTCAATTAATTCTTCTAATTCCTTACCTAATTCCACATCTTTTGTGTCCATAGGCTCTGGTTTATATTCATTTTTCATAGTTTTGTTTATTTTATTCTTTAAATTTATTCTTCATAATCGGGATAAAAAGTTGCACCGTTCTCTCTACTAAACATCACAGGAAAGCCTTGTGGATTCAAATCGCACTTTAAAAGCATGGTATCCTTTTGTTTTTCCAACGGAACGAAGATTTTGAACCTTCCATTCTCATCTGTAACACACTCAACGCCCTCAACAGAAAATTTATAGTTAGCAAGAATTTCGCCTGTCTTATAACTACAAAGTTCTCCCTCGTATTCGCCATACACAGAGGGGTTTCTGCTCATTTCAATGCTCATTATCTTTGTTGGAACAAGGGTTGTATCTACCTCAAACCAATCCTCACACATTATTTTCAGCCTTGCACGCCCTTTAAGCGAAGAGCGGGCAATTTCATTAAAGACCAAAGTATCGTCAAACGAATTTATGGTTTTCTCAAACGTGTTTTTTCCAATCTGCAAACTCACTTTCGCATTTCTTAGAGGCGGAAGCGAAGGATTATGCAGGGTTTTCTCTTTAAGAGTCAGCCTTATATCAATTGGTTTGTTGATTTGATAGACCGCAAAAAGCGAAAGCACAAAAGCAACAGCCAACAAAAAAATCATAAAGCAACGCTCTATCAATCTTCTTCGGTGTCTTTTCCAAAGAACATCGTTATCCAAATCGAGCAACGAGGCAATCAGTTGCACGTATGCACGTTGTCGGTTGAGATAAGGCAGTTTGAAATGTTTTTCTTTGATGTTTGCGGCAAGCAAGTCTTTGAAATGCTTTTTCAAATTAGGGTGCAGACATTCTTTTTCGGGGTCTTGACTTTTCGGCTCGCCCTCTACAATTATCAAATGCACCTTATCCTGACGCCCGAGACTGCAAAAATAATCTATCTCAAAGCCTACCCACTCCGATTTGGCGGATGTAGGCGAGCAAACAACGATTAAATGCTCTGAGGCTTCAAGATTTCTTTTCAATTCCTCTTCCAATTCTCTTGGAACTATGTCCGAAGGGGCAAAAAACAACTTTCGCATCGGACGACGCTCCATTTCCCTCTTCTTAACCAAAGAAGCAGGCAAACGCCACCGCTCCAAAACACGATGTAACCTCTTTGCCGCCCTTTCATCTTGCGAATTATAACTTATAAACGCAAAATACTTAAACCCATTCTCAGTTTTAATTTCCTTTTCCTTATTCATATTATATATATACGTAGTTTTTATTTCCCCAAAGCTTGTTTACATTGTTCTATCTTTTGCTTTACTTTTTTTGTCCAACTATGTTCTTCTCCGTAAGCTTTGATAAATCCCGGCAAAGCCTTGTTGAAATATTCTAAAGCTTTATCGTATTTTTTTGTTTCGAGATAAATTACTCCTATATTGTTATATGTAATTGCCAAATCTGGATGTAACGGGTCTAATACTTTCTCTTGAATCTGCAAAGTTTTTTCATACCACCTCAAGGCTTCGTTATAATCGCATTTTTTATAGTATCCAAAACCTATACCGAGATATAAAGTTGCCAAATCGGGACTTAACGGATCTAATACCTTCTCTTGAATCGCCAAGGCTTTGTCATACCACTTCAAGGCTTCTTCATATTTGCCTTGATCTAAGTATACAAATCCTTTATTATGGTATGATGTTGCCAAATAGGGACTTAACGGATCTAATACTTTCTCACGAATCTCCAAGGCTTTATCTAACCACTTTAAGGCTTCTTCATATTTACCTTGTCCCCAGTATACAGCTCCTTTACTATTGTATGTAATTGCCAAATCTGGATGTAACGGGTCTAATACTTTCTCTTCAATCGCCAAGGCTTTATCTAACCACTTCATTGCTTCTTCATTTTTGCCTTGTCTCCAGTATACACCTCCTTTACCACTGTATGTAGTTGCCAAAGAGGGATGTAACGGATCTAATACTTTCTCACGAATCTCCAAGGCTTTGTCATACCACTTCATTGCTTCTTCATTTTTGCCTTGATTCCAGTATACAAGTCCTTTATTATTGTATGTAGTTGCCAAATCGGGATGCAACGGGTCTAATACTTTCTCACGAATCTCCAAGGCTTTGTCAAACCACTTCATTGCTTCTTCATTTTTGCCTTTATCTAAGCATACAATTCCTATTCTATTGTATGTATATGCTAAATCGGGGTGTAGGGGTTCTAAGTACTTTTCTTGTAATACTCTTGCGGTGTCTAAGTATGCCAAGGCGTTGGTATATTTTACTTTATCGCGGTTTATACTGGAGTATTTCCAACAATCGGACACTGCGTCTTCGACATATTGCTCTGTAACCTGCTTTAATTTTTCTATATTCTTGATTCGCTCATTGAAATAGCCTTTTGAAATAAGCAAAGAGTCGGCTTTAAGGTAGTCGCCTTTCATTATGCAATCGTCAATCTCTTTATCGATTTGCTCCATCCCCTTAAAAAATTCCTTACAGCTCCTTTCCACAAATTCAACCAAACGTTTCATCTGCTCATCGTAGGCGTCGTTTATCGAATCCTTCTTTTGGAGATATTCTCCATACTTTATCTTGCCCTCATCCTTTTGTTGCTCAATTTCTTCGAGTGCTTGTTTTTTCTTTTTCTCCCTTGCCTCTGTTGCAACGTTCATTCGAGAGTCCATATAGTTGTTAAAAGTTTTATCGCTCACCATAAGCACATCCAAAATCTCGTTATTGTCGTAATAAGTCCTTGTTCCTTGCTCGGGACTTAGGAGTGTGTATTCATTTTTCTCTACCTTAGAAATCTTAAACGGCACTTCATTTGGCGTTAAGGTGAATTCGCCCTTTGCATTGCTCGAATTGGAAACTCCTTTGCCCGTAAAAATCCTCACACCCGCCAAAGGTTTTTTCTTAGGCTTGCCATTCTTGTCCATTATCATTGTTGACTCTTGCACAATTCCCTTTCTTGTAGGATATTTCACCTTTTGTGCTTGTGTAAACCCACTTGCAAAAAGCAAAAAGCTTAATGCGATAATTGTAATCTTCTTCATATTTTTTCTTTTTTTTGTTTTTATTTTTTACCACACCGTTAAAATATCATTTTAATCAGTTTAAAATACTATTTTTATCGGATTAAATTTTTTTCTTCCTTGTTTTTCGTTTTTTTTGCCTTAGTTTAATTTTGTTACGCAGGCATAAAAAAAAGATTTTTATTTTATTTATATGTTATATTTAAGCTATTTTTTTCTTCTAACACTTCTTTATATCGTTCCATAATTTGTTTTAATTCTTGTGTACTTCTATTCTCTTCGCCATAATTAGCGATATAACCAGACAAAGCTTTTTCAAAATATTCCAAAGCTTTACTATATTCTGATTTTCCACCATAAACACTCCCTATATTGGTATATATAACTGCCAAGTCTAAATTAAGAGAATCTAAAACTTGCTCCTCTATCTTTAAAACTTTTTTATACCAAGTTAATGCTTCATTATAGTTCTTTCTATTATGATACACAACTCCAATATTTCTATATAATATTGCTAAATCATGATTCATAGGATCTAAGACTCTTTCGTATATCTTTAAAGTTTTTTTATACCACTTTAATGCAGCGGAGGTGTTTCCGTTTCTTTGATATAAATTTCCTATTTTGTTATATGAGATTGCTAAATCCATATTAAAAGGATCTGTAATTTTCTCACGAATTGCCAATACCTTTTTATAATACTTCAAAGCCTCATTATACTCTCCTTTATCATAATATACATTTCCTATATTATTGTATGATATAGCCAAATTTGGACTAAGTGGATCTAAAAGTTCTTTATCTATTACATAAGCCTTTTCATAGTATTTTAAAGCATTGTCTAAATCTCCTTTATTTTTATACAACAATCCCATATGATTGTATATAATTGCTAAATCTGGGTTCAATGGGTTTAAAACCTTTTCTCTAATAGACAATGCTTTTTTATAGTATTTCAATGCTTCATCATAGTTTTTTTTATGACCATATGCAAGTCCTATATGATTGTAAGATGTTGCCAAAGATAAATTTAAAGAATCTAAAACTTGCTCTTGAATATTCAACGCCTTATTTAGCCAATACAAAGCTTCATCGCAACTCCTTTTATCTAAATATGCACTTCCCATATTTCCATACAAGACTGCTAAAGAAGGACTCTTTGAATAAAGAACCTTTTCTTCTATTTGCAACGCATTATTATACCATACCAATGCCTCATCGTTATCGCCTTTATCATAGTAAACAACCCCTATATTATTGTATAATACTGCTAAATCTATACTCATAGGATTTAAAATCTGTTTTCTAATATTCAATGATTTATTATACCATTCTAAAGCCTGATTATAATCGTTTTTATTCCTATATACAATTCCTATGTTATTATATGTTGTTGCTAAATCTGGACTAAGAGAATCTAATACTTTCTCTTGTATTTCTAATGCTTTATTATACCAATTTAAAGCATTGTCATAATCTTCTTTATTACTATATACAAGCCCAATGTTATTATATGAAGTTGCCAAATCTGGACTAAGTGGATCCAAAACATACCTTTCTATTTCATAAGCCTTATTATGCCACTTTAATGCTTCATCTAAATCACCTTTATTTCGACATATCATTCCTATATTATTGTACAAAAGTGCTAAAACAGGGCTAAATGAATCGTAATTATTTTCTTGAATATTCAAAGCTTTTTTATACCAAGCTAATGCCTCATCATAACTCCCAATATACTTATAATAATATTCTGCAACTTCATCTATCCATACTACATTCAAAACATCGAGTTCACAACGCTTCTTTAAATAAAATAAAGCGGAATCGTGAGCATGCTCAATTTCAAATGAACGTGCAAATTCAGCACAATAATAAGACAAATCTTCTTTTTCCTTTTCCAATGCCTTCTCCGCATCTTCTAGTTCTTTGAGTTGTAGTTCTAATTCTTTCCTCCTATCTTTTACTGTCCTATCTTTATCTTTCCAATCATCTATTTGTGTAGGTACATAACCATTTTTATACATCAATTCCCGAGCTTCTTTTAGTTTCCCGTTGATTATGAGTTCTGCTATCTTCTTTTTTATTTCATCCATCTTGGCAAAATCTATTTCAGAATATTCTTCTGCAATTTTTTTCACCATCTCTCGATCTTTTTCCTGTCTTTGTATAATCTCATTATATTTTCTTTTCCACTGTTCCTGACTTATCTTTGATTGTTTATATAATGAGTCCAATTCTAATATCTTTTGGTCGTATTCTTTTCGCAATGCAATTTCTATTTTCTTTTCTGTATCTCGTCTAAACCTCAATTCTTCATTCATATCTGCCATTACAATTTCCAAATCATTAGGATTGCAATAAAAAATCTTTGGGAGGTTACTTGGTGATATGAGTTTAAATCCTTTTTTCTCTACTTTGGAAAGAGTAAATTCATTTTTAGTCGGTTTTAAGCTAAATTCTCCATTGGCATCACTTTTACTACCTATTCCTTCTGACATATAAATACCAACATCCTTTATCCTATAAATAGATGTTACTTCCTTTGTATCATAATATCTCCCTATGGTTCTAACAAAACCCTTTTGTGTCGGATATTTCACCTTTTGTGCTTGTGAAAACCCGCTTGCAAAAAGCAAAAGGCTTATCAAAATCAACAAAGTCTTTCTCATAATATTTTATTGCTTTGATTTATTATTTTTATTCTTAGTTTTAATTTTCCTTTACTAAGCTTTTTTCTAACCATTCTATTTTTTCTACAAATAAACGGTCATATTTTATTACTTCTGCATCTATTTCCCTTAGTTTTTCATTAGAACAGATATCCAAGTGTGCTTTTTCTCTTTTTTTATCTTGCTTTTTTATTTTATTTCCTTTGACTTGTTCTTGTTCTTCTTTATTTAATGGGCGATATTGCATTAAAAGACGTTCTACATTCCATCTATTATGCTCTACTTGCGCATAGATGTCTATTGTATCTTTCGTTTTGCCTTCGTTTCTATTACATCTTAGTTTTGTCCATAAGTGGTTGGCTTGATAGATATTTGACCAATACCAAGCAATTGGTGATACTTGTTCGGCTATTCTTCTTTTTTCATCTTCCTCTTGTGTGGATTTATATATTTCAAGTATCTTTTGGGCTAAGAATTCTGAGTCTTTAAAATTTTTATGTGAATAGCAATTTTCTGCCATTCCGAATGCTTTTAATTTATTTTTGTATGGAGAATATATAGTATTTGTCTTTTTATTTGAATTTTCAAGTGCTTCTATCATTGCATTGTTATATCTATTATAAACTAAGATTTGTAGAACGTTTTCATATATTTCTTTCTCTAAGTTTAAGGCTATAGATAGGCTTCTACTTGATTCTGGAGTACAAACTGCTATTGTGGTTTTTCTTGTTAGTAAAACTGCTTGTTTAAGGTAGGTTTGTATTGCAGAATTTGCTACATTACCATTGATAAATTCCCATTCTATGTCTATAAAGTCGCCTCCTAAGTATTCCACATCTGGTGTTTTATCTTCTCTTATTGTTTTTATTTTATTTCTGCCTTGTTCTGTTGTTTCTACTTCTTTGTATTGCCAATGTGATAGTTCAAAAAGTTGTGGAAATCTTCCTATAAAGTATTCTTTTTCTTCTTTTGCATTTTCGTCAATAAAGGTTATTTTTGTACGTACTTTATTTGTAGGATAGTTAGGATAGTGTGCTATGTGTGCAGCTTCTATTCCCATTGCTATTCCCATACGCGACATTCCTATTATTATTAGATGTACATACTCTTTTGAGGTTGATGTTATTCCATCTTCACCTTCTAACGGCAAATATGAAGTTGCTTTGCTCAATAAATTAGAAACAAAGACTTTTTCAGCCCACATTCGATAGTAATTAAATGGTTTAAAGTTTATTTTGTCTTTTATTTCATCACTAATCTCAGAAAATTGAAACACATTGAATGTTGCTTGATATTCAAACATTACATGACAGGTAATTTTCTTTGTTATGTTTTTATTTTTATTTATTTCATCGGCTATCAAGCGTAGTGATTTCATATTCATTGTATCATGATATGATTCTAAATCATCAATGCGAAACTCTTCTCCAAGTATGTATATTTCTTCGGCTTGTTCTAATCGAAGGTGTCTTATGTCTTTTTCTGTATTTCTATTTCCGTAAGATATTATTATTCTTTTTTGCAAATTGGAAGTTAGGTTTTGAAATAATTCATGGCGATAACTTTCTACATCTCTTGAAGTCTGAATTAGTATATAGGCTTTTTCTTTTGTGTATTCAAATATTTCTTTTACTACTCCTGTAACCATATCATTTCCTCCAATAATAATGTAGTGTTTTTTGTTTTTTAGGAAATGTTCATACGGCTCTTGACCGGTTTTATATCTTTCTTTTCTGTTGCTTATCCAAACAACAATAGAGGCTATCAAAACTCCGTCAAAAAGAAATATACCAAAAAATACTGTTAAAAATGCCCATTGTTGAGAATTTCCCTCTGAGAGATAAATATTACTTTTACCTACATAATGATAATAGACTTTTTGCAACATCGTTTTGGATGTTTCTTTTTTATTTTCTCCTTTTTCAATTTTTACTTTTGTGTTAAATAAATCGCCTTGATTGTTATCATATTCTTGAAGACACAAAAACAAACCTGATAACAACAATGGTATTGTTATAACTAATAACATTACTTTTCTTAGAAAAGCTCCATTGACTAAATGCCAATCAAAACTAACTTTATTGAAAAAAAACAAGTAAAATGCATAGGATAAATAGCCAATGGTTAAAATGGAATTTAGTGTAATTAAAATTTTGCTTAATATTTCGTTTTCACAAAACAAGATAAGAATGATACTTATAATTGCAAAAACAAGAAAAATCCAATCGTAAGTTCTTTTCTTTAAAAATATCTTTATTTGCTCTTTCATCATCTATTTTTTTATTGTACGCTACAAAGATACAATAAAAAAAATAAAAACAAAGAGTTTGTTTATGACTTGATATTTAATGCTTACTTAACGAAAAATCAAATTGCAAACCACCATTTACTCGATTTTTAACCGTTATTAAACCTCCGTGAAATTGAACAGAGTGTTTTACAATAGCGAGTCCAAGTCCTGTTCCTCCTTTTTGGCGTGAACGCCCTTTATCTACTCGATAAAATCTTTCAAATAGATGTGGCAAATCTTCTTCTTTAACACCTTTGCCATCATCTTCAAATCGTATTAAACACTTTTTATCATTGTTTTCTATCAAAGATATGTAGATATTTTTACCTTCTGAATATCTGATAGCATTTTCTGTAAGATTACGAAATATTGAACCAATTAAAGATAGGTTTCCTTCTATTGTAACTTCTTGTGTAAAATCTGTATGCAAATTTAAGCCTTCTCCCTCCGGTATAACTTCTAATTCTTCTGCAACTTCTTTTATTATTTCATTTATCACAATAGGTTCTTTGGCTATTAGGGCGTTTCCATCTTCTATTCTGGTAATTAAAGATACGTCATTTAACAGATTACGAAGACGTTCATTGTGTATGTAGCATCTTTCTATCAATTCTTGACGTTTTTCTTCGCTAAGACTAATGCCTGAAAGAAGTGTTTCAAGGCATACTTGAATTGATGCAACAGGTGTTTTTAATTCGTGATTGATATTGTTGGTTAATTGTCGTTTTAGACGATTCTTTTCTTGCTCTGCTTCATAGCGATTGACTTTTTCTATGTCTTTTCCAAGTTTGCGAGTTGTAAAATAAGCAATAAAGCTCATTGTAAGTGTAATTATAATCATTATGACAATAAAAGTCCAATCTGCCGCAAGCAAATCATGCAAAGTATTTGAATAAGGAATTGCTGTTCTTACAATAATTCTATTGCCTTTTGTTGCCGAGTAAAAATATTCTCTTCCATCACTTGTAGATTGTCGCCCTATATGATATGCAGAACCTTTTTGCATCGCTTCAATAATTTCAGGACGATTGCTGTGATTGCTAAGTGCGTCAGTGGAAATAGTATTATCATAAATAACTGCACCAGAAAGCGTAATTAGAGTTATTCTTAAATCTCTAAATGGCTTTTCATACGAGGCTATATATTCTTCATAAGAAATTCCTTCTTCAATAGCAGAAATCAAATGACGATTATATTGTTGCAATTGTGCACTCAGGTGTTCTGATTTATATTCTTTTTCTCTTATGTATTGAAAAACTATAAAGCAAATTACAATTGCCCAAGAAAAAGTAATAAGTTGTAGAAACAACCTTTTATGAAATGATAATTTAATTGCGAAAGCCATAACCAAATCCTGAACGTGTTATAATATATGAACCATATACTCCTATTTTTGAACGTAAACGAGTTATATTTACATCTATTGTACGGTCAAGAATTACAACTTCTTCTTTCCATACACTATTTAGGATTTGCTCTCGTGAACAAATCTTTCCTCTATGTGAAATTAGATATGCTAAAAGTTCAAATTCTTTTTTTGCAAGTTTCACTTCTTCTCCGTCCACAACACATCTTTTAAATTCAAAATCCAATTGCAATCCTTCAATTTTTAATATATTTTGTTGTTCATTGCTGTTGGTTTTATTTCCCGTGGTTCGCCTTAACACACTCTTTACTCTTGCTATTACATTGCGTATAGTATAAGGTTTTGTTATATAATCATCTGCTCCAAGATTCAATCCCATTACCATATCATCTTCTTTATCTCGTGCTGTGCAGAATATAATTGGAATTTCAGCTGTTTCTTCTTTTGATTTCAGCATTTTTAACATTTTAATTCCATTTATTTCTCCCATCATTATATCAAGTAGAATAAGAGAATAAGTCTTTAAATCATAGGTTAAGGCTTCCTCTGCACTAAAAGCAATATCCACATCATAACCTTCATTTTCAAGATTTAGCTTTAAAACCTCGCATAAAGTTTCCTCATCATCTACTATCAATATTCTTTCTATTGTCATATCCTCTTTTGTTTATGTATTGCAAAATTATAAAGAAAATCGAAACTATATGATAGACAAATAGAGATTTAATAAAACTTTAATTTTCTTGTAACTTTTATGAAACATTATCTTGGTTTCTTTGCAACATCAAATTTTAAATTATATGACTATGAAAAAGAAATTAATTATGGCAGGTCTTTTAGCTTGCATCGGTATCTTTGCTCAGGCTCAAGATACAAAAACAGAAGAACCAAAAGGTAAAGCAATTGTTCAATCATTTGGAAACTTCCATAGTGGTTTTGGTTCAGAAAGTAATAATATGGGCTTTGAATTAGAACGTAGTTACTTAGGTTATGAGTATAAATTAACAAACGGCTTATCTGTAAAAGGGGTTATGGATATCGGGAAATCTTCTGATGTAAGCGATTATCAACGCATAGCTTATGTAAAAAATGCGTTAGTTTCTTGGAAAAATGGAAATCTAACATTGAACGGAGGACTTATCTCAACAACTCAATTCAATTTTCAAGAAAAGTTTTGGGGTTATCGCTATATTATGAAGTCTTTTCAAGATGAATATAAATTTGGCAGCAGTGCTGACCTTGGTATTTCTGCTACATACAAATTCGCAAATTGGATTAGTGTAGATGCAATAGTTGTAAATGGCGAAGGCTATAAAAAACTCCAAAAGAACAATGGATTAAATTACGGATTAGGTCTTACACTTACTCCTTTGAAAGGTTTTCAAATAAGACTATATGGAGGAGTAAATGAAGGAGAAGAAAAAAACATTACAAATATGTCTGCTTTCATAGGATACAAAAACAAGAAATTCACTATCGGAAGCGAATACAATTACATAGCTAATGCTTCTTACTTAGATAATTTAGACCAAAGTGGTTATTCTATCTTTACATCAGTAAATCTTAATAAAGATATTGCACTCTATGCACGATTTGACGATTTGTATTCTAAAAACTCTTGGAACAAAACAAACGATGAATCTGTTGCTATCCTTGGAACACAATTCAATTTAGGAAAATATGTTAAGATTGCTCCTAATTTTAGATTAACAATGCAAAAAGCAGATGGAGCGAAAAACACTTGTTTCGCTTATATAAATTGTTACTTTGGTTTTTAATAAAATATTAACTTTTAACAAATAATAGTATGAAAAAGATTTTTAAATCAGTTATGACATTATTCTTAGCCCTTGCAGTAGTAGCTTGTGGCAGTAATTCAAAAAACGGAAATCGACAACCGCAAGAACTTTCAGGAGCAGGAGCAACATTTCCACTTCCTTTTTACAATGTAATATTTGAACAATTTGCCGAAATAAATGGAGATGCAATTGCTTATGGAGGAATAGGCTCTGGTGGAGGAGTAAGAAATCTACGCGACAAAATAGTAGATTTTGCAGGTAGCGATGCCTTTCTTTCCGATAAAGAACTAAAAGAAATGGATTCTGTAATTCATATCCCGACCTGTATGGGAGCTGTTGTTCTTGCTTACAATCTTGAAGGGGTAAAAAATCTTAAATTATCAGGAGAGGTTATTGCAGAAATCTTTTCAGGAAAAATAAAAATGTGGAATGATTCTCGTTTAGCAGAACTTAATCCTGGGGTAAAACTTCCTGCCGAAACCATTATTCCTGTATTCCGTTCAGACGGCAGTGGTACAACATTTGTCTTTACAGATTACCTTAGCAAGGTTAGTTCTCAATGGGCTTCTAAATATGGTGCAGGTAAATCGGTAAACTTCCCTTATGGACAAGCGGCAAAAGGAAATCCCGGTGTTGCAAGTGTGATTAAGCAAACAAAAAACACAATCGGATATGTAGGTTCAGAGTATGCTTTCGCTCAAAACATACCTTATGCAAGCATTCAAAACAAACAAAGAGAATTTGTGTTACCTTCTTCAAAAAGTATATCTATTGCCGCATCTGGAGAAATCCCTGAGGATACTCGTTGCTCAATTACAAATTCTGATGCAGTAGGTGCCTATCCCATCTCTACATTTACTTGGATACTTATCTACAAAGAACAAAACTATTCTGATCGTTCCAAAGAGCAAGCAACAGCAACACTTGATTTTTTGAAATACATTCTCTCTGAACAAGCTCAAAATATTACATCAGAAGTACATTACGCTCCACTACCAACAAAAGCTATCGAATTAAGCTTAATGAATCTAAAAAAAGTTACTTATAACGGAGTGCCAATTTTACAATAACAACAAATTACTATTATGAACGACAAACTATATAAGTTTCTACTATTTTTAACAGCAATAATTATACCAATAATTTGTGGGGGCATAGTTTATGCCCTTGTTATTGATGCTTACGATGCTTTTGAACATTTTGGATTCTTAAACTTTCTTACCTCTTCTGAATGGAATTATACAGAGGGCAATGAGCAATACGGAGCTTTACCTTTCATTATAGGCACGCTTACAACGACTTTATTGGCCTTAATATTCTGTATCCCATTTTCTTTGCCGGTAGCATTCTTTATTGGAGAATATTTTAAAAATAAAAGAATAGCCTCTATACTAAATACTATAACAGATTTATTAGCAGGCATTCCTTCCATAATTTTTGGTTTGTGGGGATTCTACACGCTTCGCCCTATTATTATGGCATTAAACATTTCGCCACAGGGTTCAAGCATTTTAACAGCATCTCTTGTATTAGCAATTATGATTATGCCCTATGCTGCATCATTAAGTGCAGAATTTATCAAAATGGTACCAAATGATTTAAAAGAAAGTGCTTATAGCTTAGGAGCAACACGAGCAGAAGTTATAACAAAAATAACATTTCCCGTAGCAGGTTCAGGCATTTTTTCATCTTATGTATTAGCCATTGGACGTGCATTAGGAGAAACAATGACTGTAACAATGTTAATCGGAAATACAAATAACATTCCTAACTCAATAACATCAACAGGAAACTCAATGGCATCTATAATAGCCAATCAATTTGGAGAAGCAGATGACCTACGCCTTTCATCTCTTATCGCTATTGGGCTTATCTTGTTTATGATAACTGCAATAATAAATCTAATAGGTAAAACAATGATTAAACGCACAAGAATATCTTAAAATATGAGAAAACAAGGAATAAAAAATCGTTTATTAAAAGACCGACTAATGTTATGGGGAATATGTTTGTTTGCCTCGCTTTCAATAATCCCTTTATTTGCAATATTAGGAGAAGTAATATTTAGAGGATACGAACAATTGTCTTGGAATTTCTTCACAGAGCCGACACCAACTGCATATAAAGCAATGAAAGCAATTGAAGCAGGAGAGCCTATTCCAGGAGGAATTGCCAACGGAATAGTAGGAACAATTATAATGCTTGGATTAGCCTCTGCTTTTGCTATTCCAATAGGCATTTTATGTGGAGCTTTTTTAGCAGAAAACCCTAAAAACAAATTTGCAAAATTAGTTAGCTATCTTACAGATTTATTACAAGGAACGCCATCAGTTATTATAGGTATTGTAATTTATGTTTGGATTGTAGTTCCAAGCAAGAGTTATTCTGCTATTGCAGGTAGTGTAGCATTATTTGTTATGATGCTTCCACTTATAATACGCTCTACGGAAGAAACCCTAAAAATTCTTCCACTTTCTCTAAAAGAAGCAGGATTAGCTCTTGGCGGAAATCGTGCTCGTGTAATGTTAAAAGTGCAACTACCCGCTGCATTTGGAGGTATTTTTACCGGTGTTTTGCTCGCAATATCAAGAGTAATAGGAGAAACAGCTCCTCTTATGTTTACAGCCTTAGGTTGTTCTTTTGTTCGTTTTGCAATAGACAAACCAATTTCAGCAGTTCCTTTACTTATTTGGGAGTTTTTCAATGACCCTAACCTACAAGAATTGATTTGGGGTGCATCACTTTTTCTTTTATTATTTGTTTTAACATTAAATCTTACAGCAAAATATATTACAAAAAAATGGAATCAATAAAACCAATACTTGAATTTAAAAAGACTTGCGTATCATATACCAAGCAAACAATGGCAGTAAAATATGTATCAGCCAACATAGAACAAAATAGTATAACAGCAATTATGGGACCCTCAGGTTGTGGCAAATCAACCCTTTTACGAGCAGTAAACCTAATGCACAATCTTTATCCAAACATACGTGTAGATGGAGAAATACTATTAAATGGAGAAAACATTCTTACAATGCAACCAATAGATGTAAGACGTAAAATAGGAATGGTTTTTCAACGTCCTACTCCTTTTCCAACAATGAGCATATATGAAAATGTATTATCAGGATATTCCTTAAACGGAATAAAACTATCAAAATCAGAAAAAGATTCAATCGTAGAACTTACTTTACGCAATGTTTCACTTTGGGAAGAAGTAAAAGATGTTTTAAATAAAAAAGGAACATTTCTATCGGGTGGACAACAACAACGTTTATGTATTGCTCGTGCCTTGGCAATGCAACCAGAAATTTTATTAATGGACGAGCCTACTTCAGCCCTTGACCCTATTGCAACAAATCACATAGAAGAATTACTAAAAGAATTAAAAAAAGAAGTAACCATTCTAATAGTAACACACAATATGGGACAAGCAAAACGAATATCCACAAAATCGATGTTTATGTATTTAGGAGAATTAGTAGAATATGACGATACCCAAACAATGTTTACAAATCCAAAAGATGAACGAACCAAAGCTTATTTAACAGGGAAAATAAGTTAAAAAAATTCCCTTTTTGTACAAAATTCTCTTAGCAACACAAAGAATCAATAAATTATTTCTTTGATTTAAAAATTTATTTCTTTGAAATATTTTTATAAATCAAAGAAATTTCATACACTTTTTTGTAGATAGAGTTTCAAAATAATGAAAAAAACATGGGATTATATTATAAACAAAAAAAAGAGCCTCGCTTTTCAGCGAAGCTCTCGGTTTAATCTGGCAGCGACCTACTTTCCCACTTGGTGTAGCAGTATCATCGGCGATGCAGGGCTTAACTTCTCTGTTCGGAATGGTAAGAGGTGTTCACCTGCTCTA